>JAKOXV010000019.1 GCA_029780855.1 bacterium
TGCCACTACCGCCAACTCCTCCGGCGCCCACCACGCCAAATAAAAACAGTAATAAAG
Source organism: bacterium (assembly GCA_029780855.1). Classification (GTDB taxonomy): domain Bacteria; phylum Patescibacteriota; class Saccharimonadia; order Saccharimonadales; family JAUPVS01; genus JAKOXV01. The sequence goes on from JAKOXV010000019.1 coordinate 58, forward strand.
GTTTGGTGATCGCTGTTATCGTTGCGGTGGTGATTGTGGCAATTATGCTTATTTCCGTGCTCGTGTTCGTAAAGCCGGTCAAAAAATCGTCAGATGCGACTACCTCAACTTCTAGTAGCTCATCTATATCATCTCCGGTGGACACAACGTTCACTGGTCTTGTTACCGCCAGCGCTGCTGGTACAGGATTGAGTGTGACTAATAATGCGACTGTCGGGGGAACATTGACAGTGGGTGGACATATTTATCTAGGAGCGGATGCTTCACTTATTACTTCGACTAATACTGGAACATATACCGACCCATGGACTAGTAATAACACCTATACACGGCCGCTTTACTTGAATAATAATCTAAGCGTTTACAGCGCTGTTATTACGGGAACTTACTACCAAAATAACTATTCCGGAGCCTGGGGAACAAACTTCCGGTGGAGCAGAAGCAGTGCTGATGGTTTTCAACCAGTAGCCGCTATCGGTGGAAATGATACCGACCAATATTTTGGGGTGTACGATGCCCTTGCAAATGTTATGGATATTAAATTAAGTACAACTGGAAATTCTTATATCGATAGCGGGTATAACTTTGGGATCGGCACGACCACCCCTACGGCGAGGTTGCATGTCCACTCCACAACAGGTACAACGACTCAGTACATAACAACAGACGATACTCAAAACGCATACCTCTATCTAGGATCGGATTTTGATGGCACAGCGCGGTGGGGCGGCATCGGCTTACGATACGCCGATGATGGTATAGTACTTGCTCGTAGCGCTGATCTTAGTACTGCAAATCAGCTATTCCTAAAAAATGGTGGAAATGTAGGAATAGGAACCACGACCCCAATTTATAATCTTGATGTGTCTAATGGCTCTGGCATCGTCGGTCGCTTCTCTGGCCGCGTAATCGGTGGTGACGCCGTTAATACCAACGAGTTTGCTACCCTCGGACAGATTAACACTACGCTCGGAAGCTACTTTATTCAGGGCGGAAATAGTTTTGGTACAACCGCAACATTAGGAACGAACGACGCATACGATCTAAAATTTAGGACTGCAGGAGTAGATCGTCTGCAAGTTTCAGCAGCCGGTGATGTAAATATTTTAACAGGTGGTTTATATGTAGGCGGCACGCAGGTGTTAACTTCTGGGAGAATCCTACAAAACGTCACGTATCAAGGTGACACTATTGCAAACAGTTACTTGACCGGCTCAGGTGCTTTGACAGTGAATGCCGGCACAGGACTAATAGGGGGAGGGTCAGTAGCTTTAGGTGGGAGTACTACCATAAATCTTGCATCCACCGGCACTGGCGCAGCTTTTGTGCAAGGCGGTAATTCCTTCGGTGCGGATGCGATTTTGGGCACCAATGACTCATATAATTTACAGTTTGAAACCGCTGGAACGACTCGGCTGACGCTTGACACCTCTGGAAACGCCACATTAACCGGCGATCTAACTGTCTCGGGCGGAGACATCCAAGGATCTTCATCTGGTCTTACAATCACCGGGGGTACTGCGGCAAGTGCTGGTCTAACGCTCAGCTCAACATCCAATAGCACCAAAGGATTCATCACTCTGCAAGACCCTGTTAAGCTCGTCACCAACAACCAGGCTATAGACACACTTGCAGTCTTTGAATCGCAGGTAGAAATTGGCGGCGGCGCCACGCTAACAGTTAGCAATAGTGGTATCTACAAAGGTGTGGTGTTTGACCCAACGGTAATCTACAGCGTTCCTTTTGTACTGTCTGGCGGCCGTTCATTCGAGGAATCATCCACTCTGAAGAATCCGAATGGTGTGGCAACGAGCATGCCACACCAAACCGCATTCTATGCCGCAGCCACTCTTCAAGCTGACGGTGCAGCATTTTCTACTGACCGAACCGCATTTTTGGATCCGGGTTTGTACAATACCATTAATGGCGGGACACTTACCGCCAACACTCACACTTCATTCGGTGCGGCCTTGTCAGCGGGTAGCGGTGTAACCATAACGGATCGCCGCGGACTGGAAGTCGAGAATGCTACCGGATCAGGTTCGATTACCACGCAGTACGGTGTGTATGTCGACAACCTTACAAAGGGTACCAACGATTACGGTATCTACGTTGCAGGTGCCGACACCTATGCCCTGTGGGTTGATTCAGGAGCGGCAAGGCTAGACGGCACGTTAGAGGTGCAGGATAAACTACAGGTTGGCAGCAGTAACGTCGGTACCCTTAGTCAGTGTGGTACGCTGCTCGGCTACGCTAACTGTACGGCCGGTATTGATAACTACACTACTTCCACTGAAACCGTAAACGGTTCATTCGGTATATATAACAGCCTTGCCTTAACCCCGTCTTCTACCAATGTCAGTGTCAGCTACGGCATTCAAAATACAGCTTTCTTTGGCGGTAGTCAGAACTTTACCGGAACGGTTGGCGCTGCATACAACCAGGCATTTGGCCTTACGACAGGTAGTATTACGACGCTGGTCGGCAGCACAAACTCCATAACCGAGTCAACGAGTGGAAGTACGGTAACGAACGGGATCGCTTCTGACAATCTGGTAACCGTGAACGGAGGCACCATTACCACTGCCTACGGTGTGCGTGTCCAGCCTGCAAGTGGCGCCGGCACCATTACCACTAACTACGGTATCCTAGTTGATGCCCAAACCAAAGGCACCACTGACTACGGCATTGCAGTCGGTGCAGCCGACACCCAAACCCTCTGGCTGAGCAGCAATGCCAACAATACCACCGCTGCAGCCGGTATTGCCTTTGGTTCTTCCCGAGATACCAATCTGTACCGATCAGCTGCTAACACGCTCAAAACAGATGATGCGTTAATGGTAGTGGGGGGAATCACAAGCCAAGCGGCCCTGACAGTGAGTTCTGGAGGAGCAGCGCTTACCGGAACAACGAGCATCAATACTTCTGGAAGTGCAGCAACTACTATAGGAAATTCAACAAATAATGTTACCCTGAACGGAGGCAACAACTACTTTGGTGGGAATACTGCGGTGCTGTCTGGCAATACGTTCACAGTGCAATCTGGCTACGCCTCTATTACTGGATTAAGTTCTGGATCGAACACGACACTAACTGTTAATAACCACACGTCCGCCGGAGCAATTTTGAAATTACAAGATGCTGCCACTGACGTCTTTACGGTAGCGGATGGTGGGGCGGTAACCGCCAAGAACACAGCCAATTCTACTACTGCTTTCCAGGTACAGAATGTCTCTGGAACGACCCTATTGAATGTGGATACAACAAACGGTCGAGTAGGGATTGGCACGACTTCGCCGTCGTATGTGTTTCACGCAAATGATAGCAGTAGTGACACACCAGCAGCATTTACAGGAGCGAGCGGGACATGTGTGGTTGATACTACGGGGGGTGGCTGGACTTGTGTGTCTGACCAGCGGCTAAAGACCAATATTACGGCAATAAGTACCACAGATGCACTGAGTAAAATTAACCATTTGGAGGGTGTGACATTTAACTGGCTGACAAATCCAAATGGTCAGCAGGTGGATGGATTTATAGCGCAGGCGGTACAGCAAGTTCTGCCCGAACTCGTAACCACAAACGCCGATGGCAACCTTACGCTAAACAAGATAGGTATTTTGCCGTATGCGGTTGCAGCTATTCAAGAGCAGCAAAAACAGATTAATAATCTCCAGCAGAGCATTGCGAATGCAGTCACTACAGGCAGCAACGCATCATTTGCCGGCTTGAACGTATCGGGAGCAACAACTCTGACGTCCTTAACGGTTACCGGAAATGCTACCCTTGCTTCAATAACAGTAAACGGTTCAGCAACATTCAACGGAACTCTAGCGGTAAATGGCCACATTATCACAGGAAATGCTAGTGGTTCTACGGTGGCCGTACTTGGTGCTAATACCGGCACGAACGGGGTCGTAGACATTACCGGCAATGACACATCAGGAAAAATCGTAATAACCACGGGAGCAAATGTTACACCTGGCGAACTTGCCAAGGTAACCTTTGCCAAAGTATACGGCAAGGCTCCGAATGTATTACTGACTCCTGCAAATGCAGACAGTGCGAGCGCTCAGTACTACGTTGGCACTTCTGACACGAGCACGTTTACGGTTAGTGCAAACGCGCCAACTGCGGCTAAGACATACGTTTTCTACTATCAAATCATGCAGTAAAGCATAACTAGTATTATCCGGCTAGTTACCTCTGTTGAGTAGGTGGGAATAGGGCGAAGGACTAGTTTACTCTTATGGTAAATAATGGTAGGATTAACATTAGTAGAGAAGAGGGTTAGACAACAAAAATGGCACATACCATTGCAGTTCTGAATCAAAAAGGTGGGGTAGGCAAAACAACTACTGCCATCAATGTCGCCGCGTATCTGGCGAAGAGCGGTAAGTCTGTTTTGTTAGTAGATCTTGATCCACAAGGAAATGCTACAAGTGGTCTTGGCATAGATAAAAATGCAGCAGAAAACGGAACATATGCGGTACTGCTCGGGAATCAACATTTTGCGACGTTGGTTTTAGAAACACAAGTTAGTAACTTATACGTCCTACCGACCAATGCAAATTTGGCTGCCGCCGAAGTAGAGCTTGTTTCTGAGCTCGAACGAGAAAAAGCGTTACAGAGAGGACTGGCTAATGCGGATTACGATTTTGTGATCATTGACTGTCCGCCATCGCTCGGTTTATTAACGGTAAACGCATTAACCGCTGCTGATAAAGTTTTAATTCCAGTCCAAGCGGAATACTATGCACTCGAAGGTTTGGGACAGTTGCTAAATGTAGTGCAGCGAGTAAAGCAAAGTTTGAATCCACGTTTGGAAATACTGGGAGTTGTTATGACGATGTATGACTCACGAACCAGTTTATCCGACCAAGTACTGGATGAAGTCAAAAAGCACTTTACGAACAAAGTTTTTAAAACCGTTGTTCCCAGAAATGTACGGCTTGCCGAAGCGCCGAGCTATGGTAAGCCGATATCCGATCATGACAAGTGGTCAAAAGGCGCAAGGGCATACAAAGCCCTAACTAAAGAAATTCAAGAAAGATTAAAATAACAGGAAAGTAACCACTATGGCAACAAAAAAACCAACCAAAGGATTAGGCCGAGGATTTGATACATTAATCCCGCAAAACTTTGACTCATCTCTGTTAGAAGATGAGAAAGACCGAGTACAAAAATTACTCATTTCTGATATTCTGCCGAACAAATCGCAGCCGCGTACTGAATTTGATGAAGCAGCGCTACATGAGCTGTCGCTATCAATAAAACAGCACGGTGTACTGCAGCCAGTAGTAGTCCGGACAATTGAGGACGGAAAGTTTGGGATTGTTGCCGGTGAACGGCGTTGGCGAGCAGCTCAAAAAGCCGGACTTACGCATATACCAGCAATTATTAGAACCATGGAGGAACTGGAGCAGCTTGAAATTGCTCTGGTTGAAAACGTCCAGCGCGTAGATTTATCGCCACTTGAACAGGCTGTGTCGATTCAGCGCCTTCACGACCAATTCAGTATTGCCTATGAAGAAATCGCTAAACGCCTGGGTAAAGCCAATGTGACCATTCAGAATACGGTACGTTTGCTTAATTTGCCGGACGATGCGCGCGCAGCCTTGCAAGCTGGAACAATTACGGAAGGTCACGCTCGGGCCATACTTTCTCTAAAAGACCATCCTGAGAAACAGACTGAACTACTAAACTTTATTATTAAGAATCACTGGTCTGTTCGCCAGGCTGAGCAGTTTGCTACCGCCACAAAAAAAGGCGCAAAGAGTACTAAGAAAGCTCAACAGCAGTTGGAGAAAACTACTCCTGAAACAGAAAAGCTGAGCAAAAAACTACACACACCTGTAACTATCCGTAGAACTGCAAATGGCGGAAAATTAGAAATAGCATTTAAAACAAACACAGAGCTGAACAGGCTCATACGCAAGCTTTCTAAGGTCGCAAAATAATTAAGCTAGTAAACTTTTGTTTTGCTAAAAGGATAGATCCGTAAGCCAAGCTTGCCGACTATATCTTTAGCCGGTACAGTACCGAAATACCGTGAATCGAGTGAATTGGTACGATTATCGCCCAGTACGAATATTTCGTTATTAGGAACTGTGATATCGACAGTACCTGGTGTGTTCTCAATAACTGAGCCGTACGGTAATGTCTTGTCTGGATTAAAGCCATCAGGGTGTTGCTGGTTGTAAACCGTAACAACGTCATCTTTAACTACGACGCGATCTCCTGGTAGGCCAATCACGCGTTTTATGAGCTGCTTATCCGTACCGTCTTCATAATTTGTTGCACCGTGGCGATTGAAAATTATGATATCACCGCGGTTTGGAATATATGCTTTGTTCGTAATTTTGGCCCATGTACGCGGCAGTTTCAATACTATAAGACGGTCGTGATTGAACAGAGTAGTTTGCATGCTTGGGCCGTCAACTTCGTACGATTGAAACACGAATAGAACTAACATCCAGGCGATTAGGGGCGCTAGTGCGAGTAGTAGAATTGTAGAGAGTACGCTTTTCAGGCCGTCATGACTACTTGAGTTCATGTGGCCAGTAGGCGATTCATGTTCGGGTTGTTCATTCATACTCAAATCCTCACTATACGCTAAAAATTCTGCTTATGCCATAGAAATAGCCGCCATTAGTACGCTATCTACAGGTGTTTCTCAGACTATATAGGTAGAACTATTTGGCGGAAAAACCATACCGCAAATGTTTACGTGAAGCGCAATCAACGATATACTGGAATCCACGCATTATGGATAATTTTAGAAGACCAAAGCGCCCGGCAAAGGGTGTATCAATAGACGGAGTTATGAGTGGGCGTAAGCGGTCTTCTACGATCACCCCCCATGCTAATCGTGTAGATTTCCGACGACGGGAAAACTTTTCTAGAGAAGCAAACCAGACGATTGGGGATTTTAGTAAACAAGATGGGTTTCACCCTGCAAGTAAGACAGTTCTTTCTGCAAGTTCTGCTGGAGAAGGAAGTGTCGCTATACCCGCCCAGAACCCGCCTTTTGGTAGGCGAGGATCGGTTGTAGACACGCCAAAGCCCAAAAAACGCCGATTATTTGGACGTAAAAAGGACAAAAAGGACAAGAAACCTCGGTCACTACGCTATAAAATTACGAAGCGAATACTCATTGCTCTACTAATTTTGAGCCTTCTCATTGGTGGATTTTTGGGGTGGAAGTTTGTTCGTAATACCGGCAAAGTTTTCCAGGGGAATGTTTTTGGGCTGTTTAATTCTACGAAACTGAAGGGTGAGGATCGTGGCCGTGTAAATATATTGCTAGTCGGTACCTCGGAAGATGATCCGGGTCACAGTGGCGCTTCACTTACCGATTCGATCATGATAATCAGCATTGATACGGTCAATCATAATGCATTCATGATGAGTGTTCCACGTGACCTCTGGGTAAACTATGAAACAACCGACTGCTCACTTGGGTATCAAGGAAAAATAAATGCAGTGTATGAGTGTGGTGAAGAGATTAAGTTCCGTGAAAACGGATATCCTGATGGTGGAATTGGTCTCTTACAGAAGGTAATTCATGAAAATCTCGGAATTGATTTCAATTACTATTCCAAGATTAACTACACGGCGTTCAGAGATGCAGTAAATGCCGTAGGTGGTATAGATGTCACCATAAAGACAGATGACCAGCGTGGTTTGTATGACGGAAACATCGGTAAAGAGGATGGGGGCCCGCTCAAACTTAGTAACGGGGTGCATCATCTTGATGGTCAAACCGCCCTCAATCTTGCGCGAGCACGGTGTGACACGGTCTGTTATGGAATAACAAAGGGTGATTTTGATCGAACCGAACACCAGAGAGAAATGCTGTTGGCTCTGAAGGATAAAGCACTATCACTGGGCGTTCTGAGTAATCCAGCAAAGATTGCTAGCCTCATGGATGCGGTTGGTAATAATGTTAAAACCGATTTCCAGACGAATGAAATCAGGAGATTGTACGAAATTGGCAAAGAGATACCAAACCAAAACATTAAATCGATCGGTTTGGCAGATGAAAATGTTCATATGGTAACAACTGGCATGATTGGAAATCAAAGCGTGGTCATACCTTCTGCTGGCAAAACAGATTTCTCGGATATCCAGCTGTATATTAAGCGACTCATAAGTAATGATCCGGTTGTTCGGGAGGGAGCTTCAGTAGTTGTATTGAACGGTAGTGGAGTAGACGGGTTGGCGACCAAAACAGGGAAGCAGCTTACAAGTGCCGGCATTGATGTTAAGACCGTTTCTAATACATCAAGCCGTGCCCAAACTACAGTAATTGCCCTCAGTAGCCAAAAGACAGCCACAAACAATTACCTAAACAAAACCTTTAATGTAACCAGCACCACCGACACGAGCACTTTTGCGCAAGCCAAGAATTATAACGTAGACTTTGTTATAATACTGGGACAGAATGAGGCGAATAACTAACAAGATAAAGCCCAAGAAGGGCTTAGCCAATGTCGTTCACTTAGTACTGACATTCCTTTTACCTATTTTGGTGTTCGTTATGGTGCGCATAAACTTTGCGCAGATGGCACTAGTGTTGATACTAGTGAGTAAGTGGCGCATGTTTGCGGTTAAGCCAAGGCATTGGCCGGCAAACATACGAGCGAATGCTATCGATATTATCGTGGGGGTTTCCTTCCTCGTATTTATGGTACAGAGCGGATCTCAGTTCATGCAGCTAATTTGGGCGGTGCTGTACGGTGTATGGCTACTGTTAATTAAGCCGAATTCGTCGGTACTAGCGGTGGCTACCCAGGCATTAATTGGGCAATTTGTTGGCTTAACGGCACTGTTTCTACGGTTTGGTGATGCATCTACCATTTATCTTGTAGCTGCGGCGTGGTGGATATGTTATTTGGCAGCACGACACTTTTTTGCGAGTTTTGATGAGCCACTTACTCGGTTTTTGTCGTACCTATGGGGCTATTTTGGTGCGGCAATGGTATGGATTTTGTCGCACTGGCTGCTGTTTTATCCAAGCACCGGAGCGATTGCTCAACCGACCTTAATGATCTCGGTTATTAGTTTTGGGCTCGGTACGCTGTACTACCTGGATGAAACCGATCGACTCTCGGTATTTTACCGGCGGCAGATTTTATTTATTATGTCGGCTATTATTGTAATTCTCATTGTGCTCTCAGACTGGGGTGATAAAACTATATAGTATAACGCTAGGCACTAACAGCTAGGAGGATATATGGCTACAGATAAGGGTACTGGTAAAACGCAGTCATTAGAGGAAAAACCTAGCGAAACGGTAGAGTCTAAGGGTCCAGCTAAGCGAAAAAACGACCAGAGCACGTCTGGTATGTCAGCACCTTCACTAACTCCGGCGCAACGAATGAAGCTTGTGAGTGCTGCAGCGCTAATCATACTCAGTTCAACCTTCGGTTTTCTAGGCGGTTGGTATGGTTCAGAAGCACATAATGGCAGCAGTTCGAGCTTAAGCTCTAGTACTACGCAAAAAGTAATTACTTCAGAGAGCCAGTTAATAAGTAAGATCGCAAAAGAGGTTGGCCCGAGTGTTGTTTCTGTGAACGTAACGAGTAGTAATTCTACGCAGGACGTGTTTGGCGGGTACTTTGGGTTTGGGGGCGCCGCACAGCAAGAAAGCGCCGGAACCGGTTTTATCGTAAGTACGGACGGAATAGTTGTTACAAATCGGCATGTAGTACCAGCCGGTACTACGAGCGTAAGTATTACGCTTTCGGACGGTACAACACTTGACAATGTGGAGGTTATTGGACGTACGAGCGAAAGTGATCCTCTCGATATCGCCTTTTTGAAAATAAAAGACACAAAGGGTAAAAAGCTACAAGCAGTAACGCTAGGCAATTCCAGTAGTATGCAGGTTGGAGATAAAGTGGTGGCGATTGGTAATGCACTGGGACAGTTCCAGAATACAGTTACTACCGGAATAATATCTGGCTACGGCCGCAGTGTTGAGGCTGGGAGTTCGTCTGGGCAAGGCGGAACCGAAACGCTTCAGAACCTATTTCAAACAGACGCGGCGATTAATGAAGGAAACTCTGGCGGTCCGTTGGTAAATACTAGTGGACAAGTTATCGGAATCAATACCGCTGTTGCAGGAAATGCTCAGAACATTGGTTTTGCTATTCCGATCAATGATGTTCAGGGGCTGATTCAAAGCGTACTGAAGACTGGTAAGCTGCAGCGACCGTATTTAGGAGTGCGCTATATACCAATTACAGACGATTACGCCTACCAGTACAACCTGCCGGTTAAACGTGGTGCATACATCCCGCCGTCTAGCGGTGGAATACCTACTAGCATAATTTCGGGCAGTCCCGCAGAGAAAGCCGGCCTAAAAGAGAAGGACATCATAACTAAAGTCGACAATACTGAGATAAACGAAACCAATAGTTTGTCCTCCATATTGGGACGCTATGAGGTCGGCCAAAAAGCAACGCTTACCATCATACGTGACGGAAAAACCATAACCGTAACGGTAATGCTGGAAGCAGCACCCAGTTCATAAAAAATCCGGATAAAAGTACTGACGTATTGTTGACTACAAATGAGATGCTACGTAGCGGGTTGTGAGAAAACCTGGATAAAGTCGACGTCTTCTTGTAGTTCATACCCACTAGCATGGGCGACCTGGGTAAGTGCCTCATGTTGAAAGGGTAAAGACTCACAAAGTACGTAGCGTGGTTTGTGGTTTTGCTTGCTGATTTGGCTGAAAAGTTTGCGATATAAATCCAAACCGTCAGGACCGCCAAAGATGGCGAGTCGTGGTTCTTGGAGGGCTGCTTGGTTTACGGTGAAATGATCTGGCACATAGGGTAGATTGGCAAGGATGGATGTACCGGGAGGGATGGTAACTGAATCTATGAGATCGGCTTGTTTTACATCCACCGTAGCTTTGTGGGTAACGCAGTTTTTGCGTGCAATTACTAGGCAAGCCGGGTCAATATCGGTCGCTACAACCTGTACGACTCCAAGCTCCAAGGCCATTGTGATGGCGATCGCACCCGACCCAGTACCGACATCAACAATGGTTTTGAGGGCATCTTTTGGTAGTGATAGGGCAAGGTTCACCATTGTTTCCGTCTCTGGGCGAGGCTCTAGTACGGCTTCAGAGACACTAAATTCACGGCCGTAAAACTCCGTTTTTCCTCGAATGTAGGCTAGGGGAATGTGCTTGGATCGTTTTGCCAGCTGCTCGTTAAGTATGTTTGTTTGTTCAACGGTCAGTTTAGTTTCTGGATGGGCAAGTAAATGAGCACGATCTGTGCGCAAACAGTCCTCAATAAGCACCAGACAATCTAAACGCGCGGTTCCAATATTAGCTTTTTGCAGTTTTTTTGTAGCGGCTTTTAGCCATTCATTAACTGTCATGGGATATGAGTTCACGCTCATAATCATGCAGTTTCTCTATGATGTCATCAATATCGCCTGCCAAAGCAGCCGGAATGTTGCTGCGGGAATAGCCGATACGGTGGTCAGTAATCCTGTCCTGTGGGAAGTTGTAGGTACGGATTTTTTCGCTTCGGTCACCTGATCCAATAAGTTTTCTACGGGTCTCACTCAGCTGCTGGTGCTCTTCTTCAATCTTTTGCTGGAGCAGGCGTGAACGTAGTATTCCCATGGCCTTATCTTTATTTTTTATCTGTGATTTTTCATCTTGGTTTGTTACGACCATACCGGTAGGAAGGTGGGTGATGCGCACCGCTGAATCGGTGGTGTTAACTGATTGACCACCGTGGCCACCGCTTCTAAAAACGTCCACGCGAAGGTCGTTGGGGTTTATTTCGATATCTGTTTCCTCGGCTTCAGGCATGACGGCTACGGTGACGGTACTGGTGTGCACTCGACCCTGTGATTCGGTTGCAGGTATGCGCTGTACTCGATGCACGCCTGCTTCAAATTTAAAGGTGCGATAGGCGTCGGAACCTGAAATCCCGAATACGATTTCCTTAAACCCGCCTACTTCATTGGGACTTTCGCTCATGAGCTCCAGTTTGAAGCCTCGGCGTTCTGCCAGGCGAGCATACATGCGGTACAGTTCTCCCGCAAAAAGACTGGATTCGTCGCCTCCGGCAGCAGCACGGATTTCTATGATGCAATCACGTTCATCATTTGGGTCTTTAGGGGTTAGGGCCTCTGTTAAACGCTCATTTATTCTACTAATCGCTTCGTTCGCTGAAGCAAGGTCTTTTTCAGCTTCTACTTTCGTTTGTTCATGCTTTACAGTCATCATTTCTTCCGACTCTACTTTGAGGTTTTCCCATACCTCAAGGTCATCAAATAACTGTATGATTTGTTCCAGCTCGCTTTGGCGCTTGGCGAGGCGAGGGTATTCTTTGGAACTAAAAATAGCCGGATCCTGCAATTTTCTTTGCAGCTCATCATATTCTTTGCGTAGTTCTGCTCCTTTTGCTTCCATAGTATTCCTCTAGTATAAAAAAACTGCCGGAATAAAGATACACGGCAGTTTTAATTCAGTATGTAGTTATTTTTCTGTCTGAGCAGTTTCTTCTTTTTCGGCTTTTACGCGAGTTTTAGCTGCAGCTTTCATGCGAGCATCGCGGGCTTTAGCTGCCGCTTCAGCGCGAGCCTTATATTTATCAACGCGGCCTTCAATGTCAACAATGCGCTCTTCGCCGGTAAAGTAGGGGTGAGATGCGCTGCTAATATGCACCTTAACTAGCGGGTATTCTTTTCCGTCTTCCCACTTGATAGTTTCTTCGGTGGCAACCGTTGAACGGGTCATAAACTTGGTGCCGTTGTTTAGGTCTTCGAACACTACGGTCCGGTAGCCTTTGGGGTGTAGATCTTTTTTCATAAAAATATAGTTATTTCTCATGCTCGTTAGTTGTGTAGAGCCGGTTAGCGGTGAGCGCCGCCGCAGTCGACTGCAAAGCCACAGTATACACCTCTGTTAGAGATTGGTCAATGCTTCACCTATTTTGTTTATGCATCTTCTAGCATAAGCGGTATAATAGCAAATAAGAATTTGTAGGTATTACATGAAGCATAGTCTTGGGATTTGGATTTCTACCATAGCTACCATATTACTGGTCAGCTATTATTTTGTTCTTAGTGCCCCTCCTGTTTCTGGGAGCTACCGCATGAGATTTGACCTCTATACCATCGGCCTAATCCTAGCTATTGCGAGCTTAATGGCTCTATTTGTATTGATTCTGCGTACAAAAGCAAAAAACGCTTCGGTAACGTGGTTCAGTGCCATGGTCTCGCTCTGTATATTCTGGGTGTTCGACTACCTTATGTGGGCGTGGTCAGCAAACCCACAAACAGCAGTTTTTTGGCAGCATCTACTTGCTTTTTTCTGGGTTCCTCTACCCATAATATTCCTTTTGTTCGTTCTTAGTTATACCACCGATGAGGGGGCGCTCGGTCATCCGCTTATCTGGGCTAGTTTGCCGGTTACATTCGGTCTATTGGTATATCTTGTTGGATACGGAAATCTTATATACGTGCGTACGCCTATTGACCCTGTTCAAAATTACTGGGGTATCGAATCTGCAGCAGGTACACACATAAATTTGTCGTTCTTGTGGCTAACTGTCGTTGCGGTCGTTTCATTCATTATTCTAACCAGAGAGTACTTTGTTACCAATAACACGTTACGAAAAAAACAGTTACGAATTTTTATTTTTGCGCTCGGAGTAGCGATATTTTTCGGAATATTATTCGATGTTGTTTTGTATGGACTTAATGTGCGAGGAACTGTACCTTTTACGTTTCCGCCGATGTCGTTTGCATATACCTCGGCAATGGCATTTATCATGGGTTACGGCATTATCCGATACGGGATATTTAAAGTTAATCCGGCAGCACTTTCGGGCACGATTCTAGAGAACTTATCAGAAGCGGTCGTTGCGGTAAATAATAGTCTAGAGATTGAATTTACCAACAAGGGCGTCGAACAGATCAGTGGATACGAAGAAAAAACGCTTACAGGACAGCACCTAAGCCTACTGTTTGATTCTGACGTTTTTCAGCAGATTACTGATCTACTTGGTGGTTCAGGAGCAAAACGTACCATTGAAGACATTGACCTAAAAAACAAAGAAGGTAAAGAGGTGTCCGTGGCGCTCTCGCTGGACAGAGTGTATGACGAAAGACACCGTCCAGCGGGATATATTTTTGTGTTTGCAAACATCACAGAGCTTAAAAGAAAAACAATAGAACTTGCAGAACAAAAAGAAAGTGTTGAACAAAAGGTAAGGGAACGAACTCAAGAGCTAAGTGAAGAAAGGGCACGCTTATCGGCTTCAATCAACAGCTTAAAACTAGGGTATATTATGACGGGCCAAAATGGTGAAATTATCGTCATGAACCCGGCGGCAGAAGATTTACTGACTAAACTCGCAGAGGTGCAGAAAATGCCACGACCAGAAGGATGGAACTTGGAGGTTGTTCAAAAGATCTTCCATGCTGGGGCGGATCTGCTTGATCCCATTAGCAAAACAAGGGTGGATCGTAAGCCTTTTGAATTTAAAGAGGTTCAGATCAAGGATCACTTTTTGTATGTATTTGTGGCTCCGGTAACTGAGCGGAATGAAGTAATAGGATCAGTCGTGTTGTTTGAAGACATAACTGATGAAAAAGCATTGAACCGTTCTAAGGATGAGTTCTTTGTTATTGCTTCCCATGAACTCCGGACGCCGCTTACCAAGATCAGAGGCAGCGCCGAACTAATGATGGATGTCTATAAGACGAGTATTACCAATGACGATGCACTGAAGATGCTTCACGAGATCGAGACTTCAAGTGCCCACCTTATAGATATAGTGAACGTCATAATTGAAATATCAGAGCTTGAACAGAAAAAAGTCATTCTTAAGCCAGCTCAGTTTGATTTAATACTTCTGATTAAGGAGGTTGTTTCCGAATCAGCTAAAAAGGCTGCAAACCCGGATATTCACACCAGCATAGTTTCTTCATTGGAAAAGGTTGAGATCACGGCCGACCGAGATCGCACACGACAAATCATAAAGACTTTTGTCGATAACGCCTTTAAATTCACGCCCCGCGGTGAAATTACTATCAGCGTAAAACCAGAAGGACGTGATGTACGGGTACGGATTGCCGATACCGGAAAAGGAATAGTGCCAGAGAATCAGGGGCTGCTGTTCAGAAAGTTCCAGCAGGCAGGCACCAGTTTGTTGTCCCGAGATGGGGAAGGGACGGGTCTGGGACTCTACGTTGTCCGCTTATTGCTCGATATAATGGGTGGTGTAGCAGGATTGGAGCAATCACAAGAAAATCATGGGAGTACGTTCTTCTTTACGATTCCTATCACTCAGCCTCCACAGAAACAGAATAGTGAAATAGATGACTAACAGGGGTTGCAAGACTACGGCGTATCTGTTACAATAGCTCAGTCATAAATTAAGCAGGGGAGTGCATAATCCTCCTATCGCAGATTCCGTGTAGGGCTGCATGGGCAAGCATTCATCCGAAGTGAAAGGATTATCTATAATGGCTACAGTAGATGTAGACGTAAAACAATTATTGGAGTCTGGCGCACATTTTGGACACAAAACCAGTCGCTGGCATCCAAAGATGGCACCGTACATTCATAGTAAGCGTAACGGTAGTCATATCATTGACCTTACAAAAACCGCAGAAGAGCTAGACAAGGCGCTGGTTTTTATTCAGCAAACCGCTGAAGCAGGTAAGCAGGTTTTGTTTGTGGGTACCAAACGGCAAGCAAAGGATGTGCTCAAAGAAGCTGCTGTCGCTACAAATATGCCCTTTGTCGTTGAGCGTTGGCTTGGGGGCATGTTGACCAACGTCAACACCATCGGTGGTCGCATCAAGCACTTGCAGGAACTTGAACAGAAAATGGATTCAGGTGCGTTAGCAAACAAATACAATAAGTTAGAGTTACAGCGCTACCAGGAAGAAATTGACGACATGAACCATCTCTATGGTGGTATTAAGCAAATGGCTGTACGCCCAGGCGCACTATTTGTAGTTGATATCATTAAAGAAGAGAATGCCGTCCGAGAAGCTCGCAAGCTCAACATTCCAATCGTGGCAGTCGTTGATACCAACACTGACCCAACATTTATCGACTATCCAATTCCCGCAAACGATGATGCGGTTAAAACCATCCAGCTCATCACAAGCTATGTTCAGGCGGCAATTGAAGCCGGCAAAGCAAAGGCTAAAAAACCAGCTGACAAAACTGAAGAGAAAGGTGGAGAAGCATAATGGCAGTAAACATTGAAGACATTAAACGACTAAAGAGCCTGACAGGTGTCGGACTAACTGATGCTAAGGCGGCGCTTGAAGAAGCAAACGGTGACTTTGATAAAGCTCTGGAAGCTATGCGTAAAAAAGGTCTCACCAAGGCCGAAAAGCGCGGTGAGCGCGAGGCGCGAGCCGGAGTAATAGGCAACTATAACCACGATGGCCGTATCGGTGTCTTGGTTGAAGTTAACTGTGAAACCGATTTTGTGGCCCGGAACGACGTCTTTACTGACTTTGTCAAAGACGTTGCCATGCATATTGCTGCAGCTGCTCCGCAGTATGTCAGTGTAGAAGATGTACCAGCCGATGAACGAGAAAAGGTAGAAAAAGAATTCACCGAGAAAGCCAAAGCAGATGGCAAGCCTGAAAATATGATCGATAAAATCGTTGAAGGAATGGTAAAGAAGCACTTTGCCGAAAAGTGCCTTCTGGATCAGCCGTTCATCAAAAACCCGGATCTGACTATGGGTGCCTATATTAAGGAGCATAACGCCAAACTCGGCGAGAACATCGTTGTTCGTCGATTTAGCCGGATGGTACTGGGCGAGATCAGCTAATCAGTGAGCGTTCAAGAAAGACATGGGGCATTTTCTCCCTGTGAGGATTGCGTAATCCGGGAAGTGAGTCACGATGGGACTTCCTATGCATACCTAAGAACGGCATGTAATTTGCTGCTTCGGGGCCGGATATCAGTTGGCGACCTATATACAACCACTGGGTTGCAGAAAGACCAGGCAGATGCGATTGTTCGCTGCTTTGACAACAATGTCGTTGACGATTGTGGCTACGAATCCGAACCCTACTAGTAGTCTGCCGCACGCCACCCCGATATCGTAAAAAATTGATACAATGTAAACCAGTAATCAATACAAGGACACTATGAACCCACAACAAATTGTAACGGACGCCAAGAACAAATTTAACGCCGCCGTAGATCATTTTTCGGAGGAAGCAAAAAAGGTTAGAACCGGACGCGCTTTCCCTGGGATGTTGGACGGTATCGTAGTCGAAGCTTACGGTACTCCTATGCCACTTAATCAAGTTGGTAATGTGACTGCTCCAGAGGTCCAATTGCTACAGATTACACCTTTTGATCCCAATAATATTGCGGCTATTTCTGCGGCTATCCGCGAAAATCAAAGTCTAGGATTAAACCCAAGTGACGACGGTAAAGTTATACGGATTCCGATTCCACAGCTTACTGAAGAGAGACGAAGGGAATATGTCAAAGTACTTAATTCTCGTGTTGAAGACTCGATGGTTTCTCTCCGCAACGTACGTCACGATGCGCTAAAAGTCGTTGATCAGGCAAAGAAGGACAAAGCAATAAGCGAAGACGATGCAAAACGCCTGGAAAAACAGGTTGATGAAGCAATGAATGAGGCAAAAAGCTCCATTGATTCACTGGCTAAGGCCAAAGAAACAGAAATCATGACCGTGTAGGCGGTTAATGCGGGTCGCTAAAAGAGTGTGCCGACAGGATAGGGAAAGAAAGGTATAATCAACAGACATGTCAAAGACTGATACACCATTACCAACGCATATCGGATTTATTATTGATGGCAATCGTCGATGGGCTAAGGAACGGGGCCTCCCGACTCTAGAAGGGCATCGGAAGGGTATGGAAGTTTTCAAAGATATGTCGCTAGAGGCTTTTGATAGCGGGGTGAAATATGTCTCAGCATACATTTTTTCAACCGAAAACTGGAAGCGCACACAAGAAGAAGTTTCATACCTAATGGGTATGGTTACAAAAGCGGTGGAAAAACATCTCGATACCTTCCATAAAGCAGGCATAAAGCTAGTCATGCTTGGGCAGCGCGATGGTCTTGATAGTAAAGTACTGCAAGCAGTTGACCGTGCCGTAGAAAAAACCAAAGATAATGTCAGAGGTACGCTAGGATTGTGCTTCAATTATGGTGGCCAGCAAGAGATCGTTGATGCCGCTCAAGCTCTGGCCGATGCAGGAAAAATGATTACCGTCGAATCGCTCTCACAGCATATGTATGCGTCAGAAATGCCAGCCGTTGACCTAATTATCAGAACATCAGGCGAAAATCGTCTTAGCGGTTTTATGCTGTGGAGATCAGCGTATTCAGAGCTATATTTTGTTGATAAAAACTGGCCAGCTTTTACCAGTGAGGACTTACAAAAAGCTCTACTTGAGTACGGACATCGGGCGCGACGCTTTGGTGCATAAAACTCTCATGGTAGGCTCAGTAAAAACCATATATACTAGGTAGGTCATGTCTGTATTGCTTATCATTTTGGGGTTAGTACTTTTTGTGGGTTTGGTTGTAGTCCATGAGTTCGGACACTTTATCGTTGCAAAACGTAACGGTGTTGAAGCGGAAGAATTTGGTATAGGCTTCCCGCCGCGAGCTAAGGTGCTCGCAAAGAAGAATGGTACGGAGTACACGCTCAACTGGTTGCCGCTTGGCGGTTTTGTAAAGATGAAAGGTGAACACGATGCCGACACAGCGCCGGGCACATACGGTGCGGCAAGTCTGTGGGCTAAAACCAAAATTTTACTTGCCGGAGTTGGCATGAATCTTGTTACCGCATTTGTGCTTCTGACACTTCTGGCAGTGGTGGGTATGCCACGTCTTCTTGATAACCAGTTTACCGTAGCTTCAGATACTAAAGTTACTAAGCAGGAAGTGTTGGTGGGATACGTAGAACCGGGTTCTCCGGCTGATGCTGCGGGTATTAAGGCACGGGACACTATTGCGGCCATCGGTCTGCCGGATCAGTCCAAGGTGTTTATTACCAGCCAGGATCAGCTACCGGAAGTTACCAAAGAGTTTGCCGGAAAACAGGTAGAGATAATCGTCAGGCATAGTGCTGACGATGCCGAACAGAAACTCATTACCTTACGTTCCCAGCAGGAAGTTTCTGCTAGTAAAAATACCGATGAACCAAAAGGTTACCTCGGGGTATCACCTACAGAGTATGTGTTGCAGCGCTCAACATGGTCGGCTCCTTTGGTGGCGCTCGGATTGATCAAGCAGTTTACCGTAGTCACGTTTCAGGGCTTAGGAAACGCTATTGGTGGCTTATTTACCGGACACGCTTCCCAAGCAGCAGCACAAGTTTCTGGTCCGGTGGGCATATTTGTACTCATAAAGAACGGTAGTTTTCTTGGTTACCAGTTCATATTGCTTATACTCGCCGTTATATCACTCACCTTGGCGTTGATTAATCTGTTGCCATTTCCTGCTCTAGATGGTGGGCGGTTGTTTGTTACGCTAGTATTCCGAGCTAGTAAAAAGAAACTGACACCGAAACTCGAAGAAGTTATTCATGGCACGGGGTTTGCTTTGCTGATGTTGCTGTTCGTAGTTATTACTTTTGTCGACATTAAACGGATATTCTAAATGACCGAAGATAAACCCTTGGCCGAACCAGTCGCCAAAAAAACGGCCTACGTAACCTGGGGGCCAGCGGTAGCGATAGCTTTCACCTTGGTGGTGTACTTTTTTACCCAGATTTTGGCAAGTATCGTACTTCTAGCCTATGCCAAAATACGCGGTTGGGATCAAGCCACCATCACGAGTTGGACCAACACGACCGTTGTTCAGTTTGCGTACGTATTGCTTATTGAGGCGGCAACTATAGGATTGGTGTGGTGGTTTGTTAAAAGACTGAAGTCGAGCGTTCGGGCTATCGGTTTAGTTAAGCCAAAACTACGGGATATCGGCTATGCATTTGTGGGTTTTGGTATTTACTTACCTTCGTTGATCGTGGCCACTCTACTTATTACGCATTTCGGTCCCCACATTAATCTTGATCAGCAGCAACAACTTGGCTTTGAATCAGCAAACAACGTTCGGCAATTGGCGTTGGTCTTTATGAGTTTGGTAGTACTACCACCACTAGCTGAAGAGATTTTGGTGCGCGGATTCCTATACTCAGGTCTCAAGAAAAAACTGCCATTATGGTGGGCGGTTGTGATTACGAGTGGTATATTTGCCATTGCGCATTTGCAGATCGGCAGTGGAGCGCCGCTGCTTTGGTCTGCAGCTATCGACACATTTATTTTGTCGCTAGTTCTCATCTACCTGAGGGAAAAAACCGGTAGCTTATGGGCTTCAATTGGGCTTCATATGATAAAGAATCTTGTAGCATTTTCTGCTCTGTTTCTTTTTAAATAAATATGAGCTAATATGTAGAGTAGTGAACTACAAAATTACTTTTGAAATCGATGTACCGACACCGCCCACTCTGGGGCGATAAAATACGTACATATTTATTTAAAAGTAGTATTCGCCCCTTGTGATTCGCAAGGGGTATTTATATGGAGACCATAATGGATTTTGAAAAAGACCTACAACATTTACAAACGGAAGTTAACGCCTGTTTTTATCTCGATCCCGTAGAAGAAGCTATGATCTACGATGAGCTTGAAGGCGTTTCAGTACTAGGCTTAGAAACAATGCTAGGAATGATCAGGGCAAACCAGATGAGTGGCCTAAAAACAGATGTGGCCAAAGCGCTGGTGGCGGGGGAGCCTGAAGAGCTTGAAATAGCCAAGAAGCATGCCCATGAGCAAGCGGTGGCTGGCTGCAAAAGGAAGGTGGCAAGGGAGCTACTACAGCGTTCTGGGGTGTCGCCAAAACCTAACGACCATAGTAGAATAAGGCAGAATAACCGAAACAACTGGAACACGTTAGGATACATTTTATGAGACTGTCACAGCTATTTACTAAAACTCGTAAAGAAGCACCTGCCGATGAGGTGGCTAAAAATGCTCAGTTACTTATTAAGGCGGGCTTTATACATAAAGAGATGGCTGGTGTGTACGCTTTTCTACCGCTCGGTTTGCGAGTACTTGAAAATATCAAAACCATAGTTCGCGAAGAAATGCAGTCTATTGGGGGTCAGGAAATAATCATGACCGCACTCCAGAACAAAGAAACCTGGGATATAACAAAACGCTGGGACGACGAAGTGGTGGACGTGTGGTTTAAATCCGTCCTTAAGAACGGAACAGAAGTGGGGTTTGGTTGGTCGCACGAAGAACCAATCACCGCCATGATGAAGAACTACCTTACTAGCTATCGTGATTTTCCTGCGTCTGTTTTTCAGTTCCAAACCAAACTACGAAACGAACTTCGCGCAAAAAGTGGCATCATGCGCGGGCGGGAGTTTGTCATGAAAGATATGTATAGTTACCATATCGACGAAAAACAGCATCTGAAGTACTACGATTCCGTCAAAGATGCGTACATGCGGGTATTTAAGCGGGTGGGGCTGGGCGACATTACCTATATGACCTACGCCGCTGGCGGTGCATTTACAAAGTATAGTCATGAGTTCCAAACAATTTCAGATGCCGGAGAGGATGTAATTTATTTGCATCGAGGTAAAAATATTGCCATCAACGAAGAAGTTTTGGATGACGATTCACTTAAGAAGATGGGTGTGAAGCGGGAAGAACTAGAAGAAGTTAAAGCTGCAGAAGTTGGAAATATATTTGATTTTGGTACCACCAAATGTGACGATATGGGGTTGTTTGCCACGGATGAAGCAGGAAACCAAGTGCCCGTCTACCTTGCGTCATTTGGGATTGGAATAACGCGCCTAATGGGTGTAATTGCCGAGCATTTCAGTGACGAAAAAGGATTGGTGTGGCCTAAAAATATTGCCCCCGCCACGGTGTATTTAGCCCGTATTGGTGATAAAAAAGAGGTTGTCAAAGCCGCCGATGAACTGTATGATACATTGCAACAAACAAACATAGCAGTACTCTATGACGACCGAGATGTACGACCTGGTGAAAAATTTGCAGACGCGGATCTACTAGGGATTCCATACCGGCTAGTCGTCAGCGAAAAAACCATCGCAAGTGACAAGATCGAGATCAAGGCAAGAAACCAGTCAGAATCAAAACTGGTCACTGTTGAAGAAGGGTTAAAAGCACTAGCGGAATAAAAGCAGTATTTGCTATAATAATGCTCTCAAAAACGGGAGAAAGTCCGAAATTACCGGAGAAGGAGTGATAAGAAAATGAAAAAGATGTTCCATCTCACAAAAGAGGGTGTGGCAGAGTTACAGGAAGAGGTAAAAGACCTAATTTCTCAGCGCGGACCCATCGCAGAACGTATCAAAACAGCCCGTGAATTTGGTGATTTGAGTGAAAATGCGGAGTACAGTTCTGCTCGTCAAGAACAAGAACGGGTAGAAAGCCGGATCGCTGAAATCGAACACATTCTGCAGAACGTCGAACTAATTACTAAGCCAAAAGGTGATAGTAAAGTCCAGTTGGGTTCAAAGGTAGTTTTGAAAGATGGGGGCAACAAACAAAAAGAATTCCAAGTTGTTGGAACCGTAGAGGCGGATCCGCTCAACGGAAAGATATCTGACGAGTCACCCATTGGTAAGGCGCTGCTCGGCAAGAAAGTCGGCGACGAAGTAGAAATCAAGACCCCAGTAGAAACAGCAATCTACAAAATCAGCGTCATCAGTTAGATAAACAGTGAAATGAATCAAAATCTGGGGTACAATAACCCCAGATTTATTTTTTAGAAAGACCTATAGATATGCAGTGGTTAGATAAAATTGTTGATGAATTAATTAGTCGTACGCCAGAAGGCGAGATTATTGTGGAGAGCGGAATCGCGCCATCCGGATCGTATCATATGGGCTATTTACGCGAGATCATAACGTGTGATGCTATAGTGCGTACACTCAAAAAACGCGGACGCAAAGCGCGACACATTCACTTTGTAGACGACTTGGACGGTTTCAGGAAAGTGCCGGTCAATCTACCAGAAGATTACGCCCAGTACCTCGGTAAGCCGCTGTGTGACATGCCGGCGCCTGATGGATCGGACAAATCGTATGCCGATTATGCGGTACAGAGCTTCTTAGAGAGTGTCCATGCTTTGGGAATTGAAATAGATGTTATGTGGGCCCACAAGAAATATCGAGAAGGGTTTTTTACCGAAGCAATTGAAGTAGCGCTCGGACACATAAAGGAATTAAAGACTGTACTTGAGGAAATCTCTGGACGGAAGCTGGATGAACAATGGTCACCAATCCAGGTGAATGAAGACGGGTATTTAAAGAAGCGTCCGTTTGTTGGCATCGATATTGCCGCAAAGACAGTGCGATATCTCGACAAAGATGGCTCCGAGCAGACGATTGCCTATGACAAGGGTGACGTGAAGCTTGATTGGCGCGTCGATTGGCCAGCCCGCTGGTGGATGCTTAAAGTAGATGCTGAACCGTTTGGCCGGGACCATGCCACCAAGGGTGGTAGCTACGATACTGGAGTAGGCATCATGGATGCAGTCTTTAAGGCGCCAGCCCCGCTACCCATTCCCTATGACTTTATCAATAGAGCCGGCGACACAAAAAAGATGAGCGCAAGTAAGGGCAATGGAATCTTAATGAGTGAGGTGGTGAGCGTATTGCCACCTGAGGTTGCCCGGTATTTCATATTGCGTGCAGCGCCCTCCCGTCAACTCTTCTTTGACCCAGAGGGAGGTGTGGTACGGCTTATTGATGAATTCGCTGAACTGCTCGCTAAAACCGATAAGACAAAGTCCGAAACGCAACTAATTGCGCTTTGTACGGATGGTATAGACAACGTTACGGTGAGTAATGTGCCATTTTCACACTTAGTTGCAAGCTATCAGGCAGCCCTAAAAGACCCAGAAAACACACGCAAAATTATTGAGAGGACGGAGCATAAAGAGGTTGCTAAGAAGCAAAAAGAAACACTGCAACGTGAACTTACGTTCATTGATGAATGGCTGAGCCGATGGGCGCCTGAGGAGGTCAAGTTTTCCTTGCAAGAAAACATCAATACCGCGGAGTTTAGTGACCCGCAACGGCAGTACATGAGTACGCTTGCCGACAAGATTGCCCAGGCGCCGGACGATGCTGACGGTGAGTGGTTCCACAAAGCGATTTACGAGTTCAAAGAAGCGAGCGAGCTTGAACCGAAGCAGCTCTTTAGTACGCTTTACCAGGCGATTATCGGCAAAGAGGCCGGGCCACGAGCAGGCTGGTTTTTGAGTATGCTACCCCGTGACTGGCTTATAAAACGGCTAAAACTCGAGGGGTAAACATGCAAGTTCCGTCAGACGACGAGTTCGATAAAATCATCAGTGATGCACTCGATACGTTGCCACAAGAATACGTAAAACGAATGACTAATGTTGCGATTATCTATGCTGATGAGCCAACTCCGGAGCAACGAGAAAAACTCCAACTTCGTGGCGGTCAGACTCTGCTTGGTCTTTATGAGGGCGTTCCGCTACCGGCGAGAGGTGGAGTGCAGCCGTATCTACCTGATAAGATCACGATATTTAAGGTGCCCCTTACTATGCAGAGTCAGAATATCGACGAACTTAAGGAAAATGTTCGTCACACACTGTGGCATGAAATGGCCCATTACTTTGGATTGGACCACAAACGCATACATGAATTAGAATAGAATCATGAAAGCAACTTGGAATGGCCACACAATAGCCGAAGCAGAAAAAGACGACTTAATCTACATTGAGGGGAACTGGTATTTCCCTCCTGCTAGCGTTTCTCAGGAATATTTACGAAAGAGTGACACGCCATACACCTGCCCATGGAAGGGTGTCTGCCAATATTTTGACGTGGGAAAAGATGATGACTGGAGTAAGGACAGTGCCTGGTGCTATCCTGAGCCAAAAGCTTCGGCAATAGAGATTGTGAAGCATAGTTCTGGCAAAGATTTCAGCGGCTACATCGCCTTTTGGCAAGATGTGGCTGTTAGCGAATAGCTACAGCTGTTTCTTAGAAAAATAACTCCCTGCAGCTACCGCTAGACCAAGTCCAGCTATGATGAGTACAAGCGAAAGGGCGGCGTCGTTAGTGTTTTGACTAACCAGGTTAAGCTTATGTATGCCCAGAAGTGCTCCGGTGAAAGCAAGACTGCCACCCACTATTTTAGTGGCTCCATCCGGGCTAATGAGCAGTACAACACCAATGACAATAGCGATGATCGGCCATAGGTTATTAAGGCCAGTTGTATCTAATATTTGTAGGATCCCGGCTAAGAAATACATGCCCAGTAGCACGATTCCTATGCCAAAAAGTAAGATGGTGAGCTGTTGTCTATTCATGGCTCTATCATACGCCACTTGAATACGATTGGGGACAGTGCTTTTGCTTGACTTTTTTTAAGAATAGGTAAGAATATACTTAGAGACCTAAAAAAGGAGGGACTATGGCAAGAAAGCAAGACGACAGTCTAGCTGTTCATTGGTGGGGATTAACCATTCGCGGTATTGCTGCGATTTTATTTGGCGTGGCCGCGGTTTTTTGGCCAGGCATTACGCTCGTAACACTCGTATATCTGTTGAGTGCTTACGTGCTTGTAGTCGGAGTTGTTAACATCGTACAAGGTGTTATGTCTATCGGAAAGGGAGGCACATGGATCCTGACGCTACTGCTCGGTTTACTTGAGCTTGGAGTAGGTGTGTACTTTGTGCGTCACCCAGCCGTTTCGTTTGCAACGTTCGTGCTTGTCGCAGGCTTCCTATTTATTGCCTGGGGCGTGCTTGAAGTTGTCGCCGCACTGGCGGAACCTGCAAGTGCAACCGGACGTACGCTCATGATCATTTCTGGTGTTGCAGCATTCTTGGTAGGTGTTGTTCTTTTGTTCCAGCCAGAATCAGGCGGCGTAGCATTTGTTTGGTTCCTAGGGCTCTATGCTCTTATTTCTGGACCACTACTTATTGCAATGTCGCTCGATGTTAAACGGGCACTTGAAGAGTAAACAAAATAACAGTTCCCAGGTCTCGATTGGAACGAGTCGCACATGCGGCTCGTTCTTTGTGAGGCGTATAATACGCTTTGTAAGGAGGCTTGTAATGATACAGAAAGCAATTTTTGCAGCCGGCTGTTTCTGGGGCGTGCAGTATTACTTTGATCAAGTTCCGGGCGTAATAAACACTACTGTCGGATACACTGGGGGACACAAAAAGAATCCAACATACGAGCAAGTTTGTACTCACTCTACTGGGCATGCAGAAGCGGTATTGGTTGAGTTCGATGCAAATCAGGTGTCCTACGAAACGTTACTGAAGCAGTTTTTTAGAATGCACAACCCAACCCAGCTAAATCGCCAGGGTCCTGATGTAGGGGATAGCTATCGTAGTGCAATCTTTTATTTCAATGAAAAACAAAAAACGGTTGCCGAAGAAGAAAAAAAATTTGCACAAAAGAATTGGAACGACCCAGTCGTTACAGAAATTACTAAAGCCACTACGTTTTATCCAGCAGAAGCGTATCACCAAAAGTTTACCGAGCGTACCGGTCGCGGAGCTTGTCATATAGCATACGCTCCGGTACAGTAAAAGCATTATGGTACAAACATCCAACAAGAAGAAAACAGTAAAAAAACCAAGTATTGTGAATACGCTCCAAAAACTTCGTAAATGGAACCTCATAGCGGCAGGCCTTCATTTTGTACAGGGGGTAGCGGTTCTTGCGTTCAGTGGCTCTACAACGTTTCCGATTACTACCAACTATTTAACGCTCGACAAACTCCAAAGCACCTCTGGTAGTCCGGTATTAACACCCGCAACCCGTCATTTATTCGATATAAATCTGGCATATCTCGTGGCAGCATTCTTCTTCATGTCGGCAATCGCGCACGTCGTCATTGCTACGGTATACCGCAACAGCTATGAAAATAACCTTCAAAAGGGCATTAATAAGGGTCGTTGGATTGAATATAGCTTTAGCGCCAGCACTATGATCGTAGCCATCGCCGTTATAGCCGGCATCTACGACCTATCTACCTTACTGATGATGTTTGGGCTGATAGCCATAATGAATCTTACGGGGCTTATTATGGAAGTTCATAATCACGGAGCAAAAAATATCAATTGGCTCAGTTATATTGTTGGGTGTTTTGCGGGTATTTTGCCCTGGATCGTGTACGTTATCTATGTAGCAGGTTCAGGTATATACGGGGGTGCGCAACCGCCTACATTCGTATACTGGATTCTGGTAAGTATCTTCTTATTATTCAACTGTTTTGCAATCAACATGTATCTACAATATAAGAAGATCGGTAAATGGGCTGACTACATGTACGGTGAAAAGGTGTACATCGTTTTGAGCTTTGTAGCGAAGAGTCTGTTAGCCTGGCAGGTATTCTTTGGTGCGCTTCGGCCGTAATTATAGTTTGTCTAGACAAATAACTCCTGTAAACTGGTGTCATGTATGAAACACATCATCTTTGACTTTGATGGTACGCTGGTCAATAGTATGCCGGTTGTCTTGGAAATTGCCGATGAAGTTACCGGAGGTATTGAGCTGTCCAAACGCGATATCGAAGACCTTAGAGACATGTCCGCCAGAGAGATTATTAAGGAGAGTGGTGTTCCGGTTTGGAAACTGCCGGCCCTGCTACTAAAAGGCAAGGCGCTGCTCGGGAAGCGGCTTAATGAGCTTAAGACATTTCCCGGTATGATCGATGCTGTTGAGGAGCTAACCAAATCAGGTCACGTGCTCAGTGTGGTTAGTTCAAACAGTGAGCCAAATATTCGGAAAGTGCTGAAGAATGAGGGGATAGAACGGCACTTTAGTGGTGTATATGGGAATGTTGGATTGTTTAACAAAGCTCGCGTGATTAAAGTTGCTATCAGGGACCAGCATGCCACGGCAGCGGATACTATCTATATTGGGGATGAAGTTCGCGATATTGAGGGGGCTCGAAAGGGAAAGGTACCGATTATTTCTGTTACGTGGGGCTACAATAGTAAGCGGATCATTGAAGCATATAAACCGGACTTTGTCGCTGAAAAGCCAAAAGATATCAGCAACATCATCACACAATTAGGTACTGAATAGATTACGGAGTACATGTGGAAGAAGTTCGAATAGAAAAGCTCGTTCATGGCGGCCAAGGGATCGGAACACTCCGTGATGGCCGCAAAGTGTTTGTATGGAACTCGTTACCGGGAGAGCTGGTGCAAGTCCGTCTAACTAAACAGCGACGTGATTATGCCGAGGGTATTGCGGAAGTGGTTACCGAGCCATCAAAGCAGCGAATCGAGCCTAAAGACGAGGCGTTCTTAAGCACGAGTCCTTGGCAAATCATGGATTTTGAAATCGAAAATGAATTAAAAAAAGACATACTCACTGAATCATTCGAAAGAGAAAAGGTGCAGCTGCCTACCGTTCTGTTTGACGCTGGCGAAAATCAATGGCACTACCGCAACAAAATGGAGTATAGCTTTTGGGGTGATGATGATGGCCTGCATTTGGCACTATTCCATCGCGGAAGCCACGGAAAGAGGATTGTCACTGGAAGCAGCTTAGCGCGCCCAGAAATTGACAAAATTGCAAACATTATTTGTTCAAAATTAAACACTAAAGGAATTAGAGCTAGTCAGCTAAAAACAGTGGTCGTTCGGTGCAATCAAGCAGGCGAAGTAGTGGCGGCGCTGTATGTAAAGGACGAACAGTTTCCCAAAATAGCTGAGCTTGACGGTATTACTAAAGGCATTGTGGTGTACTATTCTACCCCCAAAAGTCCCGCAAGCATTATTACCAATAAACTCTCCCACTACGGAGACATAACGCTCACCGACTCTATTGCCGGGAAGGCGATAACATATGATGTGAATTCCTTTTTTCAGGTTAATGTGCCGGTTTTCTTAGCTGCTCTTACAGAGATATCTCGAGCAGTAAAAGGTGAACCTACTATTGTTGACCTATATTCTGGTGTTGGGACCATTGGACTGGCAGTGGGAGCAAAGACACTTGTGGAATTAGACCCCCAGAACATTACGAGAGCCCAAGAAAACACCAAAGGAACCGAAGTAGAGGTAATACAAGCTTCTTCAGAAACAGCCGAACAGCTGATTACCGGTGATGCTTGTATAATTGTTGACCCACCAAGGGCCGGACTGCATAGGTCTCTCGTTCAGAACCTGCTTTTGGCGCGTCCACAAAAGATCATTTACCTCAGTTGTAATCCCGCAACCCAAGCGCGCGATATTTCATTGCTACAGGAGTCTTATACACTAACGGAACTGCGTGGATATAACTTTTTCCCGCGAACTCCGCACATTGAAAGCTTAGCTGTATTAGAATTAGAGCATGTCTAGACTTCATCGTTTTTATGTTTCGCCTGAAATCCGCCTTGAGCATTACATTTGGCTGCATGATACTAGGATCATTACACAGTGGAATAAAGTGCTCCGCTATCAGCCCGGCCAAGAAGTGGTGCTATTTAATGGTGAAACTGATCGTTTGTATGTTATTACTGAGCTCAAAAAAAACGAAGCTCACCTGGAGCTTATTACCGAATTTGAACAGAAGCATCCTAATAAAAACATATATTTGTTTTTTAGCCTGCTAAAAAAAGACAAAAATGATTGGGTTTTACAAAAATGCACTGAGCTGGGTGTAAATCATTTTGTACCACTACTTGCCGAACGTTCAGAGAAAACCGGGTTTAATATAGAGCGAGCTGAAAAAATCGTTATTGAGGCTGCCGAACAGTGTGGGAGGAGTAACATACCAACAATTAGGGAGCCACTCATGTTACAGACTGCAGTCCATGAATACACTTCAAAAATCCCCCTGTTCGTTTGTGAGCAGCACGATCTAACCAAGCCAAAGAACCCTAACTACAAAGAGGTCGGAGTGCTGATCGGCCCTGAGGGAGGCTGGAGTGATCGCGAAAAACAACTATTTCTAACCCAAGAAATCGGCAAGCTCGACTTAGGAGAAATGACACTACGGGCAGAGACAGCGAGTGTTGTAGCGGCCACCAAACTGCTACAATAGAGCAACATGGCAAACTACTGGAGGGAACGGTCACAGCCGTATAAACCGGGTCAAACAACACCCTTTAAAGTATCTCGAAGCAAGATCGAGCTTTTTATGCAATGCCCGAGATGTTTTTGGCTCGATACCCGACTGAAGATTACTAGGCCAAGCAGCCCCCCGTTTAACATCAATAAAGCGATCGATGAACTGCTAAAAAAGGAATTCGATAGTTACCGTGCAAAAAAACAAGCACATCCTCTGATGGCTGATAACCAAATTAAAGCCGTACCGTATTCTCATAGCGATCTGGATAAATGGCGACATAACTTTACTGGTGTCACAACCGTACATCAGCCAACTAACTTACACGTATTTGGCGCGATTGATGACGTCTGGGTCAACGATGCAGGCGAACTTATTGTGGTGGACTATAAGGCAACCGCAAAAGATAAAGAGGTTAGTATCGATTCTGATTGGCAAATAAGCTACAAACGGCAGATGGAAGTCTACCAGTGGCTGCTCCGAGCAAACGGCTTTGCTGTCAGTGATACAGGCTATTTTGTCTATACTAATGGCAGAATAGATTTGGATGGATTTAATGATCGCGTAGAATTTAGAACTAAAGTAATACCGTATACCGGAAACGACACGTGGGTGGAACCAACACTCCTAAAGATGAAAGAAACTATGGAAGGTGACATGCCAGAAATCGGCACCGCCGCCATGGGAGGGCCTTGCGAATTCTGCACCTACGCGCGCCAACGAACTGAACTTACGCTAACGCACCTAAAAGGGAATAGTTCATCTAAAAAATCTGCAAAGTAGGTAAGTTGTTAGCGGTAAAATAGCGTTCCAGCTACAACTGCTGCTTCGGTAACAATCCACAAGCTGCTAGAAATAATGAGCGGTTTATCTTTGAGCTGAATACCATACAGCAACCAGACGAAAGCAGCGCCAATATACAGTGACCATGTAACGGTCGAAACCCCCATTGCTTGTTTGCGATACCAGATCTCATATATCTGGGGAATAGTCATAACGGGTTCGATTATGGCCACGGCCAAGACGGAGCGTTTGATAAGCTGACGCTGCTGAGATTTGTTGAGCTTCTTAACTTTAATCCTAATCCGGTGGTGTGCGGAGTGGTGCGGCATAGCTGCATCATAGCATAAGCGGAGTTCTGTCGCTTTAAAATGCCGAAATTACAGATGCATTTACCCATGAAAGCGGTATAATGAAAGTATGTTAGATATACAGTTTATCCGTGAAAACCGTGACCTGGTGGCAAAGAAAGCAAAAGACAAAGGTATAAAAATAGACATAGATGAACTTATCGAACGTGATAAGGATCGTCGAGGGTTTATACAGAGCGTCGAAAAACTACGAGAAAAGCGAAATGAGTTAGCCACCAAAGCAAAACAAGCCGGCAAGCCGAGCCCAGAAGATATTGCAGCTGGTAAGGAAATTAAGGAAGACATTGCTCGTGCTGAGGCTTCTCTGGATGAGACTGAATCAGCATTTAATGATTTGCTCAAAGCGGTGCCTAATATTTTTCCGGATGACACACCTCTCGGCGGTGAAGAAGCCAATAAACCGGTGAAACATTGGGGCGAACCGCGCAAAGATATTGTAAAAGATCACCTGGAGTGGGGCGAGTCCCGTGGTTTGATAGATTTCGAGCGCGGAGCAAAAGTTGCCGGCAACAAGTTCTACTACCTAAAAGGACCGCTGGTCGAGCTTGAGTTGGCTGTGTTCCAGTTTGGCATGCAGCTAGCCGCAAAAAAGGGGTTTACCCCCATTACGGTGCCGCACCTTGTGAATACTGAGACAGTTAGCGGAACGGGTTTTTTGCCACGTGGCGAAGAACGTCAGATTTACAAAATCGAAGGTGAAGATTTAAATCTTATTGCTACGGCAGAAATCCCCATTACTGGATACCATGCTGATGAGATAATTGCTGAAAAAGATCTACCGATTTTATATATCGGATTGAGCCCAGCGTACCGCATGGAAGCAGGCGCCTATGGCAAACATAGCAGGGGACTGTATCGCGTTCACCAGTTCAATAAACTAGAAATGTACGTGTTTTGTAAACCAGAAGAGAGTGCCAAATGGCACGAAAAACTCGTAGAAATCGAAGAAGAACTATGCCAAGCATTAGAAATTCCATACCAGCTGGTTCGTATTGCCGCCGGAGACCTGGGTGCACCAGCGTATAAGAAGTTTGATATTGAATATTGGAGCCCTGTCGACAAAGCCTACCGGGAATTAATGAGCTGTTCAAATGTTACCGACTACCAGGCGCGCCGCCTCAATATTCGCTATCGCGATAAAGATGGACATGTACGCTACGTCCATACATTAAACGGTACGGCAGCAGCTTATAGCCGGGTTGCAATTGCGTTAATAGAAAATCATCAAAACGCCGATGGCAGCATACGAGTGCCTAAGGCTCTACAGCCGTACCTGGCAGGGAAGGAGTCATTATGATACAAAACATCCAAATCAATGGAGTGCACGCTGAGGTTGATAATGACCTTCATAAGTATGTAATCAAAAAAATCGGCGGACTGGATAAGTATATACCTCGTAAAAGTCGCGAATCGGTACACGCCGATGTAAAGCTTAAAGAGAGCAAGGCCAAAGATAAAAAGAACCATACTTGCGAGGTAATTCTTCGCGTTCCACACGAAACTATTACTACCAAAGAAACCACACTAAACATTTACGCAGCAGTTGATATTGTTGAGGCAAAATTAAAAAATCAGCTTAAAAAATACAAGGAAAAACATGCCTCACCAAAGCTTCGATTCCGTCTGGCGGGTAAACTTCGCCGACAGCAAAAATAGTATCTGCTAGCTTACACAAAATTGTATTCGAATACCTAGGGTATATGCGCTACAATATATATTTGAATACGGAAATTGACCGGAAGTGAGGAAAATAGCGTTATATGAATTCAAAAGTGCTTAAGCGTGTTTTGGGGGATCCCCAGGTTAAAACCATCAAACGGTTACGTAAACGCGTAAAAACAATCAACGATTTGGGTGGTAAGTACAAAAAAATGAGTGACTCGCAGCTTCAAGAGCAAACTGCGAAACTAAAAAATCGTCTCAAAAAAGAAACGCTTGATCAGATTCTCCCCGACGCTTTTGCGCTTGTGCGTGAAGCAGCCGAACGTACCGTTAAGATGCGACATTTTGATGTCCAGCTAATCGGTGGCATGGTGCTGCACGAAGGAAATGTTGCAGAAATGAAGACCGGTGAAGGCAAGACGCTCGTGGCAACCTTGCCCGTTTATCTCAACGGCATTACCGACAAAGGCGTACACGTCGTCACCGTTAACGACTACTTAGCACAACGAGATGCTGGGTGGATGGGTCCGCTGTATCATTTCTTGGGTCTCAGTACTGCAGTTATTATTGCGGACGAATCATATATATACGATCCAAACTACACCAATGACCAGCATGATGACGAACGTCTGCGACATATGAAACCGTGCACTCGCCAGGAGGCCTATGCGGCGCATGTGACGTACGGTACGAATAACGAGTTTGGATTTGATTATCTGCGAGATAACATGGTTCGAGAGGTTGACCAGTTACGACAGCGAGAGCTGCACTTTGCGATCGTTGATGAAGTGGACTCCATCCTGATTGACGAAGCCCGTACGCCGCTGATAATAAGTGCTCCATCTATGACCAGCGCCAGTGCCTATGAGCAGTTTACTAAAGTGACCCGTCAGCTCAGAAAAGAGAAACACTATGAAGTGGACGAAAAGCGTAAGGCAGTGGTATTAACGGATGACGGCGTTGAGCAGGTAGAAAAAATACTAGGCATCTCAAACCTGTATGATACAGAAAATATCCGTACTATTTACCATCTTGAGCAAGCGCTTAGGGCTCAGGCACTATTTAAACGTGACAAAGATTATGTGGTTACGCGTGATGGTGAGATCGTTATCGTAGATGAGTTTACCGGCCGTTTACTTCCGGGACGACGCTATAACGAAGGTCTTCACCAAGCGATCGAGGCCAAAGAAGCAGTTGAGGTCCAGGAAGAATCCATGACCCTTGCAACGATTTCGTTCCAGAACTACTTCCGGCTGTATGAAAAACTTTCTGGTATGACTGGTACTGCACAAACCGAAGCCGAAGAGTTCCATCAGATATATAAACTTGACGTCGTAGAAATACCATCTAACCGACCGCTTGCTCGTGATGACCGTCCGGACCGCATATACAAGACTGAAGCAGGTAAGTTTGCAGCCATCATTAACGAAGTCCGCATGCTCCACCAAAAGGGACAGCCTGTTTTGCTCGGTACTGCATCAATCGAAAAGAACGAAGAGCTTGGTCGGCTGCTGACCAAAGCCAAGATTCCTCACCAGGTGCTGAACGCCAAAAACAACGAAAGAGAAGCTGCAATTGTCGCTAAAGCTGGTGAAAAAGGAGCAGTCACGTTAGCTACCAACATCGCCGGACGTGGTACCGATATTGTGCTGGGTTCGGGAGTTAAAGACCTGGGTGGCTTATTCATCTTGGGTTCAGAGCGGCACGAATCTCGCCGTATCGATAATCAGCTTCGCGGTCGTGCTGGTCGTCAGGGAGACCCCGGTGTGACACAGTTCTTTGTCAGTACCGAAGACGAACTTATGCGCGTATTTGGGGGCGATAGAATTGCCAGCATCATGGAGCGCATGAATGTGCCAGAAGACACACCTATTGAAAATCGTATTATTAGCAAGAGTCTTGAATCTGCTCAGAAAAAAGTAGAAGGCCATAACTTTGATATGCGCAAAAATGTTGTTCAATATGATGATGTCATGAACCGGCACCGACGGGCAACGTACGCGATGCGTAAAGAGATTTTGCACCAAGCAGATATTAAAAAACGCATAAAAGCTTTCATAGAAGAAGAGGTGCGTGTGCTGGCTAATTCACCGCTCGCGACCACCGATATGTACCAGGATGTAATTACTGAAACAATGCCGTTCAGTGAAGAAACGCTTGACCGTCTGTTTGATACAGAGGCCGATAAGTTTGAAAAGGTCTTGCTCACAGAGGCTATGGAGCTTTACGAAAGTCGCGAAAGCGCCTTTGGTAAAGACATTCTGCGCAAGGTAGAACGCGATATTTATCTGCAGATTCTCGATAATCTATGGATGCAGCATCTGGAAAACATGGATCACCTTCGAGAAGGGATTGGCTGGATCAGTGTGGGACAGAGAGATCCACTCGTGGAATACCGACGTCAGGGGCAACGAATGTTTGAAGAAATGCAGGAAACACTCCGGCACGATGTGTTACGAGCGATTTTCCACGCCGAGCCCGTTGCAGCTGATGAACTAGACGAGCCAGTCGAGACAGACCTGACCCTTGCGGCCAGAAAGTCAGTGGATAACGCCGACCGGATTATCGAGGCAGAAGAGTTTAGCGAGAGTGATTTCGCGGCTAGCACGCCATCTGTGACGCACGCGGGTAGTCGACCAAAAGTTACCACCGATGCACGTAAAAAGGCACGTAAAGCTGAACGAAAACGTCGTAAAGCGAACCGCAAAAAATAACCATCCCGGAAAGAGCAGGTACAGATGAAGCACAGCGTGACTGAATTGAAATTAAAAAATGGCGCCCAGGGATTAATTGTCCATATTCCGGACGCCACTGTTATGACTTTTGATTTCAACTTTCGCGCGGGTGAGTATTTGGTCGAACGAGAAAAGTGGGAAACCCCGCACCTCATGGAACACCTACTGCTCGGCGCCAATCAGCTTGTTCCAAAGGCCCGTAAGTTTCAGGCAGAATTTGAGAAAAACGGCGCCTATTCTAACGCTTCCACTGGAACGTACGACATTACCTACGAAGCCGAATGCGCCGACTTTGAGTGGGATCGTATCCTGGGACTACTGCTAGTAGCTGTCTCCAAACCGCTGTTTTTACAGGAAGAATTTGAAGCCGAATTTGGCAATGTCCGCGAAGAACTAACGGCCCGTTCAAACAGTCATTTCCGCCACTTGAGCCTGGCACTTCGTCAAGCCTATGGGTTTAGGGTGATGACCGACCAA
>JAKOXV010000020.1 GCA_029780855.1 bacterium
TTGGTCGGTCATCACCCTAAACCCATAGGCTTGACGAAGTGCCAGGCTCAAGTGGCGGAAATGACTGTTTGAACGGGCCGTTAGTTCTTCGCGGACATTGCCAAATTCGGCTTCAAATTCTTCCTGTAAAAACAGCGGTTTGGAGACAGCTACTAGCAGTAGTCCCAGGATACGATCCCACTCAAAGTCGGCGCATTCGGCAGGGTTATAGTGTTGTCCTGAGTCGGATCGGTTACTGCCAAGGCTGTTTCGAAGGTGTCGTTTGTGGCACCATCAAAGTAAATTGCGTTAGCGCCCTGAATAGCGGCACCAATGGTCAGGTTGTCAGTAATAGCATCACCCAGCGTAATTATGCCCCCTGTCAGGCTACTCGTGCCAGTGACAGAAAGCGTACCGCTAAAAGTTTGGGTACTACTGAAGGTTTGGTTATTGCTGGTTAGCGCGACGGTACCACCGAGGTTTGGCAATAGAATACTTCTGTTGGCAGTTGGAGTGGTAAAGTCTAATACGCTCGTGAAGCTACCGGAAGTTTTTGCTAATTGCCCCGCCCGGAAAGCGTATGGTACACCGGTGAGCTTCATGCGAGTGCCACCGTTAGTCATTTCACCATCCCAGCTAGCACTACCAGCAGTGCCACCAATGTTCATGGTGATATACAGATCTTGGTCCCAGTTAAGAGCTGGGAATGCTGTAACACTGCCGAGGTTAACCGAGAAGTATCCGTTCACCACTCGAACCAAATTACCTGTCGTTCGCGTTTCAGTCCACAGTGGTGAGGCAACGCCACTAGCCACACTATACAGCTTGAACTCAATGTGATAGTTCCCGTCTGGCACAACTGCCCCCGTAGAAGTAAGTAAGCGAGCCTGGAAGTTCAGAGTCGAGTTAGTAGCCGCCTGAACTTTTTGGGGCTTACCAAAGAGGTTTGGGATAACAGAGGTGAAAGCACCGCTCAAAATCAAAACCAGTATAACACCAAATAGCCCTACAGTGAGGGCTTTATAGGCGCGAGCCAACAGTACTCGTTTGAGCGGTGTTTGTTTAATCATTTGGTTTTGAAGTTTTTGTTTGGTTTTTTAGTGTTTTAGAGGTTTTAGAACCTGCTTTATGCAAGTCCTAGGTTTTCTATCCACAAAAACCTTTTACTAGTATCCTCCTATTTACCCCTGTTATACAAGGGTTTTTGAACACAAAATTTGTATTACTAAACGAGGGTGATTTCATAATTTTTTTATCAAATTATTGTAGACTTTTTTGCTACATAAAAGCATGAGCACCTGTTACTACTGCGGTCTATCTGTTGTTTTCCTTTTAACGGATAGAAAATACCATTACATTTATTACAACAAAGTGCGTTGATCGCAAAAAACATCCCCTACTTATCCACAAGCCCTTCGCACTTTTCGGTCAGTTTAGGAGATTAGTATGATTCGTAGAGTCGCTGAATTTCTGGTTGAGAGAGCGGACGGTTATAGATTCTTAAATCATCAATAGCTCCATCCACATATGCCGAAGCTCCACTCTGACCTAAGAACAGATTACCAGTCGTATCTAGCGTAGCTCCTGGTGCACCACTATTTGGGTTACCAGCCACTCCGTTTACATATACGGTAACAGACGTACCATCGTACACCCCTGCAATGTGATACCACTGCCCCGTATTAATTGCCGTGCCGTAGAGGGAGTTATACTGGGTGCCACTCTGACCAATACCAAATCTAGGTTTACCATCTGCAGCAACATATAATAGCCACCCACTCCCTACCCAATCGTGATTCATGATATTGTTCCAGTTCTTGTGGTTGTTTAGTTTAACCCATCCAGAGACAGTAATTGCATTTGCCGGCAAGCTTGTATGGCTGAGAATAATGTTACCAGTAGCACTAGTGAACGCATACGCACTGTTTGCTCTCCCCCGTCTATCACTAGTCAAGGTGGCGGTGCCACCTGCTGCGCCATTATTTGCATACGGAGTAGAGTCTTTTGTATCACCGTTAAGTGACCAGTAACCTACCAGGCCTTTCTGAAGTGACGAAACCGATACATTTGCATCATACGTTTCTGCTAGGTTCTTGATAGAGTTGGTGTCGAGTTGATAATTATACAGTCTGACATCATCAATAAGCCCAGAGTAACGGTACCCAAACCGGGATTCGTAGCCAACGTAGATTGTTGCTGGATTTCCTGCTCCGTTAACATCCGTGTATGACGCAGAATTAGTAAAGGAGCCATTCACGTAAAACGATGTAGTCTGGGTATTGCTATCAAAATATGCCGTCACATGCGTCCACTGATTAGCCGGAATCGTAGCACTGGAATTCATGAATCCATCATCTAGAGCCAGACGCAGCGTGCTGTTATCAAGTCCGAAGAATAAGCTTGTGCTCCTTTGGCCAGCTACAATTGGCTGAATACCCGTTGTAGTCGAAGGATTAATCCAGGCGCTGATAGTAAAAGTAGAGGCGTTAGAGAAGTTTACCTGCGAAGTAGTGCCCGCACCCAATGTAACCTGACTATCCGTACCGTTAAAACTCCCTGCTTTGTTTGCTCCGCTCAACCTGTCAGCACCAAATCCAAACCCTCCCGCTGCTGTTCCATGGTTATAGTATGGAGTTGAATCTTCCGTATCTCCGTCAAATTTCCACCACCCCTTCAGTCCTTTCTGGGTGTTCGATATATTGACCTTACCTTGGTTATCCGTGCCACTATAGAGAGCCGAGATTTCGGCCGTATTCAGGGCACGGGTATACACTCTTACATCATCTATTCCGCCGCTATAATTACCCGCGTACCCTTTACCAATCAATGCATTGAGCGAAGAAGCAGTAGCCGTCGCATAGCTAGCGGTTCCTTGACTAGATTGTGCGCCGTTTATATACCATGTAAGTTTCAACGTTGCGACATCCCTGACAATCGTCACCATTGACCACTGATTTAAAGGCAGTGTTGAGCCCGTGCCAAAGCCTTGATATGGAGATCCATTTGCCCCAGCAGTTCCGTAGTAATAATTCAAAGCACCGTTTGTTTCTTGCGTAATAGTACCTTCACCACCGTACGCCTTAGCATATGGATTACGGCGAGAGGAAAAATTATCCGGCTTTAGCCACATGGTAATTGTCTCACTTCCGGTAATCTGAAGTTGGGAGGGATTACCAAGATCAATATAGTCACTGGTGCCATTAAAGGTACTTGCCCCGCTCACACCTCCACTTCTGTCTGTCGTGGCACTAACACCGGTCATGGTTCCTGTATTATTGTAAATCGAACTATCAAAAGCGTTACCGTCTAGTTGATACCACGCCATTAAACCCTGGTTTAAATTAACCGTAGGAGGCGGATTAGTGAATCCGCCAAGGCCAGCATATACGGTACTTCCTACAAAAATAGCAAGCACCAAAATTACAAGCACCTGGAACGGTAGCCGTAGTCGGCGGAATTTTTGTATAACCCTCAGTCTGCGAGCCATGGTCCAACTTCCCCCAATGTAGTCATTCCTCTTATTCTACCAAATAAAAAAACTCCTCGGAGATTTTCTGAGGAGTTTTGTAGTGCTTTAGGCGATCTTTGTTATCTTAAGCTGGGTGTGATGTTGACGGTGTCCATGAACTTTGCGTACACGCTTCTTAGGCTTGTACCGAATAGCCGTGACCTTATCGCCCGCAACGTCCGCTTCTACTACTTGGGCGCTTACTGTAACGCCAGCTACTACAGGGGTGCCGACGGTAGTTTTTTCACCATCAATAACAAGCAGCGGCTCGAAAGAGACGGTTTTTTTGTCACTATTGAGCAGTTCTACCTCTAGAGTTTCTCCTTCGGTAACAACATACTGCTTTCCGCCAGTGGCGATGATTGCTTTTTTCATGAATTTTTCCATTAGTCCTAAAAGTTACCAATAGAGATTAACAGATTACGCGTTTTTTGTAAACAGATGGAGCTAGGCTTTTTTCAAAGCAATGCGCAAGGAGAAACCCTCTATCTTAACCGACGATTCGTTAGCGCTAACCGTACCTTCGTTAATTTGAGATGCTAACGTCTCGCTGGCGATTGTTTTAGAAAATTCCTTAATCGCTCTTGCAAGCTCTTCGTCATCTGTTGCTAAGGCCAGATTAATGCGGTCATCCACCTGAAGACCGGCCGCTTTACGCGCGTTTTGCACTTGCCGCACCACTTCACGCATCAATCCTTCTCGCTGGAGTTCCGGAGTAAGCACCGTATCAAGGGAGACTTCCGTGCCCCACTTTACATCTTTGACGTTGAGTTCCTCTAGTACGATTTCTTTGTATTCAGCTGGGAACTTAGGTGTCGTTACGGATGAGAGCGGCTGCCGCACCTTTCGCTGTGCTTTAGCCCGAAGCGCAAGACCTTCGGTTATATATTCCCTGACGGCATCCATTTCTGCCTCCAGGGAGCTATGTACGAGCTCTGGGTGGTACATCGGAAAGTCTTGCAAATGGACCGATTCGCCGTCCGTTAGTTGCTGAAAGATATCTTCTGCCATGAACGGGACGAAAGGAGCAATAACCTTGGCCAGCTCCGTGAGTACGTAGTAGAGCGTATGGTAGGCCTGTTTCTTGTCTGCATCGTTTTCACTTTTCCAGAATCGTTTACGGCTACGGCGAATATACCAGTTACTGAGACCATCAAGAAAATCTAGCACCGGTCGGCTTGCTCGCATAAGGTCATACGCATCCATATGTGCACTAACATCTTTAGTTAACCCCTGTAATTTACTGAGGATCCATTTGTCTAATGGATGACTAGGATTTGGTACCGAAGCATCAGCTTTCCATCCGTCCACCTCGGCATACAGCAGAAAGAAATCAAGCACGTTATAAAGCATTGTTAGTTTTCGTTCAGCGTTAATAACATCTTTGTCATCTAGGTTTATATCTTCACCGGCAACCACGGGAGAAGTAAGAAAGTTAAACCGAAACGCGTCAGCGCTAACCTTGTCCATTAGCAGCATTGGATCGGTGTAGTTCTTGAGCTTCTTGCTCATCTTCTTGCCGTCCGAAGCATTAATAAATCCAGTACAGATAAGGTTTTTAAATGGCGATTCACCAAAGAGAGCGACGTTTACCGCCGTTAAGGAATAGAACCATCCCCGTGTCTGATCAATAGCTTCAACGATGAAGTCTGCAGGATAACTCGCTTCAAACTTCTGTTTATTCTCAAACGGGTAATGGAATTGAGCAAACGGCATCGACCCGCTTTCAAACCAACAGTCCAGAACCTTACCGATGTGCTTCAAAGTTACACCGTCCACCTGAAACTCAATATTCATGACGTTTGGCAGATGATAATCGTCCAACTCTTTACCGGTGAGGTCTTTAAACTCTTCGTAAGAACCTACCACCTTCAACACTACTGTCCCATCGGGTCGTGAGCCCTTCCAAACGGGAATCGGTGTTGCCCAGTAACGGTCACGGGAAAGGTTCCAATCCGGTGCTGATTCAATAATGTTTGCAAAGCGTCCTTCTTTGAGCGCTTTTGGTACCCAATTCGTACGACCACTCGCTTCAAGCATTTCTTTCTTTTGGTCCTGGATATCCATGAACCAGCTTGGGTGAGCTCGATACATGAGCTTCGTGCCACAACGATGGCAATGAGGATAGTCGTGGGTAATGTATTCAACCTTGAGGGCTCGATCTTCTGCGACAAGCGTTTTAGCAATTTCTTTGTTCACTTCCCAGATATTTTTCTCTTGCCACCCTCCCTCAGTGTAGTTACCATTTTCATCAACAATTGAAACTACAGGTATGTTGTTTTTCTTACATAATTCATAGTCATCCTCTCCGTAAGCAGGTGCCTCATGGACGATTCCAGTACCGTCTTCGGCAGTCACAAATGAGGCATTTAGCACAACATGTGCTTCTGGCCCACGATTCTCAAACAACGGATGATATCGCCTACCTACGAGTTTCTCACCCTTGATAGTCTTCAGGACTTTATAGTCTAGAGGTTGGTGTTTTTCGTTCGTGAATACTTTTTCTATACGATCAGATGCAACGTAGATCTTTTTACCGTCATATTCCACGAGGCTATAGTCTAGATCATTGTTTACAGCAATAGCCACATTAGCAGGCAGTGTCCACGGTGTTGTAGTCCAGGCCAGTAGATACTCATCACTCTCTTCTAATTTGAAATACACGTACACGCTCGGATCAGTGTCCTTCTGATAGCTGTTTTCCATAGCTACTTCTGACTTGCTAATCGGCGTTGCATCCTTTGTGCAGTACACCAGGATTTTTTCACCCTCGTACACCTTACCTTCTTCATACAGCTTCTTGAACGCCCA
The DNA here is from genome assembly GCA_029780855.1 of bacterium. Taxonomy (GTDB): domain Bacteria; phylum Patescibacteriota; class Saccharimonadia; order Saccharimonadales; family JAUPVS01; genus JAKOXV01. The sequence continues at coordinate 6,299 of JAKOXV010000020.1, forward strand.
CCATACTGACTCCATAAACTCTGGGTCCATAGTTTTGTAGGCGCCCTTGAATTCAACCCAGCGTCCGACTCGTTCGATAGTATCTTCCCACTCTGTTCCTGTTTTTACCATCGCTGCACGACAGGCGTTTACATAATCGGGAATAGAGATCTTGGTTCCAATCTCCTTTTTGTTTTTTATGCCCAGTTGCTTCTCTACAAAAAGTTCAGCCGGTAATCCGTGACAGTCCCAGCCCCACCTTCTTTCCACGTGTTTTCCCTGCATCGTTTGATAGCGAGCTACCACATCCTTAACGGTAGAGATTAGCAAGTGTCCATGATGAGGTGTACCCGTAAGAAACGGCGGCCCATCATAAAATACAAACGCGTTATCCTCTGGACGTTCATCCACCGACCGATTAAAGGTGTTGTCCTTTTGCCAAGTTTTCACCACACGCTTTTCGATATCCGCGTGCTTCTCTTTGGTTCTCGCTTTAAATTGTGTCATTTCTACTCCTTAGAAAAATAAAAAGTCTTCTTGATAAGCGTAGGAGTCCATTTAGGGACGGTTCCATCCTACTTCCTTGCAAGAAGGCTCTTGGTTACTCCGGTAACGTCGGCTCGACACGTCGGGTTCTACTAGGCGTCAGCTGTTCTTCCCGCTCCCTATCCGTTTTAAGGATTTATGGTTGATAGCCATTCATAAGGGATTTGCTAAATTGTTACTAGTCAAGTGTATCGTAAGAACGGTATTTTTACAACAGATGAACAGAGGCGTTTCAATTAATCAGATAGCTGTTGACCTCATCGATAAGTGGTAGCTGAGAACCTTCCCAAACCTTCTGCACCTGGCCGTCGTTACCGAGCACAATAGTACAGGGGTATTGGACGATATCGTACAGTGTTGCAGTGGCCGCACCATCACGGGTTTCTAAACTAATTAGTTCTGGTTTTTTACCGGTACGAGCCTCAAACTCTCGGGCAAACTCTTCAATGCCTCGCGCGAACTCAGACTGGGGATGGTATAGAATACAAACTTTCATAACGCTTATGCGTTTATGGTACCACACCGAAAACTAAAAGAGACCCAAATGGGTCTCTTTTAGTGACTAGCGCGAGATTTTAGCTACAGCCCGTAGTACTCCCACAAGAGGTACAGACATAGCAGCTTCCTGATCGTTGCGTTGGGTTACCGCAGTTAAAGCACATTGGAGCGGTATCATCGTTCTTTACGCTCTGACTGCTTACGTCTTTAGTTACGGCCACCGTTTCGTCGATACGAGCCTCTCTGATGACGTGTGCCGGCTCGTCCTGGGCTTCTACAGTCGGTTCGTCGTCTCGTATCTCGAGCAAACTAGTTTGTTCCTCTGGCATGTCATCAATTGATGCCAGGCCAAGTTCCAGCCGGTCATCGAATGACAAGTAGGTTAATGCCAAACGACGAGCAACGTAGTCCATCAATGATGATGCTGTGCGAATCTCTGGATCATCGGTGATGCCAGAAGGTGCAAATGACATGCTAGTGAACGATTTTACGTAATCTTTGAGTGGTACACCATGTTGCAATCCGTGACTGAGCGAAATTGCTAATGCGTCCATGAAACCAGCCAGAGTTGAACCCTGCTTGGCGAGTCGCATGAAGACTTCGCCGGGCGTTCCGTCATCGTACTCTCCTACGGTGATATATCCATGACTTCCTGCCACGGTAAAGGAGAATGTTTTAGAGTTTCGAACCTTTGGTAGTGGGCGACGTACCGCACCCTTAACCACAATTCGATCATTGAGTGCATCTACCGCTTCCTTAGGTGTGCTTACAGCAGCCGCCGGAGCTTCCTTTTCGCTACCTTCTTTCTTGGCCATAGACAGCGGCTGAGCAACCTTACAGTTGTCTCGATAGATAGCGACAGCTTTGAGGCCTAGTTTCCAGGCTTCGATATGGAGCTGTTCGACATCTTCTACAGACGCTTCTTCTGGCATGTTCACTGTCTTACTGATGGCCCCTGAAAGGAACGGCTGAACCGCACCCATCATCTTTACATGACCCATGTAGTGAATTGCGTTGTCACCCATAGAGCAGGCAAAAACATTCTCATGCTCCTTCTTAAGATGTGGAGCACCTAGTATTGTCTTTTCTACATCGATATAGTCCACGATTGCGTCAATCTGGTCTTTGGAGTATCCGAGCGCCTTGAGTGCTCGTGGAACGGTTTGGTTAACGATGTGCATTGTACCGCCACCAACAAGCTTCTTGACCTTTACGAGTCCTAGATCTGGCTCAATACCGGTGGTGTCGCAGTCCATCATCAAGCCAATAGTACCAGTTGGAGCGAGCACGCTAGCTTGAGAGTTTCGGACTCCATGCATTGTGCCGAGCTCTACCGCTTCATCCCAAGCGGTTGCTGCAGCGCTCAGAAGCTCTTCACGGACAAGTCCAGCATCGATATTGGAAACTTCTTCTCGGTGCATCTTAAGCACTCGGAGCATAGCCTCACGGTCTTTATGGAATCCTGCGAACGGACCAACCTTACGAGCGATCTTTGCGCTGGTCGCGTAAGAATGACCGGTAAGCAGGGCCGTGATCGCTGCAGCTTGTGCCCGACCTTCGTCACTGTCGTATGGCAACCCTTGTGCCATCAGCAGTGCGCCGAGATTAGCGTAACCGATACCGAGTTCTCGGTAGGCTTTGGCGTTCTTAGTAATATTCTTTGTTGGATATTCAGAGTAGCCTACTAGTATTTCCTGAGCCGTAAATACCAGCTCTACCGTGTGTTTGAACGCTTCAATATCAAAGGTTGCGTCGTCGTTCAGGTACTTAAGGAGATTGATGCTCGCCAGGTTACATGCAGAGTTATCAAGGTGCATATACTCTGAGCAAGGGTTTGAGGCGTTGATGCGACCAGCGTTTGGTGCAGTGTGCCAACGGTTAATGGTGGTATCAAACTGCAGACCGGGATCAGCACATTCCCATGCAGATTGGTTAATTTGGCGGAATAGTTCCCGAGCCTTTACTGTTCGCACCGGCTTGCCGGTTGTTACTTCACGGAGACCCCAGTCGGCATCGTCCAGTACTGCTTGCATGAAGTCGTCTGTAACGCGAACGGAGTTATTTGCGTTCTGATACTGTACGGAGAAGATATCTTTACCATCTAAGCTCATATCAAACCCGGCTTCTTCAAGTACACGAGCCTTGCGCTCTTCAATTGCCTTGCACCAGATGAACTCTTCGACATCTGGATGGTCAACGTTCAGAATAACCATTTTGGCAGCTCGACGAGTCTTACCACCACTCTTAATTGCTCCCGCTGAAGCATCAGCACCTCGCATGAAGCTAAGGGGACCTGAGGCCGTTCCGGCACTCTTTCCGAGTTTTTCAACTGATGAGCGGATCGGACTTAAGTTTACGCCTGACCCAGATCCACCCTTGAATATCATTCCTTCCTCGGTATACCAGTTTAAGATAGCTGGCATGGTATCTTCGATTCCCAGAATAAAGCAAGCACTAGCCTGCTGAGAGCGTCCTGGCGCACCAATGTTAAACCATACTGGAGAGTTAAAGGCTGCTCGCTGGGTTGCCAGGATGTACTTTAGTTCTTCCCTAAAATCCTCTGCCTCTGTGTCGGTATCAAAGTAACCCTCTTGTAGTCCCTGACGAGTAACCGTGTCTACTACGCGATCAATAAGCTGCCTTAGGCTTTCTTCACGCTCTGCAGTACCCGGCGTTCCGGTAAAGTACTTTTGTGCCACGATATTAATAGAGTTCTGTGACCAGCCCTCTGGGAACTCAACGCCATACTGTTCAAAAACAGTCTTATTGGTCATTGGGTTTGTTAGTACGGAGTCTCGTTTTGTCCACTTTAGTTGGTCGTATGCCTTAGTTTTTGGCTTTGTAAAAAGCCGTCTTACTCCTAGGCTAGTTGTTTGTCCCATAGTTATACCCTCACTTTATTCTTCCGCCGGCCGGTCTCAAACGGCTCTAATTTGGGCGGAACCCCATTGTATTAGTTTGATATTTTTTTGATTGGTTTTTTGTTAGAGTTGTCGATCACCATGATCGGTAATCTAATCAGCTCCCCGGCACCTTTTACAGCCTAATCCCTCCCAGGGGTTTGGTAGCTATAGTACCTAACCCTGGTAAAGGGCACTGGGGAACGGTCAAAGGCTAGATTCCCTAACCTTTGACAGATGCTGCTTTAATGTTACGGATTTCCGAGAGTTCTTTTTCAAAGCCGGCGATATCTTTGAACCGGCGATATACGCTCGCAAACCGTACATAGGCAACTTCATTCAGATCGGCCAGACGCTCCATTACCATTTCACCAAGCTTCGTTGTGGGTACTTCCGTATCACCGCACTCATGGAGTTTGGTTTCAATTTCTGTAACCAACCGTTCAAGCTGAATGTTAGTTATGGGTGTCTTTTCACACGCCCGATACAGGCCCGCTAGTAGCTTTTCACGGCTAAACAGCTCCCTATTGCCATTGTTCTTAATAACGATCAGCTGAGGCCGTTCTATGCGCTCATAGGTCGTAAACCGTTGCCCGCATATTAGGCACATCCTTCGGCGGCGAATCGCCTCTCCGTCAGCTGCGTCTCGTGATTCAATAACTTTCGTATCAGGATGGTGACATTGGCTGCACTTCATGTTTACACCTCCTTTATATACCGTCCAAAAAATTCAGGGAGCCTATTAAAAAGCCGGAACAACAGTTTGCAGTGCTTGTTTGTTCCGGATTGAATCAATTTTGAATTGGTTCTCCCTTTTGTTTTTGCACGGTATCTTTGTTTCTGAACGTGCGAGCGCTGGTACATGTCACCATATATAGCGCTTGTACTTTAAATGATATCCCCATAAGTAGCGTTATGCAAGCACATTAATGGTGTATTATTTAGTACGAAATTAGTCTTTTTTATCTGTTTCGTCAGATTTGCTGCGACGGTTGCGCAATCGCTTCAGGAACGAAGGCTCATCAATCTTCTTTTCTTCCTCGGAATCGGTAGAATCTTGATGTTTTTCTTCTTCGTCACTTTCAGGTTCGATTGTCCAGATGTTTGGAATGGTAGGTTCAGCATGAAAGTCTTCTGCGCCACTCAGCACTGACGACTGATCCAGGTCAGTATCTATGGCGGACATCTCTGTGTCATCCGGTACCTTTGATTCTGTGGCCGAGTCGCCCTCAGGAACTGGCTCGATCTCCAGCAGTTTTTCTCGTTCAGTACGATTTGCAAAGTAGGCCGCATCAAAACCGGTGGCTACGACCGTCACAATCACCTCACCTTCGAGATCCGGATTGATAGTGGCGCCAAAAATAATATTGGCATCGGGGTCAGCAGCAGACGTAATTGCCTGGGCTGCACTATTGATTTCGTGCATGGACATATCTTGCCCACCAATAACGTTAAACAGAATGCCGCGGGCACCATCGATTGAAACCTCTAGTAATGGAGATTCAATAGCTTGCTGAGCAGCCTTGACTGCCCGATCTTCACCACTCGCTCGGCCAATTCCCATAAGTGCCGACCCGGCGTCACTCATGACCGCCTTAACATCGGCAAAGTCTAGGTTAATTAGCCCGTGTACGGTAATGAGATCGGATATACCCTGAACTCCTTGGCGGAGAACATCGTCCGCAACCTTGAATGCCTCAAGCAATGGCGTAGATCGGTCGATTGTCTGTAGTAAGCGATCATTAGGAATTGTAATCAACGTATCTACCGACTTGCGGAGATTCTCGATAGCGACATCTGCGTTACGACGACGCTTCTCGCCTTCGAATGCGAACGGTTTCGTAGCAAAGCCAACGACGAGGGATCCCTGTTCCTCTGCTATCTGAGCTACCACATGACCTGCACCACTTCCCGTACCTCCACCGGCACCGATAGTAACAAAGACCATATCTGCACCTTCAAGCGCTTTTTTTATTTCGTCACGCGACTCTTGAGCAGCATTTTGCCCGACAGACGGATCAGCACCCGCCCCTAAACCTCGGGTTGTATCCTTTCCTATATGAATCTTCGTTTGGGCTTTGGAATGGTGTAGCGCTTGGGCGTCCGTGTTGATTGCAACGAATTCTACTCCTTCAACCCCCGCCTCTACCATGCGGTTGATAGCAGCTCCACCGGCACCACCAACACCGACCACTTTAATACGAGCGAATGTCTCGATAGCTGGTGCAACTTGTGGCATATATAAATTCCTCTTTCCCTCTGATAATTACTCAGGAAGTATACCATGAAGCAAAAAAAGAGTTCAAACGAAATCTGAAAATAAAAAACTGTACACACAACGTATTCGTACGGATTTTGCTACGTAATTTTTGTGTACAGTTACTTTTTGAAGCGCTTTACAATGCCATCTAGGAAGCCGAAAACATTGTTGTTAGGACTGCCTAGTAAATTGTGGTCGCCATGGATAGGCAGAAGCAGCATGTCTAAAATCATCAATCCAGCGGCCGTGTAGTAACTCGGATCTTGTACCGTATCCACTAAACCGCCTACCGACTGGAGCTGCCCAAGCCTGGCTGCCAGCTGCATCTTGTTTTTGGTGAAATCGGCAATTCCAGGAAGCTTAGCGGTTCCGCCGGTAAGGACAATGCCACCGGGCAACTTACGAGAACGTTGTATTTTTTTCAATTCTTTATCAACATACTCGAGTAGCTCTTCTACTCGAGCTTCAGTTATCATGTGTACTTCTTCGTTGTCAAAAGTATAATCCTTGCCCTCATACTTAACGGTGCAGTTTCCTTTTTTGGGCTTGCCGAGTGTGGCATGCTCCAGCTTTACCTTTTCGGCAATATTCAGGTCGGTCTTAAGGCCGATAGCTAGGTCGTTCGTGATATGAATACCGCCGATTGGAATCACTGCTACATGCTGCACTTCACCGTCTTCAATCACTACGAGGTTTGTGGTTCCAGCCCCGATGTCTAATACGAGCGTTCCAGCTTCTTTTTGCTGCCTATTTAGTACTGCTTCGGCAGCTGCAAGGCTGGAGACGGTATGGTGCGAAGCAGCTACATGCGCCTTATCAAGAACCATATCTAAGCTTCTTAGGTTTGGAGTTGCCGCCGTAACGATATGCGTGTCTACTTCAAGACGAATACCGTGCATTCCTACGGGGTCTTTGATGTTATCTTGTCCATCCAACCGATAGTTCTTAGCAAAAACCTGAATTATTTCTCTGTTAGGTGGCAGTTTCACGATTGTAGCTGCTTCTTCCACCCTCAAACGATCTTCAGGTGTTATTTCGCGGTTAGCCGCACTTATAGCGATTACACCTCGAGAATTCATTCCGCTCACATGGGATCCATTAACATTGACGGTGGCATGCTGTATCTGTACTCCGGCGAGTCGCTCGGCTTCGGTCACTGCCTGGACGATAGCTTCGACGACATCATCGATGTGTACGATGACACCTTTTCTCATGCCCAGATTAGCGGCACTTCCGTGACCAATCACCGAGAGCTTATTACTACCCTCGTCGAGCATTCCAACTACGCACCTCACGGTGCCTGTACCGATATCAAGCCCAATGAACGTTTGGCTTGTTTGGCTTTCACGCATGCACGCAGTATACCGCTTATCCTCCGTTCGCAGCAAGCATGAAGAATAATTTTATATCTGCGTTATGATTTCTGAACCGTCCTGAGTAATAAGTACGGTATGTTCAAAGTGAGCCGCTATTGATCCGTCGCGGGTTGTGATTGTCCAGCCATCGTCTTCGACTTGTACATCTTCACTACCAAGGGTAGCCATTGGTTCTATCGCTATAGTCATTCCTGCCTGTAAGACTTCGCCACGGCCACTCTTACCGTAGTTTGGTATATTAGGATCCTCATGTAGCTCATGTCCAACCCCGTGCCCCACGAGATCTCTCACTATTCCATATTTTCCTTTGTTGAGTACCGCTTCAACTGCTGCACCGATATCACCGGTTTGTACTCCATCTCTGACAACGCTAATACCGGCATCGAGCGCGCGTTTAGTATCCGTAAGCAGCTGATTTACTCGCGCATTGCCCGTATTGCCCACCAGAACCGAGATAGCCGAATCCGTAATCATACCCTTGTATGAAACCCCAAAATCCAATCCCACAACGTCGCCGTTTTTCAGAATACAATCCCTTTTGGGTATGCCATGGACCACCTCACTGTTCACCGATATGCAGATAACGTCAGGAAATCCATGGTAACCCTTAAAGACTGGTTGTCCGCCAATCCTCTTAAGTTCTGCCGCGGCAGCATCGGCAAGTTCTTTGGTAGAAATTCCTTCTACCGTGAGGGGCTTTAGATACTCTAGGACATGTGCAAGCATCCTGCCGCTTTCACGCATGGCAGCAATTTCTTTAGGGGTCTTTACCTTTGTAATCATGATCTTATTTATGCATCGCCGTTGAGTGAGGCGGCAATAGTATCATGCACGTCCTCAGGTGACTTATCGCCGTCTACGTCCACAACCCGGACGCCAGCTTTTTTAAATTCTTCTAGAATGGGCTTTATTGATTTTTCATACTCCGTAAAGCGCTCACGAATAGCCTCAGCCGTGTCATCCTGCCGTCCCCGTTTGAGCAACCGTTCACTCACCACCTCTTCGGTGGCAGTCAGATGGATCACGGCGGTGACCGCTAACTGACCATGTTTGACCTGATTAATCAGCCAATCAGCCTGTGCAACGGTACGAGGAAAGCCATCCAAAACGAATTCTTCCCGAGAATCGATGATTGAGAATATCTTTTGCACCAATTCAATCATCTCTTGGTCGTTAAGGAGTTTTCCGGCCAACATATCTAGACGCTTTTGCCCTGAAATTAGCATACGTAAGAATTCACCGGTAGACAGCCAAGGCAATCCCTTTTCGTCTGCTAGACGGCGACCTTGCATACTTTTTCCTGCGCCGGCAACACCCATGAAAACGATCATTACTGTACAAGCCTTTCCTTTACCATTTGAGCAATACGTCCGCCATCGGCCTGTCCAGCAGTTTGTTGCTTAACACTGCCTATCACTTGCCCCATGGCTTGCATGCCTTCGGCATTAAGTTCTGCAATGGTTTTATCAATTATTTGGCCAAGCTCTTCATCCGCTAGTTGGGCTGGCAGATACTGTTCGATAAGCCCCTTCTCTTTTAGTTCAGCGTTAGCCATTTCGGCATTGCCACCCTGTTCATATAGATCGGCGCTTTCCTGGCGCTTTTTTGCCTCTTTACTTAATACCTCAATGATTTCATCGTCTGACAATCCTGTGTCACGCACGCCCTTGGTAATTTCTACGTTTAATATGGCGCTTTTAATACCCCGCAAGCTTGTTGTGGTTTGCCTATCTCCAGAAAGCATTGCAGTTTTTAGATCACTCTCAATTTGCTTCTTTATATCCATATCTAAAATGTAGTGTACCAGAGAAGTTGTCAGTTTAATATATAGACATTAAAAGAGGTCCGTTCCGGACCTCAGTGGCTACTTAGCGTTGGCCAAGCTTCATTTTTTTCAGCTTGGTAGCTTTGCGCTCCTTACGAATGATCGCCTTTGAGCGACGGTCTCGTTTGCTCATTGGCTTCTCAAAATATTGATTAGCCTTCGCAACGCTAATTACGCCAGATTGCTGCACCTTTCGGTTGAACCGACGGAGCATGTTCTCTAGTGACTCTTTGCTATCTTTGCGGGTAACTTGTATCATCGGGGGTCAATTATATGCTAACAGATAAGATTTTTCAACCCTTATCTGGTAATTATACGCTTTACTATGAACCTGCCTGACGTTTCTGAGTAGTTCGTTGTGATTTCAACACTATGCTTTGCAGCTCTTTAAAGATCGGAAAGTGCTTATTGGTGTGGTATATCTTGGTGTTTCCCTGCTTTTCAGAAATAAGAAACCCAATTTTTTCTAACCGTTTTAGTTCACGCTGTATATTACCGGCGTCTTCTTTTATCAGTTTAGCAAGCCCGCGAACATGCGTTTTAAAGTCCGGGTACTTGGCGTACACGACAATTATTTTTCTGCGAACTCGTGAAGTTATAAATACATCCAACATAAGCGATATTGTTATTCGAACAACGTAAAGTATAGCGGCTAGTTGCCGAGATTTCAAGAATGGTTTTTCCATATATCCCGACCGCACCATATAATGAGTGTATGTATTATTATGAGGTTTTGGTCAGTTCACCCCAGTTCCATGGCAAGGAGCCGTTGACCTATTCGCACGCCGATTTCCTCCCCATAGGAACAATTGTGCAGGTGCCCCTTCGTAATAAACCAGTTGCAGGTATCGTCATTACGTCGGTTCCAAAACCGACCTTTATAACGAAACCAATTACAAAAGTGATTGTTGACGAACCAGTGCCTACTCCGCTTCTACAGCTCCACGAATGGCTAAAAACATACTACCCTGCTCCGCTTGGATTACATGCACAGCTCTTGCTACCAAGCAGCTTGGTTCGTAAAAGGCAGTTACCGCCCGTGAAAAGATCAGGCAGCGAAAAAGCCACCCAGATCCTGCCTCCTCTTAGTAAAGATCAGCAAAATGCCCTTGAAACGATCCAAAAGACCAAAAGCCACCGCACCTTCCTACTTCACGGAGATACTGGTACGGGAAAGACGAGACTATATACCGAACTGGCCAAAGAAACGCTACAGGGCGGGAAATCGGTGCTGGTACTTACTCCAGAGATTGGCCTAACGCCACAGCTTGAAACTCGGCTCAAAGAAAGCCTGGCAGCTCCGGTACTAACCGTTCATTCAGACCTCACCGCAGTGCAGCGTCGCAATGTTTGGCTCCAAACACTGCAAACCCAAGATCCAACGGTGGTCCTAGGACCCCGTTCCGCCCTGTTTGTACCTCTTAGAAACATAGGGCTTATTGTGATAGACGAAGCGCATGATCAAGCATACAAACAGGAACAGGCGCCGCATTACCAGGCAATGCGTGTGGCCTCCCAGCTTGCTGCACTGCACAATGCCAAGCTAGTTATTGGTTCGGCCACACCCTCGATCCAAGACTATTTCATAGCAGAGGCTAAAGGCTCACCGATTATCAGGCTTACTGAATTACCGGCGGGCGAGCATATTGAACGCAGCATTGAGGTTGTAAACATCAGGGATCGCGATCATTTTTCTCGGCAGCCACACCTTTCCATAGAAATGCTTAACGCGCTACAGAAAGCCCTTACGAACAAACAACAGTCCTTGGTTTTTTTAAACCGCAGAGGTACAGCCCGAATTGTAGCGTGCCAGGCTTGTGGGTGGCAGGCGCTCTGTCCACACTGTGACTTACCATTAACGTACCATGGCGACTCTCATGACATCCGCTGTCACACCTGCGGATATAGCTCTAGTGCACCGCATAGCTGTCCGGTGTGCCACAACCCTGAGATTGCATACAAAAGTATCGGCACAAAGTCTTTAGTCACAGAACTACAAAAGGAATTCCCTAAGGCTCGCATACAGCGATTTGATACTGACAATCTGAAAGCTGAAAGACTGGAACAGCGGTTTGCCGAAGTTTTGAACGGATCTGTCGATATTCTGGTGGGCACGCAAATGTTAACTAAGGGCCTAGACCTGCCAAAACTGTCGGTAGTAGGAGTTGTTGCTGCCGATTCAAGTTTATCGTTCCCTGACTACACCTCAGAAGAACGAACCTTCCAGCTCTTAACGCAGATCATTGGACGAGTTGGGCGAGGTCACTCCAAGGGAACGGTGGTGATCCAAAGCTATAATCCAGAAAGTCCCGCCATCCAAGCCGCCATTAAACAAGACTGGAATGGTTTTTATGCCGGTCAGATTACCGAGCGTAAAACGTACGGATTTCCACCGTTCTACTACGCCCTAAAGCTGACGTGCGCTAGGGCAAGTAAAAAATCTGCCCAAACCGCAGCCGAAACGCTCAACCGCCAGCTAGCGCAAAGTGGCTTAAAGATTAAGATCATAGGACCGAGTCCGAGTTTTTATGAAAAATTGAGCGGAAAATATCAGTGGCAAATCATTATAAAATCTAAACAACGCCAAGAACTTTTGCGAGTAATTGCTACGCTTCCGGCTAATTGGAATTACGATATTGACCCAAATAACTTCTTATAGTGAACGCTTTTCTGTATAATACTCCCGAATGACAAGCCCAAGAGACAGTATTATTTGTTTGCCCAATGATCATTTGCGTACGCGTTCGCAGAAGGTTGGCATAATCACCGATGAGATCCGCGCTATCGTCGAACAGATGCAGGAGGCCACGCTTGACTGGGAAGACAACCGCGAGCATGAGATTGGCGTAGCGCTTGCTGCCGTACAGATAGATTCTTTGTATCGGATAGTAGTTATACGAAACAATTTTGATAACAAGCAGGATCGAACGTTTCAGACATACATCAATCCTGAAATTACCAAGTTTGAAGGTGATATCATTGAAGACTACGAAGGTTGCTTGAGCGTAAAAGACATATACGGTCGGGTACCGCGCTATAATAAGGTTAAGGTCAAAGCGAATAGCCTTGATGGCCGAGAGTTCAGGGTAACCGCAGAAGGCTTTCTAGCCCGAATCTTTCAACACGAAATTGACCATACTAATGGCATCCTTTTCATCGACCACATTAAGGAAGATGAAAAAGCCTTTTACGAGCTAAACAGTGAAGGACAGTTAGAGGCACTCGATTATGAAAAAGACGTCCGCGACAACAACACCCTCTGGAAATAAGCCACTGATATTCTTTGGTAACGAACGTCTCGCGACCGGAGTGAGCACTACCGCTCCCGTACTCCGTGCGCTCATTGAAAACGGCTATTCCATTGCCGCCGTCGTATCAAACTACGAATCGGCCACTTCTCGATCTAGCCGTGAATTGGAGGTCGCATCGATAGCACACACGTATCACATACCCGTACTACTACCAGGAAAACCTACCGAAATCGCTGATCAGCTTGCTAGTTATGGTGCGGAGATGGGTATCTTGATCGCTTACGGTCGAATAGTGCCACAGAGTATTATCGACCTCTTTCCAAAAGGCATCGTTAATATTCACCCTTCATTACTCCCCTTGCATCGTGGACCCACGCCGCTAGAAAGCGTGCTGTTGGCCGGAGAAACCAAGACTGGTGTTTCTATCATGGCGCTCGCGAAAGAGATGGACGCCGGACCGGTCTATGGCCAAGCAGAGGTAAATCTCAAAGGAAATGAATCAAAACAAGCTCTAGCTGACCTTCTTAGTGAAACAGGAAAGAGCATGCTCCTAGAGCTACTTCCGGGAATATTAGAGGGCAGTATCGTTGCACTGCCACAAGACGAATCTCGGGCCACCTATGATTCACTGCTAAAAAAGGATGATGGAGTAATTGACTGGCGTAAACCTGCGCAAGTGCTAGACCGAGAAATTCGCGCGTACCTAAACTGGCCAAAAAGCCGTACGATGATAGCAGGTAAAGAAGTGGTAATTACCAAGGCTCATGCAACTAACCATAGCTCTGAGGCAGGAAAGATTACCGCCGAACACAGCATTTTGAATGTTGGCTGTGGTGAAGGCTCGCTAGTTATCGAACACCTGAAGCCAGCCGGCAAACAAGAGATGACCGGCGCCGATTTTATTCGTGGCTACGGATCAAAACTGCGTTAGGCGCTAGGTGATTGCGGTGGTTGTTGCTGCAAACTCTCTTGTTGCTGAGCTGCAGAAACGATTTGGGGAGCTACTGATTTAATTTCATTTTTGAGTTTTTCCAGTTCATCCGCCACGACACCCTTGTAATCAGGGAAGTTCTTCTCAAGCCACTTAAGAGCTGCGAACTCGGGGATTATACTATCGCCAGGTCGACCCTGTTGTTCAGCGCCACTGCGTTGAGATTGATAATCAGGGAGCTGTTCCCAGCCTGGCATGTTTACATTCAGGTACCCCTTCGCATAGTCCAAGTTCCCATCGATAAACCGTTCAAATTCATCAAGCTGTTCACTAGTCATCTTTTCTGCCAGCGTCATTCCCACCCGCATCTCAAGCGTTTCGTAGATATGCGCCAGCATCTTGTTCTTCTCTGAAGGCGGCAAAGATCCAAGCCCAAGTTCTTTTAGCAGGTTGTCATCTAGTTTGAACATAGCTCTCCTTTGCTTAGTTGCTCACATTTTATCATCTTTTAACGCGCCACAAAGAACAGCACCGCAGCAAATGCCAAGATAACTAGCGCCGCATAGACGCCGTTGGCAGCGGCCTGTTTGTATTCTGGACTTCCGGATGTATATGTCGGCGGTGGCGCATAGTAGCTAGGGTCTGAGGGCGAAACAAACCGTCCCCTTTCCATGCCGGAAGCCAAGCCGTTCGATGCGGCACTACCACCGTACTGTACCGGTGACAAGGGCCGGTCACTTTGCTCACGAGATAGCCGTTCGGGAGTCTCTACCTGAGGTATTTCCGCCACTTTCCTTGTATCTGTATACACTTCAGTCTGGGGGCGATAATCAGCCGTTGGGCGTTCGGGACGAACCGGCTCTGGCACTTCTTGGGTGCGAGCAGCCACCTCTGAACGTCTCTGCAAGATTTGCTTCAGTGATTCGGGCGGATTTTGATCTACCGGCTCAGAACGCACCTCTGGAGCCGGAGGTATCGGCGGAGGCAATGTTTCATAGGTTACTACAGGAACCACGGGAGTTTCTACCTTGGAAACTTTTGGTTTTGATTCAAATAAGCCTTCGGTTTGTCGCTGGCGTTCGTGTCGCTCCTGGTCATGATGCATGCGCCAAATCTCCTGACGGTTCCTTTTTATTTCCTGTACTTGGCGCTCGTGTCGTTTTTGCTGCTGTACCTCACCGCCATGACTCGGCACCACATAGTCTCCACCACTCTCCGGTTCATCTTCACGGCTATACACTTGTTTAGCCTCTTCACGTACTTGGCTTTCCTGATGCAGCGGAATGTCAACTTCCTCGGTTCCAGCAACTTCAGATAGATCGATTTCTGTCTGTTCAGGAGGGTGCTGGCTGGTATCGGCCAGTTCTGGCATATCCGCAGTACGTTCCGGCCGGGTTTTCTGTGGGGTTTCCGCTCTTTGATGATCTAGAAGATCCGCTGGCTGCTCAACTTTCGATCTTTCAACACTCGTTTCAATGAGCGTCGAAAATACCTGGTGATCAGGACGTTCGGCCGGCGCAACAGAATGTGTTTCTTCCGCCTCCGTAGACCAACCCATAACCTTACCGAGAAACTGAGCTATGCGGCGCTTTTTCTTTTTCTCTTTGCCGGTTTCATTGTCGCTTTCCTGCTGTGCAAGGAAATTAAAAGGTCTCAAAGCCTCCTTCAAGATTTCAGAAGGAGTACGGTGTTTACGAGAAGACTCTGAATGGCTATCCGATTCAGGGCCAGTCGAGTACAGTTCCTTTTCCATGATAAAGGTAAATTATACCATTTTTAGCAACATTTGTTAATATTGCTTCGCTTTGTTACCTCTGTTATCGAGAATACTACAGCGTTCGGCTTACCGCTTCTCGTTTGAAGAATTCGATCTTATCGCCTTCTTCAAGATTTACCCGGCCAGTGGTCTTGAGACTTACCCCACACATTTCACCTTCTACTACCTCTTTAGCGTCTTGTGGTCCGCGCTTTAGGTTTGTCACCTCTACTTCGGCAATTGTTTCATTTCCACGCATAACTCGGGCAAGGGCTGGTACGGTAAGCTTTCCTTTTGTTACCTCACCGCCACAAATCACCTCTGTCTTGGTAGTCTTGAAGATACCTTTAACCACCAGGCGGCCAAGGTCAGTTTCTATTACTTCGGGGCTTAACAATTCACTCAGTTCACTCTTTGCATCATCAATTAGCTCATAGATAACCTTGAAACTTCTAATCGAGACACGATCGCGACTGGCATGCTGCTTTATATTAGATGGGACACTCACGTTGAACGCATAAATTATGGCTTTACTGGTATGCGCTAGGTGGAGATCATTTTCGGTGATACTGCCCACACCAGAACCCACTACTCGTACTGCAACCTCATCTGTGTTGAGTGTCTTCAGACTATCAATAACAGACGTCAAGGAGCCTTGTACATCAGCTTTTACGATAATGTTAAGTTCTTGTAGCTCTATGCTGCGGTTAATAATTCGAAGCAATTCCGAACTATCCATTTGCAGTCCGCCATTCGAGCCTTTACTGCTCTTGGTCTCTGTAGATCTTGCCCGAGCCTCTTTTTCGTTTTCAACAACCGTAAATTCATCACCAAACTCTGGTAAAGCCTTGAAGCCGGTAATGACGACTGGCGTAGATGGCGTGGCTTCTTTGAGGGGCTTATGAAAGGTACTCTCTAAATTACGAACCTTTCCGTAACCACTTCCGGCTACCACGTAATCGCCTACGCGAAGCGTGCCCTGCTCTACCAATGCTTCAGCCACCGGTCCCCGGCCAGTTTCCATGTGTGATTCAATAACCAGTCCTTTGGCAGGACCATTATACTCAGCACGGAGATCCTCTACATCAGCAACAAGCAACACCATATCGAGTAATTTATCGATATTTTGTTTGGTTTTGGCTGAAACCTCTACCACGACCGTATCGCCGCCCCACTCCTCTACGAGTAGGTCGTTCTCAGACAGTTGCTGTTTGATGCGATTGGGGTCGGCCCCCTCTTTATCCATCTTGTTTATGGCGATGACCATTTTTACATCCGCCTTACGGGCAAAGCGTATCGCCTCAAGCGTCTGTGGTTTCATGCCGTCGTCGGCCGCTACTACGATGATCACCAGGTCGGTTAGCTGAGCACCATGCTCTCGAAGGGCTGCAAATGCTTCGTGGCCAGGAGTATCCAAAAAGGTAATCTTACGGTCGCCATGCTCAATCTGATACGCAGAGATATGCTGGGTAATACCTCCAGCTTCCCCTTTGGCAACCTCGGCACCGCGGATAGCATCCAGTAGGCTTGTTTTACCGTGGTCAACGTGCCCCATCACCGCTACTACCGGAGGACGAGTCTGAGCAGTCTCGCTGGTAGATCGTTTCTCGCGCTTTGGAATAGCTGATTCCTCGGCTTTACGAGTAAGTTCTACTTCTAGGCCCAGCTCTTCGACGATGATCTGAGCGGTATCGTAATCAATCCGCTCATTAATAGTCGCCATTATACCGTTCTTAAACAGTTCAGCTATTAGCTTCGTGGCTGGAATCATCAACTGATCGGCGAGTGCGCCGACCGTGATGTGTTCTTCGATTTCAATGGTTCTTCCGGCCATAATCGCACTCCTTTCCGACAGTTACGTTACTTACATGGGTTATTTTTTGTCTTTTAGACTTAGGGCAATCTTACGGTTATCGGTATCGATATCCAACACCTTGAACTCTTTCTTTTCGTTCAGGTGGAACACTTCTTCTGGGTTTGCAGCGTCATCGCCTTCGCCCATCTCAGATACGTGCACGAGAGCCTCAACTGCAGGACTAAGCTGCACGAACGCGCCAAAAGGCGTGATACGCGTTACTTTTCCTTCTACAGTATCGCCCTTTTTGAAGGCCTTCACCTCTTGAAGCCATGGGTCTTCAGACATTTGCTTCAAACTTAGGCTTAGGCGGTCTTTATCGATGGCGATAATCTTAGCCTCGACAGTTTCACCGGTCTTAAGATACTTACGGGGATCTTCAACTCGTTCCCAAGAAATCTCGGAAATATGAATCAGTCCTTCAATGCCGTCTACGTTCACAAACGCACCAAAGTCAATTACTCCGGTAATAACACCTTTTACCGTGTCGCCCACCTTGAGTTTCTCAAAGCGCTCTTGCATGTCATCCTTGAGTGCTTCTTTCTCAGAAAAGATCAGTTTGTTATCTTTGCGAGAAATATCGAGGATACGTACACGGAGCACCTTGTTTACCAAGGCGTTTAGTTTCTGAAGGATTTCGTCCTTATCAGCACCAGATACGCGTGGGTAATGTCCGGCTGAAAGTTGCGAAACAGGCAAGAATCCACGGATTCCTTCAAGCTCCACTAGCAAACCACCACGGTTGGCGTCATACGCTTCGATTTCAATAATTTCACCGTTTTCAAATACTTTTTGAAGCTCATCCCAACCACGATCCTTAGCGGCTCGTCGCATACTCAACAGCGCATAACCTTCGTCCATCTCTGGATCGATGACACTGACGGTTACCTTTGCTCCTTCCTCAAGTTTTTGTCCGTGACCAACTTCGCGACGCAAAACCACGCCCATTCCATTGGCACCCAGATCAACCCACACTTCATGCTTCTTTACCGAAGTAACGGTGGCTTCGATCACGTCTCCAGCTTTTAGCTGCTGCACATCGTTTGCAGCCAATAGCTCATCCATAGTTAATGTTGTTTTGGGCATAAATGCCATTTCCTCCTTGAATAATATTTCCAGCATGCTCCCACGCGAAAAGATGGGTACACACGAGATTACCCACAATTATATCTGTTATACCTCTTAAAGTAAAGGTACCCCCTGCCACCGTGCTTTGCCACCCAAATCAACCACCTTTTGGCTACGTCGCCACTCACCGTCTGTGATACACTTTTAAGTAAGATGTATTTGGGGATAGATGTAGGCGGCACAAAGACCCTTCTGGGCGTATTTTCCGGCAAAGGAAAGCTAGTGGAATCGTTAAAATTTCTTACCCCTAAAGAGTATGATTTGTTCCTAGCTGAGCTGGCAACAGCAATTACACAGCTCAAGAACGACGATTTTCAAGCAGCCGCTATTGCCATTCCTGGCAAAGTGGACCGCAAGCATGGCATCGGGCTTGATTTTGGTAATCTGCCGTGGGAAGACGTAGCCGTACAGGCGCCGCTGGAGCGGCTGCTTCACTGCCCCGTACTGGTAGAAAATGACGCAAATCTTGCAGGACTAAGTGAAGCGATGAATATCAAAAAAGACTTCAAACGCGTACTTTATGTAACGATAAGTACGGGAATCGGCACAGGAATTATCACAAATGGCATAATTGATCCAGATTTTGCCGATAGCGAGGGTGGCCATATCGTACTAGATCACCATGGCAAATTCGTCACTTGGGAATCATTCGGTTCTGGAAAAGCAATCGTTAAACGCTACGGGAAAAAGGCTAGCGAGATTGATGACCCTGAGATATGGAAAACGATCGCCCATGATTGGGCGAGTGGCTTTCTAAACCTCATCGCCGTAATGCAACCGGACGTTGTGGTGATTGGCGGCGGCGTTGGCAGTCATTTTGATAAGTTTGGTGCGTTTCTCGTGGAAGAACTACACCGCTACGAAACACCGCTTACCCCAACTCCACCAATACTTGCCGCCCAAAGACCTGAGGAAGCGGTAATTTACGGGTGTTATGAGCTTTTGAAGGAAAAATATGGACCAACTCCTAGGTAAGTTGCAGAAAGACTTCTCAGGGCTCGTATTTGCGCCTGGGGACGTGTTTTCATGGTCACCAACATCAAAAACAATCTTCTATGCTACTGCTGACGAAAACGAACCTCTTTCTTGCTGGTCGCTTCTGCATGAACTAGCTCATGCTGCCCTTGAACACACCACGTATTCGTCTGACCTAGAACTCGTCCGACTAGAGGCAGCTGCTTGGGATAAAGCCCTAGAACTCGGTAAACGCTACGGTCAAACAATTGATCCTGACCACATCCAGGATTGCCTCGACACCTACCGCGACTGGTTGCACCACCGAAGTGCGTGCCCCGCCTGTACCACCACGAGTTTTCAGGTTGATGAACGTAAATACCGCTGTCATAACTGCGACACAACCTGGACCGTGTCAAAAACCAAATTATGCCGACCGTACCGCCGGTTAGTACATCTTCCCCAGGTCTAAGAAAAGACTTTTACTAGGCTCAATACCGCCCATAGAAGAAGAAACAGGGAGCTAAAAATTATTGCAAACCAACAGCGACCCCGCCCTCTCAGTTCAGGATTTTTCTTGATAGCCCGTAAACCCAAGATTGCAAACAGAATCGCAAGAGGAGCCGTGACCAAAGACGTGAATATAAGGATATTAAGTAACGCTACGTAGCCAGCGGCAATCGCCCAGCCAGATCGATGCACCGGTAGAAGCATTTCGAGGACTTTTGGATCAGCACCACTTGGCGTTACGGGAACGACTCCTGCCGGAGAAGCTTGGTGGTCCGTTACAGGCATTTGGGCAGATTCCACTCGCGGTTCAGGGTTTTGGTTATTTGGTTCGTTATTCATGTACTCACTCTAACATAAGAGGTTTATAAAACTGCTCAATCGCCAAATTTCGCTACATACTAAAACCACCTGCGTAACACAGGTGGTTTTAGTTGAGAATCGCCTTAGTTAGGCAGACTTCTTGGTGCGGCGGCTGATACGGCCACCCTTTGCACCAGCAACGCGGGCGAGTTCGCGGTTAGCATAAAAGCCACCGGTGCGACCTTTTTTACCGCCCATAGCACCGATTTTTGCGTAAAAATCAGGACCATACTTTGCTTTGTTGGTTGAAGCAGCAGCTTTGCCGCCATCTTTAGTTCCAGCCATTGGTAAAACCTCCCTTGAATTAATACATTCGTCCGCCGAAGTAAACAAACAAAAAGAGGGCTTCTTTTTTGCAAGAATTACCCTCTCTTTTATGTTTGTTTCTTTCGAAACTATGCTTATGGTAACATACCTAGACGCTTATGTCAATACATATTACAGCTTACGAGATTCGCGGTACAGGTTGATAGCCACATGGAACACGTAAAATTGCGCTAACAGCAACACATACGTGAGTACCGTAGCCGTCCAGGCAATGCCATTGGTTGGATGGTTTAGCATCTGCCATATCGCTTGCAAACCCAGTGGCAACGTAAAAAATGATATGACATAAAAATTTAAAAACAGTAAGCTAAGCGATATAAAACGCAGTCCCGTTTCTTCTGCCAGGTATCTGACATACTTGGTTTTGGTAAGATCTTCGGGGTGCGTGTAGCTGTTCAAAAAGGCGTACTGATCCCTGATATCACCGATTACCCGTACCGTCATAC
This sequence comes from bacterium, assembly GCA_029780855.1. Taxonomy (GTDB): domain Bacteria; phylum Patescibacteriota; class Saccharimonadia; order Saccharimonadales; family JAUPVS01; genus JAKOXV01. The sequence continues at coordinate 27,201 of JAKOXV010000020.1, forward strand.
CGGTTACCAGGTAGGTAATCACTCCGATCGCCCCCCAAAACAGCCATACACTAAAAAACTGACCAAAGCTATTATCAGCAATGCTGGAAACCTGTTCGGTAAGCTGCTGGTTGACCGCTTGCTGAGATTTTGCAAAGCTCTGAGAATTAGTTTGCTTGAGGTTATAGGCAAAAGTACCGACACTTCCCAAAATCATCAGACTGAGACCTAAACAGGCATAAAACCAGAGTGATGTCCGAGATATTACGAATATGTTTTTGTGTTTCATACGTTCCCTACAGTTTAGTACACCACGGTTTTTTATCAAGAGGTGAGCAGCTTGTGCGCGGCATTAATAAAGTAAATCGGCCGGTCGGGTTGCAAGTGTGCGCTTTGTAGCGTACATCAATACAACCCAACCGGCCGTGCACAGCGTTCAGATGGTCCGAAGGCGCCGCTACATCTTGTCGGTGTGTTTAGTGGGATCGTGCAAGCTACGCAAGTATGCCAGCACGATCAGAGCCCAGGCGGCAAACCAACAAATCAGCCCGAACCACAGGACATTCTTTTCCTCGAGTTCCTCGAGGGACTGCCAGATGATCCAGAGCGACGTTGCACTGAGGGCCACCGTAGCCACGAACTGCAGCTTCTCGGTCGGCGGCATCTTGCCTACCAAGTAATACGCACCGAACAGCAGTGCCAAAGCCACCACCGCGATCGCCATGCCAACAAGTCGCGGGTACAGCGAGACGCCGATTGTCTGGAGTCCGATCTCGAACGTCTCGATCAGCACCAGCACGAACGCAATCACAAACCCGGCCTGCTTGATGCTCTTGTGCTGACGAACCGCGTGGTAGAGCACGATCGCCGCGATGATTAGCCCGATGATAGCACCGGAGTAACCCTCGATGCGAGCAAAGATGTGCTCGTCCGCCCAGTCGTTGGCCACGATCACCAGCACCGTGCCAATAAGGAACCCCATGAGGGCTCCGAACAGCACGTCTCGCCTGGCAATCCGATCAGAGCCAGCCTTGGCCAGTAGGACGGTAACGATAATGATCGCCTCCAGCCCTTCTCTGCCGTAAGCCGACAGTACCTGTCCCATATTTCACCTCCAAAGAACGTACGTAAAGGCAACGCCTTTACGTAGGAGCGACGGACCACCCGCGCTTAACATATATTATACAACTTTTATCAAGTTTTGGTAAGGTTTACCCCTTGCCGTATCCCTTAGAAACAAGGAAAGCAATCCGTGCGGATAGCTATTTTACTATTTGCGGAAAATCAAAACCCAAAGAAAAAGAGTCCTATTCGGACTCTTTATTCTATAATTTGGCACCGTGCTATTTTCCCAGGGGTGAACCCCCAAGTATTGTAACCGCTACGAGGCTTAACTGCTGTGTTCGACATGGGAACAGGTGTTTCCCTCGCGCCATGGGCACCAAGTTTCGCGTCTCGATGACGCGAAACTTGGTTCACGCCGGAGGCGACTCTTTGATGTCCATGTGTTGTTAATGCACGGATCTTCGTAAAGAAGATGTCTGTATTGTAAAACAAACGGTGCGCGTATCAATGAGAAAACTCTCATTTTGATATGCACCAATAACTAGTCAAAATGTACTCGATAGTCCAGGAACTGCACAGAAATATATGCAATTCCTGGATCATAAAAAGTCAATGTCCTTATTAGTATGCTTCGGCTGAACATGTTGCCATGCGTACACCTTGCACCTATCAACCTGATCGTCTATCAGGGGGATCGTAGGGAAATCTAATCTTGAGTGAGGCTTCGCGCTTAATATGCTTTCAGCGCTTATCCTTTCCGCACTTAGCTACTCAACAATGCCATTGGTATGACAATTGATACACCAGCGGTGCGTCCATCCCGGTCCTCTCGTACTAGGGACAGCTACTCTCAAATTTCCTGACGTCCACAGCGGATATAAACCGAACTGTCTCACGACGTTCTGAACCCAGCTCACGTACCTCTTTAACCGGCGAACAGCCGGACCCTTGGGACCTGCTCCAGCCCCAGGATGAGATGAGCCGACATCGAGGTGCCAAACAGCGCCGTCTATGTGAACTATTGGGCGCTATAAGCCTGTTATCCCCGGCGTAACTTTTATCCG
>JAKOXV010000008.1 GCA_029780855.1 bacterium
GGGCCAATCCCTACACGTAAACGTAGACAGCGTCACGGACCTGCAAAATAACCCATTGCATTACACGACATATAACGAAAACGATAATCTAGTGCTAAAAATAGGCGATGCTGATAGCTATGTGCTTGGCACAAAGATATACAAAATAAACTACGATATGCGAAATACAGTAGCGTTTTATAACGATCACGATGAGTTATATTGGAATGTTAACGGAGACCAGTGGCAGCAACCATTTGGCGCGGTGACCGCTCGCGTTCATATACCTGCAGAGCTGAGCAGTGCAGTTCTTCCAGAACAACACTGTTACTATGGATCCTACGGCTCCAAAACGGAATGTTCAATCGAGCGTACTAAACAGGGCGAAGAAACCGTTGTTACAACTAGCAGCTACAATTTATCGCCACACCAAACGATGAGTTTTGTCAAAGGATTTAGAAGCGGTACTTTTGCCGTTGATAAAGCCGGGCAGCTGAAGGAACTACTAAACCTGATTCTATTATTGATGTTGGTGTTTGGTTTGCCTTTGATTGTTTTGCTTGTTTTGGTTAAAAAATGGCAGAAGAGTGGTCGTGATCCAAAAGGCAAGGGAACGATAATTCCTCAGTATAGTCCAATAAAAGGTCTGAATGTCATGGATTCCGCCATCATTCTGTCTGAAAGACTAGAAACAAAAGCTTTGTCGGCGATGATTATTCAGCTGGCGGTTCAAAAATATCTAACCTTGTACGAAACGGATAACAAAAGCCTGCTTGGTCTAAAGAAAACAAAAGATTATGATGTTGAACTTACCAAAGATTACGCTCAACTCACAAAAAACGAGAAGAAGGTAGTCGCAATGCTATTTGGGTTAGGACCAAAAGTAGGCGACAAAGTATCCTTGTCTGATCTAAAGAATAAACTCAATTCAGAGTTTGATGAGCTAGCCGGTGATTTGCCACAATCACTGACTGACCGGGGATACTTCAGGAGCGATCCGCTAAAAATAACTAAAAAATACAGCGGAGTAGGCTTTACTGTCATGTTTGTGGGGATCGGCGGACTTTTTGTAATGGCTGGAACGGGGCTTGGACTACTACTGGGTCTAGCTGCCGGCCTAAGTCTGAGTGGACTAGTGATATTGCTATTTGCTAAACCGATGTCAGCCCGTACCAAACTCGGCGTAGAAACTCGTGATTATCTTAAGGGGTTAGAAATGTATATGAAACTTGCTGAAGCTGAACGAATAAACTATCTCCAGAGCCCTGAAGGGGTCAAGCAGTGGGGCGATCCAAACGACCCAAAAACAAAGATTAAACTGTTTGAAGAGCTTTTGCCCTATGCAATGATTTTTGGAATTGAAAAGGAGTGGGCTCGGCAATTTGAAGATATCTATAACGAACCGCCAGATTGGTACCACGGAAATGTCAATGCATTTACTGCTGGTTATTTAGTTGGATCCCTTAGTTCATTTAATTCGGTAGCAACCGCAACGTTCAGCACTCCTAAAAGCTCCAGTACCAGTGGTTTTGGAGGTGGCGGCTTTTCGGGCGGTGGCGGTGGCGGCGGCGGTGGCGGCGGCTGGTAGTCGCGGTTCGTTAACGTGTTAAGTATCTACCAACAAAACCCATAACATGCTACTGTTAATACTGATATAAGGAAAGGGACGCATGGCCACACTCATAGAAGCAAAACAGCTGGTAAAAACGTACGGTAAAGGTGAAGGTTCATTCACTGCTCTAAAAGGGCTGGACATAGCCATTGAAGAAGGTGAAGTCGTAGCCGTAATTGGTAAAAGCGGGTCTGGAAAATCAACCTTGATGCACCTGTTGGCCCTCCTTGATAGTCCCACTTCCGGTAGTGTTTCCATAGGTGGCATAAATGCAAGTAAGCTAAACCGTAAAAAGGTCAATAAAATTCGTAACGACGAATTTGGTTTTGTATTCCAGCAGTTCTTCTTGAACGGAGATGAAAGTGTCCTGAGTAATGTTGTGCTGCCACTCAAGATAGCAGGGCTCTCTCCAAGGGCACGCAAAAAACGGGGCTTAGAGGTGCTACGGGCGGTTGAGCTTGAGGATAAGGCACAAAACAAAGCCTCAGATTTAAGTGGTGGACAAAAACAACGGGTATGCATCGCCCGAGCCCTAATCAATAATCCGCGCGTAATTTTTGCTGATGAACCAACCGGTAATCTGGACAGCGTTACAGGGAAAAAGGTGGAAGATATTTTATTTACATTGAATAAGGAGCAGGGGATAACCTTGATCTTTGTTACTCACGATGAAGATCTAGCCAAACGTTGCCAGAGACGTATTTACATAAAAGATGGTCAAATTATGAAACAATCGGGGAGCAGTAAGTAATGAATTATAGAGATATTGTACGTACGGCAAATGCTAACCTCCGTAAGAGCAAGCTTAGGACGTTCCTGACTATTTCAGCCGTCTTCATGGGAGCGTTAACTCTTATGTTGACAACAGGTGTGGGTGCAGGGTTAAAAACCTACGTGGACGAACAGGTGAACGCGGTTGGCGCAAAAGATGCGCTTATTGTGACGGTCAAGACAGAGGGTGGTGGTCCAATCAGTAATGATAATCCCAAAGAGTATGATCCTAACAAGAAACAGGCGATTGCCGATTTTACGCGGCAGCCAACATTGAGTAAAGCTGATCTGGATAAAATCGCCAGTACTCAGGGTGTGCTGAGCGTTCAGCCATTTTACTCTATTACTCCAGAGTATATCACCTCCAGCGGACAGAGAAAGTACCAAGTAACCATTGGGCAAGCGGTGGAAGGATTGAACCAGCCGCTAAAATCCGGACGATTAGTAAAGGTTAATGGTGAAAAGTACGAAGTGACGCTACCACCAGCATTTGTTTCCAAACTTGGCTTTGCAAACGACCAAGCTGCAGTTGGAAAAACTGTTACCATGGGCTTCAAAGACGCAACCGGAACCATATTTACGCAGGAAGCTACGGTCGTAGGCGTGCAAGAAAAAACGCTTATTATGGGTAACGCGCTTAACGTAAATAACACGTTTGCGAAAGCTGCTTATGATCGCGCTACGCTAGGAGTTCCCGATTTCCAAAAAGATCAGTATGGATTGGCTGTAGCAAAGTTCGATACGAACCTGAGCGATCAACAATTGAAGGACCTAAAGAAAACACTCGCAGATAAAGGTTACGATGCTAAGACGCTTGATGACCAGTTGGGGATCATACGTCAAGTTATTGATGCAATCACTACGTTTCTTAATATCTTTGCGGTCATCGCATTAGCTGCGGCCAGCTTCGGTATCGTCAATACGCTGTTTATGTCGGTACAAGAAAGAACGCGGGAGATAGGTTTGATGAAAGCGCTTGGAATGGGTAGGGGTAAAATATTTATGCTGTTCAGTATTGAGGCGGTACTGATTGGTCTGTGGGGAGCGATTATAGCGCTCGGAGCGGCCAATATACTGGGTCGTATCGGCAGCAACATCGCTTCCAAGACGCTATTGAAAGACTTTGAGGGGCTACATTTGTTTGCGTTTCCTTTCCTTTCGATGCTTCCAATCATAATTTTAATCATGGTTATTGCGTTTCTAGCTGCCACACTGCCTGCTCGTCGCGCTGCAAAGCTAGACCCTATCGACGCCTTGCGATACGAATAAAAATCAGGAACACAATATCCAGAAAGATTATTGCAGTATCATGCAGTATGTTATATTGCAACTATTATGGAGTGTGAACGGAGCTTTATATTTGACCGGGCGTTCAGTGCCGAGGGACCGCAGTTTCTGTCTGATGAATGTAAAAAGTATCGATCAGTATTTGAGTATTTATACGCTGATTATTTGAAACACTGTAATCGGCCGATTGGTCGGCAAATTGAAATTGCCGCTCTGTTGCTACGCGAGCAGGAGCCGCAGCGAGTTATTTCTTGGTATGCGGATGCAAGTTTTGAATTGGGGGCGATTGCTGGGCTAAAAGTGGCGAAACGCTTCATGCCTTCACTGCTCGGTGAGTTAGAAAATGTGGATCATATACACGACCAAGTTATTGATGCTTCGGAGCCGGGAGTGGTTGTAGAATGTCAACGACGGGCAATTCAGAAACTTGCCGACACTAGTTACTATCAGGCGTCAGCATACCATGATCTGATACACGTATGGGCAAACGATCTCGCCCATGATCCTTCTGAGGTAATCGGGTTTTGTCGTGGTTTTGGCTATATGTATGGGCAAATTACTCGAGCATATGAGCGCTTCTTTAGCGAAGCCCCGGAGCACTTCTCTGTAGCTGTGGAGAATGGTGATTTTGACTGGGACGCTGATTTTCAACAGCAGTTCAGTGATTGTACGCAGAAACGTGTTGAGTAGTTATTTCAGCTGCAGCGATTCGAGTATTGCGATAGCTTGCTTATAGGCCTGGTTGTTTTGATATGTTTCGGTAGAAACTTGATACGTGGCCAGGTCATCGGTGAGTGTATTGCTTGAGTACCCACCGGTGATGATGTATGTCTGGGGTTCGGTCCCATACCCTGGCCCTAAGGTGTCGCCCTTATGTAATGAAAAGTTCCCGGCAATTAAGAAAAACGCAAAATTATCTGGCGTATCCAAACCAAATGAGGAAAGGTTAGTATCGGTTCGTTGACCAACTGCAGGTTGTTTGTATACTAATTTTTCACTTGGTTTAATAACCACGCCTCTACCAATGTACTTGCTATCAACATCGCGTGCCCCCTGCCGAATATACACTCTGAAATCAGCCGTAACCCTTCCTTTGTCGAGTGTTTCAAGAGGAAAATCTGGTGAAACGACCCGGATCCCGCCCGTTGCTTCACTAACTGTCCAGTTTCCCGGGTAAGAGAACACGACCGGGAGGCGGGGACTTTCGTATGTTTTGGTGAGTGTGGCGGATGCGACCTCTTGTTTGGTTGGAGGGGGACTTTGGGTGGTGGATTGCGCTGTTTTGGCGGCCGGTTTGTTCTTATGGAACACGAGCACCCAAAAACCGTATGCGACCCCTCCAAGAAGAACGACTGAGATTATTATGGTGACCACTGTCCATAATACTTTCTTGGTTTTTTTGGAGTAATCTTCCGGATACATATCTTCCGGAAGATCTAAAGATTGTTTTAGCGGGTCTTCATTAGTCATGCTAAGCTCCGTACGCTCTATTATGCGCTCAATCTGGTATGTATGCAAAATACGTATGGAAATTGACAAGTGGTTGTATACTAATGGACGTATATAACCATAAGGATAAACATGAAAATCAATCAAAAGGGATTCGCATCAGTAGAACTGATCGTAGCGGTTATTGTAATAGCCGGCATAGTGGGAGCAAGCTTTTACGTCTACTCTGCTAAGACTAAGCAAGAAAATGCCATAACCACGAGTGCAACAAAGCCCTCAACGACACTTCCATCGACATTACGTGATCTTAAGCCGGTATCGGAGATACGAAAAACTGCTGAAACCGATGCCAAAACGGCATCGATCGTAAGTGTACAGCTCGCTAACCAAAACGGGACGGTAGTATATATCGTGAAGCTTTCTGATGGGCGCGTGCTTACCTATAATGCCAAATCAGCAGCCAAGCTATCGGAAAAGAAGGATAAAGAAGCGAGCAGTAAAGAGGAATTACCTTCTACAGCATCAACGACAGCTAAAATTACCGTCGAAAATGCACGGAGTATAGCTGCAGGCGTTCGGGCTGGGCAAGCCATTAAAGAAATCGAGCTTGAGTCACAGAACGGTACGCTGGTGTACGTAGTAAGCTTTGCTGACGGCAGCGAAGTAACGGTAAATGCAACGAGTGGAGCGGCTAGTACGACCAAACAGGCGGAAAAAACGGAAGCCGAGAAAAAGACAACCGAAAAAACAGAAACTGAGTCGAATTCAAAAGATTCCTCTGGAGAGGATAGCTCTCACAACTAGTAATGAAGCGCAGTATTCAGGCCGCCTGGTTACAGAAAAACGGAATTAGGATAGCACGGGTACACTTTGGCTTCGTAGGTGCGTACGCTCTCTTTGTGGTTGCTTCTGATGCATGGGGAGTGGTTACCCGGCAGCTAACTTCCCAGCGTTGGATGATGACTGGAACGTTGCTTATCGTTACAACGGTAGTATGGTATTTAGCCAGAAGCACCAGTCGTAGCGTGGCGTTCTACCGCACACTCATAGTACTGATGGTCCTTGCTGATATCGCGCTTGCTACATTCGCTATTTACACAGAAAGGGGGATGGCTAGCAGGGGTGTTGCATTATATGCGTTACCCATCGTTACTTCAGCCGCTCTCCTTAATCGCAGCGCTGTGTTCGGTGCTGCATTAATAAGCTATGCAACCTACGTAATGGCAGCTACACGATATTTTTATGTGTACTTCAATGAAGGGTATAAAGCCGAATTGTACACTACGCTACTACTGTACGGTGCTGGATTTATGGTACTTGCAGCCCTGATCTGGGTGGTTATGAGTTCGGTGTTAGAAAAGTAGAAAAACTAGGTTTATTCGCGCACATTTGAAATATAGTCAAAAAAAGGTTAAGCTATTAACAGGTTTACAAAAATAAACAGGAAAAAAATATGGACGATCAGAACCAAAATCCACAAAGCAACCCAACACCAGATGCTGGTATGCCAGCAGCTGACCCATCTGCTGCCCCTCAGGTACCAGTAGATCAGCCGGTAGTGGGCGCCGCAGACGAGCCTGCTGCTCCAACAGACCCAGCTGCTCCGGTAACGCCTCCAGCAGAACCGACAGACCCAGCTGCTCCTGCAGCTCCAGAGACACCTACGCCAGAGGACCCAAATGCGGTACCTCCAGCACCAGCTGCTTAGTGAGTTTTACATGAAACAGTAAAAATAGCTCCGTCACCGGAGCTATTTTGCATTATTACCTAATCGATTACGGTCGGGCTCTTGCAGGCGCAGTTTGCTTAACTGAAGTTCCCTTAAAGCAGCTGATCGAATACGGGTAGTCGGCCGTCATTACGTAATGATACATGGATACTTTCTGACCGTCCCACATGATATCGCTTGTAATACCGTGGCATTCGTCAAGATCGGCAGTCTTGTAATATGATCCGTCTGCTTTCTTTGGCCCCGTTATGCCGAAGCCGTCCCAAGCATACCCAATAACCAACTGACTGCTAATATCGCTAAAGCAGCCGCTTAAGTTGTGGTAGTGATATTCGCCGGTTTTTTCAGGGTGGCCATCGCAATGGTCTTGAACTTCATGTGCTGCTGCATCACGGCCGGCTGCGTCAAGGGCATTATAGAGTGCCACACCGTTCGTCATAATACCTATAGAGCCCATCGGAATGCAAGAGTCGTTTGCGGAAGCCGTAGGATTTTTAGGCAGCGTATACATGATATTTTGAGCAGATATTGCGTTGGGGTTGCGATCGATCTGATAGGCTGGATCGGTTTGTTGAATCGGAAAAATCCCGGTCGTACTGTTAGTAGGAAGCCCATTGGCGCTGACAACCCGTTTGTCTCCCTGAACTGTGATTTTTACCGAAGCATTTGGCCAACTTACTTCCCCCTGTACCTCTGTCTTTTTGGTGGGATCCCACTCTGTTCCTTCAATCCAGCTTCCGGCGTGTTCAGCGCCTCCACCCCTGAAGCTAGTCTCGCAAGCATCAACATAGCCTACCTTGGCGCTCGTTGAAACCTTGCCATCACCGAGAGGTAGCTTCTGTGTGAATGGGTCGGTAGTATCAACGGTGTTTTTAGTTGCAATATGCGTGTTTTGAGTGGCTGAGGTAGATGTTTGGCTTGAATTTGTATGCGATGTCTTACTGAATAGTTTGTATACTAGTAAGCTTGCGAGGACGAGAAGTAAAATCGCTAGTGCGACACTCAATAATATTTTTTTCGGCAACTTTTTGTTAGGTTTTGTGTTGTGCTTCGGTGGTATATTTGATGCTGGTTGTGGTGCGTTTACTTGGGGAGTAATTTGTTTCGTTTCCATACGTTGTATTGTAGCACTATTTCAATGTACTAAATACAACAGACAAGTTTTGGAGTATACTGAATATATAGGTTAGGAAATGCTGCATGGAACATAGATTAACGCATGAGGAAATCCAAGCAATACTAGAGGGAAGAGCCTTGTTGGTTGATGTACGATCAGATGCCGAAGTAGCTGAACACACGTGTCGGGCAGCAATGCACTGGGATGTACAGGAGATGGTAGAGGGTAGATTCCCCTCGGTTGACAAAAGTATGCCCGTTTTTGTGTTCTGTCGCTCTGGGAACCGTTCGGCAACCGCTCAGACCCTACTGCTCGGTAATGGTTTTACTGATGTGCATAATATTGGTGGTGTCCACTCGGTTCCTGACGAACTCTGCTGAATCATTGTGATCAAATGCATTGACTCGTGGCCTAAAACAGTTTATGATGACCACCGTTTGGTTGAGTCCCCAAGGAGTTATGAGGTTGATTCCCAGACGTTCATTGACAAGACGATTTTTATCCATTGACCATGTTCTCCCTTGGACAGTTTTGTGTGTGTACGTTCGTATCTACACAAAACTGTCTACAGGTTGTAGATATTGGTCATGGTCGCAAGGGAACAGCACTGGGCTCGTCGGGAGCTGGTGATTAGAGGATGTGAGTCATATCGCATTTTGCCGAGGTTCGACTCCTCGGGCGACCGCTGGGACTGCAGTAGAAGGCGCGTAGTCTATCTTGCCACCGCCTGCTGCTTGAATGCCGGGTGGTGACTTGTTCGTGAGCTTTTGGCCCGCATGTCTTTAGCTCGCTCTCGCACTTCTCTGCAGTCCCCTTTTCTTCCGTTCGCCACGAACACCTACAAGGAGGTGATTCTATTGCCGAATAAGTCGGGAACCAAGGATTGTCCGGGATGTTGCCCCTCGTGCAAGGGACGTGCCGGACGTGCCGCTCTCGGTGGTCTGACCACCCATAGGTGCAGTAAATGCAACAACACCGGCCACGTCAGTTCGTGCCTGTCCCGCCCAAGAGGCAGGTAAGAAGGAAGAGAAGGTGAGCTACTGGCTCAATTTGGACCCGGGTCCTACCCATCCAATTACAAATCGTCTTGTCCTTCTCTCAGGGTGCATGAAAATCATGCGTTGTGAGAGAAGAGAAAGCGCTTTATACTACAAGAGAATGAAATCAATCTGGAGAATTATTCGCTTTAGCAAGCAACTCTGGCCCTATTATGTGGCGGTGAGTGTAATCTCAATTTTGGTTGCAGTAGTTGGCTTACTCTTACCGCTGTTGAGCGGAAAGGCGATCGATGCAATCCGGACGGGGGGAAATGATCAGGTAAAAACGGTTGTTATACTGGCCATCGGCATATTTCTACTAGATGTCACATCGACAATCGTTAGTAATATAGGTGGATATCTCGGTGATCGGATGTCTATTAAGCTGCAGTACCATCTTGGATCGCGCTACTACGAGCATTTGCTAGAGCTTCCGCAACGATACTTTGACACAGAACTGTCGGGTAAAATCATCAATCGACTGAATCGCTCCATTGTGCAAATAAGCAACTTTATGCAAATGTGGAGTAATA
>JAKOXV010000015.1 GCA_029780855.1 bacterium
AGTAGTGTCGTATAAAATAGTCATTGGCGAACTTTATATCCAAAAGTCCTAGGATGCTCGCCTCAAACGTCGTCGAGGAAAGACTAAATAACAAACTACAGAGCAGGACTGAAATAAGTGCAGCAATCAGACCATACAGCATAGTCTCTACGATGAACGGCCCTCGGATATACCACGTGCTAGCACCCAGTAATCGCATAATATTTAGCTCATCTCTGCGGTTGAAGATTGCCATCCGGATGGTATTAAAAATAATCAACATAGAGATAATCATGAACACGATTACGCCCACCAATCCTGCTTGCTGGAAGAAGTAGGTAGCGTGCGAAATTTTATCGATCGCCTGCTTACGGTCACCGGAATATGATGTCTGGTCTGACTGTAGCGCTTTTATTTCTGGGGTTTCCAAAAAGTTCTTAAGGTCCTCCAATTTATTTGGATCCTTTGGTTTGATCACCAAACTTGCAGGTAGTGGGTTGTCGGTCTGAGAAATTGCCAGTAGGAGGTTTAGATTATCTTTGTTGTCCTCTTTGTACTTCTTAAGCGCATCTTCTTTAGATACGTAGTGCACTGATTTAACATTTTCAATACTCTTAACTTTAGTTACCAGGTTGTCACGCTGCTTTTCCGTAACTTCGTCTTTTAGGTAGACAGAAACATCAATTTTATCAGTGATTTGCGTGATCGTATGGTTGAATGTAACGCTCGCGATGAGCGAAAACAGCACAATACCCAGCGTAATTACCATCACGGCAATCGCCGCTACAGCCAACCAGGCATTACGGATAAAGTTAATACATCCAGCCTTAAAGACGCGCTCCATTACGATAAGGTGGCGTTTGATGTTTGGCATCATTATCCTTTGTACCCCCCTTGCGCTTTGTCGCTGACGATCTTACCACCACTAATTGTAATCACCCGTCGTTTGAGTTTATTAACGATTTCTTGGTTGTGGGTGGTTAGTAGTACGGTCGTTCCGTACTGATTGATTTTTTCTAAAACTTTCACCACATCCCAGGCGTGTTTAGGGTCCAGGTTTCCAGTGGGCTCGTCGGCAATCAGAATCTTAGGCTGGCGCGCAATTGAGCGAGCAATCGCTACACGCTGACGCTCACCACCAGACAGTTCCATAGGCATGCGTTTTTCTTTACCTTTTAATCCGACAATATCAAGAACGCGCGGAACGGTATGTTTGATCTCGTGATTACCAACACCGACGATTTCCAGCGCAAAAGCAACGTTTTCAAAAACAGTCTTATTGGGAAGCAGTTTAAAATCCTGGAAAACCGTACCTATACGACGGCGTAGGTACGGAATGTCTTTATCTTTTAGTTTGTCATAATCAATACCACCAACAATGATTTTTCCGCTGCTCGGCTTTTCTTCCCTTGTTAAAAGTTTGAGTAATGTGGACTTACCTGCACCACTCTGGCCTACCACGATAACGAACTCTTTCGGTTCTACGTGTAAGCTAATTCTGTCAAGCGCAGGCGTGTTACCCTTCTTGCCGTAAACCTTTGAAACCCTATCAAGCAAAATCATGTTCTAGGACATTATACCGGTAATGCTCGTATATGTGAACAGAAGATATGCTGAATGACCGTTTCTATCTTATGTACTGTATTATTTATTTTGTCAATTATTTGTGCTATACTTTCCCCCGTTTAGTTGAGTAGTTACTCCTAGACAGTCCTTTTTAATGCAGAGTAGCGTCCCGACAAGGAAGGAATGACCAGTGTTGTTTTACGCGTGGTACACCATCGTCATCATCTCGGTCCGCATTTCCCTGTGGCTCATGCAGGACTACCTCGTCAAGCTCGACCTTCAGGAGTTCCGCCACCGCTGGATGGCTCACCCCAACAGAATGCTGGACTTCTGGATCGTCAGCATCTTCAGTTTCTCCCTCGGCGTACTGTGGCACCCGATGTGGATCCTGTATTCCCAGATTCTGGGATTGCCGATCAGTATCTACACGATTAGTCTCGGCATGCGCTATAGCGATCAGAAACTGGAGCAGCAACGACGGCCCTGAAGAACATGATCGCTCGGCAGAATGGCGGGGGTATATATACGAGTCTCGTGCGTCGCACGTTTACAAACTCTCCCCCGCCACAAGCTCTCAAATTACTCTGCATTACTTCACCCCAGCATTCAAAACTTTTGAATATTGAGATGAGGTTACGCCCCGAGGTGTTGTTCTAAATATGCTTCGATGAAGGGATCAATCTCTCCATCAAGCACACTGTCTGGATCGCTTGATTCGTAGCGTGTACGAAGATCTTTGACCTGTTTATAGGGATGCAACACGTAGCTGCGAATTTGGTTCCCCCATTCAGCAGATTGATTAGGACCCTTGATTTCTTCGACTTTTTCCTTGTGCTGTTCAAGTTTTAGTTGCGCAAGCCGTGAGCGTAGAATCGTCATGGCAGTCTCTTTGTTCTGGAGCTGGGATCGTTCGTTTTGAATCGCGACGGTTATGCCAGTTGGTTCGTGTGTTACGCGTACTGCAGAATCCGTGGTATTAACCGATTGACCACCATGCCCGCCACTACGGTATACGTCCACTTTCAAATCTTTATCATCAATTAATAGATCCTCAGGCTGATCTAGTTTTGGCACGACCTCTACTTTTGCAAAACTGGTCTGACGAAGATTGTCGGCATTGAACGGACTTAATCGCACCAAACGATGAACGCCATGCTCACCTTTTAGTTTGCCATACAGAAACGGTCCACTAATCTCGATTGTTGCGCTTTTGATTCCGGCTTCTTCACCAGTAGATTCATCAACCGTTTCGATACTAACGTTATGTTTCTCTGCCCAACGGACGTACATCCTTAGTAGCATCTGTGCCCAATCCTGCGCATCCGTACCACCGGCACCCGCATGCACGCTGAGGATTACATCGTGATCATCGTAGGGCCCACTAAACTGCAGCTCTTTTTTTAGCTGTCTGAACTCAGCCGTTTGCAGTTCTAGTTGTTTTTCCAGATCCTTCTTAACCGAATCATCATTTAGCAGAGCCAGCTCCCGCGCTTCCTTAACATTCCGTTCTAGATTCCGCCAGGGATTTATCCTGGACTGTAGTTTGGCAAGCTTTTTCATTACGTCTTGCGCGGTACGTTGATCCTGCCAAAAGTCAGTCGCTTCTGATTGCTTTTGGAGGGTTTGTGCCTGGACCTCCAAATCACTGACTTTCAGACTAATGAGTGCCTGGGCAATATCCGATTGTAAATCGGTTAAACGTTTGGTTAGTTCCTGCATATTCAAGCAGTATTATAGCTACTGCGTCGAGGTACTGTCCACCGGAGATGATATAGATGAGCTACTAGAAGTTGAGGTAGTCGCATCTGACGATTTTTTGACCGGCTTTACGAACACGAGCACGGAAATAAGCATAATTGCCACAATCACCACCGCAACGATAACAGCGATCACCAAACCTTTATTACTGTTTTTATTTGGCGTGGTGGGCGCCGGAGGAGTTGGCGGTAGTGGCA
>JAKOXV010000022.1 GCA_029780855.1 bacterium
AATCCTACTAGTTGGTCTAGCCGATATTATACTACTGGTCATCTTAATCACCATAAGCGCTATTGACCCCGTAGTAGACTTTCAATATAGTTTGTATCAAACTCAGGTTTTCGCGCGGCGAAAACAATTGAAAGCTCACTACGGGGTTGACACATTCTGCTTATGCTGCTACTATTAGGGTATCTTTGGTAGGGTGGAGTACCCCGAAAGATACAGGAAGAGCCCCTTTGAGGAGTAAAAGAGGGTCGCTTTTTATTTTTGTGTAATTTTGATGTGTTCCGGCAGCCGCCGGAAATACAAAACAATAACAAAAAACAAAAGGAGGGAGTAATGTTTACTCAACGTAAAACTATGCTTACATACTATCAAGTATCACGACCGCGCAAGGTCAAAGTACGAGTGGTGAAGGCGCACGACCAAGTGCAGTTTCTCAACTCGCCAAACGTAGTTGACACTCGCAAACTAGCTCGCCGCCCACTGGCTGCGACATTTTTCCTGAACCCCGCTGAGCGCCAGCTAACTGAGTTCCAAGCTTGGAACAAGCTGAGTCGTAAGCTACTTAAGAAGGCTATTTAATAGCCAGCTAAAGTCCGCTACAATAAACGGTGCTAATAGGGCATCGTTTATTTGTATCTTGTAGTATGATTTCCTATACAACTGAGCAAACCAAGTTTTCTATGTGCTCATTTGACTAGCGGGTATGGTTTAGTGGTAGAACGCAACCTTCCCAAGGTTGAGAGACGGGTTCGATTCCCGTTACCCGCTCCATATACGGCTTGGTTTGATCGAAATTATTTAGTGTAAAAAATCTTGACCAAAAAACCGTAGATAAACCGAATGAAGTTATGGTACAGTTGAATTAGCCTTGGTGTGAGGTGTAATTTAACAAGAAGTCTACAGTACAACACAGGCTTTCTTGTGTAGACAATTTAGGTTCTAAACAAAAATCAAAATTTGTGGGGGTGTTAGATTGTCTACACAAGGGAGGAACTTGTGATGTCTTCTGCGACTGCCAAAGTTCAGGAGTGCTTTGTAGTACCTACTGACGAGCAAGCGCTCGATCAGCTGGCAACGGTTCACGAACTGGATGCCGATGACCCATACAAACGTAGTCGTGAGGTGGTACCACTGCATTGTCTCAATCTGCTGACCCAGGTGCGAGAGGAGTACGACGAGGAGGGGATTGCCGAGCTGGGCAATGACATAGCTAGCACGGTCGAGCAACATCCAGCCCAGGTGGCAATCAAGAGTGCCGTTGGCGCCCAGAGTTATTTGGATCTGGTCAACGATCTATGGCAGAGTGACTGGCGGCTGAGTGATCTGGTGTCAATGCCAGGACGCACCCGTCGCTACGCCATCGTGATATCGGGCCACCGACGGACGCTGGCTAAGCGTCATATCTGGCTGCATGGTTGTGAAAGCTGCATTCAGCAGTACGGTGTGGAACCGGCTGGGCACTGCTTCAGACGTCACTTCCGTCACGGCGGCGACAGGGTCGAAGTGTTCTGTTA
>JAKOXV010000006.1 GCA_029780855.1 bacterium
CAGAAGAAGAACAGAAGCACTACTTATACCCTGAGGGTGATAAATTCTTGTGGATGCAACCACCAGAAAGGTTTATGAACCATTCTTGCGAGCCAAATACATATGTTGTGGGACAAAGTGACGTTGCCTTAAGAGATATCCAGCCAGGAGAAGAAATAACGTCAGACTACATGGATCTAGAAAAAGAAAGGTTCAAGTGCCACTGTGGATCAGCCAAGTGTAGGAATCCTGCCTAGTTTTGAGCAGTTTATCGTCTTGCTCAGGACTATCAACTAGTCTCGGTTATTCTCAATAACCTCAACCCAGTTGATGCGACAGAACGCTGTACTCAGCAGATCGCTCCACATACTAGCGTCACCAGCTTCATCTTCCAGCTGATCGCGCAAGCGACCCTCAAGCCACTCAGCACACCCAAAGTCGCTGTCAGCAGCTTTGAGTGCTCGAAGAAGCAAGCCATAACTTGCTTGATCGTTGGTTAACCACAGACTAGCTAACCACGTTTCACGGTTGCTCCAACCGTTGTAAGTTGATGTTGTGAGCATATTGCCTCCTTTACTTTACGTAACGGAAGGCATGACACTTGGCCGCAAGCTCGGGCGGTCAAGGTGGAGACTTGTACTACCTTGACCGATAGAGTCGGTCAGTACAATTAAAGACCTACGTAAAGAAGGAGTTATCCACATAACAGATTAGCCATGTAATCTAAACCTTAACGTTTCAAGAGCGGCGCGTTTTAGATATTTCGTGTATACTGGGGATACAAATGCATAACCGCATTAAGAACGAGAGGGTAAAATGTCTAAAAAAGTCTCTAAAAAACCAAAACTATTATCACTATTTTCTGGCTGTGGGGGTCTTGATCTAGGTTTTGTGCAAGCAGGTTATGAAGTCGTTTGGGCTAATGACTTTGATCACTGGTCTTGCCAGACCTACAAAAAGAACTTCGGCGATCACGTCCATGAAGGCAGCATTGTAGATGTAGATTTTAGCAAGGTGCCTGACTGCGACATTATGACTGGTGGTTTTCCGTGCCAAGACTTTTCTATGATCTCAAAGCGAGGTGGCCTAGACACTGATCGTGGCAATCTATACAAGCACTTCGTGCGAGCAGTAGACGAGAAAAAACCAAAGGTATTTATCGGCGAGAACGTCAAAGGCATACTTTCTGCAAATAAAGGTAAAGCTATCCAGCAGATAGTCGAAGACTTTGCCTCACTTGGCTACACTGTCAAGTATAAACTCTGCAAGTTCGCCGGATACGGTACACCTCAGTTGCGTGAACGAGTTCTAATTGTAGGTATACGCAACGACATCGACTATGAGTTTGAGTTTCCTGAATACACTCACGAAGAGGGCAACTATGTCTCTGCTAAAGAGGCACTTGAAGGAGTCGAAAAAGTTCCGTTTAACAACGAGCACCAGAAGATTACTCAAGGTACAGTTGAAAAGCTAAAGCTCATTCCGGAAGGAAAAAACTTCACAGCAATACCAAAAGATAGCCCTCACTACGTTAAGGGTATGATTAGTCACGTTTATCGCCGACTTCACCGTGACTTGCCATCTACAACGATTATCGCCGGTGGTGGTGGCGGAACCTGGGGTTATCACTATGAAGAACCTCGTCCGCTAACAAACCGCGAACGCGCTCGTCTTTTTGGATACCCAGACGATTTCATTTTTGAAGGGTCTATCACCGAGGTTAGGCGACAGATCGGAAACTCAGTACCACCAATTGCCGCAAAGGTTTTTGCTGAACATCTAAAACCAGTATTCGACAAAAACGCAAAACAAGAGGTAGTTACAACTAAGGAAGAAAATAGTAAAATGGAGGAGGAATACCAACTAGTACCGTTACTTGGCATGGAGTAAAGTGAGCCTCATATATTCAAACCACCCACCACTAAAGACCGCCTCTGAGACTTACCACAGTGCTTTTACGGATCTCCTTGAGAAATCTGACAGTATAAAGATTGCTTCAGGCTATATCTCTTCGGATGCTCTTATTGACCTGAAGAGTATTGTTGAGGCTAACGGTGGCCCACATGTTGAGCTAAACATCGGGATGCATTACTTTGAGGGCCTCAGCAAACAACAGGCAGAGGCTGTGCATGACCTGGACAAGATGCTTCGTTCAATGGATCTTGGCGGTATCTACTTTGTTGTAACCTTTCCTTTTCATGGCAAGATTATTAGTTTCAAAAGCAAGGGCGACGTCATTGGCGGGCTGGTTGGATCATCTAACCTAACAAATATAGTCGACGGCAGAGTTAGTCGACAGTACGAGGTTGACTACCGACTACCTGATGGTGACTTACAGGAGCTAGACAGTTTTATTGAAAAGCTCAACAAAACAACTACGCGTGCATTTGAAGAGATTGACGTAAAAGTAGTTGAAAGCAAGAATACACTTCTTGACGAGCAGTATGGCGTTTCAAAAACCGATGATCAACTCACGAAGTCAGTGCAAGCAAATCCTGATTTTGAATATGAGTTTCGTATTCCACTTAAAACTGACGATGCAACACGTAGTAACCTAAATACATTCAACGGCAAAGGTCGTGAGAATAAGCAGGGCTTTGTTATGCCCCGCTCGTGGTATGAAGTAGAGCTTATTGTGCCAAAAAACATCACCACTCAACCTGGCTACCCCCAGAGTGATAAGCATGGTGACGGAGGTGTTATTAACGTAATTACAGACGATGGCTGGTCGTTCAGTTGTAAGGTTAGCGGAGACTTCAGCAAGAATCTTAGATCCGATAATGACCTCAAGATACTCGGCAAGTGGCTTAAGGGTCGGCTTGAACATGCTGGCGCCCTAAAAGCCGGTGAACTTTGTTCGCAGGAAACGCTCGATAAATACGGGCGCAGTGACTTTACGCTTGCAAAGCTTAAGGATCAGGATCTGTGGTATCTCGACTTTGGAGTAGATGAATCATGAGCCACGTTTCAGAATACCTAACAAACCTTGCTGAGGATACGCCAGAAGCCGTTGCTTCAGTACGAGGCACCATCAACGATATATCGAAGAACCATCTTGCTAATTTCTCGCATATGAATCACGAGGTCGGCTTACTACTTGGACAGGTGCAAAGTGGTAAGACTGGTCAGATGTTCGGCGTTATGTCGGCAGCCGCCGATCATGGCTTTGAGCTCTTCCTCGTTCTAACTAGTGGCATGACCGCGTTGCAACAGCAGACGTTCGAGCGAGCAATGCAGAGTATCGACACTTTTAACGTATGTAATGAGAATGACGAGGTACGATTTCTAAGTAAGAAGTTGCGTCAACCAACTGCTATTGTCCTTAAGAAAAACGCCAGTGTTTTGAGAAAATGGAAGAACCATCTAGCTTCTTCTGGTTATTGTACTGGCCGGCCAATTTTTATCATCGACGACGAGGCAGATGCTACCTCACTCAACACTAAAGTCAATAAAAAAGATCTTGAAGAAAAAAGCACAATCAACCAGATTCTTGAGGACATCAAGCACCTGTGCACGAGCAGCTTCTATCTACAGGTGACAGCGACTCCTCAACCACTGCTATTGCAATCACTAGACTCTGGCTGGAAACCTGAGTTTATTCATTACTTTAAGCCTGGAAACGGTTATCTTGGTGGCTCGTTCTTCTACTCCAAGCCAACACCATTCACAAACATATCAACCCAAGACGACGAACTCAGTTTGTTGCTTGAAACTGACGAGACACCGCACGGTCTTAAGCTGGCGGCCACAACGTACCTTGTAACAGCAGCTCACCAAATGAGTGAAAAACGTAAAGTTTGTAACTTTTTGATTCACCCAAGTTCAAAGATCGATGACCATACTGTCATTGCAAACAAGCTCAAGACCTACATGAAGTATGTTATTGCAAACACTGCTGACCCCGAAGTACAACGTCAGCTTGAACAATCTTACGTTGGTTTACGCCAGTCCAAGCCAGATATCATCGATTTTA
>JAKOXV010000013.1 GCA_029780855.1 bacterium
AGCGAGCTATTCGTGAAGGATCAAAAGTGTATGGCTTGGAGATCCAAAACGGTACCTACTATGATACCGGTAACAAGCTGGAGTACGTCAAAACGGTAATTGATTTTGCGCTGAAACATGAAGATATGAAGGCAGAGGTTCTTGCTCATCTGCGATCTATATTGCAGGAGTAGTGTATAATAATGCTTACTATGACAGTAGATATGAGCCTGAAAATACTAGTTATAATCCTGTCAACGACGCTGGCAGTCTTTCTAATAATCGGCATTGTCGCCATCATCAAGTTTGTTCAGATTTTGAATTACATTAAAAGTATCGTAAAAAAGGCTGATGAAATTGCGGATAAAGCCGAGAATATTGCGGAGCTATTTGAACGTTCTGCAGCCCCGGTTGCGATGGGAAGATTTTTGTCTAATATGGCCGATATAGTATTCAAAGCAAAAGCCAGGAGGGGCAAGAAAGATGGGAAAAGCTAGAAAACTCATTACCGGAACGGTAGTAGTGGCGGCGGCTGGGTATCTTGCTGGGATTCTGACAGCACCAAAAAGCGGCAAGGAAACGCGCAAAGATATTCAGCGGAAGGCTATAGAGGCCAAAAAGGAAGCAGAGCGGAAACTAAAAAAGCTCCATAGCGAAATGGATGATCTCATAACTCAGGGCAAGAAAAAGGCTTCTAAATTGAACGCTCGAGCCAAAACCGAGTGGGAGACCCTACTAGCCTCATCGTCTGTGGCTAAAGAAAAAATGCGGGAAGTCCTATCGGCGATCCACGAAGGTGACACTGATGACAAAGAGCTGCAGAAAGCTATAAAAGACGCAGATAAAGCAATAGCGCATCTCAAAAACTACCTCAGCAAAGATGCCAAGTAAACGAACTAAGAGCAAAGACCCTGATTATGAGAAGCTGGGACGGATGGTGTCTGCCATATATGAGTTTGGGTACATAGATAAGAAAAAGCTGTATCTTATGAGTTTTGTTAAGGGCCTGTTTGCCGGTCTTGGAGGAGTTATTGGTGCCACAATACTTGCGGCATTAATCATTTGGGTCTTATCACTATTCAGTTCGGTGCCTCTTATCGGACATTTTTCAGAAAAAGTCCGCAGCACAATAGAAACATCACAACAATAAATGTTGTAAAGCTTTCTAATAGCCATCGCCAGGGAAACGGATTTTGCTTATAATAGGAGGTAAATAGAAAGAGAGGGTATGACAAAAAAGGCGGTGCTAAAGCCGAGTGACTATGTGCATTTGCATAACCACACGCAGTACAGTTTGCTCGACGGGCTGACTAAGATTCCTGCGCTGATTTCGTACGTCAAAGAAAAGGGCATGGAAGCCGTAGCCATGACTGACCACGGCACCATGTCAGGAACGATTGATTTTTATAAAGAAGCAAACGAAAACAGCGTAAAGCCAATACTTGGTATGGAGACATATGTTGCGCCAAGGAAACATACCGATAAAGATCCGGGCAAGGATAAGCTATATTTCCACCTCATCCTGATCGCGATGAACAATCGGGGTTACCAGAACCTCATGCGTTTGAGTACTATCGCTAATCTCGATGGCTTTTACTATAAGCCTCGTATAGATCATGACCTGTTGGAAAAGTATAACGAGGGGTTGATCGTGCTGAGTGGCTGTATTGGTGGTGAGATCGGTGATCTATTACGCCAGGGACAGTATGATAAAGCCAGAGAAGTAGCCAACTGGTATAAGGGCGTGTTTGGAGATAGGTACTACCTGGAGATTCAAGATCACGGCCATCCGGACCATCCAAGCAAATGGGATGAGCAGGTTGCGGTGACTGAAAAAACGTTTGAACTCGCAACCGAACTTTCGATACCAACGGTGGTGACTTGCGATGCTCATTACTTACGCCATGAAGACCAAGAAGCTCATGAAATATTGCTGTGTGTGCAAACCGGATCTTACCTTAGTGACGAAAATCGTATGAGCTTAAAAAACTTTGAACTGCATGTCACTGATCCGAAAGAGGTTATTAAGCGATGGGGCGATAATCACCCTGATGCTATAAAAAATACTCGAGCAATCGCAGACCGCTGCGATGTGAATATTGAATTGGGCAAGATTCTTATCCCACTGTTCCCGGTTCCGGAAGGGGAAACAGAAAAAAGTTACCTGCATACATTAGTGTATCGGGGGCTCGCGTGGCGATACGGTGGCGTTGCTGAAGATACTGCGCAACATATGAGCATTGAAGCTGCTGCCGATACCCTCCCCGATGAAGTGCGTGATCGGGCTGCTTTTGAGCTAGAGGTTATTGAAAACATGGGCTTTAATGGCTACTTTTTAATTATTTCTGACTTTATTAATGCCGGAAAAGATAAAGGAATCGTATTTGGACCAGGGCGTGGTTCAGCTGCCGGATCAATCATTGCCTACGCATTAAAAATTACGGAACTTGATCCGCTCAAATACGATTTGCTTTTCGAGCGTTTTCTCAATCCAGATCGTATATCTATGCCTGATATTGATATTGATATTCAAGATACGAGACGTGATGAAGTTATTCAATACTGTGTAGAAAAATATGGCACCGAAAGGGTGGCAAACATTGTTACTTTTGGACGAATGGCCGCCCGCAACGCTGTCCGTGACGTGGCACGTGTCCTGCAGGTTTCGTACGCAGATGCAGACCGCCTGGCAAAAATGATCCCTCCACCGGTTCAGGGAAACCATATACCACTCGCAAAATCTCTCAAGGAAAATACTGAACTAAAAGAAGAATACGAATCTAACGAACAGTCAAAGCGGGTGTTTGATCTCGCCATACAGCTTGAAGGTACGATACGTAGTCATGGGGTGCATGCTGCGGGCGTGGTGATTGCGCCGGACGACATCGTAAAGTTTGCACCGCTAGAAATGGCACAGAAAGGTGTTGTGTCAACCCAATACTCCATGGGTCCGGTGGAGGAATTGGGGCTGTTAAAGATGGACTTTCTCGGTCTCTCTAACTTAACGATCATTAAAAACGCGCTCCGTATCGTTAAGCGTGTATATGGCAAAGAAATAGATATTAACAATATTTCCCTGGACGATAAAAAAACGTTTGAGCTTTTCCAGAGAGGTGATACAACCGGGGTGTTCCAGTTTGAATCGGCTGGAATGAAGCGGTACCTGAAAGAACTTAAACCAACCGTTTTTGAAGACATTGTGGCAATGGGCGCCCTGTATCGACCGGGCCCAATGCAGTTTATTGACGACTTTATCGCCCGAAAACACGGTGTGCGTGCAATTACCTACCCTCATCCTAATATGGAAAACGCGCTAAAAAATACCTACGGGGTTCTTGTGTATCAGGAGCAGGTCATGCAGATATCAAAGGATATGTGCGGATTTACCGGTGGTCAAGCTGATACTTTACGTAAAGCTATCGGTAAAAAAAAGATGGATGTCCTGCAGAAGATGAAGGTTGATTTTATAGAAGGTGCAATACAACACTCTGGTGCTGATAAGGCGCTTATGGAAAAGTTCTGGAAGCAGCTGGAAGACTTTGCGGCATACTGTTTCAATAAATCCCATGCAGCATGCTACGGTCTTATTGCCTATCAAACGGCGTATCTCAAGGCGCATTACCCAGCTGCGTTCATGGCTGCACTCATGACAAGCGATTTCGACGATACTGACCGGCTGGCTATCGAGATTTCCGAGTGTAACCACATGGGAATAGAAGTATTGCAACCGGATGTTAACCAATCGTTTGTTGAATTCGCCGTCGTTCCTCCTGAGGAGGGAAAAAAGAAAGCTTCGCAGATCCGGTTTGGGATGGCGGCGGTCAAAAACGTTGGTACGGCAGCAGTTGAAGAGATACTGCGAGCCCGTGAAGAAACGGGCGGATTTGAGTCGCTTGAAAAATTCCTGAGCACCGTAAACACCAGGATAGCGAATCGTAAAGCCATAGAAAGCCTGATTAAGGCTGGTGCATTCGATTCTTTTGAAGAACGGCATGTGCTCTTAGGAAACATAGAGTCGTTGCTAGCTTTTGCCAGCAGATTGCAGAAAGAAGCTAATACGGGACAAACCGACCTATTCGGTGAAGGTTCTGATATTGCGCTAGCCGCTCCAAAACTCTCATTAGAACTTGGTGTTCCGGAGGTGCCGCTACGTGACCAGCTCCAGTGGGAAAGAGAACTACTTGGATTATACCTTTCGCAACATCCCCTACAGTCTTTTGAAAGCTTTTTGAATGAGCAGACTGTGCCATTAAAGGAATTAAAGCCGGAACATGATGGCAAGACAATAACTGCGGGCGGTATCATTAACGATATTAGGGAAATTACTACCAGAAACGGCCAAAAGATGGCCTTTATCAAGATATCTGACATGCTGGGAGAAATAGAACTGATCCTTTTTCCGAACGCCTACCAACAAACAACTGGCATTTGGGAGCGGGACCGCGTGGTGCTTGTCAGGGGAAAGATTAGCGCTAAGGATAGGGAAGGAAACATTACTAATGATTTAAAAATCATGGTTGATGATGCCCGGGAAATAACTCACGAGCAAGCTATTGGTTATAAGCCGACCGGGAAGAGTCCAAAGGTTCCTAAGCCAAAAAAAGTTGCCACTGGATCACAAGCTACTGGCACTACTATGACATCGGATCAGCCGTCACTTCCTTCTATGGAACGGGTATATATTCGTCTTGAGGATACTAATAATGCTGATTTACTTGTAACGTTAAAACAGACCATAGATAAAAACTCAGGAGATACGGAGGTGGTACTAGTCTTAGGCCCTCCCACTAACAAACAAATAGTTAAGTTACCGGTAAAGGTTACGCGTAACGACACCGTAATTGCCAGTCTTCATGAATTAGTTGGCAAAAAAAACGTCAAGGTTCAGTAGTAGCTTACCGAATAAACCCGACACTCTGAATGAGTAGGTAGCAGACAAGTATGATGAGTACAATGGTAGCGTCGATAGCCGGATGTTTGAGGACAAACTTTTCTCCATCCTTGATCCTACGTCGAATACCCAAGCCGTGCTTGATGAGCAGGTAAGCAAAGGCAACACCGCCAATAAGTCCCACCACAAAAGTGATCCAAGGAGCCTTACCCTGTGTGAGCGTTTGGATTTTACTGATGCTTTTTACCTGTGGTTCAGTACGAGCGGCGTTAGAATTGAGGGTGGTGAATGACCCTGAAGTGCTAGCTTTGGGTGCTGTGACCGGCTGCACGTCATGGAGCGGGTTTGCATACAGGGCGACTACTATCGTCTCTGGGCCGGTACCCTGATAATCGGTGTCGTTTACAATTCCAAAACCGACTTCTCTGTACGTTGGGTCCAGGATGTTTTCTCTATGGGCGGGGCTATTCATCCAGCCGGTGATGGTTTCTTTGCTTGTACCAAATCCGTAAGCTAGGTTCTCGCCAGCTTTTTGATAGCCATAGCCAGTCTGATCAATAAATATCCATGGAGCTTTGCCATCGGGCGTATTGTGAGACCAGTAATCACGGGCAACCATATCCTTAGCTTTGGCCGCTGCTGCATCCATAAGTTGCTGATTAAGCGTAAGAGGCTTTTGGCCGTCAGCAACACGCTGGGCGTTAGTTTCTTCTAGCAACGCCTGGCTACTAACGTTGGTAGCATATGCTAGTACGCCGCGCTGGGATTTATTAACGAACGAGTTTCCTAGAAACAGCCCAATACCCATTACGATAATCAATGGAAGGTAGGGCCAATAGACTTTGGCGTAATGCTTGGGATATCTTTTATGACTGCTTTTGTGTGTTTTTACGGGCATTTATGTATATTGTACGTTGTTTTTATGCTTATAATCAAGCAAAAATACAGTGGTATAGGGCCATCGCGGCTGCTTGTACCACATTAAACGACTCTTTTTTGCCAGCCATAGGGATCTCTAGGCAAATATCACAGAGCTTCAGAACCTCCGGCTCTATCCCTTCTACTTCACGCCCAAGTAGTAGGGCGATTTTTTGCGGAGGGGTGTAGTTTGGTAACGAAAGCGAACTAGCAGTTTGCTCCAAGGCGGCTATGGTATACCCCGAATCCTGTAAATGCTCTATGACAGACGTAAGTTCTTCAGAATACGTCCAGGGAATGGAGCTTTCTGCACCCAGAGCTGTTTTATGGATGGCATTAGTAAGTTTTCGTTGTATGTGCGGAAGTCGCTGATCACCATCTGTTGCTGGATGTGGTGTGTAGCCCGTCAAGTATACTTGTCTTGCACCAATACCCTCCGCTGTACGGAGTAGCGAACCTACATTGTGGGTACTCCGTAAGTTGTGGGCTATAACAATGACGTTTCGCATGCTTGTATTCTAACGGAGTGCTAGCACGAAGCAATCGCTTATGCTTAAATAGAGGGATGAGTCAGGACGCTCGTTTGGACGAAGAGCAGGCAACCCTGCGTCGTGCCCGTATTTTAGGCATGGCGTATATTGACACGTCGCAAATTGCGCAAAAAACACTCTACAAAGAGCTACTTCCCGTGCAAGAGCTCTACAAGCTGCGGGTTATTCCCTTACAGGCAGATGAACACACTATTACATTTGGAGTAACAAATACTACCTCTCAGCAAACGTTTGAAAATCTTAAAAACCAGTTTCTTGATCAACGAATTACTTTTGCCTTGATATCAGATATGGGTTTCAGGGAATACATGAAGCTCTACGATCCACCTAAAAAGGTCGAGTATGAGGATATTAGTATTAATACAGCTGGGACAGACGACCTGGTGCAGCGAGTGTCTGAAATGCTTGAAAAAGTCCGGGCCGATGATATGCTGGCATATCTTGTCGCTCAGGCGCACAAGCTCGCAGCTTCTGATATACATCTTGAGACGCAGCGGGGTTATATTAGAATCCGCTTTCGTATTGACGGAGTATTACACCCTGTAGCAAAGCTTTCTCCGGAGAAGTACCGAATCCTTATATCGGCAATCGCTAGTGCGGGAAACATCTCGACTGCGGCTCCGGACGCTCAGCAAGGACATATTGCTCAGCATCTTAAGATGGCTGACGGAGAAGACGTAGATGTGAACGTCCGTCTGGAAACCGTGCCTACTATCACCGGTATTGATGTGGTGATGCGGCTGTTCAATATGAATCAAGATATGTATGTGCTCGATAGACTGGGTCTATCCGCTGATGAGCGGAAGGTTGTAGATGACATTATTCATAAGCCAAGTGGGCTGGTGCTTGCCGTGGGACCGACAGGTTCCGGAAAAACGACGACACTCTACTCTATGTTGAACTCACTGAACAGTGAAGAACGAAAAATCATTACCATCGAAGACCCGGTGGAATATCAGTTTGCCGGGATTACGCAGATATCGGTGACTTCTCAAAACAGTCAAGAAACAAACTTCGCTGAAAAACTCAGAGCGGTGCTTCGTCTTGATCCAGATATCGTCATGGTAGGAGAGATACGAGATGCTGATACGGCCAAAACCGCACTCCAAGCCTCGTTAACAGGGCATCTAGTGCTATCTACTTTCCATGCTGCTTCCGCAGCTGCAGCCCTCACTCGTTTGATGGATGTCATAGGTGAAAACCCGCTTTTCGTATCGGCAATCCGTCTTGTTATGGCGCAGCGATTAGTGCGCAAACTGGACGACTCCCTGAAGCAGCCCTACAAACCCGACGAACAAACATTGAAACAGCTACAAGAAGTAGTTAATGGTCTTCCGAGTAACGTCGAGAAGCCGAACCTGCAGAATGTGCAGCTGTTTAAACCTGGATCGTCTCCAGAAAATCCCTATGGATTTAAGGGACAGGTAGCGGTGAGAGAGCAGTTTCTTATGAATGGAGAAATTAGAAAGCTACTCGAGACTAGCGGGAGAGGGCTTTCGGCTCAGACTATAGAGGAGGCCGCAATAAAGAGTGGTATGCGAACCATGTTGCAAGACGGTATTCTGAAGATTATTGCCGGTGAGACAACACTCGAAGAACTATACCGTGTTATTGGCTAGTGACAAACATTGACGCTTATGGTATAATATATGCATGGCAAAATTCCGTTTATCGTGTCAGAACGAACAGTGGCCTGATGGTTCAGGAATTTACTACGAGACAGAGGCCGAAAACCTGTCTGTCCATATTTTTGGCGACCCTGATAATCCCCGTGCGTATATGCGCTGCGTCAGGGTCTGTCCAATTGATGACAAAACCGAGGTCATAGACATACCTAAGAGTCAGGCTAACTTGCTGCTTGCCAGTGGAATTGAATATACCCTTGTTTCAGATGAAGACGATTTGGCTCGGGTAGACACAGAAATCGACGAGACCGAAATTACTAATTTTGTTTCCCGTCTGCATTCACTCTCTCCCGGAGAACTTGATGCATCGCTTGATCAGCAACCTGATGTATCCGGCGACTAATAGACCTAGACTATAACCTTGGCTATTTCCGGAACTAGCCGTTCATCGAGCACAGATGGAATTATTTGGGTAGCGTCAGGCTTTTCTACGAGTTTTGACAGTACCTCCGCAGCTGCAATTTTATGCTGATCTGTAATAGCGGTTACTTTATTGTCAAGTGCCCCCCGAAATATTCCTGGAAATGCCAGAGCATTGTTAACCTGGTTCGGAAAATCACTCCGTCCGGTAGCCATAACTGCCACGCCAGCCTTGTGGGCATCTTCCGGCATGATTTCTGGGGTTGGATTTGCCATAGCAAAAATTACCGGGTCTTTAGCCATAGTTTTTACCATCTCAGGGGTCAGTAAACCTGCTTTTGAAACACCAATGAATATGTCAGCGCCTTTTAGCGCATCGTGTAACGATCCATCGACATCGTGAGGGTTGGTGTAGTCAAGCAGCTTTGTTTTTTCGCTATTCAGGTCACTCCGATGCGCGCTTACGATTCCCTTACTGTCCACGGCCAATATCTCCGGCTGCGCATACAAATACAGCAGCTTCATAATCGCAGTTCCGGCGGCTCCGGCACCAACTACCGCAATCCGGCAGTCTTTGAGTGTTTTGCCGACTACTTTCATGGCATTGATGAGTCCTGCGAGAACTACTATTGCGGTACCGTGTTGGTCGTCATGGAAAACCGGGATTTTAAGCTCACCTTTAAGACGCTCCTCTACTTCAAAACAAAGTGGAGCGGCGATATCTTCAAGATTAATGCCACCATAGCTAGGGGCGATAGCCCTTACGGTGGATACGATCTCATCAGCGGTGTGCACATCAAGGACAACGGGAACGGCATCGATATCAGCAAAGTGTTTAAACAACATGCTTTTGCCTTCCATCACAGGCAGTGCACCATACGGTCCGATATTTCCGAGCCCGAGTACTGCCGAGCCGTCACTAACTACTGCAACACTGTTGTTTAGCCAGGTATATTCTCTGGCTGATTTGGGATTTTCGGCCACATAGCTTGATACGGCTGCAACACCAGGAGTGTAGTATGTGCTTAATTGATCCCTGGAATCGAGGTTGTCTTTGAGGGCTACCCCAATTTTCCCTTTAAGTTCTTTATGTTTTTGTAATGCTAGTTTCCCAAAATCTTTTGTCATAAAACCATCATACACCTCCACCGACTGACTTGGTATAATGATTTATTTAAACGGTTAAATCGTATATGCAGGAACAACAACCACCAAAAGAAGAAGATGGAAAGCAAGATCGGTTAGCGGCGCTATCTCATATTGCACAAGAAATAGCTGATGAAGCTCCACATGTGATTTTGGATAGTCCATCTCTTGCCGAAAAAACCATGAAAATGACCGGTTTCTTACTACGAAGAGGGGATGATGCCCCGCTTGATCAGCAGCCTACTCGAGCGCTTTCAATAGTTAGAGAAGGTGAAAATTCCTAACAGATACAAAGTATCTTGCACTGAGGTGCAAAATAGTGTAGGATAGTTTGGTCATGTCATCTGTAATTAATCAAATAGAAGCCAAGTTCAAAAAAGCCGCCGTTGTTGATGTAAAAAGCGGTGATACGGTTCGCGTGCACCAGAAAATTCGCGAAGGAAACAAGGAGCGTATTCAGGTTTTTGAAGGACTCGTGATTAGAACTGACCGTAAAAACAGTCACACTGCCAGCATTACCGTCCGCCGCATTGCGAGCGGTATTGGCGTAGAAAAAACCTACCCTGTACATTCTCCACTGATAACTAAAATAGAAGTGGTAAAGCGAAGCAAAGTTCGCCGAAACTACATGACCTACATGCGTGCACGAACAGGTAAATCTGCTCGTCTTACCGGCGTGGCGTTTGATAAAGAGGCAGTAAACGCCGTGCACGACGAAAAAGCTAAAGCAGAAGAAGCAAAAGTACACGAGGAAGCAGAAGCCGAACACCAAGCTGCAGAATCCAAGGAAGCTGAAGCACCAGCTGTAGAAGGCAAGGAAGAAGCTAAATAATCTAACCGAAACTGCACTATGAAAACCGCCGTTATCGGCGGTTTTTTGTTATGCTGGATATATGATTGGAATAGACGAAGTAGGGCGAGGTTGCTGGGCTGGCCCCTTACTTGTTGTTGCCGCCCGAGGACGTAGTCGACTACCAGAAGGATTAAAAGATTCAAAAAAACTGAGCAAACTACAGCGTGAACGACTCCTAGCGGCGATCGTGGCGAGTTGTGATATCGGTGAAGGTTGGGTTCAGCCAGCCGAAATAGACGCGCTCGGCTTAACGCAAGCGATGAAGCTGGGAGTAGAACGGGCTCTGTTAAAACTAGCAGCCAGGCCTGAGGAGACCATTCTGCTTGACGGTAATAGCAACTACTGTGCCGACCGCTATACTAATGTAACGTGTGTGGTTCAAGGAGATGACGTACATCCAATTATTAGCGCCGCCAGCATTTACGCTAAGGTTACCCGCGATACGGTTATGCAATCGTATGCCAAACAATTTCCCCAGTATGGTTTTGAGAGACACGTCGGGTACGGTACTAGACTGCACCAAGAAGCGCTCAATTCTTTCGGTATTACCGAACTGCATCGTAGAACATTCAAACCCATGCGAGCCTTTCTATGACTAATCCTGGTGCCGGCAAACAGGCGGAAACTGTTGCGGCAGACTACCTGGTTGCGAAGCGGTACAAGATTATCGATCGCAACTGGAGGAATCGATACGGCGAAATAGATATAATAGTTGAACGCGATGACTGTCTTTTTTTTGTCGAGGTAAAGTATAGAAGTAGCTCCTCTCAAGGTAGCGGAATAGATTACATAACACCTAAGAAATATAAGCAAATGGCCTTCGCTGCAGAAATGTGGGTGCACGATCACCGCTATGAGGGGCAGTATCGCCTAGCAGCTCTGGAGGTGAGCGGTCCATTGTTTCAGGTTACGAGCTATATTGAAATCGATTAGTTTTGTTGCGTAGCAAAGAAGTGCTTTATGGTTTTGAGATCACGTTTTCTCCAAGCGGATTGCCACTGAATAACTTCAATCCCCTGTTTGTATGCACGCTCCAAACCTACGCTGAGTAGTGGTTCAAAGAACGCTTTGTACTCTGTAATGAATGCTTCGTCACTGAACGAACGCGCTGCAAACATTGGGAATCGGTGAAAGCTCATATCAGTGCCTAAATTATCGCTCAGCCACTTCCAATGCTTCTGCATCCACTTCCACGTTTCATGCTTTGCATAGCGATTCATAAAACTATAGGAGAGCCAATACGCGACATCTTGTAAACGTACCGTATCGGTCATTATGAGCGCTAGGGACTTTTTGACTAATGCAGGTTGTTTGAAATTAGTGAGTGCGGCAGCGATAGTATTGCGTTCTTCGCTGAGAGTGGTTTCATTGTGCATTCTCAGAAGTTTATCGAACGTTTTTTCATCACCATGGCGGACTGCTGCGTGGTAGACCACAGAGCGTAGGTCTGGTTCGATATCTTCAGGTTTTTTCATTGCTTGAAAGCGCCGAAGTGCTTCTTTTACTACCGCCTCATCATCGCTTATCGAGGCCATGCCGAGAACGGTGGGGCGCAGTAGTGAATCAAAGTGGGACTCATTCGGTTTGGTTTTCCAGCCCAGCCGATCCAACTGTTTCTGTACGAGGTTCCTGACGTATGGCTTCATGTCTTCCCGTAGCTCTTCATCATCCATGACCGCCCGGATACTCGCGATAGCTCCTGATAATACGTCCCAGACCGCTGCATTATCTTCATTACGGTAATTTGACAGCAGTACGAGTGCATCGGCGGTATCGCTGTAACCTGATTTGGCAGCCTCAATGGTGTCGGTTAGTATGCCTAGCCGGTCAAGTGGTGCAAATCGGCCTTGCCGAATCCCTTCGCCAAGATGTTGTAGATGCGTAGCGTTGTACACCGTGCGGTAGAAAGCACTCTGGCCGCTGTTGAATTTGAAGTGGGTGGTATCGTGATGACCGGGCCACTTTTTATCCTTGGTACTGAGTACCTGGTTATCAATCTTACCGGGAGCACGGAGGGGAATGGGCCACGTGGCTTTTTTGTCTTTCCTCTCGCTCGGGTTAGCATAGTAACGCTCCTGCTCGACCGATATCTGCGAATCAGTTACGGTGGCTCGTAACAGCGGAAAGCCCGGTTGGCTCGTCCAGGCGTGCATGAATTTTTTAACGGGCTTTTCAGACGCTTCTTCTAGTGCGTCCCACAAGTCGGTGGTCACCGTATTGCTGTACTGGTGAGCCTCCAGATAGTACCGTAGTCCATTGCGGAACGCTTTTGGTCCAAGATATTCGTGCAGCATATGTATCACGCTCGCGCCCTTGTTGTAACTTATTGTGTCAAAAATTGTCCGTATTTCATCGGGATGGTTGACCGGCACTTCAATGGGATGGGTATTGTTAAGAGAATCAAGTTTGAGCGCAATTTGCTGCTCGTCTGAAATAAACTGAGTCCACATGTCCCATTCTGGGTAGAGATGGTCGATAGCCAGGTACTCGATCCAGCTGGCAAACCCTTCGTTTAACCATAGATCAGTCCACCACTTCATGGTTACGAGATTTCCGAACCACTGATGTGCAAGTTCATGGGCAACTACCATGGCCACGTATTGTTTGGTAGGTAGACTGGTGTTCTTTGGATCGACCAGCATGGTTTGCTCTCGAAACGTAATGCAGCCCCAATTTTCCATGGCACCGCTTGCAAAGTCTGGCAATGCGATTAGGTCGCACTTTTCTAGAGGGTAATCAATACCAAAGTAATCGTTGTAGAAGTCTAGGCACTTAATCGCAACCTCCAAGGCAAAGCTCGTATGGGGGGTATGTTCGGGCGTAGCGTATGTACGGACCGTGACTCCCTCCTTGGTTTTACCTTCTTTGTAGGTCAGGTCTCCGATGATAAATGCCAACAGATACGTTGACATAATCGGCGTAGTCTCAAAAGTGGTGGTAGTATATTTCTTATCTGTTTCCTGGGAACGAATCGGAGTATTTGAAAGCACTACATCGTCTTTAAGGGCTGTAATCGTGAGGTCAAAGGTTGCCTTTGCCTCCGGTTCATCAATACAGGGAAATACCTCCCTGGCGTGGTGACTTTCAAATTGCGTAGCTAGCAAGGTTTGCTGTTTTCCGTCTTGTTCAAAGTAACAGGGGTACAATCCGTTCATTAGTTTTGTAATTTTGCCGCTAAAGGAGAGAGTTACCGTATAGTCGCCAGGGTACAGTAGCTCGGTGGTATGGAGGCGAACCTCATCAAATGCTTTGTGGGCATTAATGCGGTCTACAACTACCTCACGACTACCTTTTTTATCGGTTTTTGTAATGGTGGCTTTGGTAACCTTTAGTTCTTTCTGGTGTAGTACGATCCGCTGGCTTGGCCTCCCTATTTTTCGACCTTGAATGGTGACGGTACCGGTAAAGGTGAGTTTTTGCTTGTCTGGGTGAATACTTAGTTGGTAGTGACTGGGATGAAACTGGTCAAATAAACGCGAAACTGTTTTTGTCATAATCCGAATTCTACCATGCAGAATTGACTTTCACCGGGTGGTTGTATAAACTACAAATCATCAGGTCGGCCAAGCGGGTCGACTTTTTTCATGCCTAGCGTAAGGAAACAGAACAGTATTTAAAAGGAGTAACGTAATGGATTTTGACCTAAAACAACTAGCGGTTGCCATTAAAGCGATAGCAGAAGAGAAAAATCTTCCGGAAGAGACGGTACAAGAAGTAGTGGAGCAAGCGCTTGCTGCAGCATACCGCCGCGACTACGGCGAGAGAGAACAAGAAGTGCGTGTCAGCATGAACCTCAATACCGGAGACGTCACGGCGTATGTAAGCAAGGAAGTGGTAGAAGAAGTTACCGACGACCTTACCGAGATCAGCCTACATGAAGCCCAGGTGCGCAATAAGAGCGCTAAAGTCGGCGATATTGTAGAAGTAGAAGAGAGTGTTGAAACTTTCGGAAGGGTCGCTGCACAAACTGCCAAGCAGGTGATTCTACAGCGTCTTCGTGAAGCAGAACGAGACATAATCATGAACGAATACGAAGATAAAATCGGTACGGTGATTAATGGTATTGTTGCCCGCGTCGAGGGACGTATCGTGCGGATTGATCTTGGTAAAGCACAGGGAATCATGCCAGCATCAGAGCAAATACAGGGGGAGCGATACTACCCTGGCCAGCGTCTTAAGGTGTATCTAAAAGATGTTGAGAGAGGTTATCGTGGACCGCAATTGGTAGTGAGTCGCGGTTCAAAGGAGTTTGTTGAGTGGCTCTTTAGGGCAGAAGTTCCAGAAATGGAGAACGGTGCGGTAGAGATTAAAGATATAGCCCGTGAAGCGGGTACTCGCACAAAAATAGCAGTGAGCAGCACGGTACCGGGCGTTGATCCTGTGGGCACCTTTGTTGGCGGTCACGGAACCAGGGTAAATGCTGTAACGAGTGAAATTGGCGAGCAAGAAAAAATTGACATTGTCATTTGGGACGAAGATACCGCCACCTACATCAAAAACGCCCTGTCACCTACACAAGTTGATAGCGTCGCTCTCGATGAGAAGAATAAGAAAGCTACCGTGATAGTACCTGATGACCAATTAAGTATTGCGATTGGTAAGAGCGGGCAAAACGTTCGATTAGCCAGTAAATTGACCGGCTATGAAATTGATATAAGTGCCGGCAAGAAAGGGGAAGAACAAAAACCAGCCGAACCAGCAGCCCCCGCACCGAAACCAAAATTGAAAAAGAAAGAACAGTTGGAAAGCAGCCTTCTTGAGGCCATTGAAGAACACGGCGAATAAGAATATGGGCGCTGCACGGAACTTCCTCCTCGCATCATCACTGTCAATGGTTGCTGGCGGCGGCGTTGCTGTAGTGCATGCCGCAGAACAGGGAATCGCAAAAGTCGAAGGATTCATAAGTGATTGTAGTGACAAAATAGACGCTGCCGGTGATACGTATGCGTACTCGGTAACGACTGGCTGTACTGCGGAGGATCTCACTATACAAAATAGCGGAGAAGATATGGTCTTTAGTGATGGAATGTGGAACATTCTTGGCTCAATCGCTATTGGGTCTGGTGTTGCACTGCTCGGTGAGCGGCTCGTGGGGAGGAGTGGTAGCGAATTTCCAAACCGAAATATCTGGGCCAAGCACCATAAACCTTTGCGCTAGGTATGCTGTAGGAATCAACTTCATATTGTTAAATTAGCACTCTTGACCCACGAGTGCTAATTCGCTATCATAGTTGTAGTGAGCTTGTGAAGATTGTCACAGCAAACTCACAACGAAAGGTGGTATAAGAAATATGATGCCTAACAACGCAGATTTCCAAGAATTTTTGAATCACTTAACTGATAATGCGCTTCAGAGCATAAAACATGCCGATGCAATTGCCAGGAGCTTTTCTAGTGCGTATATCGGAACGGAACATCTTTTACTCGGCGTTCTTGCTCAGGATTCTTCTATGGGTTCAAAAATCTTAGAGGGAGCCGGTGTAACGCTCGATAGGGCCCGACTAGCGCTTAATTTGACGCCTAAAACACTTGTTATAAACATGGGGGCGAAGGGCTTAAGTGAAACCGCTAAGCTAACTCTTAAGATGGCTTTTGATGTAGCGCAAGATTTTAATCAAGAGTTTTGCGGTACGGAGCATATTCTCTACAGCATTCTCAGTCAAAAAAATGCCCGCGCAACGGTATTGCTGCGGGATATGAATGTTGATGTTGATAGCTTACTCACGGAACTTGAACAGTTTTTGAATCGCCAACAGTATGAAGAGAGCGGTGATAATAAGTCCAGCTCGACACGGCGTCGCAACAAAAAACAGCCAAAAACAGCTCTAGATTATTACGGTACTGACCTTACTGAACAGGCGCGTCAAGGTAAACTTGACCCAGTAGTCGGGCGAGAACCGCAGATTCGTCGGGTGGTTACAATCTTGAACCGAAGGACCAAAAATAATCCGGTGCTTATTGGTGAACCGGGTGTCGGTAAGACGGCTATTGTGGAGGGATTGGCGCAAAGAATAACGAGCGAGGACGTCCCAGATAGTTTACTTGATAAGCGTATCGTTATGCTTGATCTTGCTGGCATGATAGCCGGAACAAAGTATCGAGGAGAATTTGAAGAGCGGCTTAAGAAAGTCATGAATGAACTTGAGAATGATAGCAAAACCATCGTGTTTATCGATGAGCTTCATCTAATTGTTGGCGCTGGAGCGGCCGAAGGCGCAATGGATGCCGGAAACATACTAAAACCGGCATTAGCCCGGGGTAAAATCCAGGTAATAGGGGCCACGACAACCGCTGAATATACAAAACATATTGAAAAAGACGCTGCGCTCGAACGCCGTTTCCAACCAATCCAGGTTCCAGAAACCAACCCTTCTGAAACGCTCGCGATCCTAAAGGGCTTACGTAAACACTACGAGAGCTACCACGGCGTTAAGGTTAGTGATGAAGTTTTGGAAGATACGGTAATGCTTTCTAAGCGCTATATTAATGATCGTTTTATGCCGGACAAAGCGATAGATCTGCTTGATGAAACGGCCGCTCACCTTCGAGTCGATAAGGGAAAGACCCCTCCGGAAGTACGTAAACTTCAAAAAGAACTGAAGCTAGTAAACGGAAGAATAGAAGATGCTGTAGATACAGAAGACTACGAAAAGGCCGCCCAGTACAAAACTCGTGCCAGTCA
This sequence comes from bacterium, assembly GCA_029780855.1. Taxonomy (GTDB): domain Bacteria; phylum Patescibacteriota; class Saccharimonadia; order Saccharimonadales; family JAUPVS01; genus JAKOXV01. The sequence continues at coordinate 17,066 of JAKOXV010000013.1, forward strand.
GATCCACAAGGAGCTAGAAAAGTTACGGAACCAAGGGAAGAGTGAAAAGAAGCTTGTTATGACAAGTGAAGACGTGGCCGATGTCGTGTCACGAATTACGGGAGTACCAGTGAGTAAGGTTATTCGTAGCGAAGCAAAGTATCTGCTCAATCTCGAGAAAAAAATCGGTAAACACGTTATCGGGCAGGACGAAGCGGTTGAAGCGGTAGCTCGGGCAATTCGTAGAAATCGATCAGGCATAAGTAGCGAACAGCGTCCGATTGGTTCGTTTATATTCCTTGGACCGACCGGTGTCGGAAAAACAGAGCTCGCTCGCGTCCTAGCCAGAGAATTTTTTGGCTCACCGGATGCCATGATAAAGATCGATATGAGTGAATTTAGCGAAAGGCACACTACCGCCCGCTTAGTGGGTGCGCCGGCGGGATATGTCGGGTACGATGACGGTGGTCAGCTAACGGATAAGGTTCGTCGGCAGCCGTACAGTTTGGTGCTTTTCGATGAAATTGAAAAAGCCCACCCCGAAGTCTTTAATATGTTGCTGCAGATTTTGGAAGACGGTGTACTGACTGACGCAAAAGGACGGAAAATCGACTTTAGTAATACCATCGTTATCATGACGAGTAACGTTGGCGCCGAAAAACTACAGAAAGAAGCCGATCTTGGTTTCCATGCACATGCACGAGATGACCTAAAGGATCTTGATGTCCTGCATGCTGCTAACAAAGATAAGGTACTCGATGAACTCAAGAAAATGATGCGTCCAGAACTATTGAACCGCATAGATAAGATTGTCGTGTTCAGGGCCTTAACCAAAAAAGACGTCATGAGAATCCTTGACCTGCAGTTGAGTGAGCTGAAACAACGGCTTGTCAAACACGGCCTAGGTTTAAGTGTCTCTCCGGCAGCAAGGCAGTATCTCTTAGAAAACGGGTACGATCCGCATAATGGTGTTCGACCAATGCGCAGACTTATCCAGGATACGATAGAAGACCATATAGCCATCAAGATGCTTGATAATAGTTACCAACGCGGAAATATCGTTCAGGTAGGTACAAAAGCAAAGTCACTAGCCTATAGCGCAACTTCAGAATAAAAAGCTATACTATGGCCTAGATATGCAACAAAAAAGTACGTTCCGAAGGGTAAGTAACGTCCTCCTTAGTGTGGCACTAATCGCAGTGGCTGTAGTTGTTGCAACGCACTACCGACAAATATATGATTGGTATCGTTTGCGAGATTACCAGCCACCGGCTGAAGTTGTGCAGCTAGCCGACCAAACCACGATGACCCCCGATACCCGCCGGTTATTTTATGTGAATCGGCCGCTGGTTGACGATAAAGCTAATTTCAATAAGCATTGTCCAAGTGGTGGCAATGAACAGACCATAGTTCTAGGCTGTTATATCGGGGGAGAAAATGGAATCTACCTATACAATGTTTCCGATCCTGAACTGAAAGGCGTTGTACAGGTTACCGCTGCCCACGAGGTGTTGCACGCAATCTATGAACGGCTGGGCAGAAGCGAAAAAAATAAAGTAAACGCCATGCTTGAGGATTACTACAATAACGATCTGCATGACGAAAGACTGATAAAAGTTTTTGAATCATATAAAAAATCCGAACCAAATGAGTTGGTTAATGAAATGCACTCAATCTTCGGAACCGAAATCGGCTCGCTACCAGCTGGCCTAGAAGATTACTACAAACAGTATTTCACCGATCGATCCAAGATCGTCGCATACGCTGATGCATATCAGGGGGCATTTACGCGGCGCCGAGAACAAGTTAAGGCGTACGATACGCAGCTTACAGCCTTAAAATCTCAGATTGAAGCAAATGAGAAGCAACTGGAGCAACAGACGGCTACCTTAACCCAGCAGAAAGCAGAACTAGACTCGCAGCTTGCTCAGAAAAACTATACCGCCTACAATGCTCTTGTTAATGAGTATAATGCTACTGTCCGTAGCTACAACAATCTCGTCAATAGCACCCAAGCACTCATCAATCAGTATAATGATATTGTTAAGACCAGAAACGAACTGGCTTTAGAAGAACAGGATTTGTTTAAGGCAATAGACAGCCGCTTGCAAACACAATCAACACAGTAGAGGGGAGAACGCACACATGGCAAAGAAGAATGTACAGTATGTCTGTAGTTCTTGTGGGGCGGTCAGCAGTAGCTGGTCAGGCAAGTGCTATTCTTGCGGCGAGTGGAATACCTTACAAGAAGAATTAGATGTAACGAGCGAGAGTATCGCGAAATCCGGGCATCGCTTATCGTATAACAATGTCAGTGGTGTAGCAAAGCGAGATACAGCCAAACGTATCGTAACTAAAATGTCGGATATTGACCTAGTGCTTGGTGGCGGTTTTGTTGCGGGTAGTGTTAATCTCATAGCCGGCGAACCAGGTATAGGTAAAAGCACGTTGCTACTGCAGGTTGCCAGTGCCTTGGCGGTGGATCAGCCGATCCTTTACGTGAGTGGTGAGGAATCGTCCCATCAGGTAGGCCTCCGTGCTGAACGCTTGAAGGCTAAGGCGAAAAACCTTTCTATAGCAACGAGTAATAGTGCCGATGATATTGCTGCTACGATTGCCGAGGGTGGGTTTAGTCTAGTTATCGTTGACTCTATCCAAACGGTTAGTTGCCAAGCAATTTCGTCTGCTCCTGGTAGTGTCAGCCAAATAACCAATAGTACCCACCTACTAACTACGGCTGCAAAACAAAGCAACACCGCCCTCATACTAGTGGGTCACGTAACTAAAGAAGGCTCTATTGCGGGGCCAAAAATACTTGAGCATTTGGTTGATGTAGTTCTTCAACTCGAAGGTGATCGGTATGGAGGTTTCAAAGTATTACGTGGCATCAAGAACCGCTACGGTTCAACAAATGAAGTAGCGATCTTTGAAATGCAGGATATTGGCCTGGTGACGGTAAAAAACCCCTCTGCGGCACTACTCGCGGAGCGGCAGGTAAGCGATGGTTCTGTCGTATTGGCCACTATGGAAGGTTCCCGTCCCATTTTGGTTGAGGTACAGGCTTTGGTAAATAAAACGTCTTACGGCTACCCTAAACGAACGGCCAGTGGGATAGATCTTAATCGGATTAACCTCCTGGTTGCTATGTTAGAACGGCGTACAAAATTACATCTTGCGGATCAAGATATTTTTATCAATATAGTCGGTGGAATAAGAATTACTGAGCCGGCGGCCGATCTAGCTATCTGCATGGCGATAGGTTCGGCCGCAAAAGGACTGCAGCTCAAACAAAATGCGGTAGTATTTGGCGAAGTAGGACTATCCGGAGAGGTGCGTCACGTTCCGTTCATTGAAAAACGTGTGGCAGAGGCTAAAAAGCTGGGTTTTGAGGCGGTCATAGGTCCGATGGTGAGAACCGGCAAAAAGCCGGAACTCTTGACGGGCGTAAAGAATGTACGAGATGCTTTGAATCAGTTCCTAGAAAAAGATTAAGCGACCTACTGAACGACAAATGAACTCGATTTGTTGCCGTTGCTGTCTTCTGCGTAAATGGATGTACCAGCTGGTACTGCTTTGGAGCCATTACCAGCACAGCTTCCATCGGTATCACTACAAACCGTCTCGCCGTCACTCGATCGACGTATAGTCACCATACTTAGCCCGCCGGTCCAATTAACCGTTGTTTTGCCACCACTGTAGGATGCGCTCGTAATGGTTGGCGCACCGGCGCTGGCGGTGGCACAGTCGATGCCGTTCACCGTATCTGAAGCGTCATAGAGTACGCTATCAATCACTTGTCCCGTTATCGACGTAGTGCCGGCTGGGGCGCTGTAGCTGACTGATGACGGGCTGGTGCTTACTTGAGCGGATGAGACTACTTGACCATTGACAATGAAGTTTACGGTTCCCGCATGCTCGGCGGTATTCAGTGGGTGTGTGCCAGCGGATACCGTTGCGACAATGCTACAACCGGTAGCAGTGACCGTTATGCTAGGTCTGGCGTCGCTACAATTGTGGACATCATCCTGAGAATCTGTATTTGAATTGGTACCTTTATCTACAAATATGTCAGCAGAGAATATATTGGCGCTGGCTCCATTAACTGTTTCTTTAGCAAGGTCAGGCGTACATGAAGTAGCTAGTTTATTGGATATTTTATCGATAGTGCGGTTTCCACCTGTTTTACTAGGCTGTTTGTACCAGGAGGGGAACAGATCGGTAGCGGGGCTTGGTTCGACGGAGCCAATCCCTACATGCGACCGAATAATGTAAGCGGGAAGTGTTTGTACTCCAGCGGGTTTTTGGCGCTCTACCGGCGCGATGTCTTTATGTGCTGAATCCATCCAACCTTGCCATATTGGCTGGGTCATGTTTTCCATGGTGCCGCTCATGGCACGTTGGCGAGTGTGGTAGCCAACCCAAACACCGGCAGCATACTTGGTAGAGAAGCCCATCATCCAACCATCTTTCCCATCGTTGGTGGTCCCGGTTTTCATTGCGAACTTCCAGGTGCCAAGTTTATTGGTGTAGCGATGCGGTTTGCGACCGGCGGGGAAGTAGCTAGCATTTGGATCACTCATCATATCTGCAGTAATGTACGCAGAGTCAGGTCGTACCGCCTGTGTTCCTTTAGATGCTTTCCATTGGTCGATCGTTTTGTTCTGAGAATCGGTTATCTTAAGGATATATGTCTGCGGAATGTTCAGGCCATTACGTGAAATGCTCGAGTAGGCGTGCACGTGTTCATCAAGGTGTAGGTAGGCTCCATCACCGATTGCCGATGAAGAGTAACATTGACCCTCTTTGGTTAATTGCTCGTCCTGGAAACACTTATACCCACTCTTCAGACCAAGTTTTTCAGCGATACCTATGGTTTTATCAACTCCAGCAGTTAGCATTGCTTTTACGGCGGGTACGTTTCGGGAACCACCAAGTGCATAGCGTAGGGTTTCTGCGCCTGGGTATCGGAAGTCGTAATCCCACAGACAGTTACCCCCCTGTTTTGGTTGCTGCTTCTTGGTACATGGGTAACCCTCAAGTGGGCCCTGGGTGTCATACAGGACACTTCCGGCTCCAGTATTGGTGGTGTTCTCCATCATTGAAATATAGTCGTATGGTTTAAAGCTTGAGCCTGGAGGCAGGTTTGAGGTTGCGTAGTTGTACTGACCGTGATCAGGATCATTAAAGTCCGCACCACCAACCAAGGCAACCATCTGGCCGGTTGTTACATCTTCTGCGGCGAATGCGGCAGTATCACCGCCTTGACGTCGCACTTGGGCCAATCCTTTTTGCACCTGTTCCTCGGCAATGTTCTGAAGGTTTATATCTAACGTAGTCGTAACGCTCCAGCCACCACGCTTTACGGTCTGGTCACCGTATTTGTTTTCCAGAGCTTGCTTGGCGGCGAGTACAAAGTACGGTGCTTTTATACCGGCGAACTTAGGCTGTGGTTCATGTATGGTCGCGAGTGTATCGATCTTTTTGGCTTCATCGCGTTGCTTATTGGTTATCATGCCCTGCTGAGCCATGAGGTCCAATACGTACCGCTGCCGCTCAACAAGCGCTTGTGTAGACTCGGTGGCGTTTGCCTTGAAATATGCGCCGTACGGTGAATAGAACGATGGTGATTTGGGAATTGCGGCAAGAAACGCAGCTTGATCTAAAGTTAGATCTTTGGCGGATTTTTGAAAGTAATCCCGAGCCGCAGCTTCTACTCCATACTGCACGTTACCGTATGGTGCGGTGTTGAGATAGCCGGTCAGGATTTCGTCTTTGGAGTAGCTTCGTTCTAATTCTACAGCTAGAATCAACTCCTTCACTTTTCTGGTATAGGTTTGGTCTTTGGTCCAATTCTGAGTCAGTTTAACCAGCTGCTGCGTAATTGTGGAGCCGCCCTGTGTACCACCGTGACCTATGACGTTGTTGGCGCCGGCACGAATAATACCTCTAACATCAAACCCACCATGCTTATAAAAGTCCTTGTCCTCAACCGCTACCGTGGCTTGCCGCATGTACGTTGAGATCTGGTCTTGCTTCACTGGAATACGTTTTACGGCGTCATAGTCTTCCCAGAGCAGTGTCTGACCGGTTCTGTCATAGTAGCGAATGCTCCCGCCAATGTTATTTCCGGAAATATCCTTAAGGTTAGGCAGGTCTTTCCTGAAGTAAGCGAATAAGCCGACTAACATCAAAAAACCAGCAACTGCACCAATACCAATTATCTTCAGTGCCATTATGCCGCCGTCGCGGCTGAACCAATACTTATACATGCGCTTAGGGTGAAGGCGCGCAAAAAAGCGCTTTATCTTGCCCTTGGGAAGTGAGCTAAGATACGCCGCCTTGCGTTGGGCTTTCATGTTTTTGCCTGCTTTGAAGCGTTCAGTAATGGACCGATTGATTTTGACAGTCTTACCACTTTTAGTAACGAAAAAATTCTTACCAAAACGGCTACTGCTGCCTGGTTTACGACTTTTGAATTTCATTGAATTCCAAATTCTCCTTGATGGGACTTATTATACCAAAAAATTCCAAATGCAAGCTCTTGAAATATGCTTATGCTGTGCCCTAATAATATAGTTGCGGTATACTACGTTACATATGAGCAAAATGACCTTATCAGAAGAACTAACTTGGCGTGGCTTTGTTAACCAGACCACTGTAGATGATATAACAAAATTAGATAAGAAAAAGCTGAAGTTCTATTGGGGTGTAGATCCGAGCGCGCCATCTATGCAAGTAGGGAACTTAGCTGCCGGCATGATGGTACGGGTCTTTATTAAACACGGATACACGCCAGTACTGCTGGTGGGTGGTGCAACAGGTCTTATCGGTGATCCTGATGGTAAGGCCCAGGAACGTGACCTTAAGACACCTGAAGAAGTTGCCAAAAATAAGCATGCGCTAATTGCTCAGTATAAGTCGTTATTTCATGGTATGGACTTTGAAGTTGTCGATAATTACGAATGGTTTAAGGGGATTGGCTATTTGGAGTTTCTTCGGGAAGTTGGTAAGCACGTTCCTATGCGGCAAATGTTAGGTCGTGATTTTGTGCAATCGAGGCTCGGAGAAGATGGAGCTGGTATTAGCTACGCCGAATTTAGCTACTCGCTCATCCAAGGCTATGATTTTCTACATTTGTTTGAGAATAAAGGTGTCACTCTTCAAATCAGTGGTGCTGACCAGTGGGGAAACTGTATTGCCGGAGTTGATTTGATCCGCCGCAAAACGGGTAAAGAAGCTCACGTCTGGACAACGCCTCTGGTTATTAATAAGGCAACCGGCAAGAAGTTTGGGAAGACGGAAGAGGGAGCTATATGGCTTGACCCTAAACAAACCAGCGTCTACAAGTTTTACCAGTTTTGGCTCAATGCAGATGATGAAGGTGTAGAGGACTATCTCAAGATCTTTACAGAGCTAGATAAGCCAGCTCTCAGTGAGGTCATGCAGGAATTTAGCGCTAATCGTGCCGAGCGAAAGGCTCAAAAGACTCTGGCGTATGAAACTACCAAGTTGGTGCACGGTAAACATCGGGCAGATTCAGTGAGGCGTGTCAGCGAGGTACTGTTTGGTAGCGGTAATTACCAAGAATTGAACGATGATGATTTTGGCATGCTGGTTGATGAACTCCCTAAAGTTGAGGCGATGGTTGGCCAGGATCTGATAGAACCGTTAGTTGCAGCCGGTTTAGCAAGTTCAAATAGCGAAGCCCGAAGATTCTTTCAACAAGGGGCGGTCTATATGAATGGTGAACAAGTTGCTCCGGGTCGGCGGGTAGAAACGGATGATTCGATTGGTGGCTACGCTATTATCAGGCGTGGTAAAAATAGTAACGCTATTTTAGAGATCGCGCGGACTGCGTAGTGTATACTGAATCCCGATATGAATAAGAACACAACTACCAAACACAAAAAGGCCGACCAGTATAACGACCCTAAGCACAACTACCTACATTATTGGGAGGGTCGCGATTACGAAAACTCTGCCGAGGTAATTGCAATTAAGAGTTTCCTAAAGGGTAAGCATTTTGCCCATGCCGTTGATATTGGAGGTGGCTATGGCCGACTTTGCGTTCTCTTAAGTGAGTATGCCGATAAAGTAACGCTCGCAGAACCTTCGCAGCAGCAGCTCGACATTGCTAAAGACTTCTTGCAGGACTACCCGCAAATTGAACAAAAACTCATGCAAGCGGACGATCTTCAGTTTGCAGATAAATCAGTCGACCTTATTATGATGATTCGTGTCATGCATCATCTGCCTGATCCTGCGCCAGAATTTGCTGAAATAGCCCGGGCACTTACCGACGATGGTTATTTTTTGTTAGAAATCGCTAACTATGCTCATGGCGTAAATCGTCTTAAGCATGCCCTTCGTGGTAAACGGCTTCCCGTGGAACCGGTTGATATCCGATCTCCGGAACATCGTACCGATGATGAGATTGCCTTTGTTAACCACAATCCTAAAACTGTAATCAAGCAATTGGCTCATGCTGGCATGAAAGTCGAACGAGTGCTGTCGGTTTCGAACCTTCGATCACCAGGTCTCAAGAAAGCGCTTCCAGAGGGAGTTATGCTGGGTGTAGAAAAGATTTTGCAGCCAACGCTCGCCCGCACCTATTTTGGTCCCAGCACCTTCTTGCTCATTCGCAAAGCCTCTTAGTCTATACTAGTAGTACGTATGAAGCTCACAAGCCCTGTCGGGGAGGTTAAGGGCGTCGGTCCGGCGCTACAAAAAACGTTTGAATCACTTGGTATAGCTACAGTGCAGGATTTACTACTGTATTACCCCAGAAAATATCAAGATTACTCAAAGATTGAAACTATAAAACATATTAGACCGGGACCAATTACGGTTAAAGCTGAAATTAAAGATATTAAAGGGCACTATGTACGTCGAGGTATGCACATCACTGAAGCGGTGGCTAGCGATGAAACGGATTCCGTACGTATTGTTTGGTTTAATCAACCCTACCGCGAGCACCAGACCAAACGAGGCGTTGAATACTACATTGCTGGCAATTTTGAACTGAGTCGGCAAAGACTGGCAATAATGAATCCTTCTATTGAGTTAGTGAGCGATTTTCCGGTAAATACCGCCAGGATCATACCCGTGTATAAGGAAGCAAAAGGGTTGAAATCTGCCCAAATACGACGGATATTAAAGCAGGTTATACCGATGGTGGATCAGCTTCCGGAACTATTGCCGGATTGGATTGTCCAGGATCAAAAATTGCTCAGCCGGGCCGAGGCATTGCATACAATCCACTTTCCCGATTCATCCGAACGGCTTAAACGAGCTAAAGAACGGTTAGGGTTCGACGAAGTGTTTGAACTAAGTCTAGCTAGCCTCCTCAACAAACACGACCTCATGAATGACCGTGCTGTTGCCGTACCATTCAAAGAACGATTGGCCAAGACATTCGTTTCTCACTTACCGTTTACACTGACCAATGAACAGCGTAAGTCGATCTGGCAAATATATCTAGATATGCAAAAGACGCGGCCGATGAACAGATTACTCGAGGGAGATGTCGGGTCAGGAAAAACAGTAGTTGCTGCAATGGCGGCTCTGATGGCAATGGAACAGGGTTTTCAGGTTGCGCTTATGGCACCCACTGAGCTACTTGCCAGGCAACATGCTGAGACAATATATGAACTTTTGCAACCGCTCGGATACGCAGATCAGGTGGGCTTGCTAGTTGGAGGACTAAAAAAAGCTCAGAAAGACCTAACGCACCATAAGATTAAAGATGGCACTATTCGGTTTATCGTGGGAACACATGCGCTCATTCAGGAAAAAGTCGATATGCAGCAGCTTGGGCTCGTAATAATCGATGAGCAACACCGCTTTGGTGTTGATCAGCGCAAGGCCCTCCAGGCAAAGGCGGGGCACGCTTTGCATGTCCTTAATATGACGGCGACGCCTATTCCCAGAAGCTTAGCGCTTACATTGTATGGAGAGCTTGATATATCGGTCATTGCTCATAAACCGCAAAATCGAAAGCCAATAAAAACCAAAATAATATCGCCCCATGCCCGTAAGACGGTTTATGAAACGATAAAAAAAGAGTTAAATGATGGTCACCAGATGTTTGTAGTCTGTCCGCTCATTACAGAATCAGATTTGCTACATGCTCGTTCCACAGAAAAAGTTTATGAAGAAATGAAAACCCGTGACTTCAAAAAATATCGGGTAGGTTTGCTTCACGGAAAAATGAAAGCCGAGGAAAAAAATCAAGTGATGGAACAGTTTGCAGCACACGAGCTGGACATTTTAGTTTCGACAACTGTTATAGAAGTGGGGGTTAATGTACCGAATGCAACCGTAATGTTGGTTGAAAACGCCGAACGATTTGGGTTGGCTCAAATACATCAGTTGCGTGGAAGAGTGGGAAGGAGCGAAGCCCAAGGCTACTGTTTTCTCATGATGACCGATGCCCAAAAGCCTAGTCAGCGGCTGCGTGCCCTGGAGAGCAGTGACGATGGATTTACGCTTGCAGAACTTGATTTGGAAATACGGGGGCCTGGTGCGATATACGGAACGTTTCAGCACGGAGCGCTTGATTTAAGAATGGCAAAACTGACTGATTCACGCCTCATTTCACGAGCCAGAAATTCGGCCCAGGCTTGCATAGACCGCAAAGAAAACCTGCTAAAATATAGAGAGTTGTATGAAAACGTCACTAAGCTTAGGGCAGTAACAAACTTAAATTAGTTTGGAGAAAACATGGCATTGGAAGTTACCTATGATGATTGGACGGGGAGAGGCACGGGGATGGAGCCGATTCCGCCAGAAACTTGGTCAGACGTTGACCCGGAATTAGTAATTGCCATGCTCATGGAAAGCCTGACGCCAGAGGGAGTACAGATTGTAGCCAAGCATAGCGGGCGTCTAAGCGTAGGAGCGATTGCTTCTCTTGGCGAACCGATAATTTCAGGTGACCTCCAAACTCGCATAGCGTATGCACGTACCCAAATGATGCAGCGGAAAAAAGAGACTGAATTACATGTATAGTGGCTCTACTTTAACCCGGTACTCTGGGCGAGTACTAGGGGCGCACCAAAAAATCGACCGGGTAGCAAGACATCATATTGCAAAAGTCCTTTCCAATGATGACGTATTTCCTAAAGCTATGAGAATCCTTCATTTTGAGGGCAAAAATGGCCCTGATGGAATTAAGCGCAAAAGTCCAGCAAAGGATGAACCTTGGCACTACTTTAATCCGTTTGATGATGAGGACACACAACTCATTAATCTGTTGCAGCAGCACTATGATCAGCTCGTAAAAGAGATTAAAAATGGCAATCAGGAACGGATTGCATTTGAAGCTGCGTGGTTAGCGCATGGGATAGTTGACGGTCTTACGCCGGCCCACCACTATCCCTACGAAGAAAAGCTTACTGAGTTACGAGGCGGCGAGGGTATAGAGACCAGGACGACGCTAAAAGCTAAGGTCGTGATGCCCGGAGAGACGCTTCCTAAGAAAATGAAAAACAACTGGAAAATGTGGGGACCAAAGGGGCTATTGAGTACTCACGGGATGTTTGAATTCGGTATCGCTACCCTTATTGCTCCTCTCGGGTTTGGTGAAGTTATTCCCACGAAAAAAGTGGTTAGCCAGTACCGGGAAAAAGGGTTCATCGGTTGGTTTAAACATGCCGCGAGGGAGATAGCGATACACGACATGTATCAAAACTACTACCGAAAAGGTTGGACACCACGACTCGCAAATCAGGTACGGCATAAATTGGGGCCCACCATTGTGCAAACCGTATCGCTTACCTGGCTGTCGGCGCTCATTGATGCAGGAGTAGTTAAGGAGGAAGACATTGCGCGTAATCGCCGGTAGTTTAGGTGGAAGGCAATTCGAAGCTCCAGCTGGACATCGGACTCATCCGATGAGCGAAAAAGCCCGAGGAGCGATCTTTAATATGCTAGGAGACATTGAGGGCCTAACGGTACTTGATGCGTTTGCGGGCAGCGGGGCTCTTTCATTCGAGGCTATCAGTAGAGGCGCAAAAAACGCCGTGGCTATCGATATTGACAACGGCGCTATTACCACTGTCGTCAAGAGCATTAGTGATTTAGGTCTCAAAAAATCCGTAAAGGCCATCCGGGCCGGAGTTTCCAGCTGGTCAGATAATAACCCTGATACTAGTTTTGATATTGTGCTAGCCGATCCACCGTTTGAAAAACTACAAATCAAATCTGTCGAGCATTTAGTGGAACATGTGAATGGTGATGGTGTCTTGGTTCTCTCCTGGCCTGGAGCGCTCAAGGCGCCTGAGTTTATGGGACTTACGATGGTTGCACAAAAAACGTATGGCGACAACCAGCTGGTTTTTTACAAAAAAACAGGGTAAAATAGTTCAGATTTAATCGCATCATGGGGATGTGGTGGAATTGGTAGACACGCGTGCCTTAGGAGCACGTGCCGCAAGGCGTGAAGGTTCAAGTCCTTTCATCCCCACCAAAGCAAGGAGCCCAGCAATTCGGGGCTTTTTTCTTTTTTATTCATACCCGATTCTGTATCTGATACAATCTAAACAATATGACACTATCGACCCAACCATACAAAGGCGCACGGGATTTTTACCCAGAAGATAAGCGTCTCCAAAAGTATCTGTTTGATGTAATGAGAGGCGTAGTAGAGCGTTTTGGTTACGAAGAGTACGACGCACCGATTCTTGAACCGCTTGACTTGTATCTGGCTAAAACCGGAGAAGAAATTGTAAATGAACAAACCTACGCATTTACTGACCGCGGTGATCGGCAGGTTGCCATACGTCCTGAGATGACGCCAACTGTTTCAAGGATGGTTGCCGCCAAGCGGCAGGAGTTAGCATATCCACTGCGCTGGTACTCTATTCCTAATCTTTGGCGCTATGAGAGACCGCAACGGGGAAGGCTGCGCGAACACTGGCAATTAAATGTTGATCTATTTGGTATAAGCAACCTGGCCGCCGAGCATGAAGCAATTCAGGTGGCCGATGAGATCATGCGGGCATTTGGCGCCAAGCGTGATATGTACCAGATAAAATTAAATAGTCGTCGACTTATGGATGATCTGCTCAACAGTTACCTCGGCCTAGACGAGGTCGAGGCGCATAGTATTGCAAAACTCATTGACCGTATGCATAAGATGGATCCCGCAACATTTTCTGCCCAGATCGATGCCATACTCAGCCCAAGCAGGCGCGAAGACGGCACAGAAGACAAGCTCACAAACCTCTTGAAAATTACCCAACTCAACGAATTGCCAGAGGCGGTAAAGAACCATGCTTCCGTAAAAGAACTTGAAGTACTGTTACGGGTTTTGGAAGGTTCAAAAATTACCAACGCTGTATTTGATATCACGCTGATGCGAGGATTTGACTACTATACTGACATTGTGTTTGAGGTGTTTGACACACATCCGGATAATAACCGTTCCATGTTTGGGGGAGGACGCTACGATGGTCTCGTTGGTTTATTTGGCGTAGAGCCCGTACCGACAGTAGGTTTTGGGATGGGTGATGTGACACTTCAAAACTTCTTGGAAACTCATAAACTTCTCCCAAGCCTTAAACCAGAAACTGACGCCTACGTTGTGCTGATAGGCGATGTCTATGAGCAAGCCCAACGGGTGCTCATGAGTTTGCGTGAAATGGGTCTGCATGTTGCGGTGGATACCTCAGAGCGTAAGCCGGATAAGCAGATAAAGAGTGCAGTAAAAAAAGGTCTTAGATTTGCGATTTTTATCGGTGAAAAAGAACTCAAAGACGAACAATACGTTCTGAAGGATCTAAAAACCGGTGAAGAACAAACAATGAGCGAACAGCGTTTAGTTGCCGCCGTTAAAGACTTCCGAAAAACATGACTGCATCAAACCATGTAATTGCGGGAGCGCTCATAGGCAGTATTATTGTGAATCCGATAGTCGCCATCCCCGTCGCTCTGGGTTCGCATTTTATTATGGATGCACTGCCTCATTGGTGCGGTCCAATAAGTCAGATATCACGGGCGTTTAAAACATACCTTATTACCGACATTGCCATCGCATCGCTCGTTATGTTGAGTATTGTGGCATTTCGGCCAGAACATTGGCCGATCATGTTTTTATGTGCCGGTTTTGCGGCTAGTCCCGATCTGATGTGGCTGCCTGGTTGGATAGAGGATTTAAAAAAACTGCCCAAACACCGTATAACAACTATTGAGCGGTTTCATGCCTGGGTCCAGTGGGGACAGTTTTCTTGGGGCTTTGCTGTTGAAGCGGTCTGGTTTGTAGTTACTGCGGCCTATCTGTTAAGTTTAGTCTGAAGCGTTAGTAGAATTCGCTCGAATAATCTGTTACAGTAGGATTCCATATGAATGTAAAAAAGACCAATCACTCCCCAACCTCAGTAACATTGCAGTTTAGTGTGCATGAAGCTGAATTATTACCAATTAAACAAAAGGCTGTAGCAAAGCTTGGCGCCAACCTTAAGATCGCCGGATTCCGTCCCGGAAAAGCACCACAAGGCGTTATTGAGAAAAACATTGACCAATCTCTGTTGCAAACGGAAGTTCTAGAAGAGGCAGTCAATAACCTGTACGTAAAAGGGGTGGAGGAGCACCAGCTACGACCCGTAGGACAGCCAGAAATTTCTATCAAAAAGTTTGTACCTTTTACAACGCTTGAGTTTGAAGCGAAGATGGATGTGGTGGGCGAGATTAAGCTAGCGGATTACAAAAAAATCAAAAAAACTAAAGAAGTAACTAAAGTTCTAGCCAAAGATGTCCAAGAAGTTCTAGATTCGCTGAAAGTTCGTGCCGCTGATAAAAAAGACGTTTCCAGAGCGGCAAAAAATGGAGATCAGGTGATTATAGACTTCTCAGGAAAAGATACTAAAGGGAAGCCGGTGGCCGGCGCTGAAGGGACTGGCTACCCACTGATTCTTGGCAGTAATTCGTTTATTCCTGGGTTCGAAGATAATCTTATTGGTATGAAAGCTGGTGATGAAAAAAGTTTTGAAATCACCTTCCCGAAAGACTATGGCGTGCACGCTCTAGCGAACTCCAAAGTTACGTTTACGGTGAAAGTCGGTGGAGTCCAGGAAGTAGTAGAGCCAAAGATCGATGATGAATTTGCTAAAAAGGTAGGTCCCTTTAAGACGGTTGAGGAATTAAAAGCTGATATTAAAAAGCAGCTTACCGCTGAGCGACAGAATGAACTAGACCGAAAATTCGAACAGGAATTGATAGAAGAGATCGCAAAAAAGAGCACTGTTAACGTGCCAGAAGGCCTCATAGAGGAACAATTAGATGCTGCGGAGCGTGAGGAACGGCAAAATCTTATGTACCGCGGTCAAACATGGGAAGAGCATCTTAAAGATGAAGGTGTTACCGAATCAGAACACCGTGAACGTAATCGGAAGAGTGCCGAAGAGCGCGTAAAAGCCGGCTTGGTTCTGAGTGAAATATCAGAAAAAGAGCAGCTGAGCGTAACACCTGAGGAATTAGAAATGCGTATCCAACTATACAAGGGTCAGTATCAAGATGCTGCAATGCAGGCTGAACTAGATAAGCCTGAAAACCGCCGGGATATCGCCATGAGGATCCTCACGGAGAAAACAATAAATAAGCTAACGGATTATGCCACTGCCAAATAACGAGCCTGGCTCGGAACTTTCATTGGTGGAACTTTTTGAGCGGTTTAACGCCGGTGATTTTGATATGGCCCCGGTAGTGCCAGAACCTGTTCCCGTGCCGGAAAGAACAATATTTGATTGGAACGACCAACCAGAAATCGCTGGAAATCTTGCGGAGCCGGACGACAAGCCATTGAGGCAAACAATAAAAGCCTGTACCGCGGGAATGTTTGGAGGGCTTGGAATGCTGTGGATTGGTGCTCAGGGCGAAGATCTTCCTCATCAAGTTGTGGAAGGTGTAGGTTTTATTGCGGCCGGATTTTGTGGAAGTATTGCAATGCTGGGGTCTATGCTTGGCTGCGCTCCAAAAAGATCTCGTCGGATATAATTAGCACTCTTGCAATGAGAGTGCTAATTGGTTATCATGGTGTTACGAGTAATGAGGTACGTATATGATGAATGAAAATTATGCTAGTAAACCGCAATCAGTTCTGATTCCTACCGTTATAGAGAATGATGGACGGATTGAGCGTGCTTATGATATTTATTCACGATTACTTAAAGATCGAATTATTTTTATGGGTGAGGATGTTAATCCACATACCGCCAACCTGATCACCGCCCAACTACTGTTCTTGGATAACGAAAATCCAAACAAAGATATCTATTTGTATATAAATAGTCCTGGCGGTAGCGTCTACGACGCACTGGCAATTTACGATACGATGCAATTCGTTAAGGCCGATGTGCAGACAGTGGGAATTGGCATTCAGGCCAGTGCGGCTGCATTCTTATTGAGTTCTGGAACCAAGGGA
This sequence comes from bacterium, assembly GCA_029780855.1. Lineage (GTDB taxonomy): Bacteria > Patescibacteriota > Saccharimonadia > Saccharimonadales > JAUPVS01 > JAKOXV01. The sequence continues at coordinate 33,465 of JAKOXV010000013.1, forward strand.
AAACGCTACATTCTACCGAATGCAAGTGTAATGATTCACCAGCCCAGCAGCGGTACACGTGGAAAGGTAACCGATCAAGAGATTGATCTCCGAGAAAGTTTGCGTGTTAAGAAGCTACTCGAAGAAATAATGGCAAAGAATACTGGTCAGAAACTAGCAACGATCCACGATGATATGGAGCGAGATAAGTGGATGACTGCCGAACAGGCTAAAAAATACGGTATCGTCGACGCGGTAATCCAAACGGCTCCAAAACCCAAGAAATAATGTGGTCTAACGCTGTCCGTATAAAATTGCTTGACAATATACTTGCACTCCTTCAGAATAGAGGTAGAAGTAGGGTAAGTGGGTAGTGCTGTATTTCCTTAAAATACAAGCACCAGAAACGCTCATTTTAGATGGCTTCGCGCGAAAATCATCAAAATATTACAATTTAACCTCCAAGGAGTATTGCTCTTTATGGCAGCAAAGAGTTCGTCTGATCTTAAACAGAAACAGACTCGCGTATTCTTCACTTCGGGTGATGACGCACTAGAACTCCCCAACCTTGTAGACCACCAAAACAAATCATTCCAATGGTTTGTAGAGGAAGGTTTGGGCGAGCTTTTAAGCGAAATCAGTCCGATTGACGACTATACGGGTACAAAATTAAGCTTACGTTTTAAGGATTATCGGTTTGAAGAACCAAAGATGACCGAAAGCGAAGCTCGAGAAAACAACGTAAGTTTTGATGCACCGCTAAAGGCGATGGTTGAGCTTACCAACAAAGTAACGGGAGAAGTTAAAGAACAAGAAATTTATCTCGGTGATTATCCATGGATGACATCTCGGGGTACTTTCGTAATTAACGGGGCAGAACGCGTTGTAGTCAGCCAGTTAATCCGTTCAGCAGGCGTATTCTTTACCGCTGATGCGCACGGTTCTACCAATCTATATGGTGCGAAGGTCATCCCTGGCCGTGGTGCATGGTTAGAGTTTGAGACCGCTGCCAACGGTGCCATTTACGTAAAAATAGACAGAAAGCGAAAAATACCGGTAAGCACCTTGCTTCGCGCGCTCGGTGTTACGGAATCGCAAATGAAAGATCATTTCAAGCATGTCGATCAGGGAGAAACTAGTTACCTTGACGCAACGATCGAAAAAGATACTTCAAAAGGTGCCAACGATGCACTTATTGAGGTATACCGTCGTCTGCGACCGGGTGATCTAGCGACCGTTGATAACGCTCGTAGCTTGCTTGAGAACATGTTCTATAACTTCAAGCGTTTTGACTTTAGTCGTGTTGGACGGTACAAGATCAATAAGCGGTTGAATCTAGACGTTCCAAATACCGCAGAAAACCGAGTCATGCGTCTTGAGGACCTTATCGCTATCATCGCCGAGATTATCCGATTAAACAACACTCAGGAACCTGCAGATGACATCGATTCATTAGCTAACCGACGAGTTAAATTGGTTGGCGAACTGGTACAGCGTCAGTTCCGCATTGGATTGCTTCGCATGGAACGCAACACCAAAGATCGCATGAGTATGTCTGAAATAGAGACTGTCACGCCATCTCAGCTAATCAACGCGCGTCCGGTAGTAGCTGCGGTCCGCGAATTTTTTGCAAGTTCGCAGCTTTCCCAGTTCATGGATCAGATCAACCCACTTTCTGAGCTCGCCCATAAACGGCGCCTGAGCTCTATGGGTCCTGGTGGTTTGAGTCGAGAACGTGCTGGATTTGAGGTTCGTGATGCTCATGCTACTCATTATGGTCGTATCTGTGCTGTAGAAACACCAGAAGGTGCCAACATTGGTTTGGTGCTCAACTTGGCGAACTACGCCCGTATTAATGAGTATGGTTTTGTAGAAACGCCATACCGCAAAGTTATTAATGCGGTAACTGCAAAAGATGCTGCTGGCCATGTTGCGTCAGTTGACCTTGAGGACGAAAACGGAAAAGTTATCGTTAAGGCGGGTGCGAAGATCTCTGCAGCTGATGCCAAGAAACTTGCTACCGTAAAGAATCAAGTTAGGTGGCCAGTTAAAGCTGTAGTCACCAACGAAGTTGTGTACCTGGACGCTTCTGGTGAAGAAAGCGCCGTTATCGCTAACGCAAGTGAACCGATTGACGAAAATGGTTACTTCACAAACGACCGCGTTAGCGCCCGAAGCCGGCTGGTTTCTGGTGAAGTTGATGCCGATGACGTTACTCATATGGATGCCGCTCGAAAGCAAATTATTGGCTCTAGCGCCGGCCTGATTCCATTCATAGAAAAGAACTATGTGTACCGATCGCTCATGGGTAGTAACCAGCAGCGACAAGCCGTGCCGCTGATAAACCCAGCTGCTCCTATTGTGGGAACAGGTTTAGAGGGAGCTGTAGCGCGCAACAGTGGGCAAGTAGTAACTGCCGATGGTCCCGGAGAAGTTACTTCAGCAAGTGCTGATAAAGTAGTCGTGAAGTACAAAGAAGGTTCAGTTACCTATGAACCGCTTCACTACATTCGTAGTAACGAAGGAACATCAATCAACCAGCGCGTTGTCGTTAAAACCGGAGACAAGCTTAAAAAGGGTGATGTCCTAATTGAGGGTATGTCAATCGCTGATGGCGAACTAGCTCTTGGTAAAGATCTGATGGTTGCCTTCATGCCATGGCGTGGATACAACTTTGAAGACGCCATCATTATTTCCCGTAAGTTAGTCGAGGATGACACGCTTACGTCTGTCCATATTGTTGACTACATGACAGAAGTGCGGGAAACAAAGCTTGGTCCTGAAGTAGTAACGCGTGATATACCGAACGTCAGCGAGGAATCGCTCCGTCATTTAGATGAAGACGGAATCGTGCGTATTGGTGCTGAAGTCCATCCAGGAGACATTCTGGTAGGAAAGATCACGCCAAAGGGTGAGCAAGAGTTAAGCTCTGAAGAGCGTCTACTTCGAGCCATCTTTGGTGAAAAAGCTAAAGAAGTGCGTGATACTTCACAGCGGATGAGCAATGGTAAGCATGGAAAAGTTGTAGGTGTTAAGGTGTTTAGCCGTGCTAACGGTCATGAACTTAAGGCCGGTGTCATCATGCAGATCCAGGTATTCGTTGCCCAAATGCGTAAGATTTCTGTGGGAGATAAGCTTGGTGGACGACACGGAAACAAGGGTGTTATCGCCCGCGTACTACCAGCAGAAGATATGCCGTTCATGGAGGATGGTACACCAGTAGATATCGTCCTTAACCCGCTCGGTGTGCCTTCACGTATGAACGTTGGGCAGTTATTTGAAACGCACCTTGGCATGGCCGCTCGAGCACTTGGTATTAAGGTTGCCAGCCCTTCATTCAATGGTGTATCAACTGCTAAAATCGAAGATTTGCTAGAGGAAGCTGGCTATCCTAAAGATGGTAAGCAACAGCTATTTGATGGCCGCACAGGTGAACCGTTCAAAGAGAGAACAACGGTTGGATCGATGTATATGATTAAGCTAAATCATATGGTTACTGATAAGATTCACGCTCGTTCAACAGGACCATACACCATGGTCACCCAGCAACCTCTCGGTGGTAAGGCGCAAAATGGTGGTCAGCGATTTGGAGAGATGGAAGTCTGGGCCCTGGAAGCTTACGGAGCTGCCAATACGCTTCAGGAAATGCTCACCATTAAGTCTGACGACGTATATGGACGTAGCAAAGCGTACGAATCTATCATCAAGAAGACCGAAATTGTGGGGCCGAAGGTACCGGAGAGCTTTAACGTGCTCGTAAAAGAACTTCAAGGTCTTGGACTTAAGGTCGACCTCGTACAATCTGACGAAGTAGTAGACGCCGAAAAGGTACTTTCCATTAACATTAAAGAAGAAGCAGAGCATCCATCTGATGTAACCGTTCCAGATGAGGAAATTTCAGACATTGACGTAACGAACGATGTAGTGAGCGACGAGTTTGAGATGATCGAACTTGATGATCAACTGCATGAAGGCGGAGTTGCAACGGCTGAAACAGAATCAACTGAAAGCGAGGAAGCAGCCGGTGTAACGTCTGTGGATGAAGATGAAAACAAGGAGGTAGCGTAATGCGACGGTATTCAAGTGGTACAGACATCGCTGATTTTGACGCTGTCCGATTAGCTGTAGCGAGCCCGAACGACATTTTGGATTGGTCGTACGGTGAAGTTACGAAACCAGAAACAATCAACTACCGTACCCAAAAACCAGAACGTGACGGATTATTCTGTGAACGTATCTTTGGGCCGGTGAAAGACATCAATCCTCATGACGCAAAATATAAGGGCGTTCGTTCACGAGAAGCTGCAGTAGACAAAAATGGTGAAATCGTTACAAAGAGCATCGTTCGTCGTGAACGCATGGGGCATATTAGCCTGGCTAGTCCGGTAGCGCATATCTGGTTCCTACGTGGTACTCCAAGCGCTATAGGCTTGGTTCTCGGCATGACCGTTAAGAACCTGGAAAGGATTGCGTACTTTGCTTCCTATGTCATTAAGACTGTGGATGAAGAAAAACGGGATCAACTCCGGGCGGACAAAGAAGCCGAGTTCGACGCTGCAAAACAAGCAATTAAGCTCCGATACGAAAAAGAAGCTAAAGCTGAAGATGCAGACGTAAAAGCTCTTGCTGAAGCTCAGACTAAGGAATTGGATGAAGTAGCTGCCGAATACGAAACTATCTTCAACCAGTTTGATTCACTCAAAAAGCAGAATCTCATTAACGAGACAGATTACCGCGCTCTACCAGATGAGCTCCGAAAGTTAATTACCGTCGGTATGGGTGGTGAAGCACTGAAAGATTTGCTTGAAGAGGTAGATCTAGAAAAACTTATTGACGACCTTACCGCTGAAACCGAAGAAGCGAAAGGTCAGCGCAAAAAGAAGCTAATGAAGCGCTTGCGCTTGCTAGAAAGTATGCACCGAGCCGGTATTACTCCGAACAGCTTGTGCGTCACGGTTCTTCCAGTTATTCCTCCGGATCTTCGCCCGATGGTGCAGCTTACCGGTGGTCGGTTCGCAACTTCCGATTTGAACGACCTCTACAGAAGGGTCATTAACCGAAACAACCGTCTTAAGAAACTGATTGAGCTCAATGCACCTGAAGTTATTCGACGCAACGAACAGCGCATGTTGCAAGAAGCTGTAGACGCGCTCATAGACAACAGCAACGCTCGTTCTGGGCGTGCAGTTGCCGCTACGGGACAACGTCGACGACTCAAGTCACTGAGCGACATGCTTAAAGGTAAGCAGGGACGTTTCCGTCAGAACCTGCTTGGTAAGCGCGTTGATTACTCTGGACGTTCAGTAATCGTGGCCGGTCCAGAACTAAGTATTAGTCAGTGTGGTTTGCCTAAGATGATGGCTCTAGAGCTATTTAAACCATTCGTTATTGGTGAGTTGATCGAAAAAGAACTAGCCCACAACATCCGTTCTGCTACTCGCATGATTGAAGCAAATGAGACCGCTGTATGGGATGCGTTAGATGAGGTTATTAAGGGAAAATACGTTCTTCTTAACCGCGCTCCTTCACTTCACCGCTTGTCAATTCAGGCTTTCCAGCCGATCTTGATTGAGGGTAAGGCGATTCAGTTACATCCCCTTGTATGTAAAGGTTTCAATGCTGACTTTGACGGTGACCAGATGGCTGTTCACCTACCGTTGAGTGATAAGGCCCAAGCTGAAGCTCGCGAAATCATGGCCAGCAGCGTTAACTTGCTGAAGCCAGCCGATGGTTCTCCGATCCTTCATATCGAGCAAGACATTGTCTTGGGTTGTTACTATCTGACCTACGAGCGTCCGGAGCAGTCAAAGGAAGTGCATTCATTTACTGGTATTAATGAGGCTATCATGGCCCTCGATGCAGGTACCGTTACGCTCCAGAGCTATGCACGGATGCCTTTCAGAGGTGAAGTTCGTCAGACAACGGTAGGTCGCATCATCTTTAACGAAGTATTCCCTGAAGACTTCCCATTCCAAGATGAGCCGATGACCAAGAAGAAGTTGCAACAAGTTCTAGCGCTGGCTTACCAAAAGTATGGTCAGGCTCGTACTGCTGCTATTGCGGACGATTTAAAGACGCTTGGATTTGAATATGCCACCCAATCAGGTCTATCCCTGGGAATGAGTGACTTCCGAGAAGTTAAAGGCTTGGAAGATATTCTAGAAAGTGGTGAAAAGAATGCAGCTGAAATCAGTGATCAGTACGACCAAGGTTTCATTACCGACGAAGAGCGCTACCGTTTGATCGTAGATAACTGGCTAAAGATTGACGCTCGCGTACAAGAAACGCTTAGCCAGCAGTTCACCAACGAAGATAGCTCTATGTCTATCGCAGTGGTTTCTGGTGCTCGCGGTAACATCGGTCAGGTAAAGACTGCTGTTGGTATTCTTGGGGTAACTATGGATACCACCGGTAAAGCTATTGAGCTTCCGATCAAGTCTGGCTATAAAGCCGGTCTGACGCCGCTTGAATACTTTACTTCTACTCGTGGTACTCGTAAGACGATGATCGACACTGCCCTTAAAACTGCTGACTCTGGCTACTTAACACGACGTTTGGTTGACGTAGCCCAAGATGTCTTTACGACCGAGGAAGACTGTGATGATCCTGGATTCCCCGTATATCGTTCAGATTCTGAAGAGATTGGTACAAGCTTTGCTTCTCGACTGGAAGGACGTTTTGCCGCTGAGACAGTTGGTAAACACGTGAAGAAGGGTGCGTTAATCACACCCGATATTGCAAAAGCTATTGAAGCTGATGCTGAGCAAGATGGCGTACGCATCATGAGTGTGCTTTCATGCACAACCGTTCGTGGCATTGCTCAAAAATCATATGGCGTTGATCCAGCAACCGGTAATATCGTAGCCAACAGCTACCCAGTAGGTGTTATCGCAGCTCAGAGTATCGGTGAGCCAGGAACCCAGTTAACAGTGCGTTCTTACCATGGTGGTGGTTCTGCTGCTGCAGAAGACATTACCCAAGGTTTGCCTCGTGTTGAAGAACTGTTTGAGGTTCGCGCCCCAAAGGGTCAGGCCTTCTTGGCTGAAATCGGTGGAGTGGTTAAAGCATGGGAAGAGGGTGACCATTACGTTGTTGAAGTAGTCGCCAAAGAGCAAGAAAAAGTTGAGTTTAAACTCGGTGAGCGCGTTGCTAAGGTAAAGAACAATTCAGAAGTAGCGAAGGGCGATGTCGTCGCGGCGCTCGAAGACGATTCTGAGCCAATCGTTGCAACGATCGCCGGTAAGGTAGACGTCAAGAAGAAGACGATAAGCATATCGCCAACCGCAAAGAGTGTAGTCCGATACGAGATACCTGGATTTAAGCAGCTTACCGTCAAAGATGGTGATGTGGTGAAAGCGGGTGATCGTCTAACAAACGGTTCGATTAACCTACACGAGCTGATGCGCCTGCAGGGCATTGAAGCAACGCAACGGTACATCATGAACGAAGTGCTTCGAATCTTTGCAAGCCAGGGTCAAAATATTGCTGACAAACACCTTGAAATCATTGTGCGTCAGATGTTTAGCCGTGTGCAGGTTGAAGACTCAGGAGACAGCGAATTTGTAACAGGTGATGTTGTTAGCAAGATCGCTGTTCTGGAAGAGAATGAACGACTTCTAGGTGAAGGAAAAAATCCCGTTCAGTTTAACCAACTGCTACTTGGAATTACTAAATCCTCACTTTCAACCGAGTCATTCCTATCCGCAGCATCTTTCCAGGACACTACTCGTGTACTGATCAGTGCAGCCACCAGCGGAAAAGTAGACCACCTATATGGTCTGAAAGAAAACGTCATCTTAGGACGTCCGATACCGGTAGGTACCGGCATGCTTGAAGAAGATGAGCCGGTAGAGATGGTTGCGCCAGAGGCGTAACTGTGGTAAAGTTTACAAGATTTAATTAATGTCCGAGCCGTGCACCAAGGAGTTCGCTATACAGGAGTTGGCGCTCAGTGAACTCCTGCACGATGCGGTAGACAAAGGAGAATAAATGCCAACAATCAATCAATTAGTGCGCAAAGGACGCCAGGAGAAATCTGACAAGTCAAAGTCTCCTGCTTTGCAGCGCGTGGTCAACAATTTAAAAACAAAAGCATACGAAAAACCTGCACCATTTAAGCGGGGTGTATGTGTTAAGGTGACCACCAAGACACCAAAGAAGCCTAACTCTGCGCTTCGTAAAGTGGCTCGTGTTCGGCTTACTAACGGTCAAGAAGTGTGGGCTTATATTGGCGGCGAAGGCCACAACTTACAGGAACACGCCGTGGTGCTTGTTCGTGGTGGTCGTGTAAAGGACCTTCCTGGTGTACGTTACCACATTGTTCGTGGTTCTCTGGACCTCCAGGGTGTTCAAAACCGTAAACAAGGCCGATCTAAGTACGGTGCCAAGAAGGAGAGTAAATAATGCCACGTAAAGTAACAAAATCTCTCGTTCGTGATATTCCTGCAGATCGAATGTATAACAGCGTACAGGTACAGCGCCTGGTTAACCGCGTTATGTTAAACGGTAAGAAACAACTTGCTGAAAGACTGGTATACAACGGTATGCAAAAAGCTGCTGACCGCCTTAAAGTGAAAAACCCGCTTGATGTTTTTGAGCAAGCCATGAAGAACGTGCAGCCTCAAGTTGAAACTCGTTCTCGACGTGTCGGTGGTGCAAACTATCAGATCCCCTTTGAAGTAAAAGGCCAACGCCAGAATCACCTCACTATGATGTGGTTTGTTGCGGCAGCCCGTGCCCGTAAGGGAATGAGCATGGAGGATCGTATTGCCCTAGAACTCGTTGACGCGTACAACAATACCGGAACAGCAGTTAAAAAACGTGAAGATACGCATAAGATGGCTGAAGCTAACCGTGCCTTCGCTCACTTTGCTCGGTAAGGAACGTAATTGTATGGCAGAACGTAGTGATATTCCTCAGGAAGTGACGATTGATACCTCCGACTATGGCGTTGAACTACACTGCCCCTATCGGAGAACGATAGAAGCAAACTTTTCAGGATTGCATCCTGACGGGTATCAGTTCGAGGAAAATATTGCATTTCTCAGTGATTTCAAGCAGGAGCAGGAAAAGAACAAGTGCCAATATTTGCAAGACGGTATATGTAAGCTAGCCAGCTTTGCGATACATATAGCACCGGAAGGGTACATATAGGAGTACAAAAGTGGGCGAAGTATTCAATAACCAAGTCTGTGTAGACCAAGAAATTGCTGGACAAAAAGAACCATCGTGCGTAGATGCACCTGATTTAGAACCATCGAAATCGTTATTTGTGGTGCTTCCGACAGAACTTATTAAGACTGGCATTAGTAAAGTCCTAGCCCTACAAGAAGATTTAGAACAACGTGCCTGGGCCTTGATATGGGACAAGCAGTAACAAATTTCATAAACAAGAAGTAAGAGGAACAATAATGGCAACTAAAAAGACCGAAATGAAGAACATCCGAAACCTCGGTATTATCGCGCATATCGATGCCGGTAAAACTACCACTACCGAAGGTATCCTGTATCGTACAGGGCTAAAGCATAAAATTGGTGCGGTACATGAAGGTGAAACGACAACTGACTGGATGGCGCAGGAACGCGAACGCGGTATCACCATCGTTGCAGCATCTGTGACCTGTTTCTGGAAGGGAAATCAAATTAACATTATTGACACCCCAGGCCACATCGACTTTACCGTTGAAGTAGAGCGATCACTTCGCGTACTCGACGGTGCTTGTGTGGTCTTTGACGGCAAAATGGGTGTGGAATCGCAAAGTGAAACTGTTTGGCGTCAGGCGGACAAATACCATGTTCCTCGTATTTGTTTTATTAACAAAATCAACCAAACCGGTGGCGATTTTTACAAATCTCTTGAATCTATTCACAATCGTCTTAGTAAGCGCGCTTTCCCGGTACACCTCCCAATCGGTTTTGAACAATCAGTCAATGGCGTAGTGGACCTGGTTGAAATGAAAGCGTACACCTATAAAGATTTCGCTGACAAAGAACTTACTGAAGGAGATATTCCTGCAGACATGATGGATCAGGTAAAGAAATACCGAAGTCTTCTGATTGAGAATGCGGTTGCAGAAGATGAAGCGATGCTAGAAAAATACTTTGAAGTAGGTGAAGATGGTCTGTCTACCGAAGAGATTAAGCAAGCTATCCGTACTGCAACACTTACCGGTCAGTTCTATCCCGTTACTGGTGGAGATGGTCGCGGTGTAATCGTTGAAAAAGTGCTCGATTTAGTAAATGAATACTTGCCGAGCCCGTTAGACGTTGGCTCAACCTGGGGAACGCACCCTAAAACCGGTGATGAAATTGAGCGTAAACCTAGCGAGGCAGTGCCGTTTGCAGCCCTAGCGTTTAAAATTACCACTGACCCCTTTGTTGGTAAGCTGGCATACTTCCGGGTATACTCAGGTAAGATAGCCGCTGGTTCCTATGTGTTAAACAGCTCAACTGGTGAAAAAGAGCGTGTAGGCCGTATCGTACGCTTGCAAGCTGACAGTCGTGAAGACGTTACAGAGGTAGGGGCTGGAGATATTGCCGCTATCGTAGGATTAAAAGGCACGACAACCGGAAACACATTAAGTGACCAAACGAAGCCGATCGTGCTCGAGAGTATTACATTCCCAGAACCCCCCGTTTCTATCGCTATTGAACCAAAAACTAAGAGCGACCAAGAAAAGATGTCACTTGCTCTGCAGCGCTTGGCAGAAGAGGACCCAACATTCCGAGTCCGAGTAGATGATGAAACTGGTCAAACAATTATTTCGGGTATGGGTGAGCTGCATTTGGAGATTCTGGTAGATCGTATGAAGCGCGAATTTAACGTTGAGGCAAACATCGGTCAGCCGCAGGTTGCGTACCGTGAAACTATTCGAAAAGACGATGTTGAAGTGGAAGGAAAATTTGTTCGCCAATCTGGAGGTCGCGGTCAGTACGGTCACGTATGGCTCCGTCTTAGTCAGAACGAAGCTGGTAAGGGATTTGAATTCATAAACAGCATCAAGGGTGGTGTGGTTCCTGCTGAGTATATTACGCCAGTCAGAAAAGGTATTGAAGAAGCGATGGCTAATGGTGTTCTGGCGGGCTATCCGGTAGTTGACATTAAAGCTGAACTTTATGATGGAAGCTACCACGATGTGGACTCATCTGAAATGGCCTTCTCTATTGCCGGCTCTATGGCTTTGCAGGAGGGCGTTAAGAAAGCAAGTCCTGTACTGCTTGAGCCTGTTATGAAAGTCGTAGTGGTTACTCCAGAAGAGTTTATGGGTGACGTTATTGGTGATCTTAATGCTAAACGTGGCCGAATCGAGACTTTGGAAGATCTTTCTGCTGGTATTAAAGAAATCACTGCTTTTGTGCCACTAGGAGAAATGTTTGGCTACACCACTAACCTGCGCTCAATGACGCAGGGGCGAGCAAGCTCAAGTATGGAACTTGACCACTATGCTGACGTACCAAATAATGTTACCGAAGCTATCATTGCCAAAAACGCGAAGTAATAAGTGGTTCAGTTAACCTCGTCCTAACAGTTGTGGCGTTATGGTTATTTTGCTAAGCTTATCTCATAAAGGTAAGTGAGCGGCACATGGGTAACATCATATATCTGATCAAGGGTTACTACTCTAATGATAGGGTTCGTAAGATATTCTACGTGGTTGTTTTTGCACTTATTGGTATGATTTTACTGCGCTTTTCTAGTGCACTGACGCAGATTGCTGGTATTGATCCTGAAGATGGATCACTTTCTGGCAATGTGGGCATAACTTCAGACCCGGAAGCCTCAAATGGCCAAGCAATTGTATTCGGACAAAAAGCACTGTACGTTTCTTCATCCGGGAAAGATAGCAACCCTGGGACAGTTAATGAGCCATTTGCGACGATCGCTCATGCCCGGGATGTCGTTCGCACAATGAATAGCGCTATGACCGGAAACATTACGGTGTATGTCCGTTCAGGGACTTACGACATTACAAATACGCTTACATTTGATATTGCTGATTCAGGTATGAACGGGCATGACATTATTTATCGGAGTTACCCAGGTGAAACAGCGACGATTAGTGGCGGGCAAAAGATAACAGGTTGGACGGTTGCAGATAGCGGTAAAAATATCTGGAAGGCAAGCGTACCTAGCGGATCAAATTTTTTGCAGCTCTATGTTAATGGTGCCAGGGCTCAAGTAGCGAGAGGTAGTGATAGACCAGCTGGCTACACAAAAACAGGTTCAGGATTTACAACGCCGGACTCTAGCATGCAAAACTGGAGAAATGTGGAAGATGTAAGAGTTGTCGGTTTCAACCAGTGGAAGCTGTTTAAGTGTCCGATTTCCTCAATTACTTCTTCGATTATAAACATAGTACAGCCCTGCTGGGATAACGCCTTAGCAACCAATGATAATTGGGTGTTTAATAGTGTCCAGTACATAGAGAATGCCTATGAACTACTCGACTCTGAGGGCGAATGGTATCTGGATCGATCGACAAATACGGTGTACTACAAGCCAAAAATAGGAGAAAACTTAACTACTTCATCTGTTGTTGCACCTATGACTGAAACATTGATAAAAGGGACGAATGTCCATAATTTAGCATTTGAGAACTTCCGGTTTGCCTACGCAGGTTGGACTCAACCGTCTGACAGTAGTGGTTACACAGCACTCCAGGGAGGCTACCATTTTGTTGGAACCACTAGAGAATTACAAAGAATAGCCGGTAACCTGACTTTTCGAGGTTCAAGTGACATTCGTTTTGAGGGCAATGTGTTTGCTCGTCTGGGAGGGAGTGGCCTTGTATTTGATGGAGGAAGTCAGGATACAGAAGTGATTGGCAACAAGTTCGAAGATATATCCGGACCGGCTGTAATGTACGGTGATATTAACGATAGCGCCCAGTCAGATGTAGCTAAACAAAATCGTTTAAGCTCGTTTAAGGACAACTACGTGACAAAAGTGGGACAAGATTACTACGATGCTGCCGCCGTGTTTGCCGGATATATTGACGGGCTTTCGATAGATCATAACGAGATTTACGATGTACCACATTCTCCGGTTGCTATCGGATGGGGATGGGGGATAGCTTCGTACGCCAAAAATAATGCTGTTACTAATAACTACTTCCATGACTTTACCAAAGTACTGCAGGATTCGTCTGCAGTGTATTTACTTGGACCCATGCAAAATACTGTAATTTCGAAAAACTATTGGAGTAATGGTGTAAATAAATACGGCTGTATATATCCTGATCAAGGAACTGCCTATACAACCTGGAGCAATAATGTCTGTAAACAGGTGCATGAATGGTTGCACATATGGCAGAGTTCAGTACATGATAACATCGTGCAAAACAACTATTATGATTCTCCAGGAAACACCAACAATGGAACAAATAATTCCGTTAGCGGAAATACCTATGTATCAAATAATGTCTGGCCAACGGCTGCTCAAACAATTATGGATACTGCCGGTATAGAGCAGAAGTATTTGGGAATAAAAAACGCTTCGCTACCCTAAATTGTTGCTGAATAAACCGAAAACTTACGAGTTATGAAATTGGGGAGTATATATTACATACAAGGAAGAAGAATTACACATACTTGTAGCCCCTGTCGAAAAAAATACGGAGGAAATTGTAACTGAATGTCATATTATTGGGAAATTTGCATTGCATCCGATTGAAGCGATGCATGATTTCTTTGACCAGCTTAAGTACATCTCTGACCACCGGCGATATTAAGTGATAATCTAGCTTTACAAACGGTGTTAGATTGGGTAAGATATTTCGGTAACTCGCGTGAGTTGTTGCTCGCGTATGTAAATTAGAATTAAACAATAAGAGGAGTTTCACATAAATGGCAGATTTTGACCGAAGCAAGCCACACGTAAACGTGGGTACCATGGGACACGTCGACCACGGTAAAACCACCCTTACTGCAGCCATTACTGCGGTATTAGCTAAAAAGCTACCTAGCGACGTAAACAAGCCGATCGCCTATGATCAGATCGACAACGCACCTGAAGAAAAAGCTCGTGGTATTACTATTGCTACTTCTCACCAGGAATACGAAAGCGAAAAGCGTCACTACGCTCACGTCGACATGCCAGGACACGCTGACTATGTGAAGAACATGATCACCGGTGCTGCGCAGATCGATGGCGCTATTCTTGTTGTTGCTGCTAACGACGGTCCTCTGCCACAGACCCGTGAGCACGTACTACTTGCGAAGCAGGTTGGTGTACCTAAGATCCTTGTTTTTATGAACAAGATGGATCTAGCTGACCCCGAGCTCGTAGAACTTGTAGAAATGGACATCCGTGAACTGCTCGCTAAGAACGGTTTTGACGAAGACGCTCCAATCATTAAGGGTTCTGCTACCAAGGCGCTTGAAGGCGATGCTGCCAATGAAGACGCTATCATGGAACTTGTTAAGGCAATGGATGACTACATTCCAGAACCTACACGCGACCTAGATAAGCCATTTATGATGGCTATTGAGGACGTATTCTCAATCAAGGGACGTGGAACCGTAGCAACTGGCCGTATTGAGCAAGGTATCGTTAAGGTTAACGACGAAGTAGAAATCGTTGGTGTACGTGATACTAAGAAATCAGTAGTAACTGGTATTGAAATGTTCAAGAAGAGCCTAGACCAAGGTCAGGCAGGTGACAACGCTGGTATTCTTTTGCGAGGTATCGAGCGCGACGACATCGAACGTGGTCAGGTTATTTGTAAGCCTGGTTCTATTACTCCACACACTGAGTTTGACGCCGAAGTCTATATCCTTACAAAAGAAGAGGGTGGTCGACACACTCCATTCTTTAAGGGTTATAAGCCACAGTTCTACTTCCGAACAACGGATGTAACGGGTGAAGTTGAGCTTCCTGCTGACAAAGAAATGGTTATGCCTGGCGATACTGTTTCTTTCAAGGTTAAGTTGCTCGCTCCAATTGCCATGGAACAAGGTGTTAACTTTGCTATCCGCGAAGGTGGCCGAACCGTCGGTGCCGGCGTGGTAACCAAGATTACCAAGTAAGTAATCTTCTGGTACTTAAAAGAGCTCGGTATACCCGGGCTCTTTTATTTTATGACGTATTATTGTACAATTGCTCGGTACATTAATCGTGGTGACTAAAAGTCGTTGCAGTTGTTCTCTATAGCACTGCAAAGATGTTACATCACAAAGGAGCATAAAATGGCAGAAGCCAAAAAAGCCGAAACCGGCAAACAGCGCATTCGAATCCGTTTGAAGGCGTATGATCATAAAGTAATAGACCAGTCCGCGAAGCAGATCGTTGACACTGCAATCCGCACCGGTGCAACAATTGCGGGACCAATCCCATTACCGACCAAAAAGACCACGTATACGGTCATTAAAAGCCCACACGTATATAAGAAGGGTCGAGAACAGTTTGAAATGCGTATTCACAAGCGCATCATCGATGTTTTGGAGCCAACCCCCAAGACAATTGATAGCCTCATGAACCTGAGCCTTCCTGCTGGTTGTGACGCTGAAATAAAAATGTAAGCTGACGCTTAACTAAGCTGAACCGAAAACCGCCTCAGATGTAGGCGGTTTTCTTGTGGTAGAATGTAGGTAATGGCTAAAACAAAAAAGAAGACCCAAGACAAAGAAGTTGATTCGATATATTTCTTAAAGCTGGTTATGTACCTCATACTCGGCTCGTTTTGGCTTAGGCTGGTTTTTGTGTCGGGTTTACAGCTTCCTCTCCCCATAGGACTGATAATTGGACTGTTATTTGCCTCACGAGAAAAGTTCCAGATTGACCGTAAAATAGAGTATGCGTTGCTTCTTATAGCAATGTTTGTTGGGTTCTGGCTCCCCATAGGAATAAATATCTCCTTCTAAAACGCACATGGTGTACTTGTTGTGGTGATGTATTATTGCTTGATTGAGGAGTACTATGGCGCAATACGGAAATGAATTTGAACCCCTAACTAAAAAAGAAATAGTAAAGGGCTCGGTAAAGGCCACACTTGGCGTGCTCGCCGTTGCGGCTGGGTCTTATCTGGTTCTTGCAAATAATTATGTTGATATTCTTGGAGATCGACCTGGGCAAAGAACTGCCGATGAAGCTGCAGAAATTGCCCAAGAAACGTATAACCAGACCTTTGATTCTCTTAGTCCAGCAGATAAGTTCACGCTTCAATATGGCGGAAAGACAACAATGAGAATCGATTACGCACCTGGAGGAAACGGTATACTCGGAATGATTGAGCCTGATAATGATTACCGAGTGGAATACAATAACGGCTGTCTCGCTAACACTGCGTATGATATAAATGGTGGTTCGTTTACGTTATCTGTAAGTGGTCTATTCTTTCACGTCGAATCAAAAGGAGAGGTTCCAACTGCTGCAGCATATGCGGAAAAAGACCAGGAAAATCCAGACGTAGTTCATATAATCTCTGGTAATTCTAATTCAATTAACTTGAACTTTAGTGGCGTATCGTCACACGAACTAAAGCCCATGGACGAAGAGACAAATCGAATACTTGAAACCTATGGCTGCCAGGTTGGAATGTCTGGACCAGAGTTGATGAACGCATACTATTTCGACGCAAGAAGCATCTACAATAGCTTGTAGAATAAACAACAGCTTGACAGAGGTAGCGGTTTTGTAGTAATCTGTTACGGTATATCAAGAATTGAGTACACCATGAACTTGGTGAGTTAGCAAGTCTACAGAGGTAGAAACTGCTGAACACCAAGACTTTTCATGCAATGTCTCATAAACAATAGAGGTAAAAAGACGCTATGAAAGCATTAATCACCCGAAAGGTTGGCATGACCAGTACCATCGCTGAAGACGGTACAATGACTGCTATTACCTTGCTTTCCGCTAGTCCCTGTACAATTACACAGGTTAAAACCAAAGAATCTGACGGCTATACTGCTGTGCAGATCGGTTTTGAAGAAGACAAAAAGATGGGTAAAGCCCAAGCGGGACATTTTAAAAACGCTAAGGTACTACCAAAGATTGTGCGCGAAATCCGCATTGAAGAGATCACCGAAGACCTCAAAGTTGGCGAACAGCTAACGGCCGAGGTCTTTTCAGTTGGTGACCAAGTAGCGGTTACCGGAACAAGTAAGGGTAAAGGATTTGCCGGAACTATTAAACGACACAATTTCCATCGCCAGCGCAAAACGCACGGTGGTAAGGGTAACACTCGTAAAGTCGGTTCTATCGGCTCTATGTATCCCCAGCACATTTTTAAGGGAAAAAAGATGGCTGGTCAGATGGGTAATGAACAAGTTACTGTCAAGAATCTCAAAGTTGCCCTCGTTGATCCAGAACTTAATGTAATTGGTGTTGTTGGAGCCGTTCCAGGTCCACGTAAAGGCATCGTAGTGGTACGGGGAGAATAATATGGCTGTAGGAACATACACTAAAACCGGCGCAAAAGCTACAACCGCTGCAAAGCTAGACAAACAAGTGTTTGGCGTAGAAGTAGCAAGCCATGATTTGCTTAAGCAAGCATACGTTGCATACCTTTCTAACGGTCGCGTGGGAAGTGCTAACGTAAAAACTCGAGGTCTCGTAAGTGGTGGTGGTCGCAAACCTTGGAAACAAAAAGGTACGGGTCGAGCACGTTTTGGTAGTATCAGAAACCCAATTTGGCGTGGTGGTGGAATTGTCTTTGGTCCAACGGGCGAAGAAAACTATACACATAAAATGAGCACCAATTCTAAGCGATTAGCTATTCGTCAGGCTCTAAGCACCGCTTCTGAGGCTAACAAGATTTCTGTAATTGAAAGTTTTGAAGTAAAGAGCGGCAAAACGACAGATGCTGTAAAACTATTGCAAAAGCTAGGTGCGGATCGCAATGTTCTGCTGGTTGTAGAACAAAAGACTCCAGAACTTATCCGGGCAACTAGTAATATTCCATACGTCAAAGTTGTACAGAGTAAGTATGTGAACGTGTATGACGTTTTAAATGCCAATAGTATCATCCTGACCAACACAAGCCTTAAAGAAGTCACCGAATGGCTGAAAGGAGCTAAGTAATGAGTAAGTTCATGCCCCTAAAGCCACGTATGAGTGAGAAATCATTTGGTATGAGTAAAACTGGTATATATGTTTTTGAAGTACCTAAGTCAGCCAATAAAATGACCATTGCCGAAGCGGTTACCGATCAGTTTGGCGTTACGGTTGAAACCGTGAATATCGTGGTGAGCAAAGGTAAAGAAAAGCGAACATACAAGCGCGGTGGGCGACCAATTATCGGATACGATAACGATGTTAAGAAAGCTTACGTTCGTCTTAAAGAAGGTGCTCAGATTCCTGTATTTGCCGCAATTGAAGAGGAAGAAGCTCAGGAGCAGAAAGCAGCTGAAAAAGCAGCTAAGAAAGCATCCAAGGAGGAGAAGAAATAATGGCTATTAAACAACTACGCCCTACTACTCCCGGTCAGCGCGGTATGACCACTCAAGACATGAGTGAGATTACCACAAAGAAACCGTTGCGCTCGCTTGTCGTTATCAAGAAGCGGGTTAGTGGCCGAAACAACCAGGGTCGTATTACTACTCGTCATCGTGGTGGTGGTGCCAAGAAGTTTTATCGTATTGTTAATTTCCGCTTAGCTCCTGGCACAACTGCTACAGTTGAGCAAATCGAATATGATCCAAACCGATCAGCCCGCATTGCCCGTATTAAAGATACTGACAATAACTACCACTACATTATTGCTTCAAGCAATATGAAAGTTGGTCAAAAAATCGTTAGCGATGAAGAGGCACCGATAGAAAACGGCAACCGTCTACCACTAAAGAACATCCCAGTAGGTAGCGTTATTCACGCTATTGAGTTACAGGTAGGAAAGGGAGCGCAGATGGTTCGGTCAGCTGGGGCAAGTGCTCAATTGGCCGCAAAAGAAGGTGAATACGCACAGATAAAACTGCCTAGTGGAGAAGTCCGTCTGGTACACATAGAGTGCATGGCAAGCCTTGGAGTAGTCGGTAACGTGCAGCACCAAAATATTAAGGTTGGTAAAGCTGGAAGAACTCGTAAAAAGGGCATTCGCCCAACCGTACGTGGAGTTGTCATGAACGCTGCTGATCACCCTCATGGCGGTGGTGATGGTGGACGTCACCGTATGGCAAGGGCTCCAGTTACGCCTTGGGGTCAGAAGACCCTGGGTTACAAAACCCGTCGCCGCAAGAGTAGTAATAAGTTTATTGTAAGAAGCCGACATGCGGCTAAGCGAAGATAAGAGGTAGGAAAATATGAGTCGATCACTGAAAAAAGGACCATTCGTAGATCCAAAGCTAACCAAGAAAGTAGGCGCTTTGGGTGCTGAAGACCGTACCATTATTAAAACATGGGCACGATCTAGTACCGTATCTCCTGATTTTGTAGGAAAAACAATTGCCGTTCACAATGGTAAGGTCCATGTCCCTGTTTTTGTAACTGAAAATATGGTTGGTCACAAGCTTGGAGAATTTGCTCCTACCCGCAAGTTCCGAACGCACGGTGGCAAGCTCGCGAAAGGTAAGAAGTAATGAGTGTCAAAGCAGTTGCTAAAGGTGTTCGGATGAGCCCTCGGAAAGTTGGTGTAGTAGCTAGCCTAGTACGCGGTCGTAGCGTTGCTGATGCACTGACTATTCTTAGTCATACGCCTCGACGTTCGGCTGTGCCGGTACGTAAAGCGATTGAAAGCGCAAAAGCTAATGCGGATCATAACCATAATCTTAAGGCGGATACGCTTCAGATTGTGGCCATTACGGTAACGCCTGGCGTACGGTACAAGCGGTATCGCCCTGCTGCGCATGGTCGTGCTTTACCTTTTCAGCGTCGAACATCACACATTACTGTAGTAGTTGATGGTGAAGCTCGTGCTCCCAAAAAGCCAGTACAAGCTAAAACGGCTGAGCCAAGTAAGAAGCCGGCTGCAAAGAAGGAGACTAAATAATGGGACAGAAAGTTAATCCAATTAGCATGCGTCTCCAGGTTAATAAAGACTGGCGAAGCAAATGGTTCGTTGGTAAAAAAGAGTACGCTACGTACCTCGCGCAGGATTTAGAAGTCCGCAAACTTATTCAGAATAAGGTTGGTTCACGTGGCGCAATAAACAAAGTTGATATAGAGCGATCACCCAATCTTGTTACTGTGACAATTGCCACTGCGAAAGCTGGTGTTGTGATTGGACGAGGTGGATCAGGCGCTCAGGAGCTTAAAGCTGCTATCGAAAAGATTTACGGCGTACCTGTCCGAGTAAATATTGAAGAAGTTAAGAAACCTGAACTGTATGCCAAGCTCGTGGGTGAGAACATCGCACATCAGTTAGAGCGACGCATTTCTTTCCGACGCGCAATCAAGCAATCTGCAGCAGCTACGATGCGTGCTGGCGCTCAAGGCATCCGCATTGAAGTTTCCGGACGATTAAACGGTGCTGAAATGTCACGCCGCGAAAAAGAAGTCCAGGGCAGTGTACCATTACATACTTTGCGAGCAGACATTGATTACGCCCAAGTAAAAGCTCAAACAGTTGCCGGTATCATCGGTGTTAAGGTTTGGATTTACAAAGGAGAGGTAAGCTAATATGTTGATACCTAACCGAACGAAACACCGAAAAGTACGTAAAGGCCGAATCCGTGGCGTTGCTACTGCTGGGAACACCATTGCGTTTGGTGAATTTGCCCTACAAGCACAAGGTCACGAACGAATAACCTCTCGCCAGATTGAGGCCGCTCGTCAGGCGATGACCCGTCACATTAAGCGTGGTGGTAAGATTTGGATTAGAATCTTCCCTCATACCCCAGTTACCCGAAAACCTCAAGATGTAAAAATGGGTAGCGGTAAGGGAAATCCAGAGTTTTTTGCAGCCAAAGTAAAGCCAGGAACAATCATGTTTGAGATGCAGGGAGTCCAAGAAGATGTCGCTCGTGAAGCGATGCGCCTCGCTGCACACAAACTACCGGTAAAAACCAAGTTCCTAGTTCGGGAGGAGGCATAACACCATGAAAATTATCGAAATCCGTAAACTGACCACTGTACAACTCACCAAAGAAAGTACAAAGCTCCGAGAAGAAATTGCTGAGCTTCGTCGCCGTACCCATATGGGAGAAGTACAGAATAGTAAAGTTTTACGTAATAAAAGGAAAGATCTCGCACGGATGCTAACCGTATTGAGCGAGCAACTCGCAAAGGAGAACATGTAATGGCTAAGACATTAGTTGGTACTGTTTCATCTGACAAGGCGGATAAGACGATTGTAGTTACGGTAGTAACGCGCAAAACACATCCTATTTATAAGAAACAGTACAGTGAAGGTAAGAAGTTTATGGCGCACGATGAAAAGAACGAAGCGCAAGTTGGCGACAAGGTCTCAATTGAGGAAAGTCGACCGCTTAGTCGTCGTAAGCGCTATGTTTTGAAAAAAGTTATCGAACGTCCGCTAATTCGCGATGAGGGAGGAGACGAATAATGATTCAGCAAGAATCTCGCCTTACTGTTTGTGATAACAGTGGTGCTCGTGAAATCCTTTGCATCCGTGTTCTTGGCGGAACGCGTCGTCGCTACGCACGTGTCGGCGATATTATTGTCGCTACCGTGAAGGTTGCGAACCCGAGCGGAAATGTTAAAAAGAAGTCAGTTGTTCGAGCCGTGGTAGTTCGTACTCGCAATACGATTAAGCGAAAAGACGGTTCAAGTATTCGATTTGACGACAATGCAGCGGTAATTATCGGTGAAGATAAGCTTCCCCGGGCTACGCGTATTTTTGGTCCTGTTCCCCGAGAACTGCGTGACCAAGGGTATGCGAAAATTATCAGTCTTGCTCCGGAGGTACTGTAATGAATAAAACCGTGTACAAGATTAAACTAAGAAAAGACGACACCGTTGTTGTTCTAAGTGGTAAGTATAAGGGAAAAACTGGCAAGATTGTTGCCGTACACCCTGCTGAAAACAAGGTTACTGTTGAGGGAATCAACGTTGTCAAAAAACATCAGAAGCCAAACCGTTTGCACCCTCAAGGGGGCATTATCGAAATTACTAAGCCAATCTGGGTTTCAAAAGTTGCGATCGTTGATCCAACCAGCAAAAAACCAAGTCGCATAGGTATGAAAGTAGATAAAGATGGTAAAAAGGTACGGATCGCTAAGAAAAGTGGAAAGGAGATCAAGTAATGGCTACTGCAACAAAGCAAGTTACCGCAACCACCCGTCTGAAAAGCCAGTATGTTACTAAGATAGCTCCGGCATTACAGAAAGAGCTTGATCTTACAAACCCCCATGAAGTGCCTCGCCTAGAGAAAATCGTTATAAACGTTGGACTCGGTAAAGCTAAAGACGATAAGAAACTTATGGAAGTTGCGACAAATACGCTGCGAAAAATCACTGGCCAGGAACCTATCCAGACTACTGCACGCATGTCCGTAGCTTCATTTAAGTTACGCGAAGGAAACAAAATTGGCCTCAAAGTCACACTTAGAGGTGAAAAGATGTACGAATTTGCTGATCGTCTGATAAATATTGTTTTGCCACGGCTACGTGACTTTCATGGTGTGAGTGCAAAAGCATTTGATCGGCAAGGAAATTACAGCCTCGGTCTGACCGAACAATCTGTTTTCCCGGAACTGAGTTTTGACGAAACAACCACCCCTCACGGGATGCAAGCAATATTTGTGATTAAAGCTAAAGAACAAGCGCACAGCCGAGCATTATTGGAAAAGCTAGGTATGCCGTTTGAGAAGGAGGCAAAGTAATATGGCTAAGAAATCAATCATTGCCCGCGATCAAAAACGGCAAGCCATGATTAAAAAATATGCTGCTAAGCGGGAAGAATTAAAGAAAATGGGAGACTACGAAGGTTTGCACAAACTGCCACGTAATTCATCTCCAACTCGTTGGAAGAACCGCTGCATTGAAACAGGTCGTCCGCACGGCTACATGCGACAGTTTGGTTTGAGCCGTATTTCCTTCCGAGAACATGCAAGCAAGGGAGAAATCCCTGGTGTAACGAAAGCGAGCTGGTAAAGAGATGAGTATGGTTTCTACAGATCCAATTGCAGACATGCTAACACGCGTTCGTAACGCCATTAATGTACGGAAGAACGTAATCCGATTGCCACACTCAAATGTTAAGGAATCGGTTGCTAAGCTGTTGAAAGAAAATAATTTTATTGATGATGTGAAGGTTGAAAAAGCTGAAGTCGGCAAGACTCTCGTTATTACCATTAACGGGGAACAAGATAACGCAAGAATTACTGAAATCGTTCGCTTAAGCAAACCTGGACGTCGTATCTATGCAAACGTAAAGGCAATCCCTACCGTTAAGCGCGGTCGAGGTATCGTTATCGTCTCTACTTCTAAAGGAGTAATGACCGGTGATAATGCCAAGAAGCAGCAAATCGGTGGTGAATTAATTTGTAAGGTTTACTAAGGAAAGGTACTCATGAGTCGTATAGGAAAACTACCCATAGATATCCCAAGCGGTGTGACAATCACTGTCGACACAAACGAGATTACCGTTGCTGGAAGCAAAGGAACACTCAAGCAGTTCACTATGCCAGGGGTAACGGTTACCGTTGAAGGTCAACAAGCTGTCGTAACGCGAGAAAATGATGAGCCAAAGAATCGTGCAAAGCATGGTTTGATGCGCTCGCTCGTATTTAACATGGTAAAAGGCGTAAGCGAAGGTTTTGAAAAAAAACTAGAGCTTAACGGTGTTGGTTACCGTGTTGCAATGGCAGGAACTGATCTTAAATTCAATATTGGATTCTCACACGATGTAACCTATAAAATTCCCCAAGGAATTACTGCAAAAGTTGAGCAAAATACCATTACCATCAGTGGAATTGATAAGCAGCAGGTTGGACAGACCGCTGCTGAAATTCGCGCACTTAAGAAACCTGAACCGTATAAAGGTAAGGGTATTAAGTATGTTGGTGAAAGAATTATCCGTAAGAGCGGAAAATCAGGAAAGGATTAGTAGGTAAGTTACTATGGATCGAATTGCACATAAACTACAGAACCGAAACTTACGCAAATCTCGCGTTCGCTCTGTCGTATCAGGTACTACTGAACGTCCACGACTTAGTGTATTTATCAGTAATTTGCATGTATCAGCCCAAATCATTGACGATAGCAAACAGACCACTATTGTTTCGGCAACAACCATTGGTAAAAAAGCTGTTTCTGGAACAATGACAGACCGAGCTGCTCAAATTGGTGCTGAGATAGCCAAAAAAGCCAAGGACAAGAATATTAAAAAAGTGGTATTTGATCGAAATGGTCGAAAGTACCATGGAAGAATTAAAGCGCTTGCAGATGCTGCACGCGAGAATGGATTGGAGTTTTAGTATGGCAGATGACCAAAGACAGTCCACTGCTCCCCGCCGCCAGGCTCCAGGAACACGTGGTCAAGAACCAGAAGAAAAACAGTTTGATGAACGCGTGGTACACATAGATCGTGTTGCTCGCGTGGTAAAAGGTGGGCGAAGGTTCCGATTCCGTGCTCTCGTAGTCGTCGGGGACCACAAAAACAAAGTGGGAATCGGCACAGCAAAAGGTGCTGATGTTACCGCTGCTGTTTCTAAAGCCGTTGATGTAGCAAAGAAAAATATGGTCACCATTCCCTTGTATAAAGGGACGCTACCTCACGAGGCTGAGGCTAAGGTTTCTGGTGCTCGTATTTTGCTAAAACCAGCGAGTGCAGGTACCGGTTTGATCGCTGGTGGTGTCGTTAGAACCGTATTGGAAGTAGCCGGAGTACGAAATGTATTGTCGAAATCACTCGGTTCAACTAACAAAATTAACACCGCCTACGCTACGCTAGCTGCAATGCAAAGCATCGTTCCTGCTGACAAGTGGGTAACTACAAAGCAGGATAAGGCGAAGAAAGCTGCTCCAAAAGCCAAAAAAGCTACTAAAGCAGGAGAGAAATAATGAAGTACAATGAACTCAATATCTCTAGTCACAAGAATCCTAAGCGAGCCGGCCGGGGCATTTCTGCCGGCCGTGGAAAAACTGCCGGCCGCGGAACGAAGGGCCAGAATTCTCGAACAGGTGGAGGAACTCGACCAGGATTTGAAGGTGGTCAAACGCCGCTCATCCAGCAGATTCCTAAACTGCCTGGGTTTACTTCACATCGTCCAAAAGTTGAAAACATTTACACCGGTCAGCTAGACCAGTTTGCTGGAAAAACGGTAGACACTGTTGTGCTTTCTGAGTCCGGACTCATCTCTAACCCTTACGTTAAGGTAAAGTTGATTGCCAAAGGAGATGTCACCAAGAAGGTTACCGTGCGATTACAAGGCGCTAGCGAAAACGCCATTGCCGCTGTTCAAAAGGCTGGTGGTAGCTTTACTGCTACGCCACAGCTGGGACGTACTGCTAAAGAAAAATCAACAAAATAATTTCAATATAATAAATAAACCGGCGTTGTAATATACGCTGGTTATTTTGTTTGTATATGGGATTTAAGGACTGTTTACTGTATAGTAAATGTCTGAAAGCGAAAACAAGAGGGATTCATTCTTATTTATGAATTGGAAAGTAATAGGAAAATCATTAAAAGACAGCGATATGCGCAAGCGTATCTTTGCGGTTTTGGGTATGCTGCTGGTGTTCCGTGTTCTCGCACACATACCGATCCCCCTCAGTGACCCACAAACACTTAAACAGATCCTTGAAACACTCTATACTTCTACGAATAATTCTCAGTTTCTTGGCTTTGTAAACGTACTTTCAGGTGGAGCGTTGGCTAACTTTTCTATTATGTTAATTGGTCTTGGGCCGTACATAAATGCTTCGATCATCATGCAGCTACTTACTAAGGCCATTCCCCGGCTTGAAGCGTTAAACAACGAGGGTGAGTATGGTAGGAAAAAAATTAACCAGTACACCCGTATACTGACCCTTCCCCTTGCCATAATCCAATCTATCGGAGCGATTTATCTCGTGAAACAGTCAGCAGCTAGCATAGGGGGTCTTGGCGATATAACAGCAAATACTTCCATTATGCAGTGGATCCTGATGATTGCCGCCATGACAGGAGCTTCTATGCTGCTTATGTGGCTTGGTGAACTGATTACAGAAGAGGGAATAGGAAACGGTATCTCGCTAATCATTACCGTGGGAATTGTAAGTCGGCTTCCAACCACCATAGCTGAATTAGGATCAGCTATATTTAAAAAAGGCTCATCATGGAACGTTTTTGGTCAGCAATTCCCGATTGATAAGACTGCACTAATGTACGCAGCAATTATTCTTGTTGCCACTATTGTGGTTACTGTACTGGTCGTGTTGCTGAACGAAGCGGCTGAGAATATCACCGTACACTATGCAAAAAGAATTCAAGGAAACCGTACATACGGTGGCGTAACGACGATCCTCCCGGTAAAAATGATAACCGCTGGCGTAGTTCCGATAATTTTTGCAGTAGCGTTTTTGAGCGTTCCCAGCTACGTTGGTCAACTTTTGGCTGGTTCTGGAAATCCACGGTGGACAGAACTAGGTACGCATCTGGTACAGTGGTTTCAGAATCCTTCGGCTCAAACTTTTGCTGCAGGAGGCTGGCAACCATATATTTACCCGGTTACATACTTTTTACTAGTCTTTTTGTTTACATTTTTCTACACCGGTATTACGTTCAATTCTAAAGAAATTGCCGAAAACCTTCAGAAACAGGGAGGTTTTATAGAAGGGGTAAGATCGGGTACTCAAACCGAAAAATACCTCGGTAGAGTCGTTAATAGACTGACTTTCTTTGGAGCGCTTAGTCTTGGATTGCTAGCGCTACTCCCGATAATTGGACAGGTATTTATAAGTACCAATATAGCTCTCAGTGGTACGAGTATACTTATCTTAGTAGCAGTGGCTCTGGAAACACTTCGACAGGTAGAATCAAGAGCACTCATGATCACCTATGATCAGTATGAACAACCAGACTTCTTTTACGATGTTAGCACTCCTGCTGATGCTGCGACGGGCGGCAGGCGTCTACTATTTGGTATTCCGCGTGGATTTAAGAAGAAAAAAGATTAAAAAACTCTTTACAAACTGTTGTAATATGGGGTATACTTGTCCATTAGTTATATTCTATGGCAAATAATAAGGAAGTGATCGAGCTCAGCGGGACAATTATAGAGACCCTTCCAGGTACTCAGTTTCGTGTCGAACTCGAAAATGGCCATCAGATTATAGCTCATGTAGCCGGTAAGATGCGCAAGCACTTCATTCGCATTGTCCCGGGCGACACCGTTACGGTAGAGTTAACGCCCTACGACCTCACCAAGGGACGTATCACCTACCGTAAATCATAGGACCTTTTGCAGAGCATAAGCGTTAGAGATTACGGCTGAGGATTATATCGAAACCAGGTATAGAATGCAGCAGCTGTCCCTAAACCTTATGGAGTTTACAAGGGAACAATTATCAAATTAAGCAGTGTGTCATTCGCACAAGTAAGGAGAATGATCCGCATGAAAGTGCGTGCAAGTGTCAAAAAAATCAGTCCAGACGATAAGATCGTACGTCGCAAAGGTCGTCTGTACGTTATAAACAAATTTAAGCCTAAGCATAAGCAAAGGCAAGGGTAGGTTATATGGCTCGAATATCAGGTGTAACCATTCCTAACGAAAAGCAAGTGCAAATTGCTCTTACCTATGTCTACGGTATTGGCCGAAAAACTGCGGTTGATATCTTGAACGAAGCTAAAGTAGAACCTACCGTTCGCGTTAAAGATCTGACTGATGCAGAAGTTTCGCGTATTCAGGACATAATCAACGAACGCCACACTGTAGAAGGTGATCTTCACCGAATCGTGGTAGGTAATATCAAACGTCTAAAAGACATCAATGCTTACCGTGGTTTGCGCCATAAAGCTAATCTGCCGTCACGCGGCCAGCGCACTAAGACCAATGCCCGCACTCGAAGAGGTAAAAAGTCAACTGTTGGTGGAACAGCTAAAAAGGTAGCGTCTAAGACGTAAGGAATGGAATAGATATGGCAGAAACAACCCCAATTACAACATCAGCGAAGAAACGAAAATCAAAGCGATCAGTTCCGTCCGGTCAAGTACATATCTTGGCGACCTTTAACAATACCATTGTTACGGTGACTGACTCTAAAGGTGGCGTACTTACATTCGCAAGTGCAGGTGGATGCGGATTCCGCGGTTCAAAAAAGGGTACAGCTTATGCAGCTCAGGTAGCCGCAGAAAAAGCAATTCAGGCTGCTAAGCAGCTTCATGGTCTCGCTAAAGCAGAGGTGTTTATCAAAGGTGTCGGATTAGGACGCGATGCAGCAGTACGTGCTCTTGCCGGTAATGATATTCAAGTAGATAGCATTAAAGATGTTACAGGCGTCCCTCATGGCGGTGTTCGACCTCGAAAGGCACGGAGGATTTAGTATATGGCTAGAGATAGACAATCAATTGTAAAAATGAGCCGTCGTGAAGGCTATGCGCTTCATCCTAAGGCTCACAAAGCGCTCGTAAAGCGCAGTACTCCTCCCGGACAGCAATCAATGCGCGGCATGCGAAATAAGCCTAGCCAGTATTCATTGCAGCTTCGGGAAAAGCAAAAAGTTAAGCGTCTGTACGGCCTCTTAGAGCGTCAGTTCAGCAACCTCATGAAGGAAGCTAGTCGAACCCAAGGCCAATCAGGTGAAATGCTATTGCAGCTTTTGGAGCGTCGTCTTGACAATGCCGTATATCGGAGTGGATTTGCTCCATCACGACGTGCTGCACGTCAACTTGTTACGCATGGTCACTTCATGCTAAACGGTCGAAGAGTAGATATTCCCTCTATTCGTCTAAAACCGGGCGATGAAATTGTGCTACGAGACCATAGTAAAAACAATGAGTATTTCAAGAAAATCGATGAGGTTAGCCCTGCTGGCGACGCAAGCGCAAGCTGGCTTAAGGTTAATCGTAAGAAGTTTGAAGTAAGTGTCACCGGCCTGCCCGCAAGAGAAGAGGCTGAGCCAGAGATAAATGAACAACTAATAGTTGAGTACTACTCACGTTAACGGAGGCAGGAAGTAAAATGTCAAAAATGATTCACACACCAGGAGTTGTAAGCGTCGACGAACACAGCAAGACTAGCGCGACGTTTAGTATTGAGCCTCTCCACACAGGTTATGGTATGACCCTCGGAAACAGTTTGCGACGCGTACTGCTTTCCAGTATTGCGGGAGCAGGTGTAACCTCCTTCAGAATTGAGGGAGCAACACACGAATTCACCACACTTTCAGGTGTAAAAGAAGATGTAGTAGAAATTATGCTCAACCTTAAAGGTATACGCTTCCGTGTATTTGGTGATGAGCCTCAAACACTCCGCGTTATCAAAAAAGGTCCTGGAGCGGTAACAGCCAAAGATATTCAGGTAAACGCGGACGTTGAGGTAGTCAACACTGATCATCCTATTGCTACGCTAGACGGAAAAGCAGAGTTTGTAATGGATATCGTTGTAGATACAGGCCGAGGCTACCGAACGGTAGATGAAAGTGGCGCTAGAAAAGCTAGCGACATGATTGCTGTTGATACAGTATTTAGTCCAGTACAGCGTGTTCGATATAAGGTAGAAAATACTCGCGTTGGTCAAATGACTGACCTTGATAAGCTTATCCTAACAGTCGACACCGACGGAACGATCACGCCTCAAGACGCTTTTGAAGAAGCGGCGGCAATACTGGTTAATCAGTATACTGCTCTTGCAGGACAGACTCGTGTTGAGACTGGTGTTCCTGCAGGTGGTGTAGCTGCCGGCTTGGGAGTCGCAGATGAAACTGATGATTCAGCAGAGCTAATGACACCAATTGAAGATCTTAATCTGTCTGCCCGAACCACTAACGCACTCATCAATAACGACATTCACACACTTAAAGATTTATTTTCTCTCAGTGATGCAGAACTAAGAGACCTTAAAGGTTTTGGAAGTAAAGCACTCGATGAAGTTAAAGAGAAGATGGCGGAGTTGGAGCTTTAGGCATGCATCGACACGGATATAAAGGTAGAAAGTTCCATAGGGAACGTGACCAGCGAGAAGCGCTGATTGAAGGGCTCGCAGATTCTCTCATCAAATACGAGTCTATTGAAACAACAGTTACTAAGGCAAAAGAACTCGTGCCTTATGTTGAAAAACTGATCACCAAAGCAAAAAAGGGTGATCTGCACAATCGTCGTCAGGTGATTAGCGGTTTGCAAACCGTTGAAAGTGCGCACAAGCTCGTTGATGAGATTGCGCCAAAATTGACGACACGAAACAGTGGGCACTTGCGTATTGAGCGTACTGGCACTAGGCGGGGAGATAATACTCAAATGGCACGCGTCAGCTTTGTAGACGACCTAACACAAGCTCCTGTAGCTAAGTCTGCTGCTGCCAATAAGCCAGCTGCAAAAGCTACGCCAAAGAAAACTCCCGCAAAAACGGAGGCTAAATAATGAAAACTTTTAGTGCAAGACCAACTGACGTAAACCGTGTATGGTACGTAATTGACGCAAGCGAAGCTTCGCTGGGTCGTGTTGCGACGGCAGCCGCTAGTCTATTGATTGGTAAAGGTAAGCCGAGCTTCACTAAACATATTGATGTCGGTGATTACGTAGTAATTGTTAATGCCGATAAACTAGTTGTTACCGGTGATAAGCTAAACAAAAAGATGTACTACCATCATTCACACTATCCTGGTGGCTTGAAAGAAGCAACACTCCAAGAAAAAATGGATAAGGATTCTACACAGGTCATTATTAAAGCGATTCGTGGCATGCTGCCAGTCAATAAACTCCGACCGGCTCGCCTTGAAAGACTTAAGGTGTATGCTGGAAGTGACCATAACCATGAGGCTCAAAAACCTCAGAAATACTCAGTAAAGGAAGGTAAGTAATGGCAGCACCAAAAAACTATTTCTATGCACTTGGTCGCCGGAAAAGCTCCACCGCACGCGTTCGATTGATGAACGGGAAAGGTGAGATTAGCGTTAACGGACAGCCGGCTAACGAATATTTTGCAAACAGTAAAATGCTACTGAACGAACTACAAAAACCGTTTGCAGTTTTAGAACAGGAAAACAAGTTTGATGTAAGCGCAGTAGTTAGTGGTGGTGGACATGCTGGTCAAGTTGACGCCATTAGACTGGGAATTGCAAAAGCTCTCGCCCTCATGAACGAGGATCTAAAGAGTACGCTCAAACGTGCTGATCTACTTGGTCGTGACCCCCGCGAGAAAGAACGCAAGAAGTTTGGCCTGAAGGGCGCTCGTAAGCAACGCCAGTTCACCAAGCGATAAAAAGTTGCCGGCAATGTCGGCTCTTTTTATGTTATTGACAAAAGTTAATAATAGTACTATTGTATTTCAGGTATGAAAACAGTGATTAACCAATTCTTTTATTTCTGGTTTACAACCCCACCTATGTGGCGGTCGGTTAACTGTTACCTTTAATACATACAGCAAATAACCATGAAAAACCGCCACTAGGGCGGTTTTTAAATATATGAAAGGAAATTAATGAAACCCGAACAGCATGAAATTGAAGAAGCGCAGTCTAATATCCCAGTAGAGTTGGTAGATATGGTTATGGAATCCCCACGGCTATTCCCCAGCGTAGTTAAATCTATTGGCGGTACAAGTATAGAAGGGATGAGGGCTGCAAGAGATGAACTAGCACTTGAAATAGCCAGGCGCAGAATGTACGAACATCTTGGGCAGTACGCCACGTATAGACCAGAAGATTCTCCGTTCGTTCGTTAAGCTAGGGTATTTGGGCGTTTGAACAAAATGCGGCTATAATGGAGTAAATATGAGTAAACAAGTTATATTAACGGGCCTGAGGGCCAATAATGACTTACACCTTGGCAATTACCTTGGTGCATTGCTCCCTATGGTTGATTTACAAAAGAAATACGCTGGTGAGTACCAAATAAACCTATTTGTCCCTGATTTACACAGTTTTACTACTCCGATTGACCATAGCAAACTCTATGAACAGACGATGCATAATCTGAAATTGTTTGTTGCTGCCGGGCTTGATATTGAAAATAGTGACACGTATATCTACCGGCAAAGTTATATCCCAGCCCATAGCGAGCTCACCGTTATACTCAATAGCTTCACGTACATGGGTGAACTCTCGAGAATGACTCAGTTTAAAGAAAAAGGAGAAGGTAAGCAGAATGTATCGGCCGGATTATTTGATTATCCTGTTTTGATGGCGGCAGATATTTTGCTATACGGCGCAATGTACGTACCGGTTGGGGCAGATCAAACCCAGCACGTAGAATTGACGCGTAATATTGCTATTCGTATGAATAATAAGTTCGGCGAACTATTTACGCCACCAGTGGAAATAAAGAAACAGCTAGAATTTATGTCACAAAATGAACGTTTACGGATCCGTGATCTAGTCCAGCCAACGAAAAAAATGAGTAAATCAGACGAATCAGGTATGGGTGTGATATTTTTGAGTGACTCACCAGAAATCGCGGCGAAAAAGATCATGGGAGCTACCACGGATAGTATGGGTAAAGTCCAGTACGATTATGAAACACAGCCAGGTGTAAGCAATCTTTTGGACATGCTTGCTACACTGTCTAATGAACCGATTGGTAATGTCGTAAAACGTTATGAAGGCCAAGTCCAATACGGGCCGCTCAAAAAAGATGTGGCAGAGGCTGTAAAAACGTTTTTGACAGACTTTCAGGGTAAACTTGCAAATGTTAATACAGATAAACTGATGCATAAGCTTGAATCAAGCGAAGCTGAAATGAATGTTATGGCAAATAGCACCCTCACTAAAGTACAAAAAGCCGTAGGCCTGCGCCAGTAACACAAAATGAAATTAGTCGTACCTGAATCAGCTGTAAAACACCGACTTGATGTGTTCGTGACTGAAGAGATTGGATCGGTTAGTCGGGCATTTATCGGAAAATTGTGTGACGACGGCAAGATACTAGTTAATGGATCTTCAGTCAAGAATGGATACAAGCTCAAAGTGAGGGATATTATAGCAATTGACTACGACTTCGAGCGGTTACAGCAAATACCAACTATTGAATTGCCGATACTATACGAGGATGAAGATTGTATAGTTTTAAACAAACCAGAAGGAGTGTTAACACACAGCAAGGGGGCATTTAATCCGGAAGGTACGGTAGCCACATTTATAGCGCCTAGAATTACCGGTATGGATGGCGATAGAGCCGGAATAGTTCACAGGCTCGATCGACTAACCTCTGGTGTGCTTATTGCTGCTAAGAACCGTGCAGCACTCGCCTGGCTCCAAAAACAGTTCAGTGTACGAAAGGTAAAAAAGACGTACTTTGCAGTTGTTTCAGGTACCCTTGAGCAAAAGGAAGCTATTATAGACATGCCTATAGAACGTAATCCAAAAAATCCAAAAACATTTCGGGTGGGTAGTATGGGTAAGCCGGCAGTTACAAAGTATAAAGTAGCTGCTGAGGATCACAATAAAACTTTAGTCCAGCTTACGCCTGAAACGGGGCGGACACATCAGTTACGCGTTCATCTAGCGCAACTAGGACACCCTATTGTTGGTGATCCATTTTATGGTGAAGTAGCAGCCGACCGCATGTATTTGCATGCTGAAAGCTTAGAAATAACCTTACCTTCTAGACAAAGAAAAACGTTTGTTGCGCCTCTACCAGACAGCTTTCGCGCTATACTTAACTCATGAATGGACTACTTCTGCATGAGCGCAGTAAACACGAACTAAGTGAGTTCCTGCTTTACCCAAAACAAAGTATTTTGATTGTAGGCCCCAAAGGTAGCGGAAAACATTCGGTTGCGAAAGTCTTAGTGGCTACCATATTAGGAATTGAGCAAAACAAAGTACACGAACATCAATCGGTACTGTATATTTCTGCCGAAAAATCCACCATATCAATAGATGCTATACGAAGGAGCCAAGAGTTTGTCCGGCTAAAAACAGCAGGAAAGGGAAAGATTAGGCGAATTATATTTGTTGATGGAGCGCACCATATGACAAAAGAAGCCCAAAATGCATTTTTAAAGCTATTAGAGGAGCCCCCAGAAGATTGTATGATCGTTATGACTACTGATAGTCAGGATGCGCTTCTGGCTACAATCCGCTCGCGCACCAATACGTTGCTCCTAAAGCCTCCCTCCAAAGAAACTTCTAGTAGCTATTTTATGGAAAAAGGTCACAGTACTGATGAAGTACATAAAGCCTACCTTCTTTCCAGGGGCTACGCAGGACTTATGACGACGATTCTCGAACACACCACTGACGACGCTACGCTAGCTTCTCTAGAAACAGCAAAACAATTTTTGGTTTCAAAAAAATTCGAGCGTTTAGTGATTGCAGATACGGTTGCTAAAAAAAGTTCCGATTTAACAAGCTTTTTATGGGGATTGCAACGCATTTGTGATGCTGCGCTTCACCAAGCAATTATTAATAGATCTGATACGCAAATAAGATATTGGATCAAAGCATCGAAACTTGCGCTTGATTCGCAAGAAACCCTAAAAGCCAATCCCAACGTTAAGTTGCTGTTAACAGATCTGGCACTTCAGCTGTAGGTAAGGCCATGATATACTTTATCTCACGATGCTTGAACTAGCACTTTTAGCCGGATTTGGCTTCTTAGTATTTCGGAATACAAAATTACGAGATGACGAACTTTCGCCGCTACCTCGTAAGATTTCTGATAAACTCGGAAAACTCTGGGACATCGCCCACCAAGGAATGCGGGAAAACCGGTTTTTACGCGCTGAAAAAGCACTGCTTACTATACTCAAGATAGATGAAAAGAATGCCGCTGCATACAATCGCTTAGGTATTCTCTACGCTAAACAAAAAGAGTATAAAGATGCAATCGATTGTTTTGAGATAGCCAGCAGTATAGAGGCAACCGCTTCAAGTCTGCACAACCTTGGACTTATATACTACGAAACCGAGAACTACCAAAAAGCGGCCCTAGCTTTTGAACAAGCATTAAAGATGGAAGATTCATTGGCCGCCCGGCACATCGCCTATGCCAAGGTTTTAGAGAAACTTGGTTCCGATAAACTAATGTTCGAACAGCTACATAAAGCAATTGAGCTTGAGCCGAACAAAGAATCGTATATGCTACTCCTTAAAGCATACGAGGCTCATGGTATGCAGGCTGAAGCAGACCAGTTGGCAAGTAAGCTCAAAAAGCTAGTAGTGCCAGCTGGGAGGCCAAAGCGCGTATTGCGGCCGAGGAAAGTAGTTATTTGATGGTTGAGTCTTTTGAGGACTATATTTCAGAAGACATTATCATTTCTGTTTTACCTGGTGGGCGACTACCTGAGCGCAAATCAGAAGGTGCTATAGGTTATGATACATACGTGCGGGCTATAGTAGACCCGTATGAAATGAATGACCAAGATCCTAGATTGCGCAAAACAATTTTTGATTTCGAAGAAGTTCCAGAGAGCCCGGCATTGCAAGAACATATTGTTCCAGATCCAGACGAAGAAAACCTTTGGGCGTATGAACTGCATCCTGCTGAATCGGTTCTAATTGGTATCGGCTTTGCCACTCAGATGGAATTACCTGGGTACTACTGGGTTGCTCCACGCAGTGGTCTTGCATCTAAACATCGTATTACCCTTGGTAATGCTCCTGGTACGGTAGACGCAGACTATCGAGGTGAGGCTGGTGTGATCGTTAAGAATGAGTCAAATAAGCCATTTTTAATCCAACGTGAGCTAAGGATTGCCCAAATAGTCTTTGCTAAGGGAGAGATTGTATCAATGAAAGAAGTTCCATTTGACCAGCTGGGCGAAACTGAACGTTCTGCAGGTGGCTTTGGGTCAACAGGGTTTAAAGACTAGCTTTTCATTGAAAATTACTCCGTTATCTGGTAAACTTTTGCAGTTACGCCACCTTAGCTCAGTTGGTTAGAGCGACGGTTTTGTAAACCGTAGGTCGTCGGTTCGAATCCGACAGGTGGCTCCAGAGTGGTTCAGATGCATTTGCGAGAGTATCCGAACTACGTAGAGACTTCTGCCACTGTGAGGGCAGTTCAAGAAGGTGTTACAATAACGGAGTGCTTTTTGCTCCGTTTTTGCGCAGGGGTAGTGAAGCGGTCAAACACGGCAGACTGTAAATCTGCTGGCATATGCCTTCGGGGGTTCGAATCCCTCCCCCTGCACCAGAGACCTGGAAGTAGCTGTTGTTACTGGCGGGTCTCTTTTGTATTAGAGAGGAAGTCGAAAGAAATTGTCCAGCTTACAAAAGCACAACATAAGCTTCTTTAAGTAGCGTTCCATATCTGTTATATTTAGTGAGAAATGGAGCAAAACAAAAACGACAACCGGTCGTGGTTCCGCGTTCATATAGTTAATGGCGAAATCGCAAAACTGATCGTGAAAGCATCTGATGAAGATGCAGCGTACTTGAAGGTAGAACAATATTGTGAAGAAAATCCGTGGTTGGGGATAGTTCCTTTTGATGAACCTCTAGCAGCGCATCTTGCAGCTAAGCCGCTAGATCCTATTGAGGAAGATTACTACAATACTGTTGGTGAATGGAATGGAACCGTTAAGTTACAAGAAGTTCGATACCATCAGCCACTGGAGGTACAGAAACCAGTGCAGAGATCAATAGGGCAGTTAGCCCTACAATTCCCCCTATTCTAATTTACTGCTTTTTCTGTTAAAATCACCTAGTATTTACGCCGTTGTAGCTCAGTGGTAGAGCACTTCCATGGTAAGGAAGGGGTCACGAGTTCAAATCTCGTCAACGGCTCCATTTTCAAGTACTGAAAAATGGCTTGAATAATTAGTTCTTATCTGTTAGGATATAATTTATGGCTAAAAAAGGCGACAAGAGAAAGATTATTGGTTTGGTGTGCGAAGAAAGCGGACATCGGCACTACTATACTGTCAAAAATACTCAGAATACACCCGATAAACTCCGCCTTCGAAAATACAATCCTGTTCTTAGAAAACATACGTGGTACAGTGAAACCAAGAAAAACCTTGGACGAAACGAAGTAAAAGGCCGCAAATAGCGGTCTTTTTTTATGCTAGTGACACAAAAAAGACATATCACAACACCAGATGTAGTGTTGTAATATTGTAATGCCCCACTAGGGTAAGCATAGGTATTTTCTTGACATAGATTTTCAGTTTAGTAAGCTAGTCTTTGTGTCTTTTTACGTGTGAGGTGAAAAGTACACAAAATCCTACTGCGAATAATTCAGCTTCATTACAAATTAAGTAAACCATTTGATTATATTGAATTAGGAGTGGGGGTATAAGGAGGAGTAACACTATGCGGATTCCCGCACTACTAGTGGGGCTAACAATAGCCTCAGGGATTTTTGTTGCCCATAATCAGGTAGCAAAAGCCGAAACCGTCACTAATCAGGCTCAGAAACCTAACATTGTGACCATTCAAAAAGGCGATACTTTAACTAAAATTGCCGATAGTAATAAAACTACGTACGTTCGCATATTCAATGCCAACGAAAACATACAGGATCCGGATATTATTTATCCTGGTGATCAGGTTCGTATACCAACCGCTGACGAGCAACTGCCTAATCGCTCAATACCTACTAATGCCAGCGTAGCACCTGCGCCAATAACGCGCACCGAGTCACAGCAGCCACCTGCAAGACCACGGTCAACGCCGGTAGTAAGCCCTACAGCCGCTTCAAGTGGTGTGTGGGACCAGTTAGCGCAATGTGAATCGGGCGGAAACTGGAGTATTAACACCGGCAACGGATTCTACGGTGGTCTGCAATTTACATTGTCGAGCTGGCGAGCAACCGGTGGTTCTGGCTATCCTAATCAGGCTAGCCGCGAGGAACAAATAGCGCGCGCAGAAATACTTAAATCCCGTCAAGGATGGGGTGCGTGGCCTGCTTGTTCTGCTAAGCTTGGACTATTGTAATAGCATAGCCAACTACTCAATTAAATCCGGACGTACTCAACACTGCGTTCGGATTTTTGTGTGTTTAACTGGAATGA
The DNA here is from genome assembly GCA_029780855.1 of bacterium. Taxonomy (GTDB): domain Bacteria; phylum Patescibacteriota; class Saccharimonadia; order Saccharimonadales; family JAUPVS01; genus JAKOXV01. The sequence continues at coordinate 71,381 of JAKOXV010000013.1, forward strand.
ATAAGCTTTTGTTGATGGGCAGTGAGATGCGTGGAAAACAGCATTTCACTTTGTGCTCGGAGCTAGCTCCTGCGCACAAAGCTAATGAACTAGCCCAAGATTGCGCCCGCTTTCACGGGCTATCGTGGCTCGCTCCAAGAGTCAGCAATATAAAAAGACCTGCCGTTGGCAGATCTTCTTATATTGGCAGGGGCACGTGGAATCGAACCACGATCTAGGGTTTTGGAGACCCTCATACTAGCCGTTGTACTATGCCCCTATAACTCCGCTATAGTACTGTAAAAATTATTTTTTGTCACTTACTACCGCTTCCAAAAGAGCCTCAAATCTGTTATACATATAGCAATGAGCAAACTTACGACCACTAAACCCGTGCTAATAATGCTGTACGGTTTTCCAGGAGCCGGCAAAACCCATTTTGCTGATGAGTTTGCTACTACCCTTGGTGCCGCACATGTTCAGGGTGACCGAATCAGACATGAGCTATTTGAAAAACCACGCTACGATAAGCAAGAAGACGATATCGTTTCTCATCTTGCTGAGTACATGGCTGAAGAGTTTTTAGCTGCTGGAGTTAGTGTGGTATTCGATGATAATGCCTCTCGATTAGTACAGCGTAGGGCATTACGAGATATCGCCAGGAAGCAAAAAGCATCAAACCTGCTTATTTGGCTCCAGATTGATAAAGAAAGTGCTTTTCTACGCATATCCAAGCGGGATAGACGTCGTAGTGATGACAAATACGCTCGTCCGTATACCCGCACTGATTTCGAAAGCAGTATTGCAAAAATGCAGAATCCTCAAAACGAAGAGTACATCGTTATTAGCGGTAAACACACTTTTAATACCCAGAGAAGTGCTGTTCTGAAGAAAATGTATGAACTTGGTATTATTGATTCTACAAACTTATCTCACAATGTAGCGAAACCAGGTTTAGTAAATCTTGTTCCTGCAGCCGGACGTGTAGATACGAACCGCCGAAATGTAATCATTAGATAGTGACGATATATGCCCGCTAAGCTGTTTGATGTGCCAGATATAGGCACTATAAGAGTCTACAAACGAAAAGGGAGCCGCAACATCCGTTTAAGCGTTACTTCTGATGGAGTTGTCAGGGTTACTATGCCATCATGGTTGCCTTACCGGTCTGCCCTAACTTTTGTACGTCAAAAACAATCTTGGATACAGCAAAACAACACAAAGCGACTGCTGCATCATCAGCAAGTAATCGGAATTGACCACAAATTATATTTTACCCCCCATAGATCTTCGACTATTTCTTCTCAGGTTGGGGAATCTACTTTGACCATATTCTACCCCTCATCAATGACGTTTTCTGATAATGAAGTACAAGAAGCAGCGCATGTAGCCGCTAAAAAGGCGTTAAAAAAACAGGCAATACGCATTTTGCCCGGTAGGTTGGAATCGCTTGCCGAACAAACCGGCCATACGTATAAATCGGTCAGTATCAGACACCTTAAAACTCGGTGGGGTAGCTGTAACAGCAACCAGGAAATAACCCTGAATTATTACTTGATGCAATTACCGTGGGAGCTTATCGACTATGTTTTAGTCCATGAACTGTCTCACACCGTACATATGAACCATAGTCAGCAGTTTTGGGAGGAAGTGGCAAAGTTTCAGCCTCGCTACAAAGAAATGAAAAAACAAATAAAACAGTACCAGCCAAGTATAATATCGGGCTAAAAGCATTAGAAATATGCAATAATGGTTGCATGGCCAAATCTGTCCAGACACCAAAACCTCAGAACGCAGAACTAGAGCATGAACGTCTCAAAAGCCTTATCAATAGTATGGCAGATGGCGTAATAGCAACAGATGAACATACTAAGATTGTGCTATACAACGGTGCGGCGCTCAATATACTTGACCTCAACAGTGATATGTCAGGTAAAAATATTGAAGCAGTTATCAAATTAATTGATGGCAATAATCAGTCGGTAGATATTAAAAAGCTAGTTTCACAAACAAAAACTTCTACCGCAAATCGGGATTATAAATTAGTTTACCCAAGCGGTGATTCGGTCAACCTCTATTTAAGCATTGCACCGGTACATCTTGGGTATGGAGCAGCTGGGCAAAAGGGTTTCGTAGTTCTACTAAGGGACATTACTCGTGAAAAATCCCTTGAAGAAGAACGTGATGAATTTATAAGTGTTGTCAGCCACGAGCTGCGAACTCCCATTGCGATTGCTGAGGGAAATATAAGCAACGCCCTTTTTATCGCTCAAAAAGAAGCTAAAGGTAAAAAAACACCCATAATTGATGCTCTCAGCCAAGCTCACGACCAGATTAATTTCTTAGCTGGGTTAATTAATGACCTTTCTACGCTCTCCCGTGCAGAACGTGGCAAGCTGACCGTTGATGTCGAAGCGATTAATGCCCATGAGCTAATAGAAGATTTGATTAAAAACTACACACCTGAGGCGGAGAGAAAGGGTCTTAAATTGTTAAAAGACCTCGATCCCAGCCTGGAACTGTTACAATCCAGCAAACTGTACGTGCGTGAAATACTACAGAACTTCATTACCAACGCCATAAAGTACACCGAAAAAGGGAGTGTAACGATTGGTGCAAATAAAAAGGATAAAGGGATTGAATTCTTCGTCCGAGATACGGGAATTGGTATTAGCAAAAGTGACCAAGAAAAAGTTTTTGATAAGTTCTTTCGTAGCGAGGATTTCCGTACCCGTCAAAATAGCGGGACGGGATTGGGACTATACGTAACCGTTAAACTTTCCCGGATGATTCATGCGGATATTGACCTGAAAAGTGAAATCAACAAAGGTTCGACTTTTACTATTTTTATACCTGATCTACAGTAGCGTCAATATCGGGAAGCTTTGGGGTAACGTGCATAACGGGGAGGCAAATATTCCTACCCTTCCATTCTACGGTCGAAAACTCATAACGATACATGGATTCGTTAATCAGATATAGTTCGGACATAAAAACAAAAGGTAGATTTGCAATGCCTAAAAATGCACCCTTTGGATTGCTCAGGCGCATAATTATGACATGAGCCACGGTAAGTAAAATAATACTGAACAAAGCGATTAGTGCTGCAGAATCAATTCCGGTATATAGTCCCTTCAGTACGGTTGCATATGGTTCAAGCAAAAAGACTACGATGAAAAATGATATTGATAGAACAGATTCAGGTCTTTTATGCATTTCTGGATATCGTACTCGTATAGCAGTATTAAACTGATCACGTGGCGGTTTTAAGGTGGTTACTGCTATTTCGTTAGTACTTCTAAGAAACTGATACTTACCAGACTTGTGTGTCTCTCGGGCAAAGTATGTTTCCGGTCGAACACGACGACTAACCGCATCGAAGGATCCTTTACTATCCAGAGCGTCTTTCTGGATCAACCAACAACTACTTAAAGACGGTGGTTGGACGAGTAGGTAGCGTGGTATTGCAAGTTCCCACCAGTACCTAAGCGGCTGTATGATTTGTTCGGTAATAGAATATTGGACTCTACTAGGCAATATTGAAATCATGTCTAATTTGTTTTCAATCATATACTGTACTGCGTTTTGTATGCTGTCTTTTTCGAACCTTACATCTACTCCGCAAAAGAGGATGATATCGCCTGTGGCCGCATCGGATAGTGCGTCGTATGCCTGATTCTTTGCTAGCCAGTTCAAATGCGGTTCTTCACCATGAATAAATCGGACGCCCGCATGCGCAAAATGTTTCACCACATCGGACGTTGCGGTTTGTGAGCAATCATCAAACACAATTGTTTCCAGTTTGGGATACGAAGAGTTAACTATAGATTCCAGACAATCGAATAAAGCCGTCGTTTCATTACGTGCAGGAATACACACCGAGACGGTTGGTAGGTCCCTTTGAGCATGTGGCGCTATAGAACCAATTAATTTTGATCTACGAAAGCCGATCATAATATTTAGCACTATCCACATTGCAACAAACACCTGCGCTATAGAGAGAATTAGCATAGACCATCGTTCAGGGTGGAGTATATATACTGAAGTTGTTAGCAGTAGTTGAATTGCAACAAGCCACAGTGAACTTCTAATGACTACTCTGCGTAAATAGGCACTATGCATACGTCCTTCTATAATTCTGGTTAAGTTAATAATCCTATATACCGAAACAAATGAAAAAACGATAGCGACCGGCGGATTGGTTTGCATAAAAACCCATAAAGTTAAGACAACGATTCCAACTACTATTCCAGTTGATAGTAACTTACGGATGCGCCAAAAAGGGGGGATTAAGAGCATGAAGAGTTCGATACAAAATAGACAAAGATACGCAACTACACCTGTTTCGGTAATGCTCATGGTAAAATCATACCCTGCCAGTAACTCCTTGACCAGAGCCTTTACTTACGGTACTATTGACTTGACCGCAAAACCTACCATTTAGAGTAGGTTTTTTAAATTAGGAGTGATTATGGCGGAAAAAAAGAGTAAAGACGGTAAGCGGAAAGTAAGCCAAACCGTTCGTGAACGAACTAAAAGTAGCGAGTCCAAAAGTAATAAACGCCGCCTTCGGAAGACAGCCGGAACGGTGGCTAGGCCAGTAAAAGCCGGGGGAAGAGGCGTTAAAAAGGCTCTTCGACGGTTCTCATTTATTCTTAAACCGTTCAAAACACGTCCTGTGCGGGCAGTAGGGCGAATACTGTATAAGGTACTGTTTTTGCAGTTTATCGTTAACAGCTGGCGAGAACTAAAAAAGGTTACCTGGACAAGTAAGCGCCAGACTGCAAGCTTAACAGTAGCCGTATTTATCTTTGCTATCGCTTTTGGTGTGGTAATCGCGATCACTGATTATGGCCTAGACAAACTATTCAGAAAGGTATTACTCAAATGAGCAAACGTTACGACACAAGCAAACAATGGTACGCAATCCACACATACAGTGGGTATGAAGAAAAAGTAGCAGAAAGCATCCGGCAACGAGCGGATAGTCTTGATATGAAAGACAAAATCTTTCAGGTTTTAGTTCCGAAAGAAAAGATGATTGAAGTGCGTAACAGTAAGCGCAAAGTTGTTGAAAAACGCATTTTTCAAGGCTATGTGCTTGTACAGATGAAGCTAACCGAAGACGCATGGTACATCGTCCGTAACACACCCTCTGTTACCGGATTCGTTGGTAGTGGTACTGAACCTACGCCGGTAAGCGATGAAGAAATTGAAAAAATCATGAAGCGTATGGGTCGTGCCGAGCCTAAGCACAAAATTGATTACAAGGTCGGTGAAGTCGTAAGCATCACTGACGGGCCATTTAAGGGCTTTGACGGTACTATTAATGAACTTGATGAACAAAAAGGTAAGCTTAAGGTACTCGTGAACATGTTTGGCCGTGAAACACCGGTAGAACTTGACTCTCTGCAAGTAAAACGAGTGTAATTATGCGCGATGGTACTGAAAAGATTTATAACTTTCAAAGGGTCAAAATCTTAGATAAGTTAGCAAGGTCAAAAAATGGTCCTACAACATTTGCTTTGGGAGCAATGGCATTAGAATTTGGAGCAGGAGTTGCGATGGCAAATGGAGAACTGGTTGCAAGTTTTGCTCTTGCTTGTGCTGGAGTTATCCCAATTAGTCTAACAGTCGCAAGTACTGAGATATTAGTAAACTCCAGTGAAGAAGAAGTTTCTGGACAACAGGGGTGACTTGTAGTATAATCTACCAGTTACGCACTTCTATTCATAAATAAGAAAGGGAAGGAGAACCTCCTGCAAGAACGGGGTTCGAAATAAACTATGGCAGATGCAAAGAAAGTAAAAGCGAATCTTAAGATGAAGATTCCAGCTGGAAAAGCCAGCGCAGCGCCTCCGGTAGGTAGCACGCTTGGACAGTACGGTGTTAACATGATGGATTTTATTAATCCATTTAACGACGCAACTAAAGAAATGCGTGGCACCGTTACGGCTCATATCACTATTTATGACGATCGAAGCATGGATTTCCGTGTAGTTTCACAGCCAACAGACGATCTTATTCGTCAGAAGCTCAATATTAAAAAGGGTTCTGGTAAACCAAATAGCGAAAAGCTTCCACAAAAGCTAACTGATGCAATGTTGACTGAAATTGCCGAAGAAAAAGCAAAAGACATGAATGCCGAAGACATAGAAGCAGTCAAAAAAATGGTTGCCGGCACGGCCCGCTCAATGGGTGTTGAAGTAGAAGGATAGTATGGAGTTTGGTTTGTATCCGGGCATTCTCCTGACTGACGAAGAGGGCGCTCAGACAACTCGCCGTGTTATTGGTGAGACCCCGATATCGCCAGAATTATTTAGCAGTTTACGTAGAGCAATGCAATTACAAACCTTACTTAAGATAGAAGACTTACCAGAGAATTAAAGTAATTACGTGGGAGGCTTACGGCCGCTAGTACCACGAAGGAGAATAATCATGGCAGAAGCCAAGAAAGCAAGCAAAAAGGCAAAAAACGAAGCTGAAAAGCTCGAGGAAATCAAGGCTACAGAAGCTAAGATTGTTGAAAAAGAAGCTGCTGAAATCGTAGAAGAAGCTGCAGTCGAAGAAAGAACGGAAAAAACAACCGCAAAAGCTGGTAAACGAAGTGCAAAGGCCGTAATGGAAAGCGAAGCAAAGCAGGCCAAAGAAGCACGAAAAGCCGCAAAATCAGAAGAAAAAGCAAAGGAAAAGCCTAAGCAGAAGCAAAATCCACCAAAAAGCCAGTTAGAGCGTAAAGGTAAGAACTACCGAAAACTCGCTGAGTTAGTCGACAATACTAAGGAATACACCCTTAACGAAGCACTTGATTTAGCAACCAAAACCAACCCGGCTAAGTTTGATGCAACCGTTGAACTACATATCAGACTCGGTGTTGATCCGCGACACGCTGATCAAAACATTCGAGATATCGTTGTGTTGCCAGCAGGAACTGGTAAAACCGTTAAAATTGCAGTGTTTGCTGATGCTGAGGGCGCTGAAGCTGCTAAGAAGGCCGGTGCTGATATTGCCGGAGAAGAAGCAGTTCTTGCACTGTTAGAGAAAGGAAATCTGGACTTTGACGTACTCATTTCAACACCGCAGCTTATGGCTAAGCTTGGTAAGTACGCTCGAGTTCTAGGTCCCAAGGGCTTAATGCCTAACCCAAAAAGCGGTACCGTTGCGCCAGATGTAGCTAAGGCAGTCCAAGAAGCAAAGGCCGGACGGGTTGAGTATCGTGTTGATAGCACGGGAATTGTACATCTTGGAATCGGAAAAGTAAGTTTTGGTAAGGATAAGCTTTCGCAGAACGCAAAGGCTGTTGTATCTAGCATCAAAGCTGCGAAACCATCTTCTCTAAAGGGTGCTTACGTAAAAGGCTTCTTTGTCACCACCTCGATGGGTCCGAGCATCCAGGTCCAAACAAGCGAAATCTAATCTAACGAAGCTTGTTCATTGCTTTGTTGAGCGCATATACAGTCCGCGTAAAGTTCCGTACACCACCTCTATAGACGATGTACCTACTTCGCCACTGCGGACTGTATTTGGATTTGAACCGGTGTAAGCCACTAAACGAATAGAACCTATCACCATTTGCGTACAGAAATCGAAGTGAGGAATCGATTACCGATCTTTCTCCACTTTCTTTTTTTAGACCACTTAGTGGGCATAGTCCGAGATTAAAGGTGACATATCCTTTGGCTAAGCAGTGACTCATTGCGGCCATAAGTAGATAGTCATTAATATTTCCTAGCGCGTATTTACCGTGTCGTAATAGGTCAAAGTTAGCTTCATGATCTTGGTATGAGGGTATGATATTTACGAAACCCTGTACCGTACCGGCCGCATCACGGGCAATTACAAGCGTACTTTGCTGTATGTATTCTTCGGAAAAGTATCCCATCATAAAACCTCGTTCTTGTCTTCCAGGCTTGTGTAGCCAGTCATCGGATATTTCGTGTAAACGGTTAAGTATAGCTTCCTGGTGTGGCGGCTCAAGTATTTCGGTAGAGTAGTTTTGTTTCTCGAACTTATTCCTAATTTGTCGAAAGTACTTTGTGGTTACCGTAGTTTCTGCAAACTCTTTGAGATCTACTACTGCTTCTTCACCAATTTTTTGCATAGACAACGACTCATTCGCAACTCTTTCGCACTGTTTTTTTGTTAAATGAACAAATGCCGGTAGCCAATCGTTGGTCATACATAGTTCAGCAAATGAGTTTAATATAGGCGTTACAGTGTTTTCCGCGCCGATTGGCGGTGAGACGGCCAGTGCAACCCCTCTTTCTATGTGGAATGGTAAAAAACCCTTACCGTCAGCGCTAAAAATATAGTTCTTGTCATGAGGCCAAATCGTGAAGAAATCCTCACTATCTTCTGAGTATTTTTGCAGTAGTTTTTCTGTGTGTTCCCTATTAACTGTCTGATCACTAAACTTCGCTTTAATTGGCTGAAATAGGGAAACGATAACATATGCCACCGCGGCCGCACTTATGATATTGAGTGAATCGACAAATATTTTAGCTCGCCTGGTATACGGTAGAAGTTCGTTGTCGGTTGTAAAATCAAACTGGTCTACCGTATGGTGGAGGGCTTTCGGAATTGTTATATCTTGATGAAAATCATGAGTATCGAGTAGTACGTATCCGGCCGTACCGTATACCACTATTATACCGATCATCAGGATAGCTACGCGTAGCGATGACCGAAATGACTGAATATCGCTCTTAACAACATACTGCCTACGTACCATGATTAGAAGGAGAACGATAACGGCGGGGATCACAATTGAACGGATGAACGCAAGGGGTTGGTGATGGATTTCAAATGTAAGGTATTGGTACGTATTTATGCTTAAAACTAAAGAATATAGCGGTATTGTAACTAGCCATGCAGCTTTTTTCCGCCTATTCAGCAACGTTCCGAGATAGACGAGTGTCATGCCGGCAAGTAACGGCAGACTGACCACAATATCGTTAATGTGAACATCACCATTATGAATAAATAGCTGGTTATATAGAGAGCCGGCAATGATTAGTGTGCCGTTTGCAATAACACTATAAGAGATAACCTTGAGCCAAATATATTGTGAGTATTTTTTCATGCTACTGCTCATAGTTTATACGGTTTTTGATCTTGTGGTGCATTAAAACCAAAACATAAGAGTAAAACATCAGTTTGATAATTCTACAACAACTTAGTAAACCATAGCTATTGCGCCATACTATTACAGAATCGTACAATATTTTGAAAGGAATGGAGGAGTACGTGGGGGTTTATAGTAACGTTCAAATTAGAGAGGCTGTAGCAGATGGACATATTGTCTGCACGCCATTTGATCCAAGACACGTGGCTCACGCGAGCCTAGATGTAACACTCGGCTACTATTACTACCGTACCGGCCAGGCACATAAGGGCTACGTATATAACCCATTCGATAAAAAAGATGTACAGAGATACTTTGGTGACGTCCATCAGGCGGTGATTCACCAGGATTGGTGTAACGCCAACGGTGTGAAGCTACTCGAGGGCATACCGGCTGACCACCCAGTTATTCCCCTTCGTCCCGGTGAACGCATTCTTGCCCACACTCACGAATTCTTTGGTATTAGGCCACCGGGCGCCTGCGAGGTTAAAAGCCGTTCAAGCTGGGGACGGAATGGTGTAGCGGTGTGTTTTGATGCAGGCTGGATTGATCCCGGCTATATTAACCGATTAACTTTAGAAATCTATAACCTTAACCAGCACGAAACCGTCTTGCTTCCAGTAGGTGAGCGAATAGCACAGATAGTGTTCCACAGTACTGGAGAAGTTGAAGGAGACTATGGCGAAGGACGAGATAACGGATTCAGCGGAAAATATCAACGCGGCACTAATCTTGATGAATTGATTAGAAACTGGTCTCCAGATCAGATGCTGCCGCGTGCTTATAAAGATACTCGCAAGCTGCCGGAGAATATAACGGGTTTAAAAGCGCGATGACTACTACGCATGAGAACCCTGGTGTATATATCGTTATCGAGGGCACAGATGGATCCGGCAAAGGTACACAGTTTAAACTTCTAGCGGATAGGCTAGCTAATGAAGGATATGATGTTGCAGTGTTCGATTTTCCGCAGTATGATCAGCCATCAAGCTACTTTGTTAAAGAGTACTTAAATGGTAACTACGGAACAGGAGAGGAAGTTGGGCCATACACTGCTTCACTGTTTTTTGCACTTGACCGGTATCAAGCTGCTCCTGCAATTCGGCAAGCCGTAAATGACGGTAAGATTGTTCTTGCAAATAGGTTTGTTGGCTCAAGTATGGCGCATCAAGGAACGAAGTTTCATCATTCAGAAGAGCGCCGCGGATTTTACATTTGGCTGGATAATTTAGAGTTTCAGATGCTCGGTATTCCAAGGCCAGATAAAAGCTACGTCTTAAAGGTACCTGCAGAAATTGCACAAAAATTAGTTGATAAAAAGGAAAAACGATCTTACACCGATAAAAAACGAGATATTCATGAAGCAGATCTTACCCACATGCGTCGATCGGTTGAGATCTATGATGAAATGTGTTCGTTATTTCCAAAAGATTTTAAAGCAATTAACTGCGTTTCAAACGGTCAATTGCTTAGCATAGAAGCGGTAGAAGAGCTACTTTGGAAGGAAATCTCTACGTTATTACCACGCAAACAACCTAAGAAACAGGGGAGTGTTCACATGGAAAAAATACCAACTAACCCGTACATCACACAACAAGGTGAAGGATGGGAAATCACAGAGACCGGTCGGGAATTTTTGGAGCAAGCCGTAACCGATACAGAAGGAAATGTATATTCATTCACTGGCGAAAAGATAGGGCCTTTGATGGTAGCCGCCGCTATGGCACGGTTGAGCCGACGAGGTGACGATATGCGCGTAACTATTCTTGATGAGTTTGCAACAGACGAAAAAGAGGGCAAAGATGAGCAGCTGATACACCGTGTTGTTTCGGCATACGGTGATGACTCAGTACAGCAGCTAGTGGGCAATCACGTCGTTGTAGAAGGAGCAAGCAACCTTCTTACTAAGCAGCTTGAGTGGGGTCGATTAGCCGCCTATCTTGAACAATCTACCCGGTACATATACTTTGACCAGAAAGACGAAACTGGTAAATACAAGTACTTCACGCCTGAAAACTTTGATTCTGAAACAACACAATCGTTTAACGAAGCTATGGATCGTATATTTGGGCTGTATTCGGGCATGGTTCGTAGTCTTACCGAGTACATTCGGCAAAACGATTCTACACCACAAGAAGAGCGGGATGGCGCTTGGAAGGGTGCTACAAGAGCACAAGCTTGTGATGCGATACGACCGGTATTACCAGTCTCTACCAAATCTACTGTGGGAATATTTGCAAGTGGGCAAGCGCTTGAATCTATGATTATGCGCCTAATGTCCAGCGACAGCGAAGAAGCCCGGACGACCGGAGAGAAAATACTACAGGAATCTCGTAAAGTAATACCAGCGTTCCTTGAAAGAGCAGATAAACCCGATCGCGGTGGTGCTACGATGGCCTATCTTGCCAACACTCGTCAAAATGTTGCAGAGCTTTCGCAAACACACCTGCCAGAAACGTATAGCGCTGAAACAGAACCAGTAACACTGGTCCACCACTGGCCAAATAATGAACTGGATTTAGTGCCGCACATGTTGTATGAATCTAGTAACCTTTCAATTAAAGAAATAGCCCAAGAGGTGAGTACATGGCCAATAGAACGCAAAATGGAAGTTTTTGATGCGTACATCGGCGAACGATTGAACCGCCGTCACCGCCCTGGCCGAGCCCTTGAGCAAGCACACTATACATGGGATCTAGTGTGTGATTACGGCATATTCCGTGACCTTCAGCGTCACCGCATGGTTGATGATTTAGAGTGGCAGGCACTTAGTCCGCGTTACGGTTACGAGGTTCCTGAAATCGTAGAAGAGGCCGGATTAACCGAACAGTTTGAAGCCTGTTTTGATTTGTCTGCTGAACTGTATAGCTACCTGCAGTCAAGAGGGTATACCTATGAAGCTCAGTATGCCACACTACTTGGACATAAAATGCGCTGGACTGTCACCTATAACGCCCGCGAAGCATTTCACCTACACGAACTTCGTACCTCACCTCAAGGGCATCCTGGTTACCGCAAGCTGGTACAACAGATGCATGAGAGGCTAGCAGAAGTTCACCCTACCATCGCTAATGCCATGATTTTTGTTAATAAGGGAGAAGATCCAGAACTTACCCGCTTAGCAGCAGAGCGATATACCCAATTTAAATTGGAACAGATAGAGCAACAGGAAACGCCCAATTAGGTGAGAGCTGAAACAAACGGACTATAATCTCGCTATGTCGAAGTTTTTCTATAACAATCCAGTAGGTCGAGGAGTGTAAGCGTAAAAGCTCGAGGAGCTCTAGATATCTGTTGTAGCTTTAGCCGGTCAGCCACTTCGTCTGTTAAGTAGGCGTTGAAGCGTTCTTGAATATCCTCCATGCATTCAATTGAAGACCCTAACAAAAGTTCCGCCTCTACTTTGAGTATCCGGCTAGCATTGTTGTTGGCACTGTGCATATTAGACGGAGATTCAAAATGCACCCTCTGTAGAGCATTTAAGTATGTAGTTGCAGTATGAGAATATGACTGTTCCGAACTTACTGGATTATGAAGTTCTTCTTTGAAAACTTCTCTTGCCATAGCTAACTCAATCCCAGCCATCTCCTGGGTATCCTTACCGAATTGACTTTCTAGATCCGTTAATACGCTCATTGCGTCTCCTAGTAAAAAACCGGCCTCTTTTCGGGAGTCCGGTTTTGATTTCCAAATTCTGTTTCGCAAAACGAACTCCAAACAATTTACGCCATAATGAGCACGAGGCCGTACTGGCGGCATACATGCTTGGCGAAAACTATTTGGATACTTGTTGCTTTCACGTAAATCAATGTATACCTACGGTAAACCCTTGTCAACTTTAAAAAAAGGAGTACGCTATGTTCATATGAAACGTTTTAACCGTGTAAGCACACTAGGACTCCTCCTCGGCCTTTCTGGGCTGTGCTTTAGCACGGTTGAAGCCTGAGCGTTACACGCATCTCGCACAGCCCAAATATACAGAAATCAGGCTTCACCGAAGCCTATTTAAATTATTGGAGAAACGTAATGGTATATTTTGATATTGAAAGAATGGAACCAGTACCATTTGGTCAGGTTGCAGAACAGGTGTACTTTAACCGTGGGGGCTACTCAGAAGAGGTACGACAAAAAGTGTTTGAACGAGTGGCAAGGGTCGGTTGCGCACTAGGACGTGAAGCTATGATCCGATATGTACACGATGGAGAAGTAGGTGGTCAATTTATGGCCTTTCCCAAAAACCCTCCGGAAGTTCATGATCCAATCGCCATGGGCGTGTAGTAGTTGACAAACGCCCAACCGAAGCGCAAGCTGGAAGCATGACTCGAACAGTAATTATCGTTAAGGTAATTATTTCCTCCGCATAGCGAGGTTATTTGGGTCGTTGGAACAACAAAACAAGCACACGAACAGTCCTCGCAAACAGCGGGGGCTGTTTTAAATATAAGGAGAAAATATGACAGTGAAACAATTACAGCTTAATTCTATACCAGAACTGCGAGCTCAAATATCACAAACAGAAGCAGAACAAGATGAAAGTCTAAAAGAATACGTTGCTCAAACAGCTGGCGAACTAGCACTGCGGCAAACATCGACGTATCCTGATTTCTCAAAACTATTCTATTTGGGTGAAGGCGCTTAGTTGACACTAGCTCTATAATCTAGTAAAATCTTCTCTGTTACCAAAGACAGTGACTGGAATGATTCCTTAATTTGTCACCGAGGTGCAAATGAATGTATTTGTATTTTGAACTAGTCTTTGGAGAAGTCCGAAGACTTTTTTGATGGTAACACTCCTTTAACAATTAGGTCGATATAATAGTAAGTAAAGGAACCAAACTTTATGGCTTTAACAAAAGATCAGAAGCATGAAGTTGTCGGTGATATTAGCGAACTCCTCAGCAACTCGCGAATGACTGTTGTGGCCGAATACAAGGGCACGCCAGTCAAAGCAATGCAGGAACTCCGCCGTCAGTCCCGCGAAAACGGAACATCCATAAAAGTTGTCAAAAACCGCTTGGTTATCAAGGCCCTGCAGCAAAACGACACTTTTAAAGATGTTGATGTCAGCGGATTAAACGGTATGCTCTTGTATGCATTCAACAGTGAAGATGAGGTAGCTCCAGCGCAAGCTCTGGCTACATTCGCCAAAAAGCAACCAACAATTCAGTTTGTTGGAGCATTTTCTTCTGAAGGCGCATTTTTAAACGCAGACGAAGTAAAATCACTTGCAACCTTGCCAAGCAAGAACCAGCTTATTGCTGGCGTTATTAATACCCTTAACTCACCAGTACGTGGTGTGGTAAGTGGCTTAAGTGGTAACCTACACGGCCTATTACAGGCTCTGGAAGCCAAAGCAAACGGATAAGAAAGGAAGAAAACATGGCAGATTTAAAGAAACTAGCCGAAGAACTTGTGAATCTAAGCGTTCTAGAAGTTAACGAACTCGGTACCATTCTTAAGGATGAATACGGGATCGAACCAGCAGCAGCCGCAGCAGTAGTTGCAGCAGCTCCAGCTGGTGGTGAAGGTGGTGATGCAGCAGCAGAAGAGAAGAGCGAATATGACGTTGTTCTAAAAGACGCTGGTGCGCAAAAGGTTGCCGTTATCAAGGCTGTTAAGGACCTAACCGGTCTTGGTCTTGGTGAAGCAAAGGCAATCGTTGATGGTGCTCCAAAAACTGTGCTTGAAAAAGCAAAGAAAGAAGACGCCGAAAATGCCAAGAAAGCTTTGGAAGAAGCTGGCGCAACCGTCGAACTCGCATAATCAGTGGGTTGACACTAAAAAGACTCGGAGTAACTACCGAGTCTTTTTTTATCCACAGTTTTATTATGCTTTTTTTGACTTGACTAACAAAACATGATAGGTTGTGGGTAAAGTGTATCTAAACAAACACTTAGCAGTATAAGCAGAGACACTAACATGGCAGAAATAGCAGACAAACAGATCAAACGCTTACGAGCTTTGATCCAAGAGGCGGAAACTAACTTAGCGGCAGCGAAAGAGCTGCTTGTTAGTGTTGTTGGTGAAGATACCGCGGCCGTAGCAAGTGTTAAAGAAGAAAACCTCGGTAAAGTCATTGAAGGCGTCTTTGACGGTCAAAATATGGTTGGTTCAGACGGTAAAACCTATCCCGTACCGGCAAACTATGCTTCTAAGTCAAAACTAGTTCAAGGTGATATTTTAAAGCTTACTATTGGTGATGATGGCGCATTTATGTATAAGCAGATCGGGCCAATACCACGCAAACAGCTAGTGGGCGTGCTAGAGCAAAAAGATGGCCACTACTTTGTTAAAGTGGCCGACCATGAATACCGAGTATTACTGGCAAGTGTTACCTACTTCAAGGCCAAGCCAGGCGACCAAGTAAGCGTTAACGTTCCTGAAGAGGAAGAAAACGCTGAATGGGCTGCATTAGAAGCAGCGCTCTAAGTCCCTAAGCTCAAACTACATAAACACAACAGAATACAGGGCTCTATTGCTTTATAATGAAGGCATTATGGGGCAAGCGTTATATCGAAAATATCGTTCTAAAAGTCTTTCTGAAATCGTTGGCCAAGAACATATCAAAAAAACCCTCGCCAATGCTCTAAAAAACGGGACCATTAGCCATGCGTACCTTTTTACGGGGCCAAGGGGGGTTGGAAAAACTAGTATTGCTCGAATTTTGGCGTATGAGGTAAACGGGATCCCCTATGACGAATCCAACCCCGCTATAGACATAATCGAAATAGATGCCGCTAGTAACCGTAGAATAGATGAGATTAGAGATCTTCGAGATAAGGTACACATTGCTCCGGCTTATGCAAAGTATAAGGTGTACATAATTGACGAAGTGCACATGCTAACAAAAGAAGCTTTTAATGCGCTACTTAAAACGCTTGAAGAACCTCCAGCACATGCCATTTTTATACTCGCCACAACCGAAGTACATAAACTGCCTGACACTATCATAAGCCGAACACAGAGATTCACGTTTAAACCTGTTGACCAGGAAAAAACTGTTGCCCATCTTTCAAATATAGCCAAGAAAGAACATATCTCTATAGATCAGGAGGCTCTGGAACTGATTGCAGAACATGGCGAAGGAAGCTTTAGAGATAGTATTAGTTTGCTCGATCAGGCGAGTAATATCAGGGACACAATATCTGCTGAAGATATCCGCACCATGCTGGGTGTTGCTCCGCTTACTGCAATTGAACAACTCCTCGATTCTACGAAAACTTCGCACACCGCTGATGTTGCCAAACAGCTATCTCAACTTAAAGAGGCCGGTTACGAAGCGGCACAAATTGCTAAACAGCTTTCTGCTTTACTGCGCACAAGGCTGTTAGACAGTTCCGCTACAGACGCACTATGGTTGATGAAGTTGCTCGGGGATCTTCTGGAAGTTCCCACCAAAAACGACCAAACAACATTTTTGGAACTTACGTTATTGGAAGCTAATTTACGCGCCGCCAGCAAACCCCAGCCTGAAACACATGAACCCGTCAAACAATCAAAAGAACTGCCCGAGAAGCCGAAAAATATCACACCAAAACCAAAAGAAGTTAAGCAATCACCAACGACTGTTGAACCTGCGCCGTCAATTAGCGCCCCCGTTACTGATATTATGCATGCCTGGGATGCATTGCTTGACGAAATAAAAGTGAAGTACAACACGTTGTACGGCGTACTAAAAATGGGTGTTCCGAAAATGGATGAAAGCAATACGATAATCTGCACTTTTCGCTTCGCTTTCCATCAGAAGAGAATTAACGAACCTAAAAACAAGAAATTGATCCATGATATCTTAGCAAAGCAATTTGGTATGCCAGTGCAACTATCATGTGTCGTTGATAGCAAGCCACCAGAAGAATTAACAGAACAAGGCCTACCTGTTATTAGACAGGACGAACAAGAAAACAAACCATTAACCGCCGCCGATGTTGACACCATAAGCAATATTTTTGGTGGCGCAGAAGTGATAGAATCGTAAATACTATGGCCGACGGAGCAAAAATCCCACCTCAGAACAGCGAGGCTGAAGCAAGTCTGCTCGGCGCAATACTTATTGATAGTGATGCGCTGGTCAAAATTGCCGATATTATCACTGTGGAAGATTTTTATGAAGATCGTCATCAGCGAATATTTGAGGCAATATCTACACTGTACGAACGTCGCAGTCCAGTTGACGTACTCACAATTTCGGATCAGTTAAAAGCACTTGGTTTTCTAGAAGCTGTAGGCGGCGCTGCATATCTAACGGAACTAACTAATTTTGTACCAACTGCTGCTCACGTTGAACAGTATGCTGAAATCGTTTCACAAAAAGCCCTTAGAAGAAGACTCATCCGAACTTCTCAAGATATAGTAGGTCTTGGCTACGATGAAGCAAAAAATCTTCAAGAACTAATTGAAGAAGCAGAGTCCAAACTGTTCGAAGTTAGCCAGAAACATGTTAAGCAAGACATTGCTAGCATAGAGAACATCCTAGCAGATAGTTTTGAAAGATTAGATGAGCTCCATAAAGATAAGGGAAAGCTCCGAGGAATACCGACCGGGTTTAAAGATTTAGATGCGATGCTCGCCGGTCTACAGCGATCCGATCTCTTTATAATTGCTGCTCGTCCATCTATGGGTAAGACAGCCTTCGTTCTTAATCTTGCTCACAATGTTGCCGTGAAAGCTGAGCAGCCGGTGCTGATTTTTAGCCTTGAAATGGGTAAGGAGCAACTCGTTGACCGAATGCTTGCTCGTGAATCAGGTGTTGATGCATGGGCTCTGCGTACCGGTAATCTGACGGATGCAGACTTTGAAAAGATTGGCCACGCTATGGGCACGCTTAGTGAAGCAAAAATCTACATTGACGACACGCCTGGAATTACGGTTAGCGACTTGCGGACCAAAGCCAGAAGGGAAGCGCATCAACATCAGCTTGGCTTGATAATCGTCGACTATCTCCAGCTCATGAGTGGTGGCAGTAGGTTTAGTGGTGATGGAAATCGCGTACAAGAAATTTCTGAAATATCACGTGGCCTAAAGGGCATAGCTAGGGAGCTCAATGTTCCGCTTATCGCTCTGAGCCAGTTGAGTAGGTCGGTGGAAAGTAGAACGCCCCCACATCCTCAACTTGCCGATTTACGTGAATCAGGATCGATCGAACAGGATGCTGACGTGGTTGCATTTCTATACCGCGAAGACTACTATAACCCTGAAACCGACCGGAAAAATATCATGGACATTATGATCAAAAAGCACCGCAATGGTCCTGTAGGAAATGTAGAGCTTTACTTTGATCGAGAAAAGCAACGTATTAGTTCACTCGACACCAAGCATTCGCAGCCATTCAACGATTAATACGCATAAGCATTTAATGGTATACTATCAATAAATGAAGCGGAGGATTGATAAACTCTTTGCCCACATAGGGCAGCAGACCGTTTTTTACGGATTTGTTTTTGCCGGAATGGGTCTGATTCTTTGGTACCACCTTGGGACCTTGACACCTGGCTTCAGTGCACCAGAACTAATGGCTAGATCAGCCGCCAGTTCAGGTAAAGAAATTGTAGCTAATCCCTTATTTTTACCGCATAAGCTTCTTCAGTACCTCCTCATAAGCCTTGGCCATACCGGGGCATTCTGGATGAGGTTTGTTTCTACGCTATTTGCTGGACTAATCGTCGTTGCCTTTTATCGTATTCTTAGAACTTGGTATACCGCTCGGGTTGCACTTTTCAGTTCTTTTCTACTGCTTTCATCTGCCTGGTTTTTGCATTTTGCGCGGCTTGCAACACCGCAGATTCTGCTCGGTTCTTCGATCGGACTCCTCTGGGCGGGGTTGCGCTTACGGGGCAATGAGCCCCGCCACAGCACCGTACTGCTTAGTTTTGCGATTGTTCTTTACTGTCTCTATATCCCTGGATTAATCTGGTTTATTGCTCCGCTTATAGTTTGGCGACATAAAATAATTTTTAGAGAGCTCCGGCGCATTCATAAGGGGATGCTTTCACTTATGATTCTTGCGTTTTTGTTTTGTATAACGCCTCTGGTTTATTCGTTTACGCAAAATACTCAAATACTGCTTGATTGGCTCTATGTACCGCACACCATACAGCTCAGCACCATTATCTCTAACTCGTGGGGTCTTCCGATATGGTTACTTTTGCGGGCGCCAGTTAATTACGCGTACTGGCTCGGAAGGGTGCCATACCTTGATATTTTCAGTGTTGTAATGCTAGCACTTGGTGTGTTTGTGAGTATTCATAACCTTATTCTCGACAGGGTAAGGACAATATTTGGCATGCTCATTATTGGAATTGTACTTACTATTCTGAACGGACCACTTGCTCTTATGTTGATTATTCCCATCATCTTTGTCCTTATCGCCAGTGGGATTGCACTTCTATTACAACAGTGGTTCACGGTCTTTCCTAAAAATCCACTTGCGAGGACAGTAGGAGTAATTATGGTGCTTTCCGTAGTACTCATAGCAGGCCTTTACAATTTAAAAGCTTACTTTGTGGCCTGGCCAAACAACATAGAAACTATACAATCCTTCCAAGAAAAAGGATAAAGTTTGCTACAATTAATTGGTAACGGTAAGGAGTAAATTTGATGAATCGTTTTGACCAAGCAAAAATGCTAATGAAGGCACGTAAGCTGCAGAAAGAATTACAAAAAGAGATCATCACCATAGAAAAGGGTGATGGTGCCGTGAAAGTCGAAATTACTGGCGAACAAAAGATAAAAAAGATCCATATTGATAAAGATTCTGTGGACCTGGATGACATAGCCCAGTTGGAACGATGGATTGAAGAAGCGGTAAAAGAAGCAATAAGTGAAAGCCAAAAACTTGCCGCCGAAAAAATGCAACCGCTCATGGGTGCTCTGGGTAATCTAGGTCTATAGTAAATGCAGGTACTGCCGCCGGCACTCGAAAAGCTAATAGATGCACTTGGAAATTTACCTGGTGTGGGACCGCGAACAGCTGAAAGGTACGCTTACTACCTGCTAAAGTCTGATGGTCATAAATCAGCAGAACTATCAGATGCGCTTTCGCAACTCCACAAGAACATTTCTTATTGCAAAAAGACCTTCGCCCTGGTTGAGGAGGGAATGGAGCTGTCTGATCTTTACACTGATCCAGCGAGAAACAAACAAATTGTAGCTGTTGTTGCAGAACCTTTTGATATCATTGCGCTAGAAAAAACTCACAACTTCAGCGGTACTTACCATGTATTAGGCGGTTTAATATCACCGATTGACGGGATAGGCCCCGAACAACTCCACATAGAGGAGTTGGTTGCAAGAATTGATGAAGACAAAGTAGAAGAGATTATTTTAGCCACCAATGCTAGTGTAGAAGGCGAATCCACAGCTCTGTACATACGGAAACAAATTGGCGATCGTAACGTAAAAGTTTCGCGGCTTGCTCGGGGACTCCCCATAGGACTAGATTTGGAATACGCCGATCAAATTACGCTTTCTCGCGCACTTGAGGGCCGCCAGCTACTCTCATAGCCAGTTATCCGGTATACTAAGGTAAAATGAGTCAAAAGTATCCAGAAGCAGCTAAAATCAGGCAACTGATTGAAGGTAGCCAGAAAATCATTATTATCCAGGCCGACAATCCCGATGGAGACAGTCTTGCTTCGGCATTGGCTCTGGAACAGATATTAGGCGACCTAGGCAAAGAACCGATGCTGTACTGCGGAGTCGATATTCCCACTTATCTACGATATCTACCTGGATGGGATAGAGTTGATAAAGAAATCCCAAAGCAATTTGATCTGAGTATCATAGTAGATACGAGTGCGGAAACGTTGCTAGAAAAATTATCCCAAACGAACCAACTGATGTGGATAAAAAGCAAGCCTTCAATTGTAATTGACCACCATGGCGGAGACCAGCGAATTTCATTCGCTACGGTAAGTTTAGATGCCGATGCGGTAGCAACTGGAGAAGCTCTTTATGAATTAGCCTGTGAATTTAACTGGCCGTTAAACCACGCCGCCCTGCATATGTTAGCCACTTCGATTATGGCAGATAGCCGAGGTTTGACCACCGACAAGACTTCCGCAAGAAGTATCCATATTATTGCTGAGTTGGTAGAAAAAGGCGTTTCCATTCCCGAACTCGAAGCGGCACGCAGGGAGACTATGAAACGATCTTCTGAGCTCGTCCATTATAAAGGTCAGCTACTACAGAGAGTTGAATACCACCATGAAACAGCCATTGCCACGGTGAGTATTCCTTTTGATGAAATCGAGCGTTACAGTCCTCAATACAACCCATCTATGCTAGTTATTGAAGATATGCTGCTTACTGAGGGAACAAAAGTTGCGATTGCTTTTAAACAGTACCCTGACGGCAAGGTGACCGCTAAAATACGCGCTAATTTCGGAAGTGATATTGCTGCAGATTTGGCAGCCCATTTTGGGGGAGGGGGACATCCATACGCGAGTGGCTTTAAAGTTACGGAATCTGTCCAGTTTGCTGAAATAAAGAATCGGTGCATTCAAAAAGCTACAGAACTACTAAAATTAAAGCAATCGTAGGAAAAGCATGCGTCTATTTAACACATTGACTAAAAAGATCGAATCATTCATGCCAATCAAGCCCGAACTTGTTCGCATATATAGTTGTGGACCAACCGTATATGATCATATTCATATTGGTAACTTGCGTTCTTTTATAGCAGCTGACACGCTTCGAAGATCTTTAAGAGCAGCAGGATATAAAACAAAGCACGTCATGAATATAACGGATATTGATGACAAGATGATCGCTCGTAGTCATGAGCTCTATCCTGATCTCACGCCTGAACAAGCACTTAAAAAGCTAGCACAAAAATACGAGACAGTATTTATGCACGACATGACAGCAATACACAATGAAGTAGAAGCATATGAATTTGTGCACGCAACTGATCAAGAAACTATTAAGAGTATACAGCGATTAATTACGAAACTTTACGATGCCGAAATAGCATATATTGCAGATGATGGCGTGTACTTTTCAATTGAAAAATATACTCAAGCCGGTAAGAAATACGGGCAACTACTTGATCTAACCAAACAAAACACCAGCAATGCTCGCATCCAAAATGATGAGTATGATAAAGATTCAATACATGACTTTGCACTTTGGAAAACTCGAAAAGACGAAGAGCCTGCTTGGGAGTTCTCTTTAGATGGGCATGAGCTCCTTGGCAGACCAGGTTGGCATATTGAATGTTCAACCATGAGTACCGACGCACTGAACATGCCATTTGATATACACACGGGTGGAATAGATCTGATATTTCCGCATCATGAAAACGAAATAGCCCAAAGCACTGCGGCAACCAGTGAAAGCATTTACGCAACTTGTTTTGTGCACAATGAGCATCTCCTCGTTGAAGGAAAGAAAATGAGTAAAAGTCTCAATAATTTTTTCACGCTGCGAGACATTGAAGAGAAAGGTTTTGAACCGCTATCATTCCGTATGCTCTGTCTTCAGGCGCATTACCGTAGTCAGCTTAACTTTTCATGGGAAACTCTCCAGGCAGCCCAAAATCGGCTACAGAATCTTAGAAATGTTGCCACGCTACGATGGCAAGCGCAAGAAATGTCGAAAGACCCTATAGACCTTTCTGCAAGCCTTTCGGAAATACAGGCATCAATGTTAGATGATATAGATACGCCGAATGCTCTGGCAAAGCTTGGAGCACTATGTAATGAGTTTGATAATCGGCTCGTTGCAACAAGTGAACTAGAATCGTTTACACACTTTATAACTGAAATTGATGCGCTGCTTGGCCTAGACTTGATGCAACAAAAAGACATTACAAAAGATCAGAAAAGCCTTATTGCCCAAAGGGAGGCAGCAAGGCAGTCAAAAGATTGGGAAAGATCCGACACGTTGCGAACCCAGCTACTTTCTGAAGGAATAGGAATTAGAGATACAGAAACAGGCACGGTTTGGTATCGTACCTAGCTACGACCTATGGTTATTCTTCAGTTTTGTTCGATTTAGTAGAAGGAGCTACTTCTTCACCAATCTTATACTCAAGGAGAACTCTGATACAACCAGCCACTGGGATCGCTATGAATGCACCAAGCAACCCCCCAAAACCTGCTCCAATTAGCGCAGCAATAAACACTAGGAGAGGAGTTAACTGAGTTCCTTTTGACTGAATATGAGGAGTTAAGGTAGCATTTTCAATTTGCTGATACACAGGAAAGTATACTGCCATGATAATCGCCAGGGGAAGCGATACGAAGAGACAGGCAATTACGACAACGATTGCAGCAAGCGTATTACCAATCAGCGGAATAAGTCCAAATAGGAACACGATTCCGGCCATCGCAACGGCATTGATGCTTACATGTAAGATATGCGTTGCAATAATTAACGCTATCATGGCAAAAGTAGCAGCCACGAAAGCGATAAACACCTGGCCATTTATATACCCTGTAACCACTCTATACATCTTATGTACGAGTGCTTTGTAATCTTTTCTTTTTGCCTCTGGAGTAAACGACCAGAAAAGCTCCATCCATCGTGGACCCTCAACGAGCATCATAAAGGTTAACACCAGGATGGTAAGAACTGATATCACTACACCACCGACTCTGCCTGCAATATCAAAAACCGTACTAGGAATATCACTTACCCGGGCACTGAGACTGTGACCTATCTCTTTCACCTGATCTTGAAGATTGTAACGCTGCACAATCCGACCAACTGGCGAAGTTTCATTCTGTAAATCATTAACTGTGGTAGGCAAGCTCTTCACAAATTTAACAGATTGGTTGACGAGCGGCGGAACGACAATATACATGAAAAGTCCAAGCGCAATAATGACAATTAAATACGCCAAACCCGTTGCGAGTATTCTATTTTTTAGCCGAAATTGCTTTGAAAGCTGAGATACTGCGGGGTTTAAAGCCAGCGCTAGAAAAAATGAAATCCCAATAAGCTGTAATTGATAACTGATATTGCCAATAAACTTCATTACGATGACCGCAGCAAAAACAAGCGCGATTGCCCGAATAATTGCCTCGGTGGTTATGTTGACAGTAATGCCGCGTTTCATGCTTATTAGGCTCATAATATTACCCTTATAGTATCATGTTTTATGTAGTAATTGCTTATACTTAGAGACTATTTTGGCGCCTATAATACTTACATCAAATTGTTCTACAAACTTTTGCTGGGCTTGGTGAATAATTTCTCGATCCTGATTGCTAGAATAAAATCGCTCAAGTACCGCAACAAAATCTTGAATATTTGTAGGTTGGAATAACGTATGCTCAAAGGGATACAACACACTGGAATAACCCGGATTATCACCGCCTATGACAACGCCTGCTCTTGCGGCCATTGCTTCTAGCAGAACGATCCCAAAGCTTTCACCGCTTTTGCTAGGAAATACTGCGAGGTCAGCAGAAGCAAGATAGTCAGCTTTCTCCTCTTCGCTAATGAACCCAGTAAAATCAGTATTTAAACCATGCCGTTCAGCATACGATTTCAGAGTTTCGAGTTCGGAACCCTTGCCACAGATCACCAGCTTAATATTTTCATTCTGATGCTGTCCTTCAAACTGCCTAAAAGCTTGCAGTAGTTCCTTCGCGCCTTTTCTTTCTACCAGCCTTCCTAAGAAAACGATCGTAAAACAATTCTGGTACTGCGGTTTAGGTTTACCTGAACGGAAAGATGCTACATCAATTACATTAGGCATGATCGTTGATTCTATACCGAGGGACGTGGCAAATAATTGCGCTGGCTTAGAAACACTAAAGATAGTATCAAATCTCAGTAAAGACGATCTTGTCCACCAAGTTAGCACCCTAGTAGCAATCTTTTGAAACGATCCGTAGGGTAGTATGTGAAACGTTCCTACTATGGATGTACTACTTGGAGCGGCTTTTATTATTTTGGCTGCCAAGAATGGACTGTAGGGCATTTGAACGTGTAGTACGTCATACTTTTCCGAGGCCAGCAGCTGGCGGATCCTTTTTCGGGAAGCGGGTAGAGGCATCGTCATTTTATTTCCGTTGAAACGCACCGATATATTTTTAGCCAGACTATGAATGTTCTTTGCATTGTATGTTTTAGTCTCACCCACGAGGAAGTGGACCTCGTGGCCTTGTATGGACATCCAGCTTCCCAATGATTTCACATACTGTTGTACGCCGTCCGTACTGTCCAGCGAATCGTCAAGAACAAAGGCAATCTTCATGGAAGCTACTTTACTTTCGCGTTCTGCTTCATTAGGCGATCATACACCGCTTCATACATATCAACGACTTTGGCGTACTCATATTTTTTCACCGCCTGTTCGGCCCATTCATGCCACAGTCTTCTCAGATCCATATCTGTCAAAAGCAATTCTAATTGACGTGCAAAATGGCTGGTATCTTTAGGATTAACCAAAGAAAGTGCGCCTCTGTCCGTAAGAACGGAAGAATAGCCCGGATTATCTCCAGCAAGCGTAATGACGCCTTTAGCCATAGCTTCTAGTAAGACGATCCCAAAACTTTCCCCGTATGGTGCCGGTGAACAAAACAAATCTGCTTCATCAAATAGTGCTTGCTTTTCTGCTTCATCTACATAGCCAAGAAAAGAAACATTAGGGATATTCCTATTTTCAACTATGTTTTCCAACTTACTTCTGTCAGGCCCATCGCCCGCAATAATTAGGCGCGCCGCTGGAACATTCTGAACAAATTCAGCAAACGCATCCACAAGGTACTTAACTCCCTTGCGTTTTTCTAAGCGTCCCACAAATAAGATCATTGGGCGCTCGTTCACGGCTACTGTCCCGGTCTTTTTGTATTTAGATAAATCAATGCCGTTCGGAATAATTTCGATTGGTTCATCGGTTATTGTTTTCACGTACATTGCCGCAGCATCAGAAACAGCAGTCAGAGCGTGGAGATTTTTCATAACCGATTTTGTATATGGAGTTATAACTTTTTCTATTGTTTTACTCATGACCGTTTCGGGAAGTTTGGCATGAAAAGTAGCGATATTGAGCGCACTAGAGTTCATCAGTACCTGCCGACTCATAATAGGAACCCATGGCTCATGGAAATGCAAAATATCAAATTGTTGCGCCTCTAAAGTTTCCCGGAGACTATTTACGTCAAGATGTACAGATACCTGCGCAGTTGTATGAAAGGGTGATTTAAAATCGGCAGAAGTGCCAATAAAGATAACGCCGTTATTCTTGACTTCTTTTGCACCGCGCGGGAGTGGCGTAACAATCTTTACGTCATGACCTCTAGCAATAAGCTCTTCTTGCATCGCAAGAACGCACTCCTGGACGCCTCCGCCCCTAAATATGTCGTACGGACAAACTAGACCGATCTTCATAGTTATATGTAGTATAGCAAAACAACGTTATGCTTACTGCTTTTCGAGTACTTTTCTAATTTTTCTTGGGAAAAGTGGAGCGGCTGTCTTAACATCCGCAATGACACTAGGCGCATGGCTGTCCATTTTTGATTTTGCTTCCTGAAAATCGCTAAAAATAACCCGCATATGTTGTTCTACACTATTATTATCAAAATACTGATCAGCCTTAACCGAAACGTGCCAAACAGGTAAATCAACCTGCTTTGTGCAGTTATTTAGCGAAAGAAAATCTACCGTTGTAAAGAAATAGGTTCGCATTTCATTGCAATGCCACAAATACACTTCAAAGTTCATAAGTTCTTTGTGTTCGTCTTTAGCTTTATTTTCAAATTTTGATTTGGCATTATGCATGCGACTGTAAACTAATCTGAGCAATATTGGGTTCAAAAACACGCTTTTGAAGAATAGAGACGGTAAACGGTGCGCAAAAAATGCCGAACCATATTTATAAAAGAAAAAACGAGGCTTAGAAAACGTGAAATCTTCATGATGGGCAAATCCAACCACACTTACAAGTAAGTCAACTTTTTTAGCGATATCAGGATAGCGCTGGAGCATTCTGGTTACCACCACAAAGCCGTATGAGAGCCCGGCAATCGTCACCCGGCGATTTTTATAGCGCAGTTTAATAAAGGCTGCTAAATAGTCGGCCATGTTATCGATGGTGGGTTTTTCGCCAATTTTATAAAAGCTATCCATGCCACCAAAACCAGGGAGATCCGGTACGGTAACGCCGCCATATTGATTAAGATCTTGTATGACACCCCACCAGCGTTCTAGGCTTGAATGATGTCCATAGATAAAAAGAATCTCACGTTTCTTATTTTTGGGTGGAGGCATGCGGAGCATTCGGCCCTTAAGACCATTCATATTTAGCGGATAGATGTAGTCCGCTGGCTTTTTTTGAGTTTTCTTTGTCATCGTTGATACTAACTTTAATAGATATTTGACCTCTGGGCAAGCAAAAGTGCTTTGATACGTGCGGTATAATACGACATATGAAAATTAATAAACACAACACCAAACTGCTTGGTGTCCTAACACTACTGGTACTAATTGGTGGAATAATAGCCTGGCAGATATTACATTACGAGTCTCAAAAAGATAAAAATGATACCCCCATGGATATTTCGAAAAGCCAGAGCCAAAGCGATACTGATTTCAAACCAAGCAAAAGTAGCTTTAATAAGGAGCAATACTCAATTTCTGACCCAACGAGTATTTGGGTTATCGTAAATAAACAACGCACCCTGGATCCTGCAGATTATGCACCAAATGACTTAGTAATACCGAGCATCCCTCTCAGGTCAGGCAGGGGTAGCTCTGAAATGTTGCTTAGAGATGTAACTGCAAAATCTCTGGAACAAATGGCATCAGCCGCATCATCTGAAGGTATCAATCTTATGCTAGCCAGTGGCTACCGATCATACGCCCTGCAAGTTGCTGTCTATGGCAATGAGGTAAAGACCTACGGTCAGGCTCAGGCAGATGCGGAAAGCGCTCGTCCCGGTCACAGCGAACACCAAACCGGCTTTGCGGCCGATCTTGAACCCTCATCCAGAGAATGTGAAGTTGCTGCATGCTTTGCCAATACCAAAGAAGGGAAGTGGTTAGCTGAAAATTCCTACAAATACGGATTTGTTATTAGATACCCACAGAACAAGCAACAAATTACCGGTTATATCTATGAACCATGGCACGTGCGATACGTGGGAATTGAACTAGCGAAGCAAATACATGAAACTGGCCTGACGTTAGAGCAGTTTTTTGGATTGCCAGATGCTCCACAGTACTAGCGCCGCATAATACGCCACTGCCATGTAGGGCTGCTTATAGCTGAGCGCAGTTTCAAGTTTACCGTTTTAGATTCAAGTTTTGTTGTTGCTTTCAGTGTACCAACAATTTTTCCGGCTGGCTGATCAGGCCATAGCGGCGAAAGAGGATACACAAGACTGGGCATCTTACCCCTCCAGCCCCATATCGTCAGATCTTGATCAGCAAGCACATCAACTGAAGCAGACCACGGTACCTGATATTTTGCTATAACCTGATCCTTTTTTACGACAGTAATAGGACCAAACCCAGCAAAAGCGCTCTGTAACAACGCTGGAGCACTATCTATAGCCCGGTAAAGGTTCTGCGCGCCCATTATGGCGCCAATTAATGTTACCGAGGAACCATTGGCTAGCGTTCGTTCTGCCGCAAAAAGATAACAGCCACCCGCTTCCTCGGTATTTCCTGTTTTTATCCCTATAATATCGTGCCGTCCCAAAAGGTAGTTAACATTGTAGACCGTACCAACCACCGGCAAATCTGCAGACCGTTGCGATACAATCTCTTTTATTACTGGATTCTGCATAGCCGCCTGGCCTAAATACACCAGATCAGTAGGAGTACTGACAGTAGCAGGATTATATCCACTCGCATCGCCTGCAAATTTGGTTTGCGTCATTCCATAGGTTCCAGCCATATGATTTGCAAAAGTAAAATAGTCTTCAAGACTTCCGTAAGCCCACTCAGCTAACATATCGGCAATATTGTTGGCAGATGGCAACAGGATCGCCTGGAGGGCTTGATACTCGGTTATTTGTTCGCCTTCCTGTACCGGTATGACGGACCCGTCCTTGGCTACATAGTCGTTATATCTTTGCACGTCTTTGGCGGTGATTGTTATGATGGGTCCCTGTTCGTGTAATTGCAAAGGGTGTTGTTTAAGTACTGAAAGCGCAACCATGATTTTTGCAACACTCGCTGTCGGCACGGGCTTTTCATGGCCGGTTGACGCCAGAATGCCTCCGTTTAGTGTACCGACTGCTGCTTGTGCGTTTGCTGGCCAAGATAGCACTACTTCCTGAGGCGCTTGAGCAGACAAACTATTGGTAGGATCTGCTGCAGGAAGCTGACGAGCGTACGCTAAGTAGCCAACCGGGACCGTTAAGAGTACCGCTAGTACCAAAACACTCGTAATGCGGGCAAGCGTCCGTTTGAAGTGCTTTGTATGAACATGTCTCCGGTTTTTACTCCGGAAATCTTTCGGTTCTCGGATATTCATCTTATGCTTAAGTATACCAAGCTTACTTGAGAATTACTCCGTTTTCGGTTAAAATCCATCTGTTACTTAGTATTGGGACGTGGCCAAGTGGTAAGGCACCGGGTTTTGGTCCCGGCATTCGGGGGTTCGAATCCCTCCGTCCCAGCCAAAATATATTCAGAACAGCTCTAAACGCATACGAAAACTTAGATAACTTCTACTGAAACGGCCGGTTCAAGTGTCCTGGGATTGATTACATAAACGAGATAATTTTGTAGATTAGAATTTACTATTCTGCGTAACAACTTTGGCTGAAGCACCAAAATATTCTTATCCACCAACAGCTCTTTTATGATGCCTTCGATATATTGTTTTTTTACTGCATTTGTACGGTACCCATGAGTGCTGTCGAACCATAAGAAATCAAATGGATTAAAGTCAGAACCGGTATTTCTTATTCGTACTTTCTTTCCGACAAACAGTTTGTTATTAACCACCATAAGTTCTGAGCGCTGCGTTGTACTCAATGTTTTTAACTGCGCTGCTTGTACTTTTTTTACATGCGCATCTAGACTAACTTTCGCTACCCGCGCTCCAATTTCATCGTCAAAACTTGCCGGGTTCAGATAGCCACCGCTCTGTATAGCGACCAATTGATTCATAAGATCCGATTCAGAAACCGCAGCTTCTGTTTCCGCATACTCGCTCATGGCTCGGGATAAGAAAATCGTCTGATAGTCGACTACCAGCTGTTGACCGGTGCTATGCGAGTGTCTAGCGTTATCCATATCTTAGTATCCCTAATTACTTTTCATATCATGAATATAGTCATTATATCGTAGGCAGGAAGTATAGCTTATTCTTCTTATTGTAAATTGTTGACATTAGCAACTTTAAGCTTATACTTACATACATATGAAGACACTTATTATCGACGTTCGAGAACCAAATGAATTTAATGCCGGACATGTATCGGGAGCGATCAACATGCCTCCGTCAGAAATTATGGCCGGCGCAAAACAACTAGCCAATACACCAAAGGATACCCAAATAATTCTGTACTGCCTAAGTGGCAGTAGGTCGAATGTGGCAATGAATATTCTTCGCGGGATGGGATATACCCGGCTTATAAACGGCATAAATAAAGAGCGCGTAGAAGCGGCTCTACGTAAATAATCGACCTGAAGCAAAATCCTATCTATTCCGGTATACTATGACGTATAAGGTCTGAGGAGACAACGTGAAGGTTATTATTCAGGTACCGTGTTTTAACGAAGAAAAAACACTTCCACTAGTTTTTGAAAAAATGCCAAAATCAATTCCTGGTGTAGATATTCTCGAGTATCAGATTATTGATGATGGTTCTACTGACAAAACCGTCGAGGTGGCTAAAAAACTTGGCGTTCACCATATAATTAGTCGACCTTGGCAGGGCCTAGGAAGATCGTTCCATGATGGCGTAAATAACGCGCTTAGCTTAGGTGCTGACATAGTTGTTAATACTGATGGTGATAATCAATACCCAAGTGAACGAATCGCCGACCTAGTGCAACCAATTATTCGCAGAGAAGCAGATATTGTAATAGGAGACCGACAAACCCAAACAATTGAACATTTTTCACCCCTGAAGAAAAAACTCCAAAAAATCGGCAGTAGTATCGTTAATGTAGCAGCCAACACACAGATCCCAGACGCTGCCAGCGGTTTCAGGGCTTATTCACGCCATTCACTCCTGCAACTAAATACCATAACCCGCTTTAGCTATTGCATGGAAACTATTATCCAAGCCGGTAATAAACAGCTCGCCATCCAGAGCATTCCGATCAAAACTAACCGCAAAACTCGTGAATCACGCTTATTCAAGAATATGTGGGAACATATCGGGAAATCTTCTATGGCAATTATTCGGGCATACATTATGTACCGTCCTTATGTAATTTTTGCTTCCCTTAGCTTATTTTTTGCGGTTCTGGGTATAATTCCGTTCTTACGCTACGTATATTTTGCACTACAACATGAACAAGGTGCCCATCTACAGTCGCTACTATTAGGATCGGTACTTCTAATTGCATCCTTCTTATCAATGATGCTTGGCGTGTTAGCAGACCTCACTCGCACCAACCGGATTTTGATCGAGAACTCTCTAGAACATCTGAAAGAAATTAGGTTCGATAAAAAGTAACCTAGCGTGAATACGGCACTACATAGTGGACCATTTTTTGCGCTCGGCTATTGATATCCACAACCGTTTGATTCTTCCAGTACCATTCATCATTGCTCCTGGCTATGTAGGTGAGCGCTCCGCCGCCTAACAAGAAACACCCAATCACCACTGAAGACAATACAAACTGTAGTCTAGCACTACGCCCTGTCAATTGCTTTATACCCATAAAAGCCAGATAGTATAGAGGAATAAGGACAGGTAGCAAGTATCGTCCCTGTATAGCAACCGGATTTCCTAAATGAATATACTCGGACAAGTTCTGCATAAAAAGTATGAGTATATACAGCGCAGAAACCACCGCAAAAAACCGAGTGATAGGATTGGCAAAAATGCGCCTTGCGTATACCAGCAATCCAAGCAAACCCAGAAAGCTAGCTAAGATGAACCCGGTTTTAGGCCAAATAATAGGATTTGCCGTGGAATATCCCGTCCAATAACCGTTTACCGCAAAAAGCAGATTAAAGACTATTCTGCGCATCCAAAAGTTTACATACCAAAACGGTCGGAGACTAAATGACGTTTTTTGCTGTAGATACATATAGTTTCTTGCCCAAGGCCCGTAAGCTTGGCACTGATCAATACTAAGTACCTGATCACACTCAGGAATAGGCGTTTTATATCGTATCGTATTTACACCGTATCGCTCAATAAACAAAAAGCTGACTAGTACCAGGCTCACTATAAGTAACCCTTTTAGCAGTGGTCGCACGGACTGAAGAGACTGGGTGAGTGATCGGCGATACATACGGGAATATTTTGCATGCATCAGTACCATAACCACCAGGTAGGCAACCGTAATAACAAAAATAGGCAGAAACGCATACTTAACTAAGGAAGTCATCAAGCCCAGCAATAGCAGTAGCCCTACATCAAGAGCATCAAGCTGTTGCTTCTTTAATGCGCTAAGTATTCTCAAGGCGCTAAGCATGAATAATCCGGTCATTAAAAATAATAGGTTATCGTAGTTTATCTGGGCAGCGACGAGTGGTATTACCGGTGTTAGTACAAATACCAAAAGGATGATATTTACCGCTACGGTTTCTATACCGGTGTTCCTCAACACGTTTCTCCAAATCCAGATTCCTACTCCGAAGAGTATGATGTTGAGTAACCTCATAGCAATAACCTGTGCCTCAAAGGAATGTATGAAGTGCGTAATAACCCGCCAAGGATAACTCATCACATAGTGATAAAGATACGAAGGATCACGCGAGACTGCCCCAAAGCTTTCTGTTCCAGGTATATGAGCCCCAATTATCGGATTAAACCGTGAAGCGTAAAGCTTAATTATTCCTATGTGAAACTCTTCATCAAAGGCCATAGGGTATCGGCTTGAGATGGCTATCCAGAGCGCACTCAAAGCAAATGCAGCTATGATTACCCAAAAGAACGCCCCTGAACTAAACCATGCAATACTACGGTTTTTCAACCTACTTTTTATAGTCATTAGGTTCTATTATACTATCCCTTTTCTGAAGCAAGCCTTAAGTAGGCGAATGTTAGGATATGAGCTAGTATAAGTACTATGAATTCTAAGCTTGTCGTTCTGGCACGGGCAAAGTGGCGGCGCATAAAGCCGATTGCCATGGTCGCAATAATTATCTTGACCGTGTGTTTGTTTATTGCCTTTTTTGCCCGAAATCCAGAAGCAATACATCAGCTCAAAACTATGAACAAGTGGTCGCTCGCGATAATAATTGGACTCTACGCTGTGGTTACGCTTGTTTTGGCCTTCGTCTATGATCTTATGCTAAAAATGTGTCGTAAGGATCTAAGCTACAAGGAAAACTTCTTGATAACTGGGTATTCCTCGATTGTTAACTTTTTTGGACCACTACAAAGTGGTCCAGGGTTTAGGATTGCATACTTAAAGAAAAAACACGATGTCTCAATGCGATCCTACTTTTACACGGTCGTGTTGTATTACGCATGTTTTTCGGCGGTTAGCGGAACATTCTTCATAGTAGGCTTTTTACCGCTGTGGCTGTGCGCAATTCTGTTTTTGCTAGGTAGTGGCTTTCTTTACATGGCACTTAAAATCTACAGGAAACGAAAAGGAAACCCGCGGCTTCATTTCTCTCCTGGACTAGTTGTTGGTTTTATCTTTGGGGTACTTGTTCAACTAAGCCTGATCGCGACCATTTACGGGGTAGAGTTGCATAGCCTCGGTCACGATCTGACCATCAGGCAACTACTGACTTACACGGGTACGGCAAATTTCGCCCTTTTTGTATCACTAACACCAGGTGCGCTTGGTTTCCGGGAAGCATTTCTAATATTTACCAAACAGCTTACCGGCCTAGACAACGCAGCTATCGTGACCACCAACTTTGTGGACCGTGTCATGTATGTCACCTTTTTAGCCCTACTATTTGGCTTTATATTACTGGTGCTCGGAAGAAAAAAACTTATAGCCCTACGTTTTCAAGAGCGTTAAACAACTGCTTGGCAACCGATTCGTTTGAAAAGGTTGACACGTAGGTTCTATGACCTTTTTCAGCAATGTTCTTTATGAGTTGTGGATTTTTAGCAGCCCATCGAATTGCCTTTGCAAGTGCGGCAGCGTCAGCCTGCGGAACTTTTAGGCAATTTACCTTGTCATCAAAGTAGATAGCAGTATCTTCATTGTCGCCCACCACAGTTGCCACTCTGCAAGCTAAACTCTGGTAGGTTTTACCGGTAATAACGTGTTGTGCCTGGGGGGTATCCCCTAATGGTCCGGCAATAAATAGGTCAGATTGACGCATCCTGTCAGCTATTTCCTCGATCGGCAGATATTTTTCATAGCTGATATTTGCCCCACTGCGAACGGCCGACTTTACCATATTTTTTGTTTCTCTGTCTCCACCCACGATATAGAAAGAAACGCCCGGATCATTAGCTACTGTAACCGCTGCATCTAGAATCGTTTCTAGGCCATGTAATGGCAGAACATTGCCGTAAAAGAATACCGAAAATGAATCG
This sequence comes from bacterium, assembly GCA_029780855.1. Lineage (GTDB taxonomy): Bacteria > Patescibacteriota > Saccharimonadia > Saccharimonadales > JAUPVS01 > JAKOXV01. The sequence continues at coordinate 106,085 of JAKOXV010000013.1, forward strand.
TTGCTAGGAGGCGTACCCGGCTTAAATATCGTTTCATCAGTACTCACCGGTATACCAAGATACTTAGAACGGTTTGTGCGAGATATCCTGGCTGCGTAGTCAGCATGCGACTTAGTATCTATGAGAACCAATGCACAATGATTAAGCATCCAGTAATATGGACCGGCAAAGTATTTCCATAAACCCATTAGCCAGGAGACAATACCCGATTTTTGCATTCTATGTTCTTCTACGGCCTCCACTGGCTGACTAAACTCATCGTAAATCACGGGTCGTTTACGAGCCATGAACAACACGAATGGAAGAAGCTCATACCCTCTAAAGTTTAGAAATATTGCATCTATTGATTCGGTTTTCAAAAGTTTTCTTAGGTGCCATAGTACCTCAGGATACTTCAGGAATCCTGTTTTTGAATTTTTAATCACAAAGGGCTGGTAGCGGCTACTTTTTGCAAAAGCATTTCTAATTACACGCGAACGGATATAATCCGCATCTTTATAGCACGTTACGACGGCTATTTTTATTTTCTTCATTACCATCAATATAGCATAGATACCATTTCTTCTGCTTGCGCACTGGTACAATAGATCTAGTTAAGGAGTGGAGTATGAAAGTAGGATTAGATTGTGAAAATAAATCAATAACCAAGAAAGCCCAAGCAGACGTACATGGTCCAGACGTTCAGGGGAAGGCGTCCTTTACCGAATATGAAGTAGACGGCTATAAATACGTACATGTTCATCTTGAACTTAGCGGCAATCCAGAAGTCTTAAAACCAGGCAAACATGCTGTTCACATTCACGAAAAGGGAGACTGTGAGTGTAGCGGATTTACCTGTGCAGGAGGACACTTTGACCCAGGCCCAAATGGCAACAGCGATGCAGATGCAAATCACGGCTACCACGCCGGAGATCTTCCTAGTATTACGATTGGAAATGACGGAAACGGTGTACTCGAAGCAATAACCACCCGTGTGACTTTGTCAGATGGACCAGTTTCTATTCTGCAACCAACAGAAGGAACATCATTGATGGTACACGGCAACCCCGACCCATACACACCAGGCGAATCTGGCTCTGGGCATAGTGGTGGCCCAAGGCTTGCCTGTGGCCGCATATCTGTAGCCTGAGTAGATACTGAACCTGCCCCTGGTTGTGCAATTCAGAATACTCTCAACCTCATCAGTTACGCTGTGAGTGCTGGACATCCAGCAATACACAAGCCGGCTAGTACTTTTTAGTAACCGTAATAGAAAAGGGGAGTTAATGATTAAAAAATCATTACTTATTGGGGGTGCAATATTGAGCGTAACGGCCGCAGGAATAGCCGGTACGGGCATCGTATCAGCGCAAAGCCAAGTCACACAAAGTTCCAGCTTAGTAGATAAAATTGCATCTACATTCAATCTAAATAAATCAGAGGTACAAAAGGTCTTTGATGAAAACAGGCAAGAGAAGGAGACTCAACACCAGCAGCAATTCAAAGAAAAGCTTGATCAAGCAGTAAAAGAAGGAAAACTTACCCAAGATCAAGAAACGAAATTGCTCGCTAAACTAGATGAGCTCCGGAAGTTTCGAGAATCACTCAAAGATAAGTCAATGAGCGAAAGAAAGGACGCCATGAAAACTAAGATGGAGGAGTTCAAGAAGTGGCTAACCGACAATAAGATTCCGTCAGAGTATGCGCCGATGGGCGGACATGGCCCGCACGGGCACCATGGTCCACAGGGACAGACAGAATCCGACAATGACACGCAATAAAGTTATTCTATCGCAGCCCGGTAAGGTTCTGGGCTGCGATATTTTCAAGCGTTAATACAGGCTTTTCTCAGTCACCACGGTATACAATAGAACTATGAGAATACTTATAGTAGAGGACGAGCATAAAATCGCAAATGCAGTAAAACAAGGTTTGGAGCAGCAGTCCTATGCGGTAGACGTTGCGTATGACGCAGACGATGGACTCGCAATGGCAACTAGTGAACCATATGACCTGATTATACTTGACCGTATGCTACCCGGTTCTACTGATGGTATTGGTATTGTGCAAATACTAAGAAAACAGAAGAACCACGTTCCAATTCTATTATTAACTGCACGTGACAAAATACTTGATAAAGCCGCCGGACTCAACGCCGGAGCTGATGATTACTTAGTAAAGCCTTTTGCTTTCGTGGAGCTTATCGCCCGTGTCAGAGCACTTCTCCGGCGCCCTAAACAAGCTCTTGATACCTCATTATCATATGAAGATGTAGTGCTTGATACGGACAACTACAGTGTTACTAGGGAAGGTGCACAAATTGAGCTTACAGCCCGTGAATTTGCCTTACTAGAATACATGATAAGGAATGCTGAACGAGTGTTGAGCAAAGACACCATCATGAGCCACGTTTGGAACTATGACAGCGACATTCTGCCGAACACCGTAGAAGTTTACATGGGATACCTTCGTTCTAAAATTGATAAACCATTTCCCAATAAGCCAGCACTCATTCATACTAAAAGAGGATTTGGATACGTATTCGGTAAAAAATAATGTTTCACAAGGCTTCGCTTAAACTTGCAGCATTTTACCTGGCTATCATTATGGTGATCAGCCTCTTTTTTAGTATTAGCCTATACAATGTTTCCATACAGGAATTTAATAGACAATATGACCGCCAAACTTCTCTATTACAAAGATTCCAGAACTTTCCCGCAGACTTCCAGCAACGTTTTTATAATGAGCGACAACGTGAATATGACGAAGCGTGCGACCGGTTATTGCGGCAGTTGCTTTTAATTAATCTGCTCATATTACTTGGCGGTGGCATACTAAGTTACTATCTTGCCAGCAGAACGTTACGTCCCATTGAAGAGGCGCATGAAGCCCAGAGCCAATTTACCGCAGATGCCAGCCACGAACTCCGAACGCCGATCGCAGCTATGCAAAGCGAGATAGAAGTGGCACTTATGAACCCTAAAATGACACTTTCAGATGCTAAGAAATTATTGCACAGCAACTTGGAAGAACTCGGAAAGCTGACCACGCTTTCTGAGGGCTTGCTGCGATTAGCTCGCATGGAATCACACGAACTAGAACTTGTTGCCGTTGAAGTGGATGACATAATCATAAAAGCCCTGCGGCAAGTCTCCAAGGCGGCAGAGAAAAAGCACATAGCTATTAAAGTTTCTGGTACGAAAGGGTTGGTGGTCTTAGGTGACGAGCCGAGTCTAACAGAGGTGATCGTCATACTGCTCGATAATGCAATAAAATACAGTCCGGACAAATCTCCGATAACAATTACTACAGCGAAAGATCAGACAAAAGTTACCATCACCGTCTCAGACAAGGGGATTGGTATACATAAAAACGAACAAAAACGGGTATTTGAGCGCTTTTACCGAGCAGATGCGGCCCGAACAAAAGCAACAACCGGAGGGTATGGCCTTGGTTTAGCTATCGCAAAAAATATTGTCACCATGCATCAGGGTGAAATAAGCGTGAAAAGCGAAGCCAATAAAGGCGCGCGCTTTAGCGTGCGTATTCCATTCGTCCACTAAAGCCGGCTCAGCTTATACTTAGGTTTAGCCCATACAATTAGGGTAATGGACACCAAAACTACCAGAACTTCCTTTCGGCGACTGTTTTATACCGGATTAGTTGCATCAATTACAATTCTCTTGATTGGTTGGTGGCTAGGTAGTGGAGATATGTTTCATCTTCCTGGCGGGCAATTAATTGCGCTGGGAAGATTGTTTGGTCTACTAGCAACCTTCTCAATTCTGTTGGAGGTGCTTTTAATAGGACGAATACCGTTTATTGAAGAAAGTTTTGACCTCCATGAGAATATGGAACTTCACCGATTGAACGGTTACCTTATGTTGCTTAGCATCAGTGCGCATATCGTATTTTTTGTAATAGGTTACGGAGTTGGAGGGCATTTAGGTTGGTGGCCACAATTTTTACAACTCAATACTCAGTTTGAAGATGTTTTCAAAGCGACCATTGGTACTATGATATTTTTTGCAGCTACTGCTGTTTCTGTGCAAGCGGTTCGTAAACGAATGCGCTACGAAATCTGGTTTCTGTCTCATCTCACCATCTATGCAGCAGTACTACTAACATTTCTACACCAGGTCAATTCTGGGGGCGATTTTGTGAAACAGCAGTGGTTCGTGGCGTACTGGTATATGCTATATCTGCTCGTTTTTGGGCTCTTAGGTATATACCGGTTTATACGCCCCCTATATATAACCCTGAAACATCGATTTAAGGTTTCTGAAATCGTTAGTGAAGGAGAAGGAATTTATTCCATCTACGTTACGGGTAGAAATATTGAGCAGTATGCTTTTCGCCCAGGGCAATACGCTACCTGGTGGTTTATAGCGCCCGGTATGTGGTGGGAAGGGCATCCATTTTCATTTTCTGTGGCGCCACAGAAGGATAGGCTTAGACTAACAGCCAAAGCAGGGAGCGGCGATTTTAGTGCCAAACTTCAGAACCTTGCCGTGGGAACTCCCGTGATCATTGATGGACCAAGAGGTGCATTTACGCTTGAACGAGCTACTTCTCCCGACATTCTTCTCATCGCCGGCGGCATCGGAGTAGCACCGTACCTAAGCTATATTGACCAGCTCATCGGGGAAGGCAAACGGGTAACCCTACTGTATGCAGTTCGCCATCCCAAACAGATCGCTTTCAGGAACGAACTTGCCGCCTTACAGGGGAGGGGCTTGCGAATAGAGGTGTATGTTAGTGGTAATAATAGATACATCGATCAAGCTGCCATTGCACCGTTTGTTGGGCCAAATACAGTGGCATACATTTGTGGGCCAGATGGCATGTCAAAAGACATAGAGACACTTCTAAAGCACAACGGCTTTCCACAAAAGAGAATTATCAGCGAGCGGTTTGCGTTTTAAGAACGCTGAAAATTACTCGTAAATGATAATTCTGCGGCAGCGCTTATAATCATAGCTTCGTAATCTGGCTGATTTTCAATATATTCTTTGCCCTTCGCTACACCCATTGCACATACTGTGGTGGCTAAAATATCGGCTCTAATAATGTCAGGACCACACACCGTAACACTTAAGACTTCTGTCGCCTTGCTCGCAGTTTTAGGGTTTATGATATGCGCCCCCTTCTCGTACGTTCCCGATGTTGCAATCGCGCCATTTCGTAATGAAATAACACCAATTGTCTGCATTCTGTTTTGCGGATCAGCAATCCCAATATTCCACGTTTTACTTGAGTTACTACTCACCAAAACATCGCCACCCGCATTTATATAAAAAGTTTGCAACTTGTGCTGCCGCAATAGGGTAGCTACCTGCTCTATACTCCAGCCCTTCACATATCCAGAGGGGTCGTATGTACCACCATACCAAGCAGAGAAATAGCCTCTAGTGTTAGACTCAATTTCCTTACAAGCACCCATGACTTTCATAAAATCTTTGCTAGTATTTTGCAGCTTCAAAGATCCGCTGCGATACCGTGACACCTCAGTGTTAGGATGATAGGTGCTAAAAATAGAATCAATTTCATGCAGACGGGAGAAACACTCATCGAATATAGTATCGGTAGCACAAGCAGGAACATCAACACTAATTGGCATACCCATAATATGTGCCACTCTTCTCATGGCATATGTTACCGCTTAGCCTGATCAAGCGCCGCCTGCAGAGAGGTGACATAGCTCTCGCTAGTATATGTTGCGCCAGAAACGCCATCTATGTGGGCACTTTGAGCTGTGATGGTCTGGCTTTTTAATTCAGGTGCAGCGTGATGAACAATCGAATAAGAATGTCCACTCTCATAGGTAAGCGCTGTAAATGTCACGTCGGTAATTTTTCCACCGCCAACCGTAACCATTACCTGTACATCATTGTATGGATTACTTTCTTTTGTACCAGTGTAGCTTCCATCTTTGTATGCACCCGTGGCACTGTTGTTAGAAACAGGAGATATTGCCACCGCTGCTTGCTGCCCAGAAGTAGCGTGTGTGGCAGTGGCATTTGTGTCGTTGGACACTTGAACGGTGCCTTTGTTCGATAACCCGTTGTTTACTTTAGAATGTGGCACCACATACGTTGCTAAGACTCCCAGAACCGCGACCGCTAAAATTATGATGAGCGCCTTTTTCATTAGGTCTCATAGTATGCCACTATTCTGAGAGGTCGCTGATACAATGTCCTCTCGTTGGTCGTTTTCGATAGCGATTTACCGGCGTTTATGCGGATCGCGTGGGGCATCCTCTAAATCTTCAAAATATAGTTTCACATCTTCCATCACTACATCCCTCCCATCTACAACCCTACAGTTAGCCCTACCGTGCTACCATGATATTTTTCACAATAAAACAATACGGTTGTGTGAAAAAAATCACAGCAGGGCATTAGCATTTTAGCTACTATGAAACTGCAACAAGCAAGGGGGGTATAATGACAAAGGTAAACTTTTCTAACAAACCAACAAGAGCTGATGAGGTATACAGCAATTTTGATGAGCTGTATGATGATATTTCGTCAGATTGGCAAGCTAAAGCCGATAGGCTACGTGCGCGTCGTTGGAGAAAACTAAAACACCAGAGCATTTAAAAACCCAATGCGTGACATAAAAGCCTTCCCGGTAAAAGGGAGGGCTTTTTACTGGTTACCTATTTTTTAATCCTCGCTTGGTCATATTCTTCATCAAGTATGGCGTTTAGTTCGGCGGTGTGCACGATATAGTTTTGCCGCCGGTAGGTTACGACACCCTTTTTTTCTAATTTTTTAAGTTCAATGCCGGTAGTTTCTCTCGTTAAGCCCATGATGTTTGCTAGATCTTGCTGCGTAAGCGGTAACCCAATCCTAACGGTATTTGGTGCCAATTCCCGGCCATGTCGGATGCTCAAGTAGTGAAGGGTGTGAATAATCTTATCAATTGCCTTTGGCTGTTCTAGTGCATTTACCCGCATTTGCAGATTAAGATGAGCAACAACGAAGTTTGCAAATACGTCATATAAAGATTCTTTACGGGTTTTTAAGTACTCAATATACTCCTCTCGAGGGACAATATAGATCTCGCAATCGGTAAATGCACCGTAGTAGTACTGTGCCCACGGCAATAGGTTAAACACCCAGCCAAGCGGAAATATATCCATTTCTGAATCAAAACTAATGGGGCGTTCTAAACCATCGGAGGTAATAGAATAGCTCTTTACGATGCCACGTTTTACCACATAGGCTGACTGTGGCGCTTCACCGCCGATAATAATAAGCTCACCTTTATCGAACTTCTTCGTAGGGAACTTACTGACGAACTCACGAAATGCTTGCATAATTCCAGCCCCCCTTAGTTATGTTTTATCGCTTCTCTAGAATAGCAGCAATTGATGATTATTTAGCAGATTTTTTAACAGACGAACCATTTGGTTTAATGCTCGAGGTAGATTTGAAATACTGACGTACTTGAAAGATGACATAGAGCGAAAGCACGGTTCCGGCTATAGTCCAGATTATTGCCATGAAAGTTGAATAATTGGCGTAACGCAAATCTCGAAATACATCGTATACAAAAAACGCCAAGATACTGTAGAACAGCAGGTCCCATCCTGATTTATCCATTTTTTTAAGTTTAGGAATAGCTATCCCTAACACCACTAGGTAGGCTGCCATAAAAAGCATTGACACCCATGCCATAAAAACATAACCCCCAGCACCTACCACTACACCAAAGACGGACACGACACCAAGTAGGGCTAGTAAAGAAAAGAAGCCAATAACGCCGAAAACCAGTCCTATGAGGGCAAATACCCAAGCATATGTAGCGATCCATTTACGCCAGTTATCGGGGAGTTGGACCGGCGCCTTATCAACAAGCATTTCATTAAGTTTCGCTTCTAGATCCTGTAAAGCCGTGGCCATAAGATTTCCTCCTCGATCATGTTGTTACTTTAAGCATACTGCTGCAAGAAGATAAATAAAAGATCCAACCTAACTAGAGTCGTTAACCTGTGCATAACTCGGTAAAACCGGTACAATACATGGGTAGATGGGGAATTATGAAACAGAATTTGCCGCGCTCAATCAAGCGCAAAAACAAGCGGTCACCACGATTGAGGGGCCTGTATTGGTTATTGCCGGTCCTGGAACGGGGAAAACGCAGCTACTGAGCGTCAGGATTGCGCACATCCTCAAAACCACCGATACGCTTCCGCAGAATATCTTATGTCTTACATTTACAGAATCCGCTGCACATACCATGCGACAAAGGCTCGTGAACCTAATAGGCCAAGCGGCCTATGATGTCACCATTAGCACGTACCATGCGTTTGGAAGTGAGTTGATTCGCCGATATCCTGATTTTTTCTCTACTGAAATGCCCGATGCCCGACCAATAGATGATCTTGGTATGGACCAGATCCTTCGCAAAATCATTAAAGCTCTTCCATACGGAAACCCATTAAAGTTCGCTGACGCGTATATCTTTGACATAAAATCTTTGATAAGTGACTACAAACGAGCTCTGCTTGAACCTGAGGACATCAGGAACATTGCAAAACAAAATGAATTATTTATTCAGCGCACTACGCCAATCGTGCAAGAATGCCTAGCTGTGGTCAATCGTATTGACAAACGTTCAGTTGCGGCCTTTTCTGAACTGTACGATATAACCTCTAAAAAGCAACAGAGCGAACAGATCGACGGCATCGTTCCGCTTGCTAATCTATGGATTAGAGAGCTTGGCCAGGCATTGCAAGAGTGCGAAGAAACCGGAAAAACAACCACTTTGACCGCCTGGAAGAATGCTTGGCTCGCAAAGGACGAGAACGGGAAATTTGTAGTAGATGGTGTACATACCATAGCTAAGCTCTACGCCAGCGCCGATATATATGAGAAATACCGCGATACTCTTAAAAAACACAACCTGTACGATTACGACGACATGATACTGAAAGCAATAAGAGGTCTCGAGAAGCACAGCGACCTCAAATATACCTTACAGGAGCAATATTTATATTTGCTGCTAGACGAATTTCAGGACACTAACGCTGCCCAATTAAGATTGGTAGAGTTACTAACCGACAATCCAGTCAATGAAGATCGACCGAATGTCCTAGCTGTAGGTGATGACGATCAAGCAATTTACGCATTTCAGGGTGCCGATTATTCACACATGCTTGCTTTCCACCGGAACTACAGAGATGTACTGGTCATTCCGTTACGTGAAAACTACCGTTCCCACCACGAAATACTCCAAATGGCCGCAGGAATAGCCGGACAGATCAACACCCGTCTTCACTACAATTTTCCAAACATAGAAAAAAATATCGTTGCTAAAAAAGCCGATTTGCCCAAGCAATCAGTTTTGGAACGTCACGAATTCAAAAGTGATCTGGCTCAGTTTGTGTGGGTTGCAAAGAAAATTAAGCAGCTTATAGCCGAAGGCATGCAGCCAAATTCCATTGCTGTATTAGCTCCAGAACATAAGCATCTAGAACCTCTTGTCCCATACCTCCAGCAAGAAAGCATATCGGTACGGTATGATAAGCGCGAAAACATATTGGATGACCCAGCAGTATCCGAGCTGCTACAGATGGCGCGATTAGTTGAAGCGCTTTCTATGCAAAATGAAGCACTGAGCGCAAGCCTCTGGCCAGAGGTTTTAAGTTTCGAGTTTTGGGGTTTGGAAACTGAGGAGATATGGAACCTCTCTTGGAAATCCTACGACACCAAAACTTCGTGGACGAACATGTTGCTTACTACTCCAAAAACTGAGCACATCGCACTGTTTTTCATTCGCCTAAGCCTAATTGCAAGCCATGAGACGGTAGAGCTACTGCTTGATTACCTTATCGGATCTGAGCCGCTACACTTACATGAAAAAGACGCTAAGCCGTATAGATCGCCGTTTTACCAGTACTATTTTGGTAAAGAGAGGCAGCAAACTGAAGGTTCGAGTTTTTGGTCACTTCTTTCAAATCTCACCGTTCTCCGTCAACATTTGCGAGAATACCGGGCAGCTGATACTGATCCACTTACGATAGGCGATCTACTTGAGTTCGTAGAAGCACACCGTCAAGCAAATATCAAAATTCTAAACACCAGCCCGTATCACGAATCCTCAGACGCCGTCGAAATCATGACGGCGTACAAAGCTAAAGGTCAAGAGTTTGCTGCTGTATTTGTGTTAGCTTGCCTGGATGAGGTGTGGGGCTCTAAACATCGCGGCGGATCCTCAAAGGTACCGCTCCCACAAAACCTTCAATTTATCCGCTATGGTGGTGCCAACGAAGACGAACGACTACGCCTCTTTTATGTTGCTCTCACTCGCGCAAAAACCAATCTGTACTTAACCAGCTATGAAAATAACTTTGCAAAAAAGACCATGTCGCACTTAAAGTTCCTAGGCGAAACAGAAGAAAACAAATCCATAACTAGCCCATTATTGCCGGAAGGCAGGCAGGTAGTGCATCTTGATGATGGGAATCCTCCCGCCGTACATGAACTGTCTACTTTCTGGCAGAATCGACATGTAGCCAATTCTCGGGCTGTCTCGCTGAAAGCTCTGCTTTCTAACCGTCTTGAACGCTACCAACTTGCTCCTACTCACCTTAATGCCTTCACCGACGTCATGTACGGGGGTCCACAACAGTTCTTTATCGATACTTTGCTGCGTTTCCCACGTGCACCGATGATAGAGGGCATCTATGGCGATGCCTTCCATAAAACTATCCAGTACATGCATATTCATCAGGTTAGTTCAGGAAGTTTGCCCTCAACTAAACAGATTCAACAGACATTTGAAAGCATCATAGTTTCCCAGCGCGTAGCAACAGATATAAAGGATCAGCTCTTGCAGCGGGGCAGGAAAGCTCTTATGGATTTCTACCAGCAAAAGAAAGATAGCTTTTTTCCAGACCACCTCCATGAACGAAATTTCCGCGAAGAAGGTTCATTTATTGAAGAAGCTCATTTAACTGGGAATATCGACAAACTTGTTATTAATAACACGGATAAGACTATCACCTTGATAGATTTTAAAACAGGAAAATCGCATGCGAAATGGCTGACAAACGATGTAAAACTTCACAAGTATCGACAGCAGCTTTACCTATATAAAATACTAGTCGAATCGTCACATAGCTTTAAAGATTACAAAGTTACTGATGCCTTCCTGCAATTTGTAGAGCCCAACGAAAGCGGAGAGATTGTTGATCTGCATTTGCACTTCAACGAGACCGAGGAACAGCGTATACGACAGCTCGTACAGGCGGTTTGGAAGCGGATCACTGAACTAGATTTTCCCGATATCACTCATTTTCCACCCTCCACAAAAGGTATCATAGCCTTTGAAGATAGTTTACTAAAAAAGTAAAACGCAATTAAATAGCTCCAGGTGTAAGGCTGGAGCTATTTTGATGCAACTACGTAAAACGTTTACTTTTTCTTGGTAGTCGTCTTTTTAGCTGGTTTCTTCTTTGCGGCGGCCTTCTTTTTTGCTACTGGCTTAGCTGTAGTAGTTTTGCGAGAAGCGGTTGCTACTGCATATGTTGGTCGTTCACTTGCAGGCGCAAAAAGATATGCGTATAGGTTGACACCTACTACACCACCAAGTAAGGGGCCTAACACATATGCTCGACTCCAGGACTGGACTCCCAGTGCTAGGGCTGGATTAGCTAGACCATTTGAAGCAACAGATGCAATCAGTGCTCCCAAAAATACTGCACCACCTAAGGTTGCAGAGTACTTCAGGCCTCTATAGCCAGAATACGCTGCGGCGGCAAAACCAAGTGTCAGCACAAACGCACCAACCACCTCTGCCACAAACACCTTCCAGCTAAAGGTATTGCCTGCGATGTTTGTAAGTTTTTGACCAACGAGATACACATACAGCTGCCAAGCGGCAAGTGCGCCCAAAAACTGTGCAGCAATATATAGCACTGCATCTAGAGTTGAGATTTTTCTGGTCGTCCACATTCCGAGCGTAACAGCAGGATTGTAGTGTGAATTCGATGCTCCTGCCAAGGCAAGCGACATAAGAAATACTGCAAAACCGACGCCACTCGCAATAAACAAGCTAAAGCCTACGCCCGACTTACTAATAGAGAGAATTACCGTTATCATACTGGCAACTCCCAAAAATTCTGCCACAATCATGGCGAATTTAGATCTTCCGAACATGGAAACCCTCCAATAAATTTTACTTATGCTACAAGCATAATACGAAATGCAGCATATGTAAAAAAGATTTTATAGTTTATACCGCTTCAGAGGTTTCCGCGCTATCTTTAGGGAGCCGAACAAACAGTCGTAGACTGCCATCGGTAAGATCTAACACCGTAGAAACTGCGTCTGCAAGCACATAGAATGCATCCTCACCGTGTTCTTCTAAAATTGCCCATACATCGAGATTAAAGTTTTGGATCTTTCCTTGAGTAAAACTATTGTAGTGGTCACGATGGAACGTGGTGCCTTCTACGAAATTCAAAGTAAGTGAAACTTCGTTATGTGACCCAACAAGCTTTTCTACAGAATGCGAGTTTTGACCCTTAAGGTCATCTATGACTAATTCTTTTTTATTAAAGTAGCTCTCTGCATGTTTGGAAAGAATAGCTGCCTGCTGCTTCAATGCATCTATCTTCTCTTTTGGTATCGTTTGATCTACCGCACCATACATAGCCGAAAGAACGGCTTCTAGTGATTTTGCGCGGTCGCTGATGTAAACTCCTAGCTTCCGTTCTTGTCCGTCAACTGCACCGCAACCCGTCTTACTTCCTTCGGCATGATCGTCAACGTGATCACCGGGAGCGTATTTGCTTTGGTTGTGAGAAAGATATGCTTTAACGTCGTCAACGAAAGTGGCTCCTGTTTCATAGCCTTTTTTAAAGCGATCAGCAATCACATCTCCTGCTGTTCCGCCTTGGACTTGTGGCCCTAGCGCTCTACCATACCAACTTGCAGCGGTATCTTGATAACCCTCAATCGTTCGTCCATCTACACAACGCTTAGGAGCTCCTTCAGACACATTCACAAAAGATTGTGGCAATCGCTCGGTAGCTGCTTTGACATCTTCTTCGGTTAGCTCTCCTGACTGAAGTCGTTTTTCTAATGAAATTGCCCCGGTCCAATGCTGTTTATCTGTTTCACCGCGTAATTCTCCAGCATATAAGAAGGTTGCTTCCATCATAGACTTCTCCTGTAGTTCTTGTTTTGTAATATCTAGTAGATGCTGCTCATCAACAACTTCGTCAGTCGTTTGTACCACATTAAAATCAGAAGGATTCATTTCTTCCATTTCTTCCTCTTTAGTTTTCTTAGCCAGAGTCGTATTTTACGCTTGTCTGATCTGTTTTTCAAACGTTACGTGCTAATTATCCCAATATTTTTGTGACAAATGTCACAAGCACAATATATGGGGTCTGCTACGATATGCTCACACTATTTTGGAGGGGTCCAAACATGACCACGACAGGTAAATGTATACCAAGCGTTTTAGAACTACCGGCCGCAGCGTTTGATTCATCTCTGCGAGACATTGAGGAGCGACCAGAAAAAGTCGACGAAATATGGGCTGAACTTTCTCACGTTAACCAAGAACTGGCACTTTCTATTTTGCGTTCGTCTGCAATGTTTAAGGCTAGTGGCGAAATACCCGATCCAGCCGCTTTAAAAACAACAATTGCGCTACTTGGCGCCATAGTAAAGCAAGAAACAGCTAGCAGCTTGGAAGATCAGCTGAACCAGCCTAGCGACGTTGACGGCGAGGTCGTCTACGTCGAATTTCCGCAATTTTCAGACGAACCTGAGAACGATCAATAAGACTCTGGGCTTTGTCTAAAGAAATTTGGTCGGTCGCTTTGGCTCGTAGTTCCTGAGCATTTTGGTAGGCTTTTTCTACTTCTGCTTGGTTTATTTCATCTTCGTGATCGGCTTCATCAACCAACACTCGTACGCGATTGTTAGCCACCTCTATAACACCACCGTTCAGTGCAAAATGCTCTAAAAGCTCATCAATATCGCCAGGTTTTCGCTTAATCGTAGCGATCCCCGGAACGGCAACGCTTACCAAAGGGCTGTGGTTGGGGAGAATACCTATCTCTCCATCAGGGGTAGGGAGGCGTACCTCGTACACCTCTTCAGAGAACTTTGTACCATCTAGGGTTACCAGTTCAAATTGCAGCACTGCTATTTAACCTCACTGATGCCACCCTTCATATAGAAGGCGTCTTCTGGCTTGTTATCATGCTTGCCGTCGAGAATCTCTTGAAAACCTTTGATCGTATCCTTAAGCGGTACATACTTACCAGAGTTTCCCGTAAATCCTTCAGCAACGAAGAATGGCTGCGTAAGGAATCGCTGAATTCGGCGGGCACGATCTACGGTTAGACGATCTTCATCGGAAAGCTCTTCCATACCCAAAATCGCAATGATGTCCTGGAGGTCTTTGTAACGCTGTAAAATACGCTGAACCTCGCGAGCGACGTTATAGTGATCCTCGCCAACGATTTCTGGGTCAAGGATTGTACTACTTGAATCCAGTGGGTCAACAGCGGGGTAAAGACCAAGTTCTGTCAGTGCACGATTCAACACAATTGTTGAGTCAAGGTGAGAGAACGTAGTTGCTGGAGCGGGGTCAGTAAGGTCATCGGCCGGGACATACACCGCCTGCACGGAGGTAATAGAACCTTTTTTGGTGCTGGTTATACGTTCCTGCAAGCTACCCATTTCCTGAGCCAAGTTCGGCTGGTAACCCACCGCACTCGGCAAGCGGCCCAATAGGGCGGAAACTTCGGCGCCTGCCTGGGTAAAGCGGAAAATATTATCAATAAACAGAAGGGTATCCTTCCCCTGATCACGGAAACCTTCGGCAATCGTTAAGCCGGAAAGACCCACCCGTAAGCGAGCTCCTGGTGGTTCATTCATCTGCCCAAACACCAGACTTGTTTTATCGAGCACTCCAGACTCGGCCATTTCGTGGTACAGATCGTTTCCTTCACGCGTACGTTCACCAACACCAGCAAACACCGAGAAACCACTATGAAACTTAGCGATGTTGTTGATCAGCTCCTGAATAAGCACCGTCTTTCCAACGCCAGCACCACCAAACAAACCGACTTTACCACCCTTTGTAATCGGACATATAAGGTCAATCACCTTGATGCCCGTTTCAAGAATCTCTGTCGTTCCAGATTGTTCATCGAGTGCAGGTGGTTCTCGATGGATGGGCGCAGAAGCTTTAAACTTGCTGCCTTTGCCATCAATTGGCTCGCCAATCACATTAAACATGCGCCCCAGTGTTTCTTCGCCAACCGGCACACTAATTGGCGCACCGGTATCCACAACTTCAGAACCCCGCTCAAGACCGTCGGTAGAACCGAGCGAAATTGCCCGAACATTCGTTTCGCTAAGGTGTTGCGCCACTTCTAAGATTAGAGTTTTGTCGCCGAGCGTGATTTCTAAAGCGTTATAGATTGCCGGCAGGTGATCTTCATGGAACTCAATATCTACAACCACCCCGACTACCTGGGTGACTTTACCATTTACTTTTGCTTTCGTTGCTGTTGCCATCTATGCTTCTCCTTCGTTTGCTGAATGTGTATACGATGTTTCTCTCGTTACGTTTATATGCTCTCTTGGCCGGAACCGTGCTACGGTAATTTCCGCTCCTGGTGTATTCTCAAAAAGATACGGCACGGGTACGTCTGCGTATTCGTAATTACTACTAAAAACACCAACCCTTGCCCGTCGAGCACTGGTAAATAGTACGGCTCCGAGCGCTATCTTTGCTGCATCAGTCCAACCATCGCGCAACAGGTCTTCTTGAATTAATACGTGGTCTGCTCTGAAGAATACTTCTGCACGCATGTCGTCAGCGTAAGGGTTTGCAGACGCCGGCAGATCAGTGTAGCCCAGTAATGTTACCGGTAGGGGCAATGTAGCTGCGCGACGGATTTCATCAAGGTTACCGTGATCGACATCGTGCAAGATCACTGCTTCAGGAACGTATCCTACGCTCATTTGATTGCCTCCGCACCGCCGGTGATTTCTGCGATTTCTTGGGTAATGCTAGCCTGACGCGCAGTGTTGTAGGCTAGGTTAAGATCGTCAATAATTTCATTAGCGTTATCAGTAGCGTTCTTCATGGCAATCATGCGCATGGAGTGTTCTGATGCAAGGCTTTCAAGAAAGTCCTGCGTTAATTGCGACTCTATGAGCCTAAGCGTCACATTCTCAAGTACTGCTTTTGGTGAGGGTTCGAATATTGCTTCTTCTAGATCCGGTTCAATTTCTACAGGCTGAAAAGCAGCGGGGAGGAGGTGATCGGTAGTTACCTCTTGCCTGATGCTAGAAAGATAGTTCGTAAAAATAACTTCGACCGCATCGACTGATTTTTCGGCAAAGTGCCTAGTCACGGTATTGAGAATTGGACGGACATCGTTTGATGAAGGATGGTCTGGGAATTCTTCATAAATTCCAATTACATCACAGTGTTCAACTTTGCTAATGAACCGAGCAGCCTGTTTACCGACTACTATCGCTTGACTTTTTATGCCCAGCTCAACATCATCTTGCAGTCGCTTGGTAAAAGCTTTTAAGACATTGCTGTTGTAGGCGCCAGCTAGACCACGGTCGCTCGTAATAACTACGTACAGACGAACTTTGATTTTACGCTGCTGGAACAGCGGATGCATATCGACGTCTGTGAGCTCACGCAAGCGAGTCAGGATCTGACTAGCCATTGCACGATAATCACGTGACTTGGCAGCATTTTCCTGGGCACGACGCATCTTACTGGCAGACACCAGCTCCATTGCCTTGGTAATCTGCTTAGTGTTCTTTATAGAACCCATGCGCCGTTTTAATGCCTGCGTGCTAGCCATGTTATTTCAGGGATTCCTTTACTTCATATGTTTTAGCAACATCTTTGGCGACTTTAAGAATGGTATTCTTGATTTCATCAGTTGGCTTGTCGCCCTTGTTGAGAACACCCATTTCTTTCTTTGCGTCGCTGCGTAATCGTTTTAGCAAGGCGTCTTGAGCTTGCTTAATCTGGTCAACTGGTACGGTATCAAAAACACCCTCGTTGGCAGCCATTAGGGAAGCCGTCTGTTCCCAAACTGATAGTGGGGAATACTGCGGCTGTTTGAGTAGTTCGGTCAAACGCTGACCTCGGTTGATCCTTGCCTTAGTTTCTTCGTCCAAATCAGTAGAGAACTGTGAAAAGGCAGCCAGTTCCCGGAACTGTGCTAGTGAAAGACGAAGGTTACCGGCAACACTTTTAACAGCCTTGGTTTGAGCGGAGCCACCCACACGGGATACAGACAGACCAACGGAAATAGCAGGCCGAATACCTTGATAGAACAGAGTTGTTTCCATAAATATTTGGCCATCCGTAATGGATATTACGTTTGTTGGAATATACGCACTAATGTCACCAGCTTGCGTTTCAATGATGGGTAGAGCAGTAAGAGAACCGGCACCTTTTTCATCGCTCAGTTTTGCGGAACGCTCCAGCAAACGAGAGTGCAGATAAAACACGTCACCTGGATACGCTTCGCGTCCCGGTGGACGGCGGAGCAATAGTGACATCTGGCGATAGGCAACGGCATGCTTTGAAAGGTCATCGTAAATGATTAGCGCATGCTGACTGTTGTCGCGGAAATATTCCCCGATGGCAGTCCCCGTGTAGGGTGCAAGGTATTGCAAACTTGCAGGATCAGAAGCTGAAGTAGCGATGACGATGGTTTGATCCATCACGCCTTCGCGCTTCAGGCGCTCAATGAGGCGGGCAACTTTGGACAATTTTTGTCCAACAGCAACGTAAATGTTAATAACACCGGTTTCTTGCTGGTGCTGGTTAATCATCGTATCAATCGCCACGGCCGTTTTACCAGTTTGGCGGTCGCCAATGATAAGTTCACGCTGACCACGGCCAATTGGCACCATGGCATCAATAGCCATAATTCCAGTCATAAGTGGTTCGTGTACACCCTTACGATCCAAAACACCGGGGGCTGGGCGCTCGACCAAACCTGTTTGCTTGGTTTTTATGGGACCTTTATCGTCAAGTGGCCGACCAAGCGGGTCAATCACACGACCAACAAGCTCTGGGCCAACTGGCACTTCCAGCACTTTACCGGTTAGTCGGGCGTTGGTGCCTGCTTTTATTTTTATGTCGTTTCCGAGCAATACAGCACCAATTTCATCTTCCATAAGGTTGAGTGCAAACGCAGTTACTGTCGTTCCATCCTCGGCATCTATTTCGATCATCTCATTAAAGCCACAGTCACTCAGCCCATAGATCCAAGCAATACCGTCACCGACTCGGGTTACTACACCTACCGTTTCAAAATCACCCTGTGTTTTAAGCTCATCAATCGCCTTGCGAATGTCTGAACTCAGTTCCTTTATTGAAATATCTGCCATCTACGCTCCTTATTTTCCTTTCTAAACCACCGCTTTGGTTAATCTCCGCAATTTACCGCGAGCCGTCTCATCAAGCTGTTTTTCTGAAGACTTAATTTTGATTCCGCTCAAAACCTCAGGGTTTACCTCTTCATTGATAATGAATGTACTGCCACTGGGGTAATGATTTGCCAGTAAATCCTCAATCTGCCGTTTGGCATCTGAACTTAATGGGAAAGCCGAAGTAATAGTTGCTTCTACTTGTCCTTGTTTTTCCCGTAGGGAACGAACATCTCGCATAAGCTGCTCAAGTTCTCGGGTCTGATGGGTTTCAACTAGAAAAGCGGCTATTCTCTTGGCTAGCGTTGACTGATCCTTGGTTTCAGAAACCAAAGTCGCTAATACGTTTGCCAGTTCGCCCCTTGTAATAGTTCGCACCTACGTAACCTCCTTAAGCAAACGCTCTACAAGCTCTCGATCTTTTTTACTATCAATCTTTTCGCCGATTACCGCTTCCGTTGTGTCGGCTACTAGATGGACCATTTCTGAACGCAGCTCATTCTTTGCCCGTTGTATATCTTCATCAATGCGATTATGGGCATCTTCAATAAGTGCCGAAGCCTTACGGGTTGCTGCTTCTTCAGCGGCCTTGATAATCTCTCCTGCTTCACGATGACCACCGGCGATGATTTTGTCAGATTCCAAACGAGCTTCATGGAGTAGCTGCTCAACCTTCTCATCTAAGGCTTCTTTTTCCTTTTCCATTTTCATACCCAGAAGCACGCCTTTATTTATGGTTTTTCGGCGATCTTCAAGGGTGTTAACGATTTTATCAAGCGCGAAACGCTTGATTACCCAAAAGAGAATCAAGAAGGTGACGGCCTGAGCAAGCAGCGCCCACGGATCAATCCCCAGCGCAGAAATTCCTTGTGGCTCTTCTGCTGCTGCAATTATGTGTGGTAAAAATCCTATCACCTTCTGTATCCCTTTCTTTGATTAGCTCAACAAGAACGCGCCGAGTAGGAACGCAAGTAGAGCGGTAACTTCAATCATGGCTGCGATAATAACGATCTGGCCGGCAGCCTTACCAGCCTCTGGGTTACGCCCCAGTGCTTTCATGTAGTTAGAACCTACGAGTGCAAGACCGAATGCGGCCGCACCAAGTGCT
>JAKOXV010000017.1 GCA_029780855.1 bacterium
GTCGGAGTTGTCAGACGATGCAACCGAGCGTTTTCGTCATCAAGCTCATCGCCGTCGCCACTAACTTGGCGGAGTGCTGCACGCAAACCTGCCGACCTGTCACCTGGTAAACGAATGAGCGAAGCTTTTTGGTCTAGGGAACGGCCAATTGCTTGACGTATCCAAAACGTGGCATATGTCGAAAACTTAAAACCTTTGCGCCAATCGAACTTATCTACTGCATGCTCGAGCCCGAGGTTGCCTTCCTGGATAAGGTCGAGTAATTCCATTGATGGCGGCAGTGGGTATCTTCGCGCGACACTTACTACGAGACGTAAATTGGCGCGTATAAAATGGTCTTTTGCTCTCGCCCCAGACCGAACCGCCCGACGATTAGCTGCAGAATTATCCCCTGCATCGATACGCTCTTGAGCTTCTCGACCCTTTTCAATGATCTGGCTCAGATTTCTTTCATCATCTGCGTCTAAGAGGGGTACCATACCTATTTCATTTAGATACTGTCCAACCGAGTCAGGAGCAGGAGGGGGGCACCCGCTCTCCTGACATTGCCAGCATTATTCCTCGTTCTTTGCCTATTCTCTGTTCCGCCCTGAGTAGTATCCGGCTTTTTCCCACTACCCTTGCTTCCACCTTTACCAGTACCTACATCTTTACCACCATTTGTATCTATACGACCTTTGCCCCCTGGCGGTTTTACACCAGTCTCCTCCGTGACGTCCTGCGGTCCAGTAGCATTCCTTGGCTCGGCTACTCTCCCACTCCTATCCGTCTGAGCGGCATCGGCCCTTTCCCCTTCACTATCAGTACCATCTAACCTACCACTAACATCAGGCACAAGATGCAAAGCCGCGCCACCCAAGTCAACTGGGGAGCGGTTATGCAATGGTACAACACGTAGCTCAGGTCGCCTTGTTGCTCCTTCTCCTGCTGATCCAGGTATATCGTCACTATGCATATGCCCCTCGTAAAAAAACTAATGCAAAACTATAAACTTCCTACACATTGTATACTATCTCTCGCAGATTGCGACAGAAAGATGCGTTAAATAGTAATTTATTCTGTAAAACTATGAGGACGACTGTCTGAGTAAGCCGGCCTGAATGTTTAGCACGGACCGCCCGTGTTAAGCCCCTAGTTTATGCCGAGCTACGGCATAATAGTGGCGGAGTTTCACTCTCCAGCGCCATACTGCAAAAGTTAGTACGGTGGCCGCCACGATGCCTGCAATTACAAATTTCATGGCTGAAAACTCACTGTTCTTCCCTGAAGGAACTGACGCTGCTAAATTCTCGGCCACAGGTTTTACCGAGAAAGCCATTAAAGTTTTCGGCTCAGTAGTTATGCCCGTTACTGGATCAGTAGTGCGGGCCTCAATATAATGGTCGCCGGCAGGAATATCTTTGAACGTATAGCTCCAGTTTCCCTGCGCATCAGCCGTCACAGTAACGGTTTGCGGTGTTGAGTGCATCGTAAGCAGTACTGTTGCGTTCGGGGTTGTTGTTCCGCTCAACACAAGTGGCTGGGATGTCTCAAACTCAATAGGCAGCGAAGAATCAACAGTCTCTCCGCCAACCTGGATAAGTCCTAAAGTAAAACCGGTGTTCGTCGCTGTGACAAGCGCGCTATCTGCAGCCGGCGTAGTCGAAGTCGAGGTTGTTGGAGATGTTTTAGAGGTCTTTGGCTTTTGCGCAACTGAACTTGGCACGGGCGCAGGTTCCGGCTCAGGCGCCGGTTCGTTCACGTAGACATATGCGTATCCCATGAGGTAAGATCCGCAATACTCACCCATAGGTAGTTGGAAGCTTATTACAAAGCCTTCGTGCACATCGCTATAAGTCTTGGTAAAACTTTCTCCGCTGTTAATAGAATCGTGCAAAAACTCTTTATTAGTTTGCGAGGACAACGGCGCAAACCAAGTAAACCTGATTGGGACCGACACGGATTGATTATTCAGAGTAATACTCACCTCATCACCGGGGTTTATGTGAATAGAATCAGACCCGTTATTGCCATTAACCGCCAAATAGCAGCTCGGACCCTCATAAGTCAGGTTAGCGTTAACTTGAAAATCCACTGTCTCGGCATTCGCCCGAGATACCAAACTTACGGATAGCCCAGCCATCACTATCATAGATAGCGCAAAAAATCGACGTAACTTCATACCCTTGTAGCTTTGCATCACTCCGTTTCCCTGTCAAATCCCTTGATGATAATAATATTAAAAAACAATTTTTTGTTAAACCTCACCCCCATTTTTTCCACCTATGCTTACTTTTCCATGTCACGCTTGATAATTTCTTTACGAAGCCAGAGGCGATCGGCAACCGCAACTGAGCCATCAAACGCTACTCCGAGTAGCTCACTCAGCCAGTGCTGCACGTCGGGGTTATCGG
The DNA here is from genome assembly GCA_029780855.1 of bacterium. Lineage (GTDB taxonomy): Bacteria > Patescibacteriota > Saccharimonadia > Saccharimonadales > JAUPVS01 > JAKOXV01. The sequence continues at coordinate 2,394 of JAKOXV010000017.1, forward strand.
TCAGTAAGTA
>JAKOXV010000003.1 GCA_029780855.1 bacterium
TTCAAAAGATCCAGTACTACAATAATAAAGACGGGTACGAGCACGTTATCCAATCCCATGATTGCGATGTTTTCGATTACAGTAGCTACGAGCGGCACCCAGATCACCAGCGGCACTAGTGCCCAGTGCAGGTTAACATCTCCTACCCAAACTGTTGCTGCAATTATAGCTGTCGATATTGCCCAAAATGTAAACGAACCAAGCAAGGTTTTTGTATAGTTCCCCACCTTGTATTGGTGCAGCAAGCCATACTTCTGCCCAATAAGCGCCGCAAACCCATCGGCTAAAGCAAGGTGCAGTATGGCAGCCATAAATATCAGCGGAGCAGGCTGTAAAAAGGCAGCTATGACGATACTGAGTGCAAAAAATACCTCTCCCCAGGTTTTCCGTTTAACGCCGTGTACAGCATGAAAGATATGCATTTGCTGTGAGAGAACTACTACAATCAAAAACGCCAGGCTCATAAACTGAATCTGTCTCCAGGTCATGAAATAGGGCCAGAAAGCTACATACGTCCCCACGGTGATGTGAATAACTTTACGGGCGCCTTCTCCTCGTAGTATCTGTGATCGCCATAGGAACTCCGACACCAGAAGAAGTAAAAGAATACCAACAATCGCAATAATGACAGGGCCCATATGTCCATTGTACGCCACCCTGGACACAACTTGCTAACGCTAAACTAATCATGGTACTATTTGGCCATACTAATCAAAAACTATGCAAATAAAATTTGACGAACTACTAACGAGGGAGCTATCCCGCAAGGAATTTTTACAGTATATAGGGCTGGCACTATTGGGTATTACCGGAATACTGGGTGTCTTAAAAAGCCTCCAGTTACATGATGGCAAAATCAGCAACCAGCGTGGCATTAAAACAGGTTACGGATCAAGCACCTATGGCGGCAAAAAGCAGGCCGGCCTGAGTGCAGAAGTCTAACAATCAGCACAGTTAAGAAACAAAGCGGTTCCGTTGAGGACTGGAAATAGACGTTCGTACCCCAGGAGTACGATTTTTTGTGGCTGGTTTTACCGGAGTAATAAAGTCCATGCTCTTGCGAGTTCTTGTGTGTGTCGCCGTCCGTGCTGGAGCAGTACCAAGGGGCTTAGCGTAGGTGGGCTTTGGAGCGTTACTCCTGGATGCTTGAACAGGTACTGTAGCCGGTTTGGAATATGATTTAGTCTTCCTCCTAGCATGCAGTATCAAAATTAGAATGACCGAACAGACATACAGTAATACCGCTGGTGCTGCCATTAACGTCTGATTGATTGGGTCGGGGGTTGGGGTAATAATAGCCGCTGCCACAAAACTAATTACAATAACGTATCTGATTGACCCTAACAGTTTCTTTGGCGGCATGGGCTTAAACCAGTCTAGGAATAGTAAAACCAAAGGAATCTGAAACAGCAGCGCGAAGCCGGTTATGTAGGCGAAAGCAAAATTAAAATATTCGTTAGCCGTGATCAAAGACTGAATGTCACTGCTACTAAAGCTTACTAAAAACTTAAGTGCAGCAGGCAACGTAATGAAGTACGCAAACAGTACACCACCAACCGCTAGAAGGACGGATACGCCGGTAAATAAGACAGTCATTTTTCTAGTCCGCCGGGCCAGAAGCGGTCCGAGGAATGAAAACAACTGGTACATAACCATTGGCAAACCAATGATCATCCCAAAGACTAAACAGATTTTTATTACAAAAGATAGCGCTCCGGTAGGGTCAGTATAGTACAGAGTTTGGTGCAATGGACGCCTAATTATGTCGAGGAGCTGATCTTTTATGGCATAGCCAATAGCTGCGCCACCGACAATAAAGAGCAGTGACCACATCAACCTGGTACGGAGTTCCCTTATGTGATCAATGAGCGGAGCCCGATATTCCTCCGTCTTCATTACACTAAACCCCCGCTAGGTATTTATTTCTTTTCTTTAGCAGATTCTGATGACTTTGAGTCCTTAGCGCCATCAAATCCCTTGCGTAGTTCACCAGCTGATTCACCAAGGCTACGAGCTAGTTTTGGCAGTTTAGTACTACCAAATAGAAGCAATAAAATAACCAAGATAATAATTAGTTCTGGCAATCCAAGATCAAACATTTTTCATCTCCTCCTAGAGAGTTATGCTACCATACTAGCATGGCAAATCGCTCACGCATAGTCTCAACGTCACGAATTAAGGTTGTGGTCATCAGTCTGCTCGTGAGCCTTTCGGTTACTATCGGACTAGGGACACCAGTTAGTGTTTATGCCGCAACGTATGGAGAAGGTTCATACGGCGCTAAAGCATACCAGAACAACAGCACCTCTAACCCTTCAAGTCCAACCCCAGCAAGTAGCTCTTCGGCGCCCACAACCACTTCTTCCACTAACTCAAACACTGCTTCGGGCACATCCACTGCCGCCGATACCAGCACAGTCAGTAACCAGGATCAGACAGCCTCACCTAAAACCAATAGCACACCTAGTAACACCGCTACTGCAGTATCTGGTGATGAGCTTACAAGTCCAAGCAAAAGCCGGAGTACTTTATTAGTCATTTCAATAGCGGCAATAATCTCCGCTATTGGTGGTTTTATACTAATTACAGCCAAAAAACGATCACAGAATTAGTACTATAGAAACCGAAGAAAATATCTACCAATGGTCGGGGTGAGAGGACTTGAACCTCCGATCTCAGCGTCCCGAACGCTGCGCGCTAGCCAACTGCGCCACACCCCGATATGAGCAATTCTACCAGATCAAAAGCATCTAGGTGAAAGTATCCCAATGAAAAAGCCCACTATTTAGTGGACTCTTTCATTGGTCGGGGTGAAAGGACTCGAACCTTCGACCTCGCGGTCCCAAACCGCGCGCGCTAGCCAACTGCGCCACACCCCGCCGGATCGGCGGTTATTTCTAGAATTAGAAAATAACAGAGTGATTATAGCGGATTATAGTAATAAATACTAGATAATTGTGTGGCCCATAATACCCGAATGTGGCATAATTATAGTAAGCATGAAGTATATTTCCATATTCTTTACCATTCTCCTCATCTGGGTAGCCATGATTCTCATGGCCCTCACACTCAGCGATGCGCACAAAATTTTTCAACTATTCTTGGTGGTAATTTTTTCGACCGGCGTCCTGTTCCTGATTGGCTTCACGGGCAATAGGTAAACAACACATGAAACAACAATCCATAGCCGCAATAAAACGATACAGAACCCGCCGACTGGCAGCGCTCGTTACAAAATGTTACTACCTTCACAAACGAGGCAAAGATGAGAAGATGGCCACCCTGCTATGCGATGAGTTTGTGGCGCTGGGAGGCGTGTACATAAAGTTTCTGCAGGGTATACTTTTGCGGAGCAAATTCATGCGGCAATGGCAAAATCCTGATCGGCTCAAGATATTTGAAAATCTCGACAGTGAACCAATAAACGTTGTTCAGGTGCTAAGGGCCGAGCTACCCGCACCATTACTCGCGCAGATTGCTATGGTTCAGCCAGAACCATTTGCTGCCGGCAGTTTTGGGCAAGTTTACTACGGGCAGCATGCTAATGGTCGACCAATCATCATAAAAGTTCTTCGGCCCCTCGTTCATGAAACGCTCAAATATGATCTCCGCTTGCTATCTGCATTTAGTAAAAGTTTTTTTGGCAAAATATATAGCAATAACGTGAATCTTAAATTAGACCAGGCCCTGAAAGATTTTGCCGTCACTACATTACGAGAAACCGATTATAAGCATGAAGCAGAATTTGCTGCGGAACTTTACGAGCAATACAAAGGCCACTCTAATTTCATTATTCCCAAGACATACCTGGATCTCTGCACTAACAATATTATCGTTCAGGACTATGTCGATGGGATTTCAGTGGCTCAGCTCGTAAAACTCAAAGAGCAGGGCGTTGAACCGGTGTCGTACATAAAGGAAACGCTGGACTCGGACCTTGATACACAACTTGCGATTTTAGGTTATGAATCAATACTGGGTATCTTTAGTCTTAAAAGAATTCAGGGTGATCCGCACCCAGGTAATATAAGACTCATGCACGGTAACAAAGTTGGGCTTATAGATTTTGGAATTAGCGCTCAAGCACCTGATGAAAAAGCAGCACTGTATGGCATGCTTGAAGCGTATGATCGAATATTTAAAGGTTCGCAGACAGCTATTGGACTGTTTGAACAGGGTTTGCGCTTTTTCGTAAGTGACCTATACCGTTCCCTCAAAAAATTAGCTAGCATTTATGGAGATGGTCCGGACAAAGATTACCTTAATGAGGTGAGTGCCGTGGCTGCCCAAACCTTCACCGAGATAACAGGAAGTGATGTTATAAGTATGGATTTCACGAAAGACCAGAGCGTTTTTATGATTATTAATCGTCTCGTTAATAAAGGAAACCGCTTTGGACTGGTCATGAGACTTGAGGCAAGTGATATCTTGCGGGCCATCCAAACGTACACGTCGTTAGTGAGCAGTCTTGGAAGATACCAAAAAGTAGTACCGTCTGTAATGAATAGCGTCGTAGCTGACATCCGGACACTCCACCCAGAAATAGCTAACGACGGAGACGAACAAATATCTATCGGTGATGCTATCGATATAATAATGCGCTGGTTAGAGCGGGTCGCAGAGAGAGACCCGGCACTTTTTCGTCAGCTGATGACCAAAATTCGCAGCAGTAATAAATCAATCGTAGACATTAAGGAGGCAGCGAGCCATGCTTAAAGAATTCTTACTATTTATCAAATACCCCTACACCGCCGGTGTCATTGCAACCATATGGTTAGGTAGCGCAATCCTCATGGCTATCAACCGTGAATTACCAATACTGCAGATTGTGATGATCGATATGGTGGTAAGCGTCCTGATAGCAGCAGTCGGCTTCACCGGCAAAAAAGAGTCTTAGAAAGTTTGCCGAATCGCCTGAATAGAACGAGCAGTTCGGTTTTTTTCATCTACGGAAACTACCACGCCATTTACTTGTCGCGGTCCGTCAGTTTCCATAACATTTTCGGTAATAGCTCCGTTCCTCCACCTTGGTATAACACTTTCTAATGTTACCCCGAGACTTGCATTTAATACACCACACATACCTACATCTGTTATGTGCGCCGTACCCTTAGGTAAGACACGAGCATCAGCAGTGGGCACATGCCAATGATCTCCTACCACCATAGATACTTTGCCATCCAGGTAATGGCCGATTATTACTTTTTCACTACTGTAATCTCCGTGCAGGTTTACTACAATCGCCGCCAAGTTACTATCATGGTTTTGGGAAAGTATGGAGTCGATCTTAGTTAATGGATTACTTGTCTCCGGTACCCTGTTTCCCACTATCTGTCCAAGTAACGAAATTATTAGTACTTCACCTTTCGGCGTCTGTATAGTTTTCCAGCCTTCGCCCGGGCACCCTGCTAAATTTGCCGGTCCGATAATTGGTTTTAACGGATCTGAGAGGTAGCTATGAATCTCCTCACGGTAAGGTGACCAGTTTCCTCCTGTAAAAAAGTTAACACCCGCATGTAGTAAACGTTCCATGTCTTCCGGAACAATCCCCCGCCCCTCGGTAACATTTTCACTCTGGGCAATCACTAAATCCACTGTGTACTGTTTAATTAATTTCGGCAGTTGCTCAGTAACAACTTGGATACCAGGTTCAGCCATAATATCACCGAGATATAAAACATTCATTTCTATACCTCGAATGATCTGCCGTCAGCCGGCTTGATGAACGTAATGTTTAACTCACCGAAGTAATGCGCAAACTGATCATAGGCGCTTTGTCGGGCTGCATCGTTCCAGTGCCAATCATGTACCGGTACGATCTTTTTCGGACTCAGTTTTTCCGCCATACGCGCGGCATTATTCATCGACCCCCAGGGTGCGGTAATCGTCAGGGCTAAAACCTGTTTTGATTCTTCGAGGTCATGACGATCGCCGCCAACAGTCAGGTAGTCTGCAAAATGTACCGCTATGTTCTGCGGGGCATCACTAAATGGCGCCAAGGATGCGTGCTGACGCTTAGAAAATATCTCAATACTATCAGTTGACTCTGTACTAATGTTCGATATGCCAGCATTTTGCAGTTGTGTAGCAACAGATTCTGTAGTAACAAATTGCACTGTAGGAAACTTTTCCAGTAGCGCATTCACAAACGGCATATGGAAATGGTCAAAGTGCTCATGGGTAATTACTACTGCATTTAAGCGTTCAAGCGTTTTAACATCAAACGTTCCGGATTCCCAACTAAACTTCCCTGGGTCAAACAGTACTGTCATTTCTGGCGTCTCCGCCAGCAGGCAGGCGTGAACATATTTGGTTAGCTTCATAGGTACCCCCTTGTTTGGTAACCATCTTTATTCTACCTAATTGAGCACAGTTCAGTGCGGATTATTTCGCAAATTCAACAGCACGGGTTTCACGGATCACATTGACCTTGATGGTGCCAGGATACTGCATCGTTGATTCAATTTTGGTAGCTATATCGCGGGCTAGTTTGATTGCACTCAGATCGTCAATTTGACCAGGCTTCACAAACACCCTCACTTCACGCCCTGCACTTATGGCATAGGTTTTTTCAATCCCCTTGAAGCTATTTGCAACATTTTCCAGGTCCTTCATACGCTCCACAAAGTTTTCAGCACTGATGTTGCGAGCTCCAGGCCGTGCCGCGCTTATTGCATCAACTACTCGAACAATCAAAGCTTCTACCGTGGTAGCTTCCATGTCATCGTGGTGTGCTTCGGCGGCATGCGCTACCGCTTCTGGAGCACCGTATTTACGAAGCATTTCACCGCTAATATGGTGATGCTTGCCCTCCACTTTATGTGTTAAAGCTTTGCCCAGGTCATGAACCAACGCGGCATACTTGGCCGTCTTAACGTCTGCACCAAGCTCTTCCGCGATAATACCGGCAATGTGAGCCATCTCAGTACTATGTTTCAGTACATTCTGCCCGTAACTGGTTCGCAGCTTAAGTTCTCCTAAGAGTTCTAGAATTTCTTTTGGTATACCAATAATACCTACTTCTCTTGCTGCATCCTCACCTGCCCGCACAATATCTTTACGAACATTCTTCTGAGCTTTTTCAACAACTTCTTCAATCCTGCCCGGATGTACGCGTCCATCTTTTAAGAGCATCTCTAGTGCTTGGCGTGCCACTTCACGCCGAACCGGGTCAAAGCTACTAAGAACTACATACCCCGGAGTATCATCTACTAGAATATCTACACCGGTTGCTCGTTGAAGCGCCTGGATATTGCGGCCTTCCTTACCGATAATTCTTCCCTTCATTTCTTCATCTTCAAGCTTAACAGCCGTCACGGTACGCTCAGCGGTAACCTCGCTCGCCATCCGCTCCATTGCTTGCGTAATCACGTAGGCAGCTTGCTCTTCGGCGTTCTCTTTTGCCTCGTTTTGTAACTTTGCGACCAACCCCATCAGGTCACCCTTGATGTCTCGTTCAGTCATCTTCATAAGTTTATCGGCAGCGTCTGATTTAGTAAGTTTAGCGATTTTTTCCAGCTTTTCTTGCTGGCGTGAACGAATCTCACGGATCTCATTTTTGAGCTGCTCTACTTCATCCTCACTCTTGCGCAGATTTTCGGTGCGCTTGTCCAAACTATCTAGCTTTTTATCGAGCGCTTCTTCACGGTCTAACAATCGCTGCTCGATATTTTTAAGCTCTTTTCGTCTCGACTGCTCTTCTTTTCGAGCTTCATCCGCTACCGCAGCCGCCTCTTCACGGGCTTTTCCTAGTTCTTTTTGGGCTTCTTTTTTGGCCTTTGCTAACTCTTTAGCGGCGGTTGCCTCGGCGTTTCCTAAGCGTTGCTTACTGACGAATGTACTTGCACCAAAGCCAGCAGCGAGTCCAGCCACAGCCAATACTATGGTAATTGGATCCATCTCTGTATTTTCCTTTCATTTTTCCGACCAGACACTCCTAAGCGAGGCGATCACTATCACTTCATTAGCCAAGCAGTTTGCGTCTGAATAATCACTTTATAAATATGTAGTAATGTACCCGGATTCCCAAAACTCTAAAAATCCTACTTGAAACTATACGCTGACTGCTGATGCTTGGTCAATAAAAATGAAATACTACGCACCGACAAACGTTGCATATCATATGTATTTAGAACCTTAGCTTATAGACAATAGCTTAATGGTAGCAAAATTCTACGGTACTATAAACAGTTAACACCGTAGTTCTGCCATATTTTACCTCGTTAACTACTTCGGCGGTGCACCAGCGGAACGGTACGTTCTGGATGTTTGGATACTAGCTCAATAATCTCTATCACTAAATCGCTAAATTGCGCACTGCTAGATCCTTGTGTTACTGCTTCAGTAACCATGTTACTTGTCTGAGCTTGACTTGAACCTTGCGAGATAGTTTCTACTACTTGATTTGAAAGGTTGGACTGCGTCATGGGCGTACCTCATAGCCAGCTTCCAAGCCATTAATATCCGTATCCGTCCAGTTTAAGCCTGAAACGGGATTAGTTTCTACAATTTCACTATACCAACCAAAGCTGGTAGCCAAAGAGATATCACTACCGGTAGCATCGGTCGCACCGGTCCGGAACACTCGTCTTGCGGATATCGCCCCGGTATCACTTTTCTTAGCCCGCATAGAAAGTTGTACTGCTCGAACAACCGAAGCGCTACGCGCCAAATTAGTTAACTGGTAGGTATCTTTTTGTCCTGAAGTTGCCGACCCCACGTAATCAGCGTCATTTGGAGCTGTACTGTCATCGACCAGTAGATAGTTGTCGGTGCTATTTCCATCAGACCCAACTAGTTGCGAATACGTTCCATTACCGTTTGGGAGCAATGCTTCAACTTCAATTTCACCTAAGAAATCGGTGAGTCCAACACCATCGTTTTTTATGCAATACACATCATCCAGAGAACCGTAGGAGTTATTTGCATTATTACCGAATTGCACGCGGTAGGCATTTGCATTACTCCCGCCATGACGGGTATCGACATTAGATAGCGTAAGGATAGTTACCCCATCACGTCTCACCTGGATAGACCCGGCCGTATCGTCAATCGTGAACTTAATTTCCCAATAGTGCCAAACGCCTTCATTGAGCGCAACAACCGGGCTACTACCAAGCACCGTCCCGTCACCGCGACGAGCCTTGATGTTATATTGAGACATTGCTGGTGACGACCAGAATACAGAGAGATGTTCCTGCCCCGTATCGCCATACACCCTGATCAAAGAAGAAGAATTAACAAGATCCGTATATGGCGACGCGGTGTCTCGGGTCGCAAAGCCCACTACCATAGCGGGCGATTCTTCCCCCGCAACCAGGTCGAAATTGACATAGTGCCCACCGTTAGTCAGAGTAGCGTACCGCCCTCTTCCAAACCGACCGGGGCTTCCCCAGTTGAAGTTTGCTCGCGTAAATCGGTTGACATACACATCGTGATCAAAACCAGTTGTTGCTAGTAGACTCATAGAAACTCCCCGCTGGCCACCCACTCGTTGGCTCCGCTCTTGCGGAGGCCAACGGTGGAATACTGGCCGATTATGTCTAATGAACTTGATGAATGCAGCGCCGTGACCCCGGAACCAGCGATTATGGAGACGGTTCCGGTGCCTCTTTGAAAGATTTCTAGATGTGTTCCGATAGGAAAATTGACGCTTGAATCTGGAGGAATCGTGACGCTTGTTGCCGACGCAGAATTCATTTCTATAACCTTCCCCGCATCGCTCATCACGAGCGTATAGTTGACAGTCTGCTGATTTGGAATAATACGTCGGTCAACTTCTATGAATGTGAGCCATTCATCGGTCGCTCGTTTCTGGATGGTGGCTCGTTTGTACTGATTATCAAGTGCCCCAGCATTATGTACCGTAACCCCGACCGCACCTTCTACTGTCGTGGCGCCTGATCCAATTTGAACGATTTCGATTGTCGTACCTACAGGAAACGAGACTGCAGTGTTTGCGGGTATGGTTACGGTATTTGCCGAAGCAGCATTGATTTCCACTACTTTATTTGCGTCGGATAGTTGGAGGATATAGTTAGCAGTCTGCACATTTGGCGATGAAGGCGAAAGATTAGTAACACTACTGGCAATTTCATCAATTGCCGCCTGCGCTCTAGTTGCTACCAGACCACTAGAGGCGTTGTCGTACGTTATGGCACTTGCGGCATGGGCACTCGTCGAACTTATATGCGAAGTTAGATCGGCAGAGTTCGCTTTATCGCTTAAGCCCGGAACAGTTGGACTTGCGGCCGTACCACCCAAATCACCGGTGAGCGTAACTACGCCTTTTGTCGTACTATCAGCATCCGGGAGCTTAGGTTGAATTGCTGTACTTTTTAGGGTTCCGTCCGCATTATGAGATTGCCCGAGAAATTCGTTGAGAATATCTCCCCACGAACCATCATCACTACCCGGTATTGGCAATCGAGCCATCTAGAACTCCTGTTTATTTTTTCATCAATAAAACGTAAGCGTTGTGTATGTTCATATCTTATCAAACCGCTTCGTTCAAGGCAATGAGCAGGGAAAGGATATGTCTACTTTTTTTGCTGTGTAATGTGGACTTTGGCTCCGTATTCGGGCAGAGCTGTGTTACTTGCGGATTTGTTTTTGAGAGCTTCCACACCACTTTCAATCCAGGACGACTTAGTAGTGCCGGCAACGGGAATCCCCAGACTGTACGCAAGCGCATTAGCCACCGACAATCCAATACGTAAGCCAGTAAAACTACCAGGGCCCTTGTAGCAAATAATACCTTCGACGTCTTCCCAGACCTTCTGCTTTGATTCAAGCAACGCCATGATCTTGTGATGTATTGTCTCAGCTAACTGCCGATGAGCGTGCCATTTTTCGTAGGCAATTTGGGCTCCGTTTTCTAGCAGTCCGATCTCAGATTCTGGTTTATCGGTACGTATGGTCAAAACTAACATACGCCAGATTATATACTATTGACCCGCGGTAGTTGAGCAAGGAATCTTAACCTGGATCGTCAGGTCGACGTTGCGCTCCGTGCCGTCAGGGTAGGTTGCCGAACTTTTCGGTGTATCAACAACAAATTTATCGGCGGCAATTCCCTGGCAACGAGTTCAGCTTTTTTCTGTCCTTTGGTTCGCAAGTACAATACCTGCGCTAGTCGGCGTAGCATCCTTTGCCATACTCTGAAGGTAAATCATGAACTGCTTGGTGCTGTTTGTTTTGTAAAAATCAGCTACTTTATCCAGGCGAGTTTTTGCCTGATCAGAATAGTTATATTCAGTAGAATCGGACTTAAAGAAGTACATATCAACAATGTACTTACGGTATCCTTCTGTCTTAAAGTCAGTCCCAAATACCTCACCGCCTGTTAATGACGCTACATTGGCATCCAACAAACAGGCAGTGGCGGTAGCGGCGGCGGCTTGCGGGGTGGTAGTTGTGGTAGTTTCCTTTTGGGTGGTTGATTCTTTAGTAGTTGGCACGAGCACCAGAGGATTCTTACCGTATACGTAGCCGGTAACTACCCATTATCCGTTCTGTTTTTCAACCGTTACCCGAGCGTACTTATACGTGTCATTGGTGAGATTATAGAGAAAGTAGCCAGTAGTAGTTTTGCCAGTTCCTGCGGAAACCAACATGGACGTCAATTTATATGAACCAGCCGTGTCTTCACCTGCTTTGGTTAAGAAATTCATGTCGTTGGCTTTTGTGCCAGTTTGATTCAGTGTGGCGTAAGCGCCCTCGGCATTTTTTGCTGTTACGCTACTCATGAATTGGTTTGAAACTTTGCGAGCTTGAGCTGCGTCACAAAAGAATACAAAGTATACCACCGCCGAAACGATTAGCAGAACAATGAAGAGCGCGCCCAGTATGAGCCCAATAACCAGTCCTTTGCGTGATTTTTTGGTGTAGGGCTTGAAGGTGTTGACACTCCTCCAACTATCGGACCAGCAGGTGTAGTTTGTGGTTCCATATTTCAAGCTTTCTTTTTGTTTTATGCTGCTATTGCCCTTAATAATACCGTGAGTACTATTTGTCAAAAATACTTGCGGTGAGGTAGCTCAATTCCGGTGGAATCATGAACTGTAGCATGCGGCTATCGTTCGCTAGTTTTGCGAACTCGATTCGTACCCGATCTTTTGGGAGCACATTCTCAACTGCCCCCGGCCACTCAACTATCGTTACGCAGAATGGGTCCTGCACTACTTCTGCCAATTCATGACTGACCACTCCTGCGCTTTCCAAACGATAAAAATCAAAGTGGTGTATTTCAAGTTTTCCTGCCTGGTAAACCTTACTAATAGTAAACGAGGGGCTAGACACCCGATCCGTACTACCTGCGCCGCGAGCCAACCCCCTGACAAAGGTCGTTTTTCCTCCACCTAGATCGCTGTTCAGTTCTAGCACCTCGCCACCTTTCAGGCGCGAACCGATCAGTTCTCCGAGTCGTTCCGTTTCTTCAGCAGAGAATGTATGTATAGTTTGCGGTTTCATCAGAGGTATCGTACCGTGATGGATTCTTCGCCGCAAGCGAAAGCGTATTGCGTTATACTACTAGTGCTATGCTGCAACTTAGTCAAGCACTCCAAAATCGACCAATAATGAGCCTCCGGACCGGTGGTGAAATCGGCATAGCGTATGAACCGATTATTAATCCGAATAATCTAAAGATAGAAGCATGGTTTTGTCAGGACCGCTTCAGTAAAGAAAAGCTGGTGCTCCTCTCGCAAGATGTTCGAGACATAATCCCACAGGGAATAGTCGTAAATGATCATGATGTTCTTACCGAACCGGACGATCTGATCCGTTTACAAAAGGTATTAAAGCTTGAGTTTACGCTACTCGGAAAGCCGGTGTACACCGATCACAAAAAGAAGCTTGGCAAGGTTAGTGATTATGCCGCCGAAATGCCTACCCTATTTATCCAGAAACTCTATATAAGCCAATCTATCGTTAAAAGTTTAAGTGGAGGCAACTTAAGCGTTGACCGAAATCAAATAGTAGAAATAACTAACCGAAAAGTAATTGTTAAGGATCCGCTGCAGCCAACAAAATTACAGAGAGCCGTGCCTGCAGCGCAGTTAGCCCAATAGACTACAGTTCTTCCAACACACTTTTTATATCATCATACCGGAAGCCTTGACGAGCCAGATACTGCATAAGTTTCTGGGTGTCTTGGTAGCGGTGTTGAGAACGTTTTTTGGCAACTAATTCCCTCAGTACATCTCGTTCGTCAGTTTCATCAGCCTCAAGCACCGCACGGATAACGTCGTCCGCTATCCGCTTTTGTCTGAGTTCGTTTTGTAAACGTCTTTTACTGGTAGCTTTCAGTAGCCGCCTGTTTTCAACCCACGCCCGAGCAAACGCATCGTCATTTACATACCCACGATCACGTAACATGCTAAGTATTTTTTGTACCGTTGCCTCGTCATAGTCTTTACGCTTCAAGTAATCGCGTAGTTCCCATTCGCTCCGCGGTCTCCGTGCTAGTAAATCTATGGCGCGCATATAGGCCTTGTCTTCTATTGCCGTCTTTTTTATTTTTTCAAAACCTAATGCATCAAACTCCTGCCCTATTCGCAAACTCTGCTGCATTAGCTCGTTTTCTGAGAGCGAAAACGAGTATTTGCCGTCGACGTAAATAGAATACCTGCCAGCTCGCTTAACCTGCTGCTTGATATCAGTTACTTTCATCCGGCCTCTATTTTTCTGTGTCGGCAGATGGCACTAGTCGTGCCCTAGGAACACGGGTAATCGCTTTGATTACCTCCGGACGCTCACTATCCCTAAATACACAGAGCGCCCAGGAAGTGTCGGTGTTTCTTTCGCTAAACTCCTCTAGGCACTGTTCGGCCTGATTGCATCCGATCAGCGCCATACCACCCATACACACCGGAACTTCTTGACGTACACCATCGTCCATAAGTTGCGCCCGGCAACCTTCGTTGCGTGGCAGAAATTCATCTATCCTCTCTTGCCTCATGGTTAATCCTCTTTTTCGGCGGCTTCTTTAACTTGTTTGGCAACTTTTTCCATTACTTTGGGATTTTCATCTAGGTAGTTTTTAGCAGCTTCTCGGCCCTGACCTATTTTTTCTCCACCATAGGCAAACCAAGCGCCGGATTTTTCGATGATATTGTGCTTAACTGCTAAATCAATGATGTCGCCAGAAGTACTGATACCTTGGTTATACATGATGTCAAATTCAGCCTCGCGGAACGGCGGCGCAATCTTATTTTTTACCACTTTTACCCGCACATGATTACCAATGACGCTATCACCCTGTTTAATCTGCGAGGTACGACGAATATCCATGCGTACACTGGCGTAGAACTTGAGTGCATTACCGCCGGTGGTGGTTTCCGGATTGCCAAACATTACACCAATCTTCATACGGATTTGGTTAATAAAGATAACCGTAGCATGCGATCGACTAATTACACCGGTCAACTTCCGGAGTGCTTGGCTCATAAGGCGGGCTTGCAGACCCATATGCGCATCACCCATATCACCTTCGATTTCAGCACGCGGAACGAGGGCTGCAACCGAGTCCACCACAATCAGATCCACCGCGTTACTGCGTACCAGCGTCTCTACTATTTCTAAGGCCTGCTCACCATTATCTGGCTGAGAAAGCAGCAGGTTTTCTACATCAACACCTATCCGCTTTGCGTAAGCGGGATCGAGTGCATGTTCGGCATCGATGAATGCAGCCGTACCGCCCTGCTTTTGAATCTCGGCAATTGCGTGGAGTGTTAGCGTTGTCTTACCGGATGATTCAGGACCGTACACCTCTACGACGCGGCCTTTAGGGATTCCCCCTCCCAATGCCAAATCAAGCGATAAACTACCGGTAGGAATGCACTCAACATTAACCTTATGGGCCTCGCCCAATTTCATTATTGAGCCTTTTCCATACTGTTTCTCAATTGATTCTAGTGCCAAACCGAGTGCTTTGGATTTACCATCATCAACGGACTTCTTGTCAGAACTGTCTTTTGCAGCCACGTGTTACCTCCACTGTTAATATTCCTATTATAACCTCTGTTGGCATTCCAGTGCAATAAGAGGTGGTCAAACATAGTACCGGTTATTGCCGTTATGCTTTATAATACCAATCAAGCGTTATGAGAATATCCGACAAATTCGTTGAATCATTGCTCAAAAAAAACAAAAAAGTCACGGATGAGGACATCAAGGCTCTGCATGATGATGCTAAAGAAGAAAAGAAGCCGCTCCAGGACCTTGCAGTTAGCAAAAATCTCATATCCGAAACCGACTTAACCAAAGCGTACGCTGAAGAAATAGATGTTCCGTTTGTAGAGATTGACACCAAAAATCTGAACCGAGAAATTTTGCACCTTATCCCTGAGCGCGTAGCCCGCCAGTACCTAGCCGTATTGATTGGTATCGATAACGACGGTTCTAAGCAGCTTGCTATGGCCGATCCGGATGACGTACAGGCCATTAACTTCCTCCAGAAACAGATTGGCTCCAATCTGAAAGTATTCATTGCCACAAAAACAAACATCCTAACCGCCCTAGATCAGTACCGAGGCAATATCAGCAGCGAAATTAGTAGTATCGTAAGCGATGACACCGGTCCTAGCGAAGATGAAGAAGAAGTCAGTGAAGAAGACCTGGCTGAAGATTCGCCAATCGCCCAAACCGTTAACCTCATTATTGAATATGCAATTAAATCAGGAGCTAGTGACATCCATATTGAGCCACGAGAAAAGATGGTTCAGGTGCGCTACCGAATCGATGGTGTGCTACGGGAAGCAAACAAACTGCCAAAACGTACGCTTGCCGCACTAGTTTCCAGGATAAAGATTCTTTCTAACCTGAAGATAGATGAACGCCGGGTTCCCCAAGACGGTCGGTTTAAGATAACTACCAATGGCCGTACGTTTGCCTTCCGTGTATCTACCCTACCAATCACTGACGGTGAAAAGGTCGTTATGCGCGTGCTCGATGAATCCAGTGAACCAGCCACCTTGCACGATCTCGGGTTTTGGGGACTCGCACTGCGTAACATAAATAACGCCATCGTACAGCCACACGGTATGCTACTCGTCACCGGTCCTACTGGCTCCGGTAAATCCACCACCCTACATAGTGTGCTCAATATCCTGAATAAACCGGATGTAAATATTTCGACCGTTGAAGATCCTGTTGAATACAAGCTTGCCGGCGTAAACCAAACGCAAGTCAATCCGGTAGCCGGCATGACGTTTGCAAACGGCTTACGTGCCCTGCTTCGGCAGGATCCTAACATCATCATGGTAGGTGAGATTCGTGACGGCGAAACTGCTGGACTAGGTGTACAAGCAGCGCTCACCGGCCACCTGGTATTTTCAACGCTACACACCAACAATGCCGCCACTTGTTTGCCGCGTCTGCTTGATATGGGGATTGAACCGTTCCTGATTGCCTCCGTGGTGCGCGCCGTTATTGGTCAACGTTTAGTCCGTAGGCTAGTTCCTGAAGATTGCGAACAGTACAAGCCGGATGAAAAAGAAAAGAAAGAGCTTGAGCGGGTGTTCAACATCAATGGTGAAGCTGAATGGAAAAGTATTTTTGAACTGCTCAATGAAGCCCAGGAAGCTTTTGAAAAACCAAAGACCAATGATTTAGTACTGTGGCGTCCCAAGAAAGATCTTCCTGACGGACACACAGGTTACCGGGGACGAATGGGCATTTACGAAGTCCTGAACGCATCCACAGAGGTACAGAAGCTGATTGTATCCAATGCTACCAGCGATACCATCCAAGAACAAGCAGTTAAGGAAGGCATGATCACCATGCAGATCGACGGGCTCATAAAAGCGATGCTTGGTTTGACGACCATTGAAGAAATCTTACGAGTAACGAGAGAATAACATGGGCAAATATAACTACACGGCGATTGATGGGTCTGGTAAGCATGTTACGGGGGTTTTAGAAGCCTCATCGTCAGCGCTCGCCACTCAGTCACTCCAGAAACGCCAACTTCACCCGCTCAGCGTCCACGCTGTCAAAAACAAGGGAATTAAATCATCGCTTTTTGCGAGCAAAAAGGTAAAACTCAAAGATCTCGTTATATTTACCCGACAGTTAGCTACCATGATTAATGCCGGCGTACCCTTAGTACGATCACTTTCGACGCTCCAAAACCAAACCGAAAACAAAGCGTTTCAGAAGCACATTTCCGAAATCACCAAAGATGTAGAAGGAGGAGAAGCTTTTGCAGATGCACTTTCTAAGCATCCCGATATATTTTCTCCTATCTATATCAACATGGTACGCGCTGGTGAAGCCGGGGGTATCCTTGACGATATTTTAAAGAAGCTTGCTCTGCAGCAAGAAAAAGACGCCAAGATCCGTGGCAAGTTCAAAAGTGCCATGACGTACCCAATAGTACTGCTCAGCATCACCTTTATTGTGTTCATTGTGTTAATGGTGTTTGTTATGCCTAAAATCGGTGGCATCGTTAAGGAACTGGCCGGACCAGAAGCTACCCTCCCACCGCTCACAGAGATCATGTTAGCTATTAGCGGATTTATGGTCCATCAATGGTATATTCTGCTCGGTGTAAGCTCGCTAGCGGTTTTTTTGCTCCGCAGATACATCAAAACAGACGCCGGCCGACGAGCAAAGGACAAGCTATTACTCCGTATTCCTGTTCTTAAAACAGTCATTACCAAAGTTGCTATTGCCCGTTTTGCAAGGACGTTTGCCAGTCTTATCGGAGCGGGCGTGACGGTTATCGAAGCAATTGATGTTACCGCCAAAGCAATCGGAAACTCAGTAATAGAGGATGAGCTTAAAGCTGCTTCTAAGGATGTCGCCAACGGCCAACAACTTTCGCAGCCACTCAGCCAAAGCAAGGTATTTCCACCGATCGTAAGCCAGATGTTGGCTATCGGAGAAGAAACCGGTCAAACAGATCAGATACTAGTTAAAGTCGCTGACTTTTATGAAGAAGAAGTGGATGCAACGGTTGAAAGCCTGAGCTCTATTTTGGAACCAATCATGATCATTATCATGGGCGCTATGGTTGGCTTGATTGCAGCTAGTGTTATCGGACCTATTGCTAACCTATCTAACCAGATATAAAAAGTCCTTGCATCACCCTCTATATATGGTAGTGTATAAGCATAAGCCAAAACATTAAAAATTAAACAGGCTTTGTTTCAATAACCATAAGGAGGGTGGGCATTCTTATGTTCAAAACACTCAAAAAAGCACAAAAAGGTTTCACGATTATCGAACTCTTGATCGTGATAGCCATCATCGCAATTTTGGCTACCATCGTATTGGTAACCTACAATGGGGCACAAGCTAAAGCTCGTGACTCTAAGCGCGTGTCTGACATCAATAGCATTCAGACGAAACTAGAAGAGTACTATAACGAAAATGGCTCATATCCAGCAGCCGTTAACACTACAGACATCAAGGGTCTTGATGCCGGCGCACTGAAGGATCCTCGAGGGAATGCCTTGAGCAACACTGGTCCATCAGCAGATGCAGCCGCCGCTACAACTGCAGCCGCAGTAGACGCAACAACTCATAACTATGCATACTCTGCATACCCAGCGACTTGTACGACTGCAGCTAATGACTGTACAGGTTTCGTGTTGAAGTCTTACATCGAGAAGCCAAACACCACAACTACAAACCCACTCGTAAAGACTGGTCTTAATAACAATTAGTCTAAAACGAACGTTTTGAGTTGCTAAAACCGCCCGCTAAAAACCCGGGCGGTTTTAGATAGGAGAGCCATGGATACTCTGCTATACTTACACAGAGAAAACGCTTACGGTTTATGAGACATGTAACCAATGAATGACGCATTACTTTTTAGAGACAAGCCAGTATTTGGTCTTGATGTCGGCTTTAATACCATTAAAGTCATGGAGCTTACGGCTCATGGTAAAAAATATTCGATAACCGGATACGGAATGGCCGATTTTGATCCTAAAGTTATTAAGGACGGTGTCATCATTGATCCTGAAGCCCTGGCCAAAACAACACTTGATCTGTTCAAGAACAAAATCATTGGTGATATTACTACCAGACGGGTAACCCTTTCGGTACCGGCCGTAAGAACATTCAGCCGTACCGTTCAGCTGCCCAAACTAGAAGCAAAGGAGCTTGATGAAGCGGTTCGTTTGGAGGCGCAGCAGTATATACCCGTGCCAACGGACAACCTATACATCGATTACGAAGTGATCTCCACCACCCCAGAACAAGTAGAGCTCCTTGTATCAGCCGTGCCTAAGGAAATTATTGATTCCTACATGCGTTTTGCGAGCATTGTGGGGCTTGAGGTTTTAGCGATCGAAACTACCATTAGCGCTTGTAGTCGTCTGTTTCGACAGACATCAGAAAGCGATATACCAACCATTTTGATCGATTTTGGCTCCATGTCATCTGATATTACGATCTATGATCGTACCTTGGTAGTCACTGGAACCTCACCGAGTGGTGGCGATAACTTTACTAGTAAGATCGCCAGTACACTGAAAGTTTCTCAAAAGGAAGCCCAGGTTATCAAGGCTAAATATGGCCTCAGCGTAAGTAAAAAGCAAAAAGAGATCATTGAGAGTGTCAGTCCGATACTTGAATCGCTTACCAAAGAAATTAGGCGCATGATTCGCTACTACGAGGAACGAGCTGCAACCGATCGCACTATAAGCCAGATCGTTACCATGGGCGGAGGGGCTAACATGCCCGGACTAGCTGAATTCATGACTGATAGACTGCGACTTCCAGTGAGAACGTTCCATCCATGGCAGGAATTTGAATTCTCCAGGTTACAACCACCTAGTGAACTCGAGAAGTCGCTATACGTGACGGTCGCTGGACTAGCCCTGGTTGACCCAAAGGAGGTATTTGCGTGATAAACCTCATGCCACCTAAAAATAAGCAGAGTATGCTGTATGCACGCCGCAACAACATACTGCTGAATTGGCTTCTACTGACTTCGCTGGCCGTTATCGGAGCGATTGCTATAATTTTCACCGGTCGCCTATATATCGCCTACACCACCGATTCATACCAAAAAACAGTCAATGAAAATAAACTGCAGCTCAAGAACCAAAAGCTAGAAGAGACCAAGGCGCAACTACAAGACATTAGTAATAGTTTCAAGTTAGTGGTTGACGTTCTTAACAAAGAAGTGCTGTTTTCCAAACTCCTACAGGACATTGGCGGTGCTATGCCGCCGGGTGCCTCATTACAAAACCTCAGCATTTCACAGATTAACGGAGGGATTGATCTACAGGCCGCAGCCAAAAATTATCAGACCGGAACCCAGATCCAGGTCAATCTACAGGATCCTCACAACAAAGTCTTTGATAAGGCCGATTTAATCAGCATCACTTGTGGTAACGACCCTTCTGTAGACTATCCCTGCCAGGTTTCTATCCGGGCATCATTTTCTAAAAATAGTCCCTACCTTTTTGCAAACTCATCTGCTGAGGTAAAACAATGACGAGTAAGCGATTGTTTTATATCCTGATTGCAGCAGTGGTGATTTTAATGGGAGCCGGCGGTGCAATCATCTACTTTGGTAATTCATACCTCCAAAAGCGCTCTAATCAACTGCTTTCCTTGAAGGCAGAGAGCGTTGCCCTGCAGCAGCAGCAAGAATCCCTCAATCAAGCCAAGAAAGATGTGGCTAAATACGCGGAACTGGAAAAGATCGCCAAAACGATCGTTCCCCAGGAAAAAGACCAAGCTAAAACCGTACGCGAGATTATACAGCTGGCCGACGAGTCAGGTATCCCAATCGCAACCATCTCATTCCCCACTTCGTCTTTGGGTGGTACCGCAGCCAAAACCACGACACCAGCAACGGGTACTACTCCCGCCGCAACAAACAAGACCGCCATATCACAGCTTACGCCCGTAGCCGGGATAGCTGGCTTGTATGAAATGGAGATTACCGTCCAATCCAACACATCAAATGCCATTCCCTATGCCCGTCTGCTAACCTTCCTTTCAAAGCTAGAGCAGAGCCGCCGCACCGCACAGGTAAAAACTATCACTATCCAGCCTTCACCACAGGATCGCAGTAAACTAACCTTTTCAGTAGTATTAAACGTATATATAAAACCATGAAACAGCAACTATCAAACCTAAAAATTAAATTGAACCATTTTTTGGTACTTGCCAAGAAGTATCGGGCGTTTATTTTTCTGATTCTCGTACTGGCAAGTTACGCATTTTTAATTCTTCGCATTAACCTTTTAACCCAAAGTGAACCCTCTGCAGTGTCAGTTAGCGACAAGCAAAAAGTGATTCCGCGTTTAAAGATTGATCAAACAGCCGTTAATAAGATTTTGCAACTAGAAGACCAAAACGTGGAAGTAAAAGCTCTGTTTGAAAAAGCCCGGAATAATCCATTTGCAGAATAGTTAGTTACCGTACTGGTGTATGTACTCTTCGTGCGCTGAAATTATAGCCTTGCTGGCTATGTAGGGGTTTGGCGCAAAGGAAAAGATGTAGTTATCTTGCTCGCCGGAGGTTTCAATTACAATCGTTCCGTAATTGAAAAGACGGGGGAATATACCTACTTGCGTAACCGTCACATCCTGAATATCACCGATGTTTAGCTGGGATATTTTGCGGTTAAATAAGCTGGGATATAAAAACTGTGCAATTTTTTCTGAAGTAAGCAGCAGAACATTGTTTGTGTAAAGATAGGCTGCAATACCCGTTGCTATCAGACTAAACAGCACTAGCAAAAATCCCACCAAAACCAAAAGTGGCTTAACACTGGTTAGGTCTACTCCAATGCCTAACGCGTCACCATTAGAATAGGCTACTGCCCCCATGGAAAGCGCTAATAGCACTAAACTAACGAACGATCCTCCAAAGTAGATTCCGAACAAACCAAAGCGATGTTTACGGACTTCATACAGTAAGCTTTCTTTAGAATCAAATTCGATACATTCAAATAGTTTTTGGCCAACGGCCGATAGATTTTCTTTTTGCATCCTGACCATTATATCAGGGTATTTCTTTCCCTGTGGTATTTCTGTACAATAACGGTTATGCTACATCGAAACAAGCAGGGATTTACCATGCTTGAACTCCTCATATCTATTGCGGTGATAGGGTTAGTCATTCCGGCACTATCACTTGGAGTAAAAAGTCTCATTGTCCTGAACAACCGAGCCCGTGATCTGGCGATATCTAATACAATTGCCGAAAATAAGACGGAAGAGCTCCGAAGTAGTGGCTTTAATAGCCTCACGCCAGGCACCTATTCATTCACCAATGAGCTACCAACTGAGCTGTCAAACCCCAAATCGGCCAGCTACACCATTACCAATCCATCGGCTGGTATCATCAACATCACGATCAACATCAACTACTGGGACTACTCACACACCCGTACACAGACCTATAAAACTATCGTATCTGAGCTTGGGGTTGGCCAATGATATCCGTCAAACAGAGCAAAGGCTTTACGATTGTAGAATTGCTCTTAGCGGTGGCTATTTCCTCAATCATAGTAACCGTACTGTTATCGTTAACGCTCACCTACTTCAGCAGTGCTGTACGTAGCCAAACTACTGCGCAGTTACAGATAGAGTCCCACTATGTTCTCAGAAGTATCATCGAAGATATACGTCTTGCCGATGGCATTGCAAGCACCTCTGCGATAACCGACTCTAGTAAACCGAGCGGATGGACAACCAGCAGTACTGGTAATGTGATTGTTATCGAATCCCCTACGGTGGACTCAAGCCATAATGTAATTTACGACCCTCTCACTGGGTATCCCTACAAAAATGAGCTCATATACTACATGACGGGAAATCAGCTCTATAAAAGAACTCTCAAGAATACTGCCGCATCAGGCAATATCGCCGTAACCTCTTGCCCCCCAGCATCAAGTTCTTCCTCTTGCCCAGCCGACAAACACTACACTGATTACATCACCGACTTATCATATACCTATTACGACACCGACGATGCAGTAACAACTGACCCAACGCTTGCTCGATCAGTGAAAGTTGGCGTTACTATGGCGAGAAAATCCTTTGGAAAGACAGTTACATATAACGATTCAATCCAAGCAACATTAAGGAACTACTAACATGAAAAACTACAAGAATAACAGCAAGGGATTCGTACTACCGGTACTCATTTTTACCGTAACAATTATTATGATATTGATTGCTACTGCTGCTAGCTTATCGCTAGCGAGCTACAGCCAGGCATCCCACGATACGTACCGCGTTGATGCACAACTCACCGCCGACGCCGGGATTGATGCCGCCATAAACTCACTGAACACCGATACCAGTTGGACAGGTACCACGGGCGAAGTAGAGTTAATGAATGCCAATAATATCAGAACAACCTACCAAACGTCGGTTCTTGCAGGTTCCTCATCCGATAGAAAAGTTATTGCTGTTACAAGCCGCAGTTACTCACCTGCAAATTCAACGACACCTAAACTTACCCGGAAATATGAAGTCGATATACAAGCAGTGACATCCGGTACAATGGGCCCGTCTTCAGTGGTAAGTGGTGTTGGGGGTCTCTATATGACCAACAACTCCAAGATTACCGGTGGAGACGTTGTCGTAAACGGTACCGTATACATGTCAAACCAGTCCCAGATCGGCACACAGAGCAATGCGGTAAATGTCCGTGTGGCTGATCAGAACTGTCCCCAACCGCCAGACAGCACATTCCCCCAGGTATGTACGGGAGGTAGCCAGCCAATTACTATGAATAACAACTCTAAAATCTACGGCCAGGTCTATGCTAACAATCAAACAACCGGGACAAACATGTATAATCCTGGCCTGGTTGTAGGACAGACCGTTACGCCCTTCACCTTACCAGCATTCGATCGATCCAGCTTTACGGTAACTAAAACGGTCAGCTCAAACGACCCCTCAGTAACTTGTGGGAATAACGGTAACCTTACCTGGCAGGCAGGGCTCAAAATAACCGGCAACGTGAATCTTGGTAACAACTGCAAGGTAACAATCAACGGCGACGTCTGGATTACCGGCACCCTTACCACAGGAAACAATGGGCGAATTGTTGTAGCCGACGGCGTGGGCACCACTCGACCACTTATCATGGTAGACGGTAGTTCCGGCTTTACGTTAGCGAATAATGGCACCATTCAACCTAACGCCAGCGGAACTGGTATAGAAATGCGTACGTTCTGGAGCACTGCCACTTGTTCGCCAGACTGTTCTAATGTGACCGGTGTTGACCTTGCAAATAGCAAAGGTCATACCACCATCAACCTCGGCAACAACGGAAATGCACCGAACAGCGTATTCATTGCCCAATGGTCGCAAGTATACATTTCCAACAACGGCCAACTCGGAGCTGTCGCCGGCCAAACGATCTACATGAGCAACCAGGCCATTATTAACTTTACTGCGTCTGTTCCCGGCAGTGACAACCTCACCCAAACATGGGTAAAGCGCGGCTACATGCGCGTATTTAACTAGACTAGTTCAGTCTGAGAATCTTCAACTGCTGGTGATTTTCGCTTCAGATGCGTATACGCTTTCGGTGTGACCCTACGGCCCCGGGGCGTTCGTTCCAGCAACCCAACCTGCATGAGGTATGGTTCATAAAAATCTTCAATGGTACTGCGTTCCTCTGCCGTCAACGCCGCTAAGGTTTCTACACCAACTGGTCCGCCTTTATAGTTTTCAATGATTGCGTTCAGTAGCATTCGATCACCCGGATCAAGTCCCAGATCATCAATCTCTAGAAGCGCAAGAGCTTGGTGACTAATAGTTGTATCAATGATTCCGTCGCCGTTTACATCGGCGTAGTCACGTACGCGCTTGAGTAAACGGTTGGCGATACGTGGCGTCAACCGGGCGCGCTTAGCTAGTTCTGCAGCAGCTTTTTGGTCAATTTTTATTTTCAATATTTTTGCTGCACGCTCAACAATTTTTGCAACCTCACTAGGAGAATAAAATTCGAGCCGATGCATCATACCAAACCGGTCACGAAGCGGTGCCGCGAGTGATCCCGTACGGGTTGTGGCCCCGATGATAGTGAACTTAGGAAGATCAAGCCGCATACTACGCGCACTAGGACCTTTGCCAAGCATAATATCGAGCTTGTAGTCTTCCATAGCGCTATATAAAACTTCCTCTACCGTCCTATGTAAGCGGTGGATTTCATCAATAAATAAGATATCACCGTCCTGGAGGTTAGTTAATAAACTTGCCAAGTCACCGGCGCGCTCAATCGCCGGGCCAGAAGTAATCCTGATATTGGCGCCCATCTCGTGCGCTATTACACTGGCCATGGTTGTTTTTCCCAAACCGGGAGGTCCATAAAGTAGAATGTGATCAAGTGGTTCGCCGCGTTTTTTTGCAGCCGTTATCGCCAATTGCAAATTCTGCTTTAGGCGCTCCTGTCCAATATAGTTAGAAAAGTCCTTTGGTCTGAGTGTAATTTCAAGCTCAATCTCTGCAGGATCGTCATTACTGGTAGTTACAATTCTTTCGATAGCCATCGCTTATGCTCCTGCCTTTAGGGCCAGTCGAACCCGCTCTTCTATTGGCTTGTCTTTATCAATTTTTGAAAGCACTGATGCCGCATCTTGTGGAGTAAATCCAAGCGACACAAGCGCCTCTACTGCTTCGTCCTTAATGAGTAATCCTTCAGCCGTCAGCATACCCGTAGTCCCAAGATCTACGCCGTCTAAACCAACCGTGTCTTTAAGCTCAACTATTACTCTCTCCGCAACGCGCTTACCAACCCCACCAGCCCGCTGAATGAATTTAGTGTCACCACCAGCAATTGCCACTCTTACATCACTCGTAGACCCCACGCTAAGAATACTGAGCGCCATTTTTGGGCCCACTCCATTTACATTCAAAAGTTGCTCAAAAAGATTTTTTGCGTCTAAATTGCAAAAACCAAAAAGGTCGTGACTGCTCTCACGGATATGTTCATGGATGTACACTTTTGTGCGTTCACCTACCTGCAATGAACCGTAATCTTCAGCAGAAACTAGTACGCCATAGCCCACGCCCCTCACATCAAGAACAATGGTTTCCCCAAGTTTCTCACCTACTATACCCTCAAGTGTTGCAATCATCCACTTTATTATACGTTAATCGACTCTTTAGGCGAAGTTTGCGCTCATGCTATGACAGATAGCCGCAGCCAGTGCATCAGCGGCATCATCCGGTTTTGGAACTTCCTCGAGTTTCAGAATAATCCTTACCATTTCCTGCATCTGTTTTTTATCGGCTTTTCCATACCCGGTAATCGCCTGTTTTATCTGCATTGGTGTGTATTCGAATAACGAGAGTTTGTGTTGCTTACCGCATAGTAGTACCACACCCCTAGCCTGCGCCACGCTCATGGCGGTGGTAACATTACGGGCAAAAAACAGCTTTTCCACCGACATTACCTCCGGCTTGTGTTCAGAAATAATTTCATGCAATTCGTCATATATCGTGTTAAGCCGGTCACTATCAGCCTGTTTTACCGGCGTGCGTATTACCCCAGCATCGACTAGTGCGACTTGTCCACGAGCATCAGTATCAATCAAACCAAAACCAAGAATGCCAGTGCCCGGGTCAATGCCAAGAATCCTCATACCTCAAGCGTAGCACACGCTACACATTACTTCTTGAGTTTTCCGTTCTTAGATACTACCCGATGATAAAAATTAGCTAGATCATACCGATATTCATAGGCCGCATAGACTCCGGCCAAACCGAGCACGAACAGTAATACGGGCAGGTTCTGGGATGATTTTTGTATAGTTTTCGCAGCATTTCCGTTCGCTGAAGCAGTACTTATTAAAGTAGAGCTTTTACGACAGCGATTAGTTTCGGCATTTCGTTCCTGACCAGCAGGACAGTCCTTTAAGATACTCTCAGCAAGCACCGATGTTTTTCGGCAACGATTGGTGTCTGGATTACGCTCATATCCTTCTTTGCATGGCGTTAATGCAGTGGTCGAACTACCAATGTTCCGACAACGATTCGTCTGTAGATTGCGTTCTTGACCAGCACTACAGGCTACGAGTGAATCTGATTGTGTCTCTATATTTTTACATCGGTTAGTTTCTGGGCTTCGATACTTTCCGGCAGGACAGTCAGCATATTCAGTTTCCGCCTGCGTGACAGGTGCGGGATCCGGTGGAACATAAATGCTGTTAGGAGCGTTTGGGGTTGGTTCGTATGTAATTTGCCAAGTGCCTCCAAACATAGCCCACGCCTGTTCATCATCCGCACTTGGATACTGAATCTGCGTATCAGTTGAAGATGTTGAGAATGTAATTTCATCACCACCGTTAACTAACTGTAATCCGGGCACATCGTGTGAGGTAAGTGCGCGGTACTCCCCGGGCTTCAAAACAATCGAACCCGGTAGAGCAATTGTTTTGGATCCGTGTGAAATTACCACACTACATCCTTCAAGTGCTTGAGCTTTATCGCCAGAATTAAACAATTCTACATATTCGATACCGCTATCACTTCCGAGTGGATTAGGTAACACTTCACTTAACTGAATATCTTGGCATGTATATGTTGTTTGAGGAGCAGCAGATCCTGATGTTTCCTCACTTGGAGGGCTTGTATCGTTGGTTGTCGTTTCTCCAGAGCCAACGGATGTACAGGGCAAATTTTTTGGTGCACTGACCGTATTGATAAAAAAGTCCTTCTCGTTATTATCAGTGTCTCTCGGAAAACCATCTTCCTGAACGCAGCGGCGCAAAGATTCACCGTCCTTGGGAACTTTGGTCTGAGCAGCCTCATAACAAACTGCTGGTTTAGAGTCGGTTCCCCAGCCTACCGTGTCCTGAATTATCCTTTCTTCTGTTTCGCTGCCCAGGCCAACAAGCCATACCGTTCCGCCTATATCATCGTTCATTGAAATACTAACTAGTTTTCTGGCTTGAGACGCCACCGATCCTTCTAATGTGATCGTATTGGTACCAGAACCAAACACTGGGTTAATACAATCTTCCGACACCCCTTGCTTATCATAAATAAGTTGCCAACCCGATACTGTAACCGCGATTGTATTAGGATTAAATAACTCAACAAACTCTTGGCTTTCATCTGCTACGGTATTTCTTCCGTCTGTTTTTACTTCACTGATAATTAACGGTTGCTGACCAGTTGTTTCAGTAGCCGCATTTGCTACTGCGGGAAAGCTAGGAAACAATAATACAGCTAGCATTAAGCTGCTTATCAGCTTTTTTAGCATAAGCTCATAATAAGCAATTTGTTGTAAAAAACAAAA
Organism: bacterium; assembly: GCA_029780855.1. Taxonomy (GTDB): domain Bacteria; phylum Patescibacteriota; class Saccharimonadia; order Saccharimonadales; family JAUPVS01; genus JAKOXV01. The sequence continues at coordinate 28,237 of JAKOXV010000003.1, forward strand.
TGATACGAAATTTATACTTCTATAGAATCGGCGAACTCAAAGTTGACATGAGTGTTGGTTACGTCGTCGAGTTCATCGAGGGCATCCATCAGGCGCATTATCTTACCGGCCGTCGCTTCATCAGTGATTTCAATGGTATTGTTGGGCACAAAGGTAAGTTCTGCTTCAGTTATTTCAATTCCCGATTCTTTGAGACTATCACGCACCTTAGCAAGTTCTTTTGCGTCAGTATAAATAACTGATTCGTTATCTTCTTCTTGCACATCTTCGGCGCCAGCTTCAATAGCAGCGAGCATCAAATCATCTCCAGTTTGCTTTACACGGATCATTCCTTTTTGATCAAACTGGAAAGCAACCGCACCTTTTTCCGCAATGTTTCCCCCATGTTTGCTAAACGCAAGACGTACTTCGGGATAGGTACGGTTAAGATTATCTGTAGCACACTCAACGATTATTGCGACACCTCCAGGCCCATAGCCTTCATAGAGTACTTCCTGGATTTGATCACCGCCCAGTTTACCACTTCCACGATCAATGGAACGCTGAATGTTTGTCATTGGCATATTTGAAGCTTTAGCCTTATCAATAGCCAATCGAAGCGCAAAATTCATATCGGGGTCATCCCCGGCACGAGCAGCAATAGCAATAGCATTACCTAATTTAGTAAACAACGCGCCACGGGCGGCATCCTTTGCGCCCTTTTGACGTTTAATAGTTGACCACTTACTATGACCTGACATCAAAACTCCTTATTCTATCTGTTACTGTAACATTTTTGCGTACAAATTTAAACCAGAGACCGCTTACAGCAAAGGCTATAATTGCATACAAAGCCAAGGCATACCTTAGATCAATTGACTGATTAGCTAAAGCGTGCGGAATTTTACTAAGCAATGCCGTAATATCAAGCATGTAGGTAAGCAATAGCCTCGCCGGCCAAGCAAACCAGCCGCTTAACATAGGCACTACAATGCCCGCAATGCCCGCAATTAAAGTCAGTAGCATTGCAATAGGCACCATAGGAACCACCAGGACATTAGCAAACAAACCAATTAATGATATACGGCCAAAAATAAACATAATTATTGGAATAGTCATCAGCTGTGCTGCCAAGGTTTCCGCTAGAACCAACAATAGTAGCTTTGGTTCATTGCGGCGGGAAAGCATAGCGACAAGCACGGGAGCAATCACCAATACTCCAAAAAATGCAAGGAACGATAAGTACCATCCGATATCGGACCAGAGATAAAACGGGTTCCATATCGCAGTTATGGCAGCGGCCATAAGTATTAGCAAGACGGGGCGGAACGCACGTCCGTAGTACCATGCCACAAGACTGAGCGAACTTACTATTGCCGCTCGTACGATCGATGCACTAAATCCGGTCAACAGGACAAAGCCAACAATAAGCCCAAAAGAAATTGCCGTACCTTGATATTTAGATTTTTTGCCTAGAAGTCGCCGCGAAACTTCAATAATTATGGTCAGATTATACCCCGATACTGCCACTAAATGAGTAAGTCCGGTCATTGAAAGTTGCTCGTTGGTTTCTTTTGGTAGCGTTGACCGCTGACCGATAAGGAGTCCAGCCCCAAATGAGGCTTGGGGTTCTGGTAACGTTGATTCGAGGGCTGCAATAAATCGCCTGCGCAACGAGTCAATTGGCGAAGCACTACGCGAAATTACCGTAATCTGTGCATAGCTAACACGAGCTTGCGCTGAGCCTTTTGTAGAAGATAGTTTTCCAACTATTTTCAACGTATCGCCCTTATACACCATATTTTCACCAAATCCCGATAGTGAAACTTTGCCAACAAGATCGACCCGGTATGGCTGCTGTACTTGGACGTGCTGAACGTCAAAGCTAAGCTGTGAATTATAGCCGTATACCGCGTCACTGCTAGCAACCGCCGTAAAAGTAATTTGTTTTTTATACAGACTCTTATACGTGTTCTCGTGATGTACATAAGTACCCCCTCGCTGCATTCCAATAAGTAACCCTGCAAGCAATAGTGCTGCCAACACTACTATGTTCCGTTTGCGAAAAAGCAGCAAAGTCCACGCACTCATTAGTACGGTAAACCATAGGTTCTCAAAATGGACCCAGCGCGCTATTCCCACTCCTGCAAGTATGCCGATACAGAAAAATATCCACAGAGTAGTGGTCTTATACCTGTGATTTTTCTGAAACATACCTCTTACTTTACAGTAGAGTGAATAATTTGCTCATGCTTGTGCTCGGCTAGTTGATTGCCTATGATTAGGGTCTATGGATATGCCCTTTAGTGTTGAGAGCAATGAATACCTAGATCATTTGCGCTACTTCCGAGATACTGCGCTGATTGAATCTTGCTGGATTGGTACGAGAAAAAAGCTCGGTGCCCTGTCTTTTGGCACCGCCAAAGCGGAATGACGCACAGAAGATGACGGCGTCGCTTTTTTAACCGATCAAGGTCTACGGATTTGTAGTGTGACCCTAAATAAACTGTACCCCACCACACTCCGAATTTTTAATGGTGACTGGGAAAATGGTTTTGCGGTTACGTCATACAGGATGGACCTAGACGAAAATGGTATCATCTGCATCAACCACGGCATGATCATACAGGGCACGGTACGTGAATTGCTTCGCATGGATTTTATGTCAAAAGCCGAAAGCCGTTACGGCTTGGACTTCCCTACAAGAGAAGATCGTGAATACCTTTATGAAGAGATGCGCCGCGGCGCAACGGGGCTATATACTACTGAGATTTCTGAACTTGAAGAATAGCTCTGTGTACAGCTGGTGCTAGGATTTCCCACGGCCGCTTTTCTGGTATGACCATCCGACTCACGTCTATCAAGCCAACCCGTACAAGCTCCACCATACTGGCGAGCGGTACCCCACCGATAAATAGCAACGTTCGTTTTTCCTCGCCCAGGCTTTTATATATAAGCTCCTGTTCTAGGTAGCTCATGGGCTGTGAGTTGGTAATAAAATCGTTGTCTATGGCGTATTCCTTGCCGCCCCCACGATACAGCCGGCGGGCACGATTAACTGCAATTTGCGCCGCACCTTGCATTGTCAATTCCGGCCGATCAATACGCAGCTGATCATAGTATTCGTACACTAATGCGCCGTATGGCTTTCCTGCCATCTTTGCGGCAAGCATTCGCTGATATCCCACACCGTGGACAAGGCTATCTTCTTCACCCAAAACCACCCGCTTTGCTTCACGTTCTTGCCAAAGCGCCCCGGACTCATGCTGTTCCGAAGGTTTTCCTAATCCGATTTTTTGCAGAATCGCTAGATCACTTACCCGCTCTTTATTCTCATGTTGCAAAGCATGCGTAAGTTCGTGCGAAATCAAGGTAATCGCCTTGCCGAGGGGTAGAGGTTTTTCTGGAACTTTTACAATCTTTTGCTTACTATTCACCGATAGATTCTTAAACTTACCGTTAACAACCACCTGCCATTTACCATCCGATGCAGCGGTTTCACGGTCGCTATCCCATTCAGTTTCTTCACTCAGTATGCCGTACCCGCTAAGCACCTCCCGGGCGTACGCACCGATTGTTTCGGGCGTTGCTTCGTGTTCGCGCAGAAACGCAACATCGATATCTCGGTATTCACCCCGCTCTAATGCCCCCTCTTCATTTGCCGTAGGCACCTGCTGTACTAATGCCTTTGCCTCTGAACTAAACCAGGTATAATCGCCTAACTCATCTTTGTCTACACCCTGCTGGTAGCGGTCAATCCGCTGCAAAAAACGTGCGATAAACTCTGGATTTGCAGACGCATAGAAAGCGGGTAGCTCACGTTCTAGGCGAAAAAGTAGCGGATTATGCATAACGCCGTTCCGGGAGAAATACAAGAATTTATACGCGTCTACATACATGTCGCTAAGGAATCGATTTACGCGACCCTTGTACAGGTCAACCACTAGCAGTTTTGCCTCACGCTCCGCTTCTGTCATATCCTGACTAGCAGCGACATCCTGCTTTGCGGCGCTTAGGTACTGCTTGTACGCTCTGTAACCACGGATTTTTTCGAGTAGTACCTCTGGGTTTCTGAATACTGGCATTATTTTGGGATCTGGAACTCCTTCGCCAGTGCAACCGTTTGCAATAAAAGATTTTACCGCCCGCACCTCTTCGTACTCAACGCTCTGGTTTTCGAGAAGATCCATACTTTTAGAATCAACATTACTGTAGTCGTAGTTTCTGAACATTCTCTCAATTTCCGGAATTGTTCGAGGTGCCGACACACCTAACTGTTCCGCCAGACACTTTCGCCCTTCTTCTGTCATAAAAAATGGAATACCAATCGCACTCACCTTGATGTTCTTTTGCCAGATTGTTTCAAGCCGATCCAGCGGCTCACCATCATTTGCGCGTTCTGTTTGATATTGAAATGCTGTGGGATACACAAATTCGTCCAGTGATACGTTATAGAGATTGGATTCAAAATCGAGCACAGGCACACGCTCTGCTTCGGATAGGCCCGGCTCATAATCTAATCCAGCAAAAAACGACTCATCATAAGAGCCAGGACGGTTTGGATACGGATAGAAAACTGCACGTTCCATGTAGTATATTTTACCATTTTTATAGCGTTTTGTCCATTTTCTACCTGTTATAGGATTGACTTTTATGCAAAAATAAGCATAATGTAAGAAGTTAATTTTCGGTTTTACCGAAACTTGCCAAATTAAGGGCCCATAGCTCAGCCGGTTAGAGCACCTGCCTTTTAAGCAGGGTGTCCTGGGTTCGAGTCCCAGTGGGCCCTCCAATAAAAAAGACCTTTCGCAAGATAGGTCTTTTTTATTGGTTTAATCCAGTTACGCAATTACCCTAGTGTTTGCCGTGCTTGCGATGGTGTCCGGGATGCTTGTAATGAGAAAACCAGAGCACTACAAGACTAGCCAATACACTAGCTCCCACGACCAATTGCTGATTATGCTCTAGTAGTTTCCAGCCTGAAGTCGAGGTAATGGCGTTATGAGCTCCATATGGCAGCAGTGGAACCGCTAATAGTGCCGCTACCAAACCAACGGCTATTGCAGGGATAAGATTAAACAACATTTTTCCGCCCGCCATTGATCCTTTAAGGATTACTAAACTAAGAGTAGCAGGCAGTAGCAGTAACGTGAGCTGAGAATACTGGGAAACCGCAAAGGAATTATTGCCGATGACATTTCCCACAATACTGGCATCATTACCATAGTACAGAACGAGTAAACTACCGGCACACAAACTCAAAAATACGATTGCACCGTGTGAACGTAGCAAAAGAATGAGCAGTACGGGAATACCGATCGCAATCAAGAGCGCTAGATTTTGCATAATCATTATGTGTTTATAGTAGCATGAGCGGAACTAAAAACGGAGCTGATCGCCCAACCCAATGCTATGCCGATTTGCAAATCCACTCGAAAACTCGAGCACATATAACGCAGGTTTTTGTGTACAGAAGGAATCAGGATAGGTGTTTGGCTGTACATCCTTTTCGATGGCAACCACTTTTTTGCCACTATCGGTCCAGATAATATCGATAGGGAACTTCATATCCTTCATCCAGAAACAATACTTACCTGACCGCTCAAACACAAATAGCATTCCTTGATCATCTGCCAAACGGTTGCGACCGCTTAAACCCTTTTGCCGGGCCTCATTAGTGGTCACACGCTCTAAACGTACACAGCTAGAACCAAGTGCCAGGTCGCAGGATTTTTTTGCGATTTTGTCGTAATAAAATAGTCCGAGGACCAATAATACGACTGCAACTATAACGCCTAAAAGTCTAAAAGAACGGTTATGCGCCCACACGGTCGCGCTTTACCCGTTTACTTTTAGCATTTTGTTCAATGTAATCGATGATTTTACCGGCGACATTCCGTTTGGTTAGCAACTCAGGAGTTTTAATGCTGGCTGATGAATTAACTTCCAAAACCAGCGGACCGCGTTCTGAACGCATCATGTCCACACCGCAGATTTGTAGACCCATCGCTTTTGCTGCGCGCACGGCTGTTTTCATTTCTTCATCGGTCAATTTGACCTTTTCGCCTACGCCACCTTGGTGCGTATTTGATCGGAAATCATCATCTAAGCTTCGGCGTTTTACACTCGCAACGGCTCGCCCGTTTACAACTAATACTCGGATATCTTCACCGGCAGATTCTTCAATGAATTCCTGCACAAAAAAGTTCACGCCCTCGACATAAAAGGCCTGCATTACGGCTTTAGCAGCCTTACGGGTTTCTGCTAATACCACACCGTTACCGTGGGTTCCACGGGCAACCTTAATAATTGCCGGTGCACCGCCGACGATTTCAAGGACTTCTTCAAAATCAGCGGTTTCACGAGCAAGGACGGTCTTGGGGATTCCTACTCCGGACTTAGCTAAAAGCTGGTAAGAACGCAGCTTGTCACGAGACCGTACAATAGCGATTGAGCTGGATGTAGTGAATACGCCACGCATCTCAAACTGACGCACCACAGCAGCACCATAGCGGGTGTAACTCTGCGCTATTCGAGGGATAATAGCATCAACATCATCAAGTGGCTTACCTTCGTAGTACACCACAGGATTGCCCTTTTCGATAGCCATATAGCAGCGCACATAGTTTACTACCCGAACGTTATGTCCGCGTTCTTCTGCCTCCTGCTTGATCCGACGGGTCGAGTAGTTACCTGGGCCTTTTGAAAGAATAACAATGTTCATTTCCTACATCTCCTCTTCTTTTTTGGCGTCAAGTAGCGCCCTTTTTAGTTCTACTCGGCTGACATTAGTGTGTGACGTATCCACTAGAAAACGATTATTCAGCAGCTTCCGCCCCAGCAGCGCAGGAAAAGGTTTATTAGTGCGATCTCCAAGCGTAAAACCGGTTTTAAACACCTTACCACCAATAGAAACCTTCAGCATCACATAGTAGCGCTCTTCTGTGTGACCGAATGAGTTTTCTACGGTAACCTTTTCAAATGAGTTCACAGTTACCGTCTTGGCAAACTGCCCATACACAGGGTGTCCACCAAGAATCTCAAAACTGAGCGTCTTACCATCAGGACTTACAGCAACATTACGGGCATGAATAGTTGACCGGTATGCTCCGGAATCTACCTTGGCAGGTATATCGTGCACATCCAAATCCATGAAGTGGATGATTTCACCACGACCAAGTACGACTTTGTAAGTTAGCTGCTTTTTCATAACCGGTACCTTCTATTATTTCAACTGATTTGCTAATTTGCTACTTTTTCTTTTGGTGTAATGTGGTATTACTATTATGTTACTATTGAATCACATTATTCTAGCATAAAGTAGGAAAAAAGTCAATATGAGTAGGTTCTTGATTGTCGGTCCATCCACTGCCGCACTACGCACGTATCTTGCCAGTCATGGGCATGATTTTAGTGCCCTGGTAGACCATACCCAGACAAAACATCGAATCGGCGCAAAACCATACAAGCATATTACCGATTTTTCTGATGAAACAACGTACCTCGAGAAGGCCATAGAACTCCATAAAATCAATCCAATAGATGGCATATTAACAGTCTACGAAAACAGTGTGTTACCCGCTGCTAAAATCGCTAAAACACTAGGGCTACCTTCCTTACCGGTGGAGTCAGCTGAAGCCTGCACCGATAAAGAGATTATGCGGAGCCTATTTGCGGTCGCTCCCCAAAAAATCAGCCCGGACTATAAGGTAGTTACTTCTCTCGAGGAAGTGTTTGATTTTGCCCAAAATCACCGCTACCCCCTAATTCTAAAGCCCGCAAACCTCGCCAAGAGCCTCCTTGTCACCAAAAATACAAGCAAGCAGGAACTAACCGATAACTATCGTAAGACGATTGAACAGATTGATGGAATCTACAAACGATACGCCCCTCACCGCAAACCAAAGCTACTTATTGAGGAATTCATGGAAGGAAGCATCCACTCTGTAGACGCTTTTGTGGATCATTTGGGTACCGTACACGTACTGGATTGCATAGTAGACTACCAGACCGGTTACGATGTTGGGTACGACGATAACTTTCACTATAGCCGTATTCTCCCAAGCGCACTTCCTACAGAAATGAAAAACTCGGTTAAAGAAACGGCGGTTCTCGGTTGTCAGGCACTTAAGATGAGAAGCACGCCGGCTCACATCGAGATAATTGTTACTGCTGCGGGACCGCGAATTGTAGAAATAGGGGCACGGAACGGAGGATACCGCGAGAGGATGCACCGTATTGCTAACGGCATTGACGTATTCGGTGCTACACTCCAGGTAGCAACCGGAGACCTCCCTAAGATTGATAAACAAAGAGATGATTTCTGTGCCGTTCTGGAACTATTCCCTAAACAAAGTGGTGTGTTTACAGGTATTTCACACGAACATGAAGCCCGGGAACTCGCATCATTAGTAGAATTTCGAACTAAGGTTGATCCAGGTACGAAAGTTGGAAAATCATCGGAAGGTCACAAGATGTGTGCCATGATTATGCTCCATAATACCGATGCAACTCAATTTTCATCTGATCTGAAATTCGTAACCGAACAGGTAAAAGTTGAAACGCTACACTAATGCGTAGCTTTGCTAACGCGCATATACACTAACGCGACGACCACTACCAGGATCAGAAGTAATACTACCAACATAGTTATAAAACCGTCCTGGTTAGACATAAGCTTTTTCATGTTATAGTTATTATATCCCTTCAATAAAAATAAAAACAATGCAAAAATACCGTACATGAGCGAAGATCCTATTCAAGATAATAACGACCTCGTCCCCACCGAGCCTTTTGAGGATACCGACGCAGTCGAGCAAATGGCGTACGAAGCCGCCTATCGCCTTGGACGAACTATGTGGAAGAATGAAGAATTACAGCACAAGGCCACACATGATGCGCTCACGCAGTTACTCAATGTGGAAGGCCTTGAACAGCACCTCCAACGCGAAACAGTAGATAACAAGGTGGTGCTTTTTGCAGACGGCACCAACATCAAGGCTATTAATGACACATTGGGACACAAACGCGGAGACGAAGCGATTGTTGAGCTTGCCAACGTTCTTAGAAGCTCGCTTCGGAAAGAAGACATAATTGCTCGCATCGGGGGTGATGAATTTGTAGCCATAATTGATCCCACTACACGGGAAGGCGAGGTAAATGTCGCACAAACCGAGAAAATAACCCGAGAGCGAATCAGACAACAGACCGACCTACTACTAGAAAAAAACCCTGATTTGGTGGCACAAGGTATGGATTTCGCAGTCGGTACTACACTAGGAACAAAAGATATGAGCCTTGAAGAAATTCTCAACCACGCAGAAGAATCAATGATGGCAGAAAAAAACGGCCAACACGAAGAAAAAGGGAAGTACCGCTAGCGCCAGAAACCTTTACGGTCAGTGTTGCCAAACTCTTCCAGTATTTCTTTTTGTTTCTTGTTAAGTTTGGTGGGCGTCTCAACCAAAACGGTTACGATATGCGCTCCCCTGTTGGAGCTTCGTAAATGGGGCACCCCATGATTAGATAGCTTGAAATCAGTACCACTTTGCGTACCGGCGGGAACTTTCATGCGTACCGGTCCATCCACCGTATCGACGTCGATCTCTGTTCCTAGCGCTGCCTCTACCATGCTAATTGTTTCCTTGCTAAGAATCAGGTCGCCTTCGCGGGTGAAATGTTTATGTGGCTTAACCCTGACGTTGACGTATAGATCGCCCTTTGGTCCGTTAGCAACCGCCTCTCCCCGCTCACGAAGACGAATGGTCGCACCATCATCAACACCAGCTGGGACTTTCAATGTAATGGTTTGAGATTTCTTTTGGGTTCCTTTACCCTTACAGACCGTACAAACTTTTTCCGGTACTTTTCCGCGACCTTCGCACGTTGGACACACCGAAGCTTGCTGGATATTTCCAAAAATTGTGCGAGTAACATGCATAACTTGGCCAGAACCATTACATTCAGGACAGGTTTTCATTTCATGGCCGGGTTCAACCGTGGTGCCCTTACAGTGCTCACACTCATCTTGAATGTTCAAGTCTAAGTCCAGTTGAGCGCCAAAGACTGCTTGCTCAAAGGTCAGGTCAATAGCAGTTTCAACGTCGCGTCCACGATTGTTGCGTCGCTGCCTCTGCTGCTGACCACCAAAGAAGCTCCCAAATATATCACCAAGTCCGAGATCGCCAAAATCAAAGTTTATATTTTGCCCTTGCCCACCAAATCCACTAAATCCTTCAAACGGATTGCCGCCGCCACCAGCCGATGAACCGCCTACACCAGCATGCCCAAACTGATCATAGCGTTGCCGTTTTGATGAATCTTTAAGCACTTCATAAGCTTCGTTCACCTCTTTGAACTTTTCTTCATCGCCACCTCGATCCGGGTGAAATTCTATGGCCTTCTTGCGAAATGCCTTTTTGATCTCATCATCGCTAGCGTTTTTATTGACGCCTAGAACTTCGTAGTAATCTCGCTTAATCACCTGGTTCCATCCCGCTTGTTAGTCTATCTTCTGCGAGGCCAAAGGCATGTTCAGCTTCTGGTATGGTAAGCCCATATTCTTCGGCTATCATCTGGCTCAAAGTATGGTAATCCTCAACTGCACCAATGTACCCATCAGTTTCGCCATCTAGCAGGTACTTTATTGCGGCCTCTACACGGGGATCAACCGATGCAAACAATACAAAATCCAGACCTTCTTCTCGTTTGAAGCCTTCCGTAATCTGATTGAACTGCCCATCTATTGATTCCGCTGACATGCTACTTTTCTTTTTCTTCGTCTACTACTTCGCCTTCAACCGGTTCCTCTTTGTCACCTTTTGAATCGCCCTCTTCAGAAGGTTTGTCTTCTTTTTGCGCCTGTTCGTACATTTTTGCCCCGATTGGCATGAGCTTATCATTTAGCTCTTTAGCAGCCTTTTCAAGCTCATCTTTATCTGCCTTCTCGTCTTTCACAACTTTCTTTGCAGCTTCCACGGCTTCATCGAGCGTCTTCTTATCTTCTTCGCTTAGTTTATCGCCGTTATCACTCTTTAGCTTTTCCGCTTGGTAGACAGCACTATCTAATTGATTTCGTGCATCAATTGACTCACGTTTTTTCTTATCTTCTTCAGCATGCGCTTCGGCTTCCTTGGCCATCTTTTCAACTTCTTCCTTGCTAAGACCAGAACTATTTTGGATAGTAATGCTCTGCTCCTTGCCGGAACCTTTATCCTTTGCCGCTACATTCAGAATACCGTTGGCATCTATGTTGAAAGTAACCTCAATCTGCGGTACGCCGCGCGGTGCTGGTGGAATACCATCCAGAACAAACCTTCCAAGTGACTTATTGTCAGCAACCATTTCGCGCTCACCCTGAACTACGTGGATTTCTACTTGTGGCTGATTATCAGCAGCCGTACTAAACGTTTCTGATTTACTAGTAGGGATAGTGGTGTTACGTTCGATTAGCTTAGTAGCTACGCCACCTAACGTCTCAATGCCCAGAGACAGTGGGGTTACATCCAGCAGTAGCACGTCTTTAACGTCACCCTGCAGCACGCCTCCCTGGATAGCAGCACCGATGGCCACAACTTCATCAGGGTTCACGCCCTTCATTGGGTCTTTCCCAAAGATTTTCTTCACCTTTTCCTGTACTGCCGGCATGCGGGTCATACCACCAACTAACACAACCGCATCGATATCGCTCGCCTTGAGACCAGCGTCTTTAAGAGCTTTTTCACATGGCGTGGCGGTTTTATCAATCAGTTCTCCAACCAAACTTTCCAGCTTAGCTCGGGTAAGTTTGTGCTCAAAGTGCTTAGGACCGTCAGCATCAGCGGTTAAGAATGGTAGGTTGATAGTAATTTCATTGGTTGTAGACAGTTCAATCTTGGCTTTTTCCGCTTCGTCGCGCAAACGCTGCATGGCAGCGTTATCCTCGGTAACATCAATGCCGTTTTCTTTTTTGAACTCGTCAGCAAAGTAGTTCACGAGTACGCGGTCGAAGTCTGCACCACCAAGGTGGGTATCGCCATTAGTACTCTTTACTTCAAACACGCCGTCACCAAGCTCCAGGATAGATACGTCAAACGTACCTCCACCAAGGTCGTAAACAGCGATCTTTTCGTCTTTTTTACCCTCTTTATCCAGCCCATATGCGAGAGCTGCTGCGGTTGGTTCGTTGATAATGCGCTTAACCTCTAGCCCCGCGATTCTACCGGCATCCTTGGTAGCTTGGCGCTGCGAATCATCAAAATACGCAGGTACCGTAATAACTGCTTCGGTGACCGGTGAACCCAAGAAACTTTCGGCATCGGCTTTGAGTTTAGAAAGCACCATTGCGCTTACTTCTTCTGGGCTGTATTCTTTATCGCCCATTTTTACTTTTACGCCATTGCCGCTCTTGACCATTTCGTAGCCCATGAGCTTGATATCACGCTGGACTTCTTTGTCTTCCCAACGACGGCCGATCAAACGCTTTACTTCATAAATAGTATTTATTGGGTTTGTCACCTGCTGGCGGCGAGCAACCTGACCAACCAGGCGTTCACCATTCTTATTTACCGCTACTACACTTGGTGTGGTGCGATTACCTTCTGAGTTAGCAATAATTTCAGGTTTACCTGACTGCATGACAGCCATTGCTGAGTTAGTTGTTCCTAAATCGATTCCTATGATTTTTCCCATTATTTTCTCCTTATTAATCTTGATATAAATTCGTGAATTGACCGGGGCCTTTCTTGCTCAATACGTCTTTTTTCGATTTCTTGCGTTCCCAACTGATCCAATTGATCAATTTGCGGTATTAGTTCTGGTGCAAGCTGCCAATTTACTTCCATTTCAGTCGCATGACGATGTTGTTTACGATCAAAGTCATCAAAGACATCTGGGGGAAGCTCGGCTTCAGAAGGCATTACTTATCCTCCATTTTGACTTTCACCACGGCATGGCGGATGACGTTGTCACCTAAGCGGTAGCCAGGTTGAAGTTCCTCGCAAACGACTTCAACCGAGCCTTCGCCCTCTTCCATGCTGACCGCTTCATGTAACCGGGGGTCAAATAGCGCGCCTACGGTTTTAATGCGCTCCACACCCATGTCGGTTAAGGTCTTTTCGAACTGCTTTACAATGCCATTCACTCCCTTTACGAAATCGTTGCTCTCGATATCTTTTGGCACGTGCTTGAGGGCTCGCTCAAAGTTATCAATAACTGGCAATAATTCCTCTACCACGCCTGCTTTTACCATGTTTTTAAGACTGCCTATTTGCTCGTCATGTCGGCGGCGGATATTACTAACATCAGCCCGTTCGCGCTGCAGAGCCTCTGTAAGATCAGCAACTTGTTGTTCTAATTCCTTGATTGTTGGTTTCTTAGGCATATAACGTCTCCTCTAATGCTTCCCCTGCTTTACGAACTAAGGTCATTACGTCTCTATACTGCTGACGGGTTGGTCCGAGCACCCCGATGTAACTGTGGTCACTGAAAGGACTGCGGAAGCGGCTAATAATGAGGCTGGCACCAGCACTGCGGCCTATCGGATTTTCGTGACCAATATATACGCTGAGCGGTTCATTGGGTGCTGCTTCTCTGAGCCACGGCTCTAGATTATCTAGTAACCGAGCTATTTGCTGTACCTGTGCGCCGTCCATAAACTCCGGCTGCCCAAAAAGGTTTGATAATCCGCTCATATACAACTGATTACCGATTGTGGCGAGTCCGAGGTTATGGGTCAGTTCAACGAGCGTATCAACGGCGTTCCGAATAGTCCGTTCGGGCACTCCACCCCCCTCAACTCTAGCGGCAATCGCCCGCTCACCTCGGTGACCAGGTTCTGTTTCTGCCTCGACTATGCGATTGACATAGTACCTATAGCCTCTATCGGTCGGTACGCGGCCCGCACTTGTATGCGGTTGGTTGATAAACCCGGCTTTTTCAAGTTCAGCCATTTCTGCTCGGATAGTTGCAGAAGAGACGTTAAAAACCTTTGCCAGTAAACTACTACCCACAGGGCTAGCAACTTCTGCGTATTGCTCGATAATTGACGCTAAAATTTTTTCTTGTCTGTCCGTCATATTTGCACTCGTTATGGCTTAGTGCCAATACAACTAATGATAAGAAACTAGCACTCACCTGTCAAGAGTGCTAATACCAAAATCTTTCCCTTGTACAATTACCGCCAATTAGGATTTGTCGGACCGCTCTGAGGTGGTGCTTTGTGGCTGGATTACCGTAGCTGGCTTAGGTATGTCAGTGTGGATTTTATTGAGTGCACCCTCTATTTCCTGGTTTTTAGCAGCTTCTGTATCAATTGAAGTTGCGCCGTTCCCAGCTAATAATGGACCCCCTCCATCTGCAACTGTACCGTGTGAATAGGCGTTTTTGTGTGATCCTCGATATTTTGTAAATATGATTGCTACAAGCACTGCAACAACCAGACCAATACCCAAGTACACAAGTATCCAATTCATTGGTTTTACCGCAAAGGTGAAGGCTTGTACCTCGGCCGCAGATTTACTGCCGTCAACCGTAAAATCACCCTTTACCGAACCTTTTGCACTAGAGATTTTCACCGTATGCTTTCCAGAGCTGACACCTGAAAAACTTGCCACTCCGGTTGCATCAGACTTTGTGGTTTTCTTGTCAACAGTTACCGTAGCGCCAGAAACTGATTTGCCCTGCTGATCTTTAACCTTTATAGCTACTAGATAGCCACTAGAATTGACTGAAGCAGAATTCACCGCTATAGGTGTGTCAGGGTTAACTGCTTGTACCGAAGCGCTAGGAGAGGTGCCTGTGCTGGTAGGCGTAGCACTGGCTGTCGTACTTGTCTTAGGAGTACCAGTTGAGGTCGGAGCTGTACTGCCCGAAGAGGTCTGAGTGGTGCTTGGGGGAGTAGTAAACGTATATGTCCCCCCTGTGATATTTCCGTCCCATACGTTCTGTCCATCACTTGGACGAACGATTGCAGAATCTGTTGCGAAACTTACGGCTGACGAACCAGATCCGACTAGCACCTTGAATGTCACTTTGGCAACCGTTTGTGAACCAGTCAAGGTCTTGCCCCCAGAAACACCCCGAGCTATCTTTACGGTGCCTCCACCGCCAGACGATGGCAAAGTAAAGTCAAAGCTACTGGAAGAAGCGTCAATATTTACGTACTCCAGCTTAGTATTGTCATATGTCAAGTTCGCTTGGACAGCATTTATTTGATCGGGACTGTTTTCCGTAACGGTAACCGTAAAAGTCGTACCCAAGTCGTGACTGCTACTAGATGATTGGAGTGATAATGTTGCGGACCCAGCTGCGTGTACGATCGCTAACACACTTCCAATACCGATAATGGTAAGTATCGATAGAAGAGCAATTCCTTTGTGTCTAAAATTCTTCATTTAGGGATTCCAGTTAAGTAGTAATATTGCTGCATCATAAATATTTACGACGCCATCTTCGTTGAGATCACCCACTTGCTTCAATTTACCGGACTTGTCCAAGTTTTTGCCATAGTTGTAAAGCAAAATGCTTGCATCAGATATATCCACCACGCCATCGCCGTTCACGTCTCCATCAACCGTTCCGCCAGTAGAATTAGATACGGTGACCGACACAGGAGCTGATGTATAGGTGTTTCCAGCAGCATCGTACGCTTTTGTACTGAGAGTGTGTGAACCATTCGTAACACTATTAGTGTCCCAGGTATAACTATATGATGGAGCTGTGTCCGTAGCACCTAATATGCCATCAATATAGAGTTCTACCTTCGTTACACCTACGTTGTCAGTGGCGGTGGCACCGATGTTTATCGTACCGCTTACCATTGCTGCTTGTATAGGTTCAGTGATTGACGTATTTGGTGCAGCATTATCAACAGTCACCGTGATAGAAGACGTTCCAACGTTCCCAACGGCATCATACGCCTTAGTTTGCAGGGAATGAGAAGCATTTGTAGCTGTTGTCGTATCCCAGCTATAGCTGTAAGGGTTTGATGTATCGGTACTCTTGAGACTGCCGTCTACGTAGAACTCAACCTTGGTCACACCGACATTATCAGTAGCAGTTGCAGTGAACGACTGTGTTCCTCTTATCGGCGTTACCGCCGAAGGAGCAGTGATTGAGATCACCGGTGATTGGGGATCGACAGCTCCAGGTGTAACAGACAGGTTAAGCGAGTTGTTGGATTCATTAGATTCAGCTACTTGGTTGAGGACATCTACGGCAGCAGCAACGGCGTGAGTTCCGCTAGTAGCTGTCCATGTAGAACTACCCGAAGGACCATCTGTAGCAGAGAGTGTCTTGGTAGCCCCGGCTGCCAATGAACCAAAATTTCCCGTCCAGGCCACCTGCGTACCATCTACACTAAACGATACATTATACGATGCGCCACTCGTTGTTGTAGCTGTTCCCTGGTTCTTTATTGTCGCGCTAAATGAAACTAGGTCGCCAACTTTTGGTGAAGTAGGAGAAATAGTTATGCTCGTTACTACTAGATCAGGTTTTCCGTTGGTGACCGATACGGAAACAGTATTAGAAGTGCCGACATTCCCCGCTGGATCGATTGCTTTAGCAACTATAGTGTGTGTACCGTTTGATACGGTCGCACTATCCCAGGTATATGTATATGGAGCCGTGGTTTTTGTTGCCAGCGGTGTAGCACTACCATCTATATAGTAAGAAACAGAGCTTACCGTGCCACTGTCATCACTTGCTGAAGCTTGCAGGTCTACAGACCCCGTAACACTCGCACCTCCACCTGGTGCAGTTATAGATACAATCGGAGCGGTGGTATCTGCCGGACTGGCGCAGTTATCGCCCGTTCCGGTTGGTACACAAGTCGTATCACTCGTAAACACAACTCTGTCTAATTTTACCGCCTCTTCTCGACCAATCATCTTTATCGTATGATTGCCTGCACTGAGTGAAGCGGTTATTTTTGAAGCAGTGTTGCCACTTTGATAATCAACCCAAACCCACTGGCCAGTAGCCATAGAGTCTGAATCTCCAACGGTATAACAACTCGACCCATCAATTTCGAGCAGATAGGAGTTATCCGTAGAAGCGGAGCCAGATGCGATCCTGCTCCAGATCCGGTACGTACCAGTTGAGGGAATACTTACGGTTGACGTTACGCTCCCCCTGTCTGTTGCGGGTGCGGCGCAGGCTGCCGAAGCCGAACTAGATGTGAGTAACGTTACAGATAACAGACTAAAGAAAATACTACATACAATTAATAATCGCTTGATTATCTTTGAGTCGTTATTAATTTTCATAATCCGCGCTACAGATATGTAGTCCCCTATTTTTGTATGTTCTCTATTAAAGATAAGCACTATGCCCGTATTGTGTCAAGAAAAGCAGTAGTTTCAATGTATAGCTGTTCAGCCAGATTCCGGGCTTGTACTTGTGCCTGGGCATCAATCTGACCCAAATAAGCGACTGTGTGCACCTGTTCCATGGCTTTCTCGATGGTATCATTTACCACAAAAATGAATGATTTGTTTTGCAAACCAACCTCAATGATTCGCCGTGCAGTTTCGAGTCGTCGGCGATGTTCTTCGGCATTCATTTTTCCGCGATGCTTAATCCGGCGTTGCCATTCATCAAACTCAGGGGGAAGCAGTAAGATCACTGTGGCATCGGGCTTAGCTTTGAGAATATTGAGCGCACCGCCAAGATCCATGTCTGTTATGGCGATCCTGTTTTCATCCCGAGCTTTCTCTAACTCCCGCATGCTGATGCCCGAAACCTGTTGGCCGTGAATCACTTCAGCTTCTAGGTACTTACCCTTCTTTATATCGTGTAACACCTCTGTCTCTGAACGAAACCAGTAGTTTACGCCATCCTTTTCTTTTACCCCGTCATTTACACGAGGTTTACGTGTCGTGTCAGAAACAATAAAGTGGTACTGTCCGGTTTTGAGTAGTTCTCGAATAACCGTATTTCGTCCAGAGGAGGTCGGCGCCAATAGGGCTACAAAATTAGTTTGAGCCAAGATCCGCTTACTGTCGTCAGCAATCTGATAGTTAGCAAGTAAGTCTTTGAATTCCTTCAGCTGCCTGAGCTCGTTCATGGTATAACTATACACGAACCCTAAGGAGGATAAAACATGCGACCAGCACCACCATTTTCCCTACCAGACCAGGATGGAACACTAACAAAACTCGAAGATTTTGCAGGGCAATGGATTGTCCTATATTTTTATCCTAAAGATGATACTCCAGGCTGCACCACCGAAGCCTGCAGTTTCAGAGACGAGTACGAATTTATCAAAGAGCATGGCGCCGTAGTACTCGGCATAAGTAAAGATTCGGTGAAAAGTCACCAGAAGTTTGCCCAGAAGTATCATCTCAATTTTCCGCTCCTTAGCGATGAACATATCGAGGCGATTAAAACTTATGGCGTTTGGGGAGAACGCAGCATGTACGGCAAAACATTCATGGGCGTAATCCGCTCTACCTTCATCATTGACCCGCAAGGGCAGATCGTTAAAGAGTACCCCAAAGTAACGCCAAAGGACCATGCTGTACAGATAGTGAAAGACCTCCGCGAACTCCAGAGTTCGTGAACTAATCTCGCTTAAGTAGTACCGTAAACGCTTCTGAAGGGATATCTACTTTACCAAAACGTTT
The DNA here is from genome assembly GCA_029780855.1 of bacterium. Lineage (GTDB taxonomy): Bacteria > Patescibacteriota > Saccharimonadia > Saccharimonadales > JAUPVS01 > JAKOXV01. The sequence continues at coordinate 46,821 of JAKOXV010000003.1, forward strand.
CATGCGCTTTTTACCTTTTGCTTGTTTTGCGAGCACCTTTTTCTTGCGCGAAACATCTCCGCCGTACAGTCCCGTTGTAACGTCTTTACGGTACGCGCTGATATCCTCACGGGCGATAAATTTCCCACCTATACCCGCTTGTAACGCAACCTGAAAGTTTTGACGAGGTATTACTTGCTTTAATTTACCGACGATTTCCCGCCCTAAGCCTTGGGCTTCACTCCGATGCACCATTATGCTGAGCGCATCAACGCGTTCGTTGGCCACATAAAAGTCAAGGCGGACCAGATCTTCGGCCCGGTAATCCGCTAGATCGTAATTAAATGACCCGTAGCCGCTCGTTATGCTTTTTAGTTGATCGTAAAAATCAGTTAAAAGGTTGGCAAGCGGAGCCTCAAAAGTAACTATCGCAAGTTGTGCATCAACGTATGATAGATTTTTTTGAAGGCCACGCTTGGAAGAAATCAACTGAATAACGCCACCTACATATTCCTTGGGCACCACTACTTCGCCCTTGATCCATGGCTCACGAATCTCAGCTATCTTGGCTGGATCCGGTAAATCAGCCGCGCTCTTGATTGACACTTCTTCACCGCTTTGCAGGGTTATTTGATAATCGGTCGAAGGGTTAGTAACAACTAGCGTAAGATTATATTCTCGCTCCAAGCGCTCTTTTACGATATCCATGTGTAGCAAGCCTAAGAATCCCACCCGTACCCCAAAACCGAGCACCGGAGAATTCTCGGGCTCAAACTGTAGTGCGGAATCGCTTAATGAAAGTTTTTCAATAGCGTCTTTTAGCTCTTGATAGTACTCGTTACTCTCTGGAAAAAATCCGGCATACACAAAAGGCTTAACATCCTTATATCCCGGCAGCGCTGCCGTTGCAGAACTCTTGGTAAGTGTCACCGTATCGCCCACCTTCGCCTCTCTGGTGCTCTTCAGGTTGGTAACGATATATCCGATTTCACCACTTGCGAGATTTTTGTCCGCCTGCATATCAGGCTTTAGGGCGCCAACCTCCAGTGCCAATCCCTCAGCACCAGTTGCCATCATGGTGATCGCATCGTTTTTAGCGATTGCTCCATCGACAATCCGAACGTACAAGATCACGCCCCGGTAATCATCGTAGTAGCTATCAAATATTAAGGCTCTGGTTGGCTTGGCATGATCTCCTTTAGGGGGCGGAACGGCCGCAATAACCCGTTCTAGCACCGCTTCGACACCCTGACCAGTCTTTGCCGAAATATGCAGTATTTCGTCCTTATCACAACCAAGCAGCGAAATAATTTCAGCACTTACTCTATCAACATCGGCTGCCGGAAGATCAATCTTATTTAGTACCGGTATAATCGTCAGGTCAGCATCCATGGCCAGGTATACATTAGCAAGCGTCTGAGCCTGAATTCCCTGGGTAGCATCAACAACTAAGATTGCACCTTCACAGGCTTCCAAACTTCTCGATACTTCATAGCTAAAATCAACGTGTCCGGGCGTATCAATGAGGTTCAGTTCGTAAGCATCATGACGCATACGGACCGGAGCAAGCTTGATGGTAATTCCTTTTTCCCGCTCCAAATCCATCTTATCCAGCAGCTGCGCTTTCATATTGCGCTTCTCAACCGTTCCAGTCATCTCTAGCAAACGATCTGCAAGCGTAGACTTGCCGTGATCAATATGCGCAATAATACAGAAGTTTCGTATATGGTCTTGATTCATTATCCTGCCAAGTATAACAGGGGTGGTGAAATATTACTACTGGATACGGACCGTGCCAAGCACAATCCTACGAACCTTGGAGACCACTGGTTTAACTTCAGCAAGCCCAAATAACCACGATACCCCTACATGAACACCGAACGTGACCAAGATTATGGTTGAGAGTTTTACGCCGAGTGTCACAAAACCGCGGTCACTGATATTAAGCGGCAGAATCGAAATCATCAGGAAAGCGGCAATCACACTAAAACCAGTTACCGAAGTAATCTTGAGTACCGAATTCCAGAACGATGCATTAAACAACTTGTGATCACGGAAGCCCATTATCGACATCAAAATTACCACCTCGCTCGCTGCCACAATTGACTGGGCCATGGCCAGACCAGCGATTCCGTAGTTTTCAGGCCGAGAAAGGTGTATGGACAGCACGATATTAAGTGTAATGGCAAAGATCGACACAAACAGGGGAGTTTTGGTGTCTTTCTGGGAGTAAAACCAGCGGGAAATTATCGCGTAGAGTGTCCGGAAAAAGATTGCACCAGCCAGGAAACCAAATACCAAGGCTATTTGTGGTGCACTCTGGCTAAAGATAAGGCGGGCAAAGTAACCACGGGCAAAGTAACTGACCACCGCAGTCGGCATAATGATCCAGAGCATTACCAAAAATATTTGCAAGAAGTCTTTTCGAAACAGATCGGGTCTATGCTGCGCCAAACGATCGTTGAGCCGCGGAAATGCAGCCGTAGCAATGGTCGTGCCAATTAGTAGAACTGGTGTGGTATGCAAAATATAGGCGTTTTCGTAGTAGGTGACATTCCCAAGCCCGATGCGGGTAGCCAGGTTGGTTTCCACAATACTGTTTATGGAGTCAATTCCCTGGTCAATCGAACGCGGAGGTAGCTGGCGCAAAATGAGCCTAAAATCAGCACTCCGCCACATAACCTTAGGTTCCCAATGAAAATCGGTACCGTAGTTACCAAGCAGAACAATCAGCAGCTGTAATAGCGCACCCAAAAATGCACCCAATCCCAAACCGACAAGGCCAAGGTTGTCCTTGAATATAAAGATACTCGCGATGATAGCTAGGTTGTATCCGAGCGGCGCCACAGCGTAAAAGAAAAACCGTCCGTAGGTTTGCTGAACGCTCGTTAGAATGCCAGATATGGCGAAAAGCAGCGGGTTAAAAGAAATAAATTGCATAATCTTTACGGCATTAGCAAGCTGCTCTGGCGGAAGGTCGGGAGCAACAATGGTATGGATGATTGGTTTGGCAAATACCAGCATGACAATACCCACGATAGCCATGACAATCGACAGCAGGTTGAGCAGACTATTGGATAAATCCCAGATCCCTTTTTTATCGCCTCGCTCTAGGTGCTCCGCCAATATTGGCATGAATGCAACGCCGAGCGCCCCAGCTGCAAGCGTAAAAAAGAAAAAATCCGGTATTTTGAAAGCCGCAAAGTAGGCATCAGTACTCTGGGGGCCGATCGCCGGGAAGTTCGCGTTGATGAGTTTGTAACGCAAAAATCCAAGCACCTGACCAACAAGCGAAACAACAATCAGCAATGCGGCAGCATTACCGATGCTTAGGCGTGAGTTTGCGCGTTTTAGCAATCGGTTCATTCGCCACTTATTATAAGAGGTATAGACCGATTATGGAACGCCGTTTTTGTAAAATGCTTAGTACAGAGCTGCTTCTTTAGGTAGCGAAGCACCTTTCAGTAGCATGATGACTTCTTCAGCCTCTACTGTTTCCTTTTCTAGCAATGCGTCCTTGAGTGCCTCAAGCTTGTTCTTGTTGGCCTTAATCACCATGCGAGCCCGTCGAGCTGCCTCGCTGATAAGGCTCTCTACTTCGTCATCGATAATTTTGGCGGTTTCGTCAGAATACTGTCGTTCATGGACAATCTTTTCGATCATCATTCCTTCATCTACCTGGAATACTTGGTCGCGCAATTTTTTACCCATCCCCTGATTTACCACCATGTCACGGGCTAGTTCGGCAGCTTTTTGAAGGTCATTACCGGCACCGGTCGTAACGCGATCAGGACCATACATAACTTCTTCGGCAATACGGCCACCCAACATTCGGGCTAGCACGTCTTTGTATTCGATCACGCTATGGTAGCTTTTATCTTCAGGTGGAATAAACCAAGTCACACCTCCGGTACCACCACGTGGAATAATAGTCACTTTGTGTACCATGTCGCTGTCTGGCAGTACGTGCCCCACTATAGCGTGTCCGGCTTCATGGTAGGCGGTGAGTTCTTTTTCTTTTTCACTCATCACCTTACTCTTTCGCTCCGGACCAATTGCTACCTTTTCAAATGCCGCTGTTACATCGGCCTGATTTATCTCTTTTCGATTATGCCGGGCAGCAACAATCGCCGCTTCATTGGCTATGTTTGCTAAATCAGCACCTGATGAACCGGCAGTTTTAGCGGCCAGGGCGTCTACGTCAACATTCTTTGCGAGTGGTTTCTTGGCAAAGTGAACTTTAAGTATCGCTTCACGGTCTTTACGGTCCGGTAAACCGATATTGACCCGTCGGTCAAAACGTCCAGGACGCAGCAAGGCAGGGTCTAGTACATCAGCACGGTTGGTTGCAGCTAATACGATGACGTTCTGGCCTTGCTCAAAACCATCCATCTCCACCAAGATCTGGTTAAGAGTTTGCTCTCGTTCATCATGGCCACCGCCCATTCCGGAGCCACGTCGGCGCCCTACGGCATCAATCTCGTCTACGAAGATGATACAAGGCGAATTCTTCTTTGCTTTTGCAAACAGGTCACGCACACGGCTCGCACCAACACCAACAAACATCTCCACAAACTCAGAACCAGATATGCTAAAGAACGGTACGTTGGCCTCACCAGCAACTGCCCTCGCAAGCATGGTCTTACCAGTTCCCGGAGGACCAACCAGTAGAACACCTTTAGGGATTTTGGCGCCAACACCTTGAAACTTCTTTGGGAATTTCAGGAATTCAACCACTTCTTCAAGATCTTGCTTGGCTTCATCGCTTCCGGCAATGTCTTTGAACACCACCTTATCTTTTTCATTTCCGTACAAACGCGCTTTACTCTTACCAAAGCTCAGCGCTTGATTCCCCTGACCTTGGGCACTTCGGAGCATGAGGAACAAAACTAGGCTAATCAATATTACCGGACCAATCGTTGTTAGTAGTGTCAGCCATACTCCGCCAGCGTTTGAATCAGGTTGCGGATTTACCTCAAGTCCATCTACGTTTTGCTTGAGGCCTTGATCATAAATGGTAGAGCCAGCTTCTTTGTAAGATTTTTCGGTTGGCTGAGACTCGCCTTTAGGGGTAACCTCTAGCTCATTTCCCTTGATGGTTATTTTCTTAATCTCGCCGTTGTTTGCCTGTGATACAACTTGCGAAAGCGGCACTTCTTTCAGGCTGCTAGACTGCCCGTACGCAGCGTAAATAAAAATTCCGATTACGACGATTAACGCAACAAACAGAACATTCTTGTATCCGCGCTTATTATTACTTGGTTTCTTCTGGTAATTAATCTTTGCCATACGTTCCTATTATACAGAGTGCTCCGAGCGAATGCTAGCGGTCTAGACCTTTGAGTGCCAAAAAGTCTTTTCCTATCTCCATGACCACTGTTTTAGATACACTCACACGCTTGCCGGGAGCCATTGTTTTGCCGGCTGTTTCCAGGCGTTGGATGGTTTTTTTATCAAAATTTTCCACAGCATATTCCCTCAACCAATGCGCCAGAACTTCCGCTGAAACGTGATGCGGTAGGCTAATAAACCAGTGTCGGTCCAGCTTGTCGGCGCGTGATTGTACATGCATCTGGGATTCTAGTAATGTATCGATTTTTTGGTTAAGTTCTTTGGTGTCCAGCACAAGCTGCAGTAGCAGCTGTCGATCTGAAGCACTGAATTTGGGCAGTATGCTGTTACGCACATAGTTACGCAGGTACCGCTCGTCTTCGTTGGTAGAGTCCTCCCGCCACCGTATGTTGTGTTTTTTTGCATAGGCTATGATTTCATCTTTATTGAGATGCAGCATTGGTCGCACTACATGTGTTCGGCTACGGAGCGCTGAAAGCCCCTTGCGACCAGTACCGCGCAGCATGTTCAAGATTGCTGTTTCCAGCATATCGTCCTGATGATGTGCGGTGATAATTGCCTGGGATTGGGTTACGGTACGTATACGTTCCAGGAATGCGTACCGTGCCTTTCGAGCCGCCGCTTCGCTGGCATTGGAGCCAAGCTGACCCATATCATACACAAAGGGTAGACCGAGCTTTTGCGCAGTCTCTTGCACTAATACCCGATCTTCTGCAGAATCAGCACGAATACCGTGGTCATAGTGAGCAACGGTTAGCTGGACTCCCCGCACATCGGCAAGGGCGTGTAGGAGCACCATACTATCCACGCCACCAGACACCGCAAGCACATATCTTCCTGGATTAACTTCAAGCTTCACCCTATAATCTTACCAGTAATGAAACATATTTACTTCGCTCGACACGGTCTCAGTGTCCTTAATAAAGCTGGCCTAATGGCTGGACACACCAATACACCACTTACCGATGAGGGAAGAGAGCAAGCTAAAAGTGCCGGCCACGCAGCAAAAGATTTGGGCATTGATTATATTGTCAGTTCCCCGCTGTCTCGCGCCCATGAAACGGCAGAAATCATCGCCAAAGAAATCGGCTACCCTGTAGATAAAATCCATGTAAGTTCGCTGTTTATAGAAAGAAACTACGGACCATACGAGCAGCATCCGTGGTCACCTGATCTAAACCTGGATGGCTTTGCCGATGTAGAATCACGTGATGAAATCCTGGAACGCGCCAAATTAGCTATTGAATTTTTGCAAACTATCGATGCCAAAAACATACTGGTAGTTGCCCATGGCTCATTGGGGCGAGCACTCCGACATCACATCATGACTAAGTTTCCGTGGGAACACCCATCAGGGCTCAAAAATGCCGAAATTGTCAGATGGGATTTTAGCTAAGCTGCAGAGCCCGGTTTAAAGAGTGGAACTCCACTGCTTCAATAGGGAACGTAAACCAAGTTCCGTGCGGTTCCGTTTCCCTGACCTCACCCGCTTCTGCGTCAAAAACGGTGCTGGTGGTGTCGTGCTCAGTAGAAATTTGTAGGTAAACCACCGGCTTTACTCGCTGATTATTAGTACCCTGTAAAACGGTAACATTCTGGATTTTTTCTCTGGCAATTTTCATATGACTGTACTGTTCGTCTTCCATCACGGCGTTTTCGGAGACCAGTTGTTGGTAACGAGACTGCCCCGGCAGAGCCGAGAATGTTTTTGGCATAGAAAGAAGTAATATATCTCCGTCTTGTATCGCTTCAGCGAGTACCGCCAGTTCCTGCTGTAATTGCGCCCGTGCAAATCCCTTCAGCAGACTTGGCTTCTCTTTTGCGTTTATCGCTCTTGCGAGCGCCAATACCGATTCTCGACTCCCTGCAAGGTTCTGCAGATCAATGTACTGCTCTTCGCTTGCTACCTCTTGTATATCGTTTTCAAGTATTGCCATATTTTTCTCCCATTAAAAAAGACACCTCGCCCGATGTCGTCCTAATTTCTTTTGGTTTTCCAGCTTTCATACTGGGATTTCATTATAGCACTGCAAAAGAAAGATCCACAAGCGGTTTGCCGCGATATCAACTGCTGCACCGATTTGCCAAAAATAGTGATTGTCTTTACCACTGGTGCTAAAATATTAGAGGGCTGCATGAAAGATTCGGACTCACTAGAAGCGTTGTTCTTCACTGCAAACCGACGGCAAAGTTATCCAAAAGGGTCAACAATAGTGTACCGTGGCGGCAATCTAGACTATGTCTACTATATTGATTCGGGGTTAGTAAAGGTCTGTGATTTTGATATGTTTGGCTCAGAGCGGATTGTAATGATTGCGCCAGAAGGCCGTATGCTCCCCATATCATGGGTGATGTCGCGTCAACCTCCCGATGGCGCCATGTATGACTATATCGCCATAACCAATGTCACCTGCTACATTCTCCCAATCCAGCAAGTACGAAATTACATTACAGACAACCCTGTTCTGTGTCGCGATATCACAGAACAGACAATTAAGATGTATGTGAATGCAACCGCTCGAATATACAATTTACAGCGTTCCAATGTTATAGAAAAAATTGAATTCGTGTTTTATTACCTAGCGATCGTGCTCGGCAAAAAACTAGATGACACTTCCTACATCGTTGAAGCGCCGTTTACCCATAATCAGCTTGCCGGGCTTGCCGGCTTAAGCCGAGAAGCCGTTTCTCATGAACTTCGAAAAGAAAGATACAGGGACGTATACTATAAAAAAGATGGCAGCACGATCATAGACATTAGTAAAATTGATACTGCACACATGCCGTACCTGTATTCCATGCGCCGTACGGCATAGTGCTAATGCACTTCTGCTTCGTTGCACCGTTTATACCGCCAGAACCGGCTAGCTTTGGTGGTGCAGTTCTGGCTGGTAGCAACGCTAGAACTCTCGGTAGTTTTTGGAATAGGGGTCAGATCGGCTGCTTGCTCAGTCGGCGCGGCAACCTCAACACCCGCTACCTGTATGTCAGGTGACGCCTTTGGAACATACTGTGGAGGGGCGACACTAATGGGAGTGGATTCCGGCTGCTTAGTCACTGCCAAACCTTTTGCAGCCCCGGGCGTAACCATTCGCTGGGCCGACACAAACACCGCTACGGCAAGCACTGCAACTACGGCAAAAGCCAGAGAAAAGCACAAAACCGATGCATTACGTCCAGTACTTGTGGCCGGCTCGCTTTGAGATGTCCGCTGTGGCGTGGTGGGATACGGAGTACTCTGTACTGCTTTGCTACGGTCTTTTTGGTGTAGCTGATTTGTATACCGAAACCGTGTTACGGGGTCAGAAAGCACCTGATACGCCAGATTTATGCGTACCATTTTTTCGTGGTCACCACCCTGATCCGGGTGATGCCGCTTCACCAGATGTAGATAGCGCCGTTTTATCTCTGAAGAACTTGCGTCCTCAGAAATCCCCAGTACGGAATAGTGATTCTCCCCCGCCATAGTAGTCTCTATTTTATCAAAAATAGCGCCCGAAGACGCTAGTGAAACAATAATGGTAGCGGGAGCGAGACTTGAACTCGCGACCTCAGGCTTATGAGTCCTGCGCTCTAACCAGCTGAGCTATCCCGCCGTATCGAAAGTATTTGCTTGCCGCCAAATAACAGGTGTGAATATACCACATCTGTTATGGAAACAAAAGAGTAGAGAGTCCCCGCATTTGAAGACTCTCTACATTACCGTACGACTCTTATCGCTTTTTAACAACTTTGATCTGGTGACTGTGTTCAAAGTTAGCGGGTAGAATTGGTGCTCCCTTTTGGGGAGGCAATACATCTTGAATTAACATGGTTTTCCCCTATTTACAGAGATTGAAGAATCTCGTCTACTTCTAAGATTTGCTTGTTGCTAGTAGGAGCAAGTTCGTATGAGAAGTTTTCTAACATTGTTTTGGTGCCCTTTTTACTTTGTTTTATGGTTTTTGTTTATCATGACAACACTATGTATTATACAAGTTTTTGCTTATTTGTCAATAAGCTTATGTTAATTCATATATGATTGACAGTCTTACCTCTGTTTGATAGTATTAAAGCTGCTTCACAAAAAGTGATGATATCGCGGGATGGAGCAGTGGCAGCTCGCGTGGCTCATAACCACGAGGTCGCAGGTTCGAGTCCTGCTCCCGCTACCAAAACAAAGACCCTTCTTCGGAAGGGTTTTTGTTTTGGTTCTTGTGCAAGACTCGGTTCTGCTACCAGCCCAGTAAAGCTGGCGTGGTGGTATTTTTCATGGGCTGCGTATCACTGTCGTTACACTGTTTCCCGAAATTCACCACTGTTATTGATAAGTCTTTTGAAACGCTCCAGAGCGTATCGGAATCATAGCTAGATTTTAGCTGAAAAGTCGGATACAGTCCGTTATGGTCTTAGCCGTCATAACAGTTTGCTTCGTTAGTATTTCCACCTGACCTGCAGTACACCACGTCTTTGGTCATAGTGAGATGAGCCGTATCGATTCCGACCTCCTGGACGGTATCACAGTTTTTGAGATTGTTCCTTGCTCGGACTAGACATTCTCTCGTTTGTGAAGCTATCAAGCCAGCGTCATTCCGGACCTCCCGGTTTCTTTCGTAACGCTGAGCAACAGGAACCACAAATAGTATGACGATGAGTATGAGCGCCGCAATAACCAGCACTATTTAGTACCTCAATTATCGTAAAGCCCTGGTTCCCTAGTTTTGCTGGCCTACCAGTGCGGTGCCACATCCCACTACCCCGTTTACTGTATGTATAGGGGCATTATACAGCACTGCGGCCGCTTGTCTTTGCCGGCCGCCTGCAGTACGCTTATGCTTAAGGAGAATGATATGGACGATTTTATAGCACCTAGTACATCAGACAACGAAAAACCAAGGCCAGAAGACGGCGAACCAACACCAAGTACGCGTATTCCAATGCAAGACACTCCCCGCATGCAGCCCCCTAAAAGATCCCGATCAAAAAAGGCGCTGGTGTGGATTCTGGTAACACTCTTAGTAGCAGCTGGTGCTGCATACGGAGCATACTACTGGCAACAGAAACAGCTAGACGATCAGCAAGCGGTGAACCAAAAGCAGATTGCCGCTTTGAGGGCAGATGTTGCCGCCGCCAAAGACGCCAAGGCTTCTAAGGCAACCACCACGGCATACTCAGTGAAAATGCCCAACAACAAAACCATCAGCTACCCCCTTACCGATGCTAACGCTACGATACTGTGGTGGTACGGAAATGAAAAAACCGACAGCCAGCAGGCCAACGGAACATATCTGTACGTTTCAAGCACAAAATTAGCACGATTTATTTCCACCATTCCTGGTGAGTACCTAAAAACAGTCTGTGGCAACCAGGCCCCCACAAGTGGTTTTGATACTGCCAGCATTGATATGTTTGCACTAACCACCAGCGACAAAACGCTCACCAAGCGGCAAGCAGCAAACTGCGTTGACATGCTATCCTCCAGTACCACCAACAAGGCCGGAACCTACAAAGATGAGGCCGTAAAACTACTCGCAGAAGTAAAAGCAGACATAGACGCCTGGGTGAAAGACGTCACTATTAAATAGCGTAAACAAAACATACTTTCCCAATCGTTGTGTAATTCATATATTTCCATAAGCGTTTTATAATGGTTGGAATGCTTTGGCATACCAGAACGCTAGAAACTGTTTATGAAGATCTGCACACCTCTGCCGATGGTTTGTCTGAAACCGAGGCAATACAACGCCTCAAACGCTACGGCCCCAATCAACTTGCTATAAAAAAAGACCCTTGGTGGGCGGTTATAATCGAGCCGTTCCGGTCAATATTCATTGCGATACTTTTACTGGCCGCTTTTATTAGCCTGCTCAATCACGAATCACTAGATACGGCTATCATCCTGACAATTATTGTAATTAACGCGGTTATTTTTTATGTACAGCATTTTGCCACGAATCGTGTACTCCGCAGTTTGAAAAGACACAATATCCAGCAGGTCAGCGTGTTGCGGAATGGTAAGCTTACATCAGTTTCATCACTCGATATCGTACCAGGAGATGTAATCAAATTAGATGAAGGTGAACGCATACCCGCCGATGCCCGGCTTATTCATATGGAAAATCTGCAGATTAATGAATCATCTCTTACCGGCGAATCACTCCCCATTCACAAAACCGTCTCCGTACTATCAGAAGACAAGCCTATATACGAACGGCACAACATGGTATTCCAGGGAACGTACGTGCTTGGCGGTACCGGCCTGGCCGTTGTTGTTGATACCGGAGCACACACCGAGTTTGGCGCCATCGCGGCACTTGCCAGCCAAAAGCCAGAAAAAAGTCCCGTTCAGAAGAAGATTGATGACATCGTAGGCCTACTCATAAAGGTGCTTTCAGGCCTTGCCTTGGTAGTGTTTATGTTGAGCTTAAGCCGAGGCATATCGGCCACGGAAGCGTTGCGGTTTGTACTGTCCATGAGTGTTTCTGCGGTGCCGGAAGGGCTACCCGTTGCCCTAACGGTCATCATCGTCCTGGGCATGCGCCGCATGGCTCAACAAAAGGTACTGATGCGTTCTTTTAAATCGATTGAAGATATTGGGCTCATCACGGTGATTGCTACAGATAAAACCGGAACACTCACCAAAAACAATATCAAAGTGACTGAACAGTGGTCGCCTAATGGTGATGATATCAAGCCACTGGTCGCCAAGACGTCCGGTCCGGGAAACTCCAGCAAAGATCCACTTGATATCGCGCTGTTTGAATACGCCGGATCACATAAGACCGGATTTACACAGGTGTACCCTTTTGACTCCAGTTTACGTATGAGTGGCGCCTACTACCAGGACGAACATACCGTATTCATCAAAGGTTCCCCCGAACACATCCTTAGCCAGTCTAAGGTCTCAGCAGATGTACGCACCAAGGCCGAAAGTATGATGCACACCTACGCATCACAAGGTTTCAGGGTTATAGCCATAGCGAAACATAAAACCACGCATGCCCCCGCCGATCTAAAACCTTTGCAGAAAGCTGCCCTCGAGTTTGTAGGGTTAGTAGCCTGCGCAGACGAGCTCCGGCCAGAAGCCGGCCAAGCACTGCAAAAAGTAGCCGATGCCGGAATACAGGTTAAACTTATCACCGGTGACCATTTTGAAACTGCCTACAACATCGGAAAGAAACTTGGGTTAGTAACACAATCTGACCAGGTGATTACGGGCGCTGACCTACCAAAAAATCCTGATGAACTTGCAGCCGTAGTCCAGCAAAAAACTATCTTTGCCCGCATAGTTCCAGAAGACAAATTCAATCTACTACGCGCCCTGCAAAAAACCGACATCACCGCCATGACTGGCGACGGTGTAAATGACGTACCAGCGCTAGCTAACGCCAATGTAGGTATAGCCATGGGATCAGGTAGTGACATAGCGAAAGACGCAAGCGATATCGTGCTACTCAACGACAATTTTGCAACGATCGTAGAAGCCCTCAGTGAAGGCCGCAGGATATTCGATAACATCCGACGCATGCTCTACTACATCTTATCCACGAGTCTGGGTGAAGTACTAACAATGATAGGGGCGTTGGCAATTGGCCTACCTCTACCGGTTACCGCAGTTCAGATTTTGTGGATAAACCTTGTTACGGACACTGCCATGGTACTCCCACTCGGGTTAGAGCCTCACGAAAAAGGTCACATGCAGCGCCCCCCACGTAATCCCAAAGATCCCCTTCTCAGTAAAACCATGCTGTTCCGGATGGGCTTAGTCGCGGTAACTATGGCGGCAATTAGCCTGGTACTACTTACCATCCTACACGGCAGAAACTACAGTACCGCGTACATTCAAACGGTGGTGTTTATGTCGTTAATAGCAGCGCAATGGGCAAACGCCTTTAATGCGCGGAGTGAAACGGAGTCTATCCTAACCCGTATTAAACAAAAAAACTACGGCATGGTGGTTGGGCTCACAGTTGCCGTGGTGTTGCAAATGCTTGTGATGTTTGGCCCACTCGCCAATGCCTTTAATATTCAGCCAGTAGCACCTGGCATATTACTTGGGTGTGTTTTTGCGTCTATAACGAGCGTTTTGGTGGTTGCCGAGACGCACAAGTGGATCGTCCGCAGGTTCAAGAATTCGTAAAAATTATTACTGTTTGAAACTTCGAATGCTGACACACTATACCTTTGCATGCGAGGAGGGTATATGCAAGAAAGTGAACAGCCAGTAAGACCAGCTTTTGAACGTATGGAACTATATGACGACGAAGGCTCGCTACCGTCCGCCGTCCTGGCTGAGCACTCCATCCGCATGATGCACCAGATATTGGGAAGATTAGTCCCCGAAACGCACGACCCACGCCAGATTGCGGCACTTTCCATTATTGCCAATGGCATTATCAGGTATACACACTCGGTCTACCGGTTTGAGCCGGGCTGCGAGCACTTCGGTGAGGCGTTTACTACCAAACCCATACGGTCGTCATCTATGGCTAATGCCTATATGAACCCCTTGGAGTAGCACGTCCGATTGTTTCCCTGTATACTCAAAGGGCAATGGCAAAAACCGGGGGAAAAAGTGAGTTAACACTCAAAAAAGCACTACCATACGTACTGCTCATTTGTGCGTTGATTGGACTGATTGCTTCATTTGCCCTGACGTATGACAAAATCCAAGTTCTAAAAAACCCTGCCTATAATCCTAACTGCAACATCAACCCTATACTGTCCTGTGGATCGGTCATGAAGACTGAACAAGCAAGTTTGTTTGGTGTTCCTAACACCGTTTTTGGGCTTATGGGCTTTACGGCGCTCGCTACCGTTGCGGCACTTATGCTAGCTGGTGCAACGTTTAAAAAGTGGATTTGGCAACTTATGCAGCTTGCAGCAACCGTCGGACTTTTCTTTATGCTTTACCTGTTTTTCCAGGGAGTGTTCCGGATACACGCCATCTGCCCCTACTGTTTTGTTGTGTGGATGATCACCATTCCAATTTTTTGGTATATCACGCTGTATAACCTACGTGAAAAACACGTAAAGATTCCCGGAGACAAAAAGGGTACGATGAATGAATTTATGCAAAAGAATCATGGAAATATTTTGATCGTGTTTTACCTCATAATTTTTGGCATACTTTTACACCAATTCTGGTACTACTGGAAAACGCTTATATAAAATAAAAAGCTCCGTGTCATACGGAGCTTTTTTACATTGGCTACGAAACGTTTACTTTTTTCGTTTAGCTACTGGTTTCTTTTTAGGAACTGCAAACCCCGTTACGGCAACCAAGCCAACTACCACGCCAGCTGCGAGCAGTACGTATGATACATACAGTGCAATCATACCTATCAACCCCCAGCCCCATGCGTTCAGCAAGATTCCCCGTAAGGTTTCTCCCATAAATAGTGTTTGGCGTTGACCGGCAAGCGCCTGATTGGTCTTGTCCTTCTGGTAGGCGCTGCTCACTTCCGCATACGTCTTGCCTCCGGCGACTTTCTGAAGATGTTCTTTGATGTAGTCATCGGCGTACGCCTTGGCTTTTTCGCCGCTGTCTACCTGTTGTCCAGCATACATTTGCAGCGATGGCGGTAATCCATCGGCCTGACTAGCGGGGAAGTATATCTTCTGCTCTGCCAGCTGGTCGTGGACCATAGACGTCGCGTACGATCCTCCGTAGTACACTAAGCCGCCTGCCACCAGTAAGGCTACGGCTACTACGTACAGTAATTTTTTCATTTTTTTGTGCCCTTTTGTTTTATCAATTACACCAGTTATTGTACTACAGCCCGTTTTTAACTATCAAGCCGGTGGGAAAAGAACTGCATCCAAGCCTCAAAGTTACGTTGAAAGGATGATTTGCGTAACTGCTTCTTTTGCACCGTTTGGGGATGTGATTCTAAATTGGTAGTATGCGCCATGGCAACTGTCTTGGGCACCAACAGCAAGGTTTCTCCGGGGGCTGCCTTTCCAAATTGCTTACGAGCGGCCAACTCTAAATATTCATTGGTATTGTAGTATTCGTTGGAAAGTTTGAGGTTGTTGTTTTCCAGTTGTCGCACATCGTTTTCTTGCTGCAATCTTGCTATCTGCTTCTGCAGTTCGTAGTTCGTCTGAATAGCGGCGATGCCGTTCCAGCTCACTAACAGGGCGAGAATACCAAACACCACTAGTCCAAGCACCCGGACATCGCGTAGCTGTCGGATGTAAGGATTTTTTAGTAGTTTTTGTATTTCATCGAACATTTGTACCGCCTATTATACAATCAACCCCTAAAATCTGATATACTTCACTCTGTTAATCAACAGACCGATTGAGGGGGTGTAGCTCATCGGTTAGAGCAGGCGGCTCATAACCGCTTGGTAGTTGGTTCGATTCCAACCACCCCCACCAGCAGTATGGAAGCCACTCTAGAAGAGTGGTTTTTATAATTACGCCGTGTTTCGACGGCTTGGCATGCCTAGCAACCACACGATTGCCCACGTTATGAGGGCATACACTACGATTGCAATCAACGTTTCGTACTCAAACCGCGAGACACCAAAACGTTCCTGGTAGTTAAACATACCAAAAAACGGAGCCGCAAACGGCCGGCTGGCGGTGTAAATAAAATCCACAAATCCGTTATTCTGGTTAGCGCCTAGAAGCATTAGCACAAATCGTATTCCTAGGAGAGCCACGATAAGCCCGCCGATGAATGAAACTACGCCCGCTACAAAGTTGGTTGAGGCACTGCCCCGAGAAGTCTCTGGTACTTCGCGTTCCACCACGGTTCTGGTTTCTTGCACTTTTTCTGCCATATATCCTCCTCTGGTTACTAGTACAGCTTACCTAAGGCGAGTTTAGTGCTCCGTTAGTTATCTTACAGTACCCTTTTTAACCCCTGGCAGATTTTAGAGTCTGGGTCCACCACAGTAAGTTTTCGAGTAGTTTTGGCACGTCTGAACCCCGTCGGTTAGCCTCGTTTAGTGAACCGTCTTCATTCACAAGGGCCCAAGCATCAATAAATTTAATCGCTGTGGCCGGCTGGGGCACCATATGGAGCTGTGCCGTAACATTCACAAGCTGCTCAATTGCGGCTGATGCACCCAGTGAACCATAGCCAACAAATGCCACGGGCTTTCTAGCCCACTCGGCATAGGCGGTATCTAATGCATTTTTAAGCGGTGCGCTATAGCCATGGTTATATTCAGGTGTTACCAGTACAAAACCGTCATATTGCGCCAGTAATGTTCCCCACTTTTTTGTGTGTTCATGCTGATAATCACCCTGTGATGGCAATTTTGGTTCATCTAGATAGGGTAGATTTACCTCTTTCAAATCTATGATTTCGAACGTCGTACCTGGCGTATCTTTTACTTGATTCATGAACCACTGGGCTACTTTGTCTCCCAGGCGGGTAGGGCGGTTGCTGCCAATAATTACACCAATTTTTAATGCCATTCTGTACTCCCCTTTATTTTTATTATTCACTATATAAAGTATAGTTACTAACTTTACTTTGTAAAGTATATTTTTCAGCTATACTGTTGTACATGGTTAGAAAGTTAGAAAAACGCAGTGGATGCATCCAACATACCCTGGCCATTCTTGGCGATAAGTGGACGGCGCTGATTGTGCGTGATTTGTCAGAAGCACCTTTGCGTTTTTGTGACCTAGAAAGCTCACTGGAGGGAATAAGCCCACGGACGCTGAGCCAACGACTTGATAAACTTGAATTGGAGGGAGTCATTGTAAAACGCTTGTACTGCGAGCACCCGCCGCGCAGCCGCTACCATTTGACTCGCAAAGGTTCAGAGCTCCAGGAAATCCTAATTAAGATGGCCGACTGGGGCGCCCGTCACTCTTCATCATAAAGCTTCAGTAAGTCCGCTTTTTGGAAATTCTTCCAGGTTCCCTATTAACGTGTTGAGTTCGGTTCGCCACGGCACTCCATTCAATAATTCTTGTGGCGTATCATATTCAGCAACGATATATGTAAAGCTTCCATTTGAAGCAGTTTCGGATATTTTGCCCCTATAGATTCCTAAGTCTAGAATGTGAACTGCTTTCAGTTTTCCTTGGTTTTCAATTACCGAAAGACTAAAACCATCCGGAGTATGTACTGTTTCACAGTAATCAACACCAGTGTTAGAAACAGGAACGTAGGGACTACCATCTGCATTGGCGCGACAATTCTGCTCAGAATAACGGGCAAACTTATAATTATTTTTAGCTTCGTACTGAGTAACGTAAAGTGGATCCCTTTGGTTGGGGAAGGTAATAACATAGGAAACTTTAGCGCTCTTTATGTCTTCGTCATAAGAGACTTTAGGAGAGGTATATTTTTGCCCTGTAGACTTTTTTGGCACAAAGACGCTAAACTCTACTAGTTCTCTAGGATTTTTAACCAGTTCCTTTTGAACCTGTTTTCCCAGCTCCACGCTACGGGGAATCTGGACAGTGGGCGAATTACGCATAGTAAAGAGTTTTATTCCGAGAATAATCGTAATACATATCCACACCCCGGCAAATAACCAGGAAATACTTTTATCAGTAATTATTGATATGAAATAAGCTGCCATGAACGAAATCAAAATTGCTGCCTCGACCGGTATCAATACTTTGTAGTTCAGGGCAGTTGTTACAACAAAAACTTGGGGTAGCAAATATAACAATCCGACCCCAACAGCTGTTGCTGATATAACGGAGGTGATTCCTAGCTGAAACCTATTTTCGAAGTTATATTTTTTGAGCAATTTTAGCATCAGTACTATAGCCGGAATGGGCAGTAACGGCGCACACGCTACAAGTAAGCCTAGTACCCCTACTAGACCAAAAGGCATACCCATTAGGACCAGGATTAGCAATCCAACAGCATAGAATACTGGCAGTATAAGCGAAAGTAATAGAAGTCGAGTTAGAGAGCCTGTAGGGGGCTGGTGAGTAACAAAATCATTCTGTGTATATACTTCATTCATTGGTCATTGGGACGGAGTTATTATGAACCTATCTTACCATATCAAGCTGCATTCCTATGTGTGAGTAGGCTGAGAAGTTCATGAGTACTTTTGGCGTTCATAAGATTTTCGCGCAGCTCTTTGGCGCCATCAAATCCATTTACGTAAATCTTGCAAAATTTGTTGAGCGTATGGAGTTTTCGTTCTCCGTTTGGCCATGTTTTAGCAAACAGTTCTACCTGTTTGGTATACAGGGATATTTTTTGGTCCGGGGCAAGGGTTTGCCAGGGACTCTCTGGCGCAAATACAAACGGATCATCAAATACGCCACGACCGATCATAATACCGTCAAGTTTGTATGTTTCAGCCAGTTCCTTACCCTGTTTTCGGCTTTTTACGTCGCCGTTCCCAACTATACGTGTCGCAGGGGAGAGGGAATCGCGCATTTTCCGAATTTCTCCAATCAGCTCCCAGTTTGCCGGAACTTTAGACATTTGTTTTTGAGTTCTGCCATGAATACTTAACATGTTAAGTTTAAATGATAGCAAGTACTCAGGCCATGTCATATCAACCTCTTTAAGACCTAGACGAGTTTTCACCGATAGGGGAAAGTCGTCCCCTGCCGCTTCCCTGCTGGCACTCATAATCTCCCCTGTTAGACCCCTGTTAGCAATCAATGCGCTGCAGCACCCATTTTTTACGATGGTTTTATCGGGGCAGCCCATATTAATATCTACCCCGTCAAACCCCATTTTTTTAATATCTAGGATAGTTTTGTAATAATTTTCCGGGTTTTTGCCCCATATTTGTGCAATTATGGGTCGTTCTTTTTGACTAAACTGAAGTTTAGGGAGTAGCCTCTGACGGCCGGGACTCCGCAACCCATCAACATTCACAAATTCTGTGAAATATACATCCGGCGGAGCCGTATCCGCAATAATCTGCCGAAAGACCGTATCGGTTACATCGTCCATCGGGGCCAACACAAAGAATGGTTTTGGTAGTCTAGTGAGATCCATATCGTATCTTTATGAGTCTAAAGTTCTTTCTATTTCTAGTAAAGCGCTCAGGTTTTGCTCCATAGCACGCTCTGTAGCTGGCAGACGATCTCCATATTGCGCATGCATGGCGGCAAAACGTGAGCCCCAGAAGCGCTGCCGTTTTTCTTGCTCATACTGCACCGCCCCCAGAAGTGTTCCGTGCTCAAGTAATAGTGTCGGGCTTTCCTGGATCTGGTTCCCCAAATTAATCAGCGCCGTCCCCAATTGCTCATTACTACCAAGGCGCTTCGCTACTCCCACTTCTCCGCGCAAACACCAGCCTAAGTCCTCAACGGCATCAGCCGTATAGACCTGCGCATCTGGCTCAGGAAGTTCGCCTTCACCGATGCTGGCTAGTGTCTTTGCAACATATCCATGCCGAAGCTGAGCTACCGAACGATACACCCACGTAACAAGCTGGGTGTTATCAACGATATGCCATTTGGCACGGTTGCGCCGGTCGAGCATATCCCTGACCTCTGTCGCACCACTAGCCCGCTGGTTTTTAAAAGCCCGGGCAACACCACCCTCAACGTAACGCCGTGCACCCTTTGGCGTAGGCCAGAAATCATAGCTATTAGTCAATGGATCACGCACCGGATCAGTCGTTAGACGAATAACAGAAGCAATCCCTGAAAGCTGATCAGGCGTCAATTCTGGGGCTAAAGCCAATTGTACTGCTTCTATCTCACGTTTCTTGCCGCGTATTGCCATCGGCTGACCTACTTTCCAGTGGCACTTATGCTTCTCTGCCACGATTACGGATAGCGCTTCGAGCAGCAGCAAGCCCAACTCTTCCTGCGAGACGCGCAGTGTTGCGAATCCGCCAAGATTCTGGAGCTTCATGGCGACTCTGTGGCTCTGGCGTAACATCTGAAAGTGACGTATCTACAGACCGTCGCTCAAACTCGGGATCCTCTGCCATATCACGGCGGTTGTTAGCCCTATCAGCAGCGGTAACATCAAAGTTAGAACCAGGGGGTACAACATCCCCTTCTTCGTTTACTTGCCAGTTTGGTTGGTCTTCGATGTGTATCATATTTCAATTATATCACGTTTATGCTAAAAAATCAATCCTCGGGTTTAGGTCGTAACCTGACGACATTACTACCGTCAGGCGAAACTGGTGGTTCAGGTGGTTGCACCGGAGTTTCTTCTTTTTGGCTTGAGCTTGGTTTTACCCTGCTACTTGGATGTCTCGCAACAGCCTCATTGAGCAATTCTTCACTTGCAGCCCCTTCTGGCGGTACTGCGTCAGGTTCTTCAGCTGGCGGATATGATTCGTGATTACCCATGCCTGCAACTATAGATGCTGTGGGCAATTTCTTCTGTATGAAATATTACTCCCAGCGGAATACTCGAAAGGCAATAATATAGATGATAATCATCCAGCCAAACATCAATCCTAGCTGCGGACCAAGATCCACTAGGTGTTTACCTTCCGTTGCAATCAGTCGGATACCGTCAATCACAGGAGTGAGTGGCAAAAAGTTGGATACGTTTTGGAGCCAGGTTGGCATTACAAAACGCGGGAAAAACGTACCTGAAAGAAACAGCATGGGGAAGACAACAATGTTACTGAGCGGCGCTGCCTGACGCTCGTTTTTAGCCCAGCCACCAATTGCTAAACCGATACCTAGAATCAAAACAATTCCAAGGACAATGAATATGGCCAGTTCTATCCAATTGCCAACCACATTCAGGTTAAATACCGTGATAGCCACCAAAAACATCACCGCGATAGAAAGCAGACCCACCACCGCTTGCGAGTACACATTTGCCAGGAAGTACTGCCAGACGCGTAACGGAGTAGTGTGCAACCGGCGCAGTATTCCCTGTTTTTTAAGCTCTGGGAAAACGTTTACCGGTCCAAATATCCCCATACCAATGATACTGAAGCCCAGTAGACCCGCAAAAACGTAGTCGAACTGGCTGAGGGACTTATTATTGGTCTGTTCACCACTTACGCTAAACGGCGTTTCGATTTTTACGAACTTAGCATTTATCTGATTGAACTGCTCTTGCAACACCGAAGTTAACGTCTGTCCTGCTTGTTGATTGTTCTGGGTGTAGATAACCTTGGCTTCACCAGAGGGATAGCTATGTGAGTCGGTCGTCTGACCGAACGAATCTGGCAAGACTATAGTGGCATCAAGCTGCCCACGATTCATCTGTTCGTTAGCTTTGTCGACACTGGTTGCTGATTCAGATACTTTAAATACCTTTTCGTCTCTGATTTGCTGCTCTAATTGCTTGGCAAACGCCGTGTCTGATTGATTAATGAGGGCGATACGGAAAGAAACATCGTTATCTTTGCCAAAAATACCGCCAAACACAAACAGAAAAATAAGCGGAAACAGGAATATAAAGAAGATGGCCATTTTATCGCGGAAAGCGCGCTTAATGGCGATTTTTCCGAATACCTGTACTGGCATCATGGCTTTTTTAATTGCATTCATACATTAATCCCTTAGTTCCTTTCCGGTAAGGTCAATAAAGACGTCTTCCAAATTTGCCTGTTCTACATGTTGTTTCTTCTTGAAACCACGCTTTAGGAGCTGCTGAATGAGATTCTTGGGGCTGTCTAGTGCAATAATCTGACCGTTATCCATTATCGCAACACGATCACACAGTAGCTCTGCTTCTTCCATATAGTGAGTCGTCAGTATCACCGTGACACCTTTACTACGAATATCTTCTACCAACTCCCATAGGTTACGGCGCGCCTGGGGATCCAAACCGGTGGTTGGCTCGTCCATAAAGAATACCTTTGGTTTATGAACTAGAGAGGCAACAATACTAAAGCGTTGCTTTTGACCTCCCGATAGACTTTCGACATACGAACCAGCCTTTTCTCCCAGATTAACTTCGTCTAGAAGCCCTTTGGCATTAACCCGCTGGCCATACGCCGACGCTAGCTGCTCTAGCTGTTCGGTTAGTTTGACCTTATCCATAAAAGCTGGTGATTGCGGCTGTACCCCTATAATTTCCTTGATTTGCTGGGGATGCTTGCGCACATCAATTCCTGAAATCGTTGCGTTGCCGCTATCGATTTCACGGATTGATTCAATCATCTCCAATGTAGTTGTTTTACCGGCACCGTTCGGACCTAAGATTCCAAATATTTCGCCTTTTTTAACCGAAAAACTAATGCCTTTCACTACTGTTTTATTGTCGTAGGCTTTAGTAAGGCCATCGACGACTAAGATATTGTCATTCTTTTTTACCATAGTCTTAAGTATAGCAAATCCTTAACACGTTAACTTACATTTTTTGCATGAAGAAGAAGCACCCCTGATGGGGGTGCTTGCTGCGTGTTTTTGGCTTTTTAAATACTAGCCTTTTTTAACAGTCAAGAAACCGTTACGTGGGTTTTCATTGACACTGTAACCTGCAGGAAGGTCACAACCCTCTGGTCGCTCGTCCTTGCTGAAGTAATAGATGGTCTGCAATTTTCCACCGCGAAGTGTGACGTCTTTGCAGTTTAGGTAGTAAGTCACCCCCTTAGAGTTTGTGTGCTTGTATGCCATAATGACAACTTTCCCTCTCTCTTATGAGTTAGTAATGTACCCCTAACATATACTGGGGCATTTCACCTTGTCAATGGTTTTTATCAAGATTTCCAGATACGACCCCTGTTCTTTTCCCAGTATATTCAGAGCAACTGTTTAATCAACTATTGCATAACAATCTGCTTATGCATTACACTACTGTTTGTAGTAATTAATAACAAAGGTGGAAACACAATGGATTTCATGCAGCGGGGCGATCGCCCTTCTCAACCAGCTGCCCAGGCACCAAACCGAGGCACTGCGGCAAACGGTTCATCAACACACAACGACAAAAAATCAAAATTGCGTGGATCACGCTGGGTAAAGTTTGGCTTTGTAGCGATTCTGTTCTCAGTAGCTATCCTCATTATTGCGGTATCCGTGCTATTTGTAGTTAACGACCGTAACAAAAATGAAAGTGGTTACGTAGATACCGGCAAGATGCAAGCTGTCTTCTTGAACGGTGGACAGGTCTACTTCGGTAAAATCACCACTCTCAACAGCAAGTACCTACGAGTAGCTGACATCTACTACCTACGGGTAAACCAGACTGTTCAGCCAAACCAAAGTAACACGAACGCTGCACAAGATGTATCCCTCGTAAAGCTAGGTTGTGAATTACACGGTCCAACAGACGAAATGCTCATCAATCGTGACCAAGTTGTATTCTGGGAAAATCTAAAGAGTGACGGACAAGTTGCTAAAGCGGTCGCTGAGTATCGCAAGCAGAATCCGAACGGTCAGAAGTGTGACACCCAAAGCTCTTCTAACAACGGTGCTTCAAACACCAATGGTACTACCAGTAACGGTAGCTCAAACAGCAGCTCGACAAACAGCACAACAACGAGCGGCCAATAGTTTAGCCCACTTACGTGGAGAAATACCCCTCGGGTTGAGCGAGGGGTATTTTAATTGCTTGGTTTTAATCACGTAATTCGTAGCGTAGCCAGAGGTCAGAACCGAGCCGAACAAGAAACAGTAGTCCGAATATCCCTGCGATAACCAAACTCCATCCCGCTACATCCGGTGACCAAAGAGGCGAAACAAAATCGAACTTGAACAGTGCATCCGGGATAGGCTGTACCTCTCCAGCTCCATGAGCTGCAACATAATCCTGAATGCAGGGAATCCGGAAGCGTCCAGAAAACCCATCTGGCACGTTGGCTTCGCAGTAGGCTTGTGCATCGGTATAGACTTGTGAGGAGTCCGTCCCGGTCTGCTGTTTTTGGGCTTCTACGAGCCTTTCGTATTCATACTTTAGCTGTATAGGCGGCTTAATGGAGTTATTGCCACTGGAGAGGTCCGTATTCATGTGAGCGTACACGTACTCCCGTAGGTTTCGGAGGGCTCCTTCTACATCACCATTTTCCTTGTCGGCTGCATAGACGGCATCACGTAGCCGTATCATGTGGAGATTGTTTTCACGGAGACTCCACACGCAAATACCACTAAAAATGAGCGCCACAACCAAAAAGGACCAGGGGCTAATTGGTTTGAGTTTTCGCCAGAAGTGATGTAAGCGACCTTTATCCATATTTTTCATTATATTTGTTTTTGCTTATGCCTGGGTATTAGTGTAGCAAAACTTTGCTATTCTATAGGTATGCATATTTACTTTTCAGGGATTGGCGGAACCGCAATTGGTCCCCTCGCCCTGATAGCCAAACAGGCCGGCTTTACCGTTTCAGGCTCAGACGCTCAAGATTCGCAGTATATCGCGTACCTCAAAAAGCACGGTGTCGAAGATATCCATATTGGCCAAACCAAAGAAAGTATCACCAAAGCACATGCCGAGCAGCCCATTGATTGGTTTGTGCATTCATCGGCCGTTAAAGCCGATAACCCCGAACTGCACTTTGTACAGGAACACAAAATCAAGCACACCAAGAGAGATGAGCTAATCAATCTGATACTGACTGAAAAACACCTCAAAATGGTAGCTATTGCGGGCACCCACGGCAAAACAACCACCACTGCCATGGTCGTGTGGCTGTTTAAAAAATTGGGAATCCCGGTGAGCTATTCGGTAGGTGCAAAAATCAGTTTTGGCGATATGGGCCAGTACCAGGAGAATAGTGAATATTTTGTATATGAAGCCGATGAATTTGATAGAAATTTCCTAGCCTTTCACCCCTACCTCTCCCTCATTAGTGGAGTGACGTGGGATCATCATGAAATATTTCCCACAAGAGAAGATTACAAGCAAGCTTTCCGAGAGTTTATTGGCCAGACAGAATGGACATTGCTTTGGAAAGAGGAGTTTGAGTACCTCGGACTTAGTGACAGTGACCACTTTTCGGTTGAATCCCTCGATAACCCAGGCATCAAGAAAATTACCCTGGCCGGACACTACAACCGACTGGACGCATGGCTGGCTATTCGAGCCGTCCATGAACTGACTCGTGAATCAGTAGAAACACTTACCGCACACATGAATGATTTTCCTGGCTCACAACGCCGCATGGAAGAAATCGTACCTGGTTTGTACAGCGACTATGCGCATACACCAGAGAAAATCAGGGGCGGCATGAGCGTAGCACTAGAAATGGCTAAAACCGCAGGTAAGCAGCTGGTGGTGGTGTATGAACCGCTAACTAACCGTCGTCAGCACTACATGATAGATGACTACAAAGACTGTTTTGAGGGAGCTAGTAAGCTGTACTGGATACCGAGCTATCTGGCCCGAGAGGATCCCACGCAGCGCATTATTCCGCCGAGCGAAATGATCCAACATTTGAGTAATCCATCGGTCGCTGAGCCAATGGAGCGCAACGAGAACCTAAAGGAAGCAATTGCCAAACATTTGCAAAATGGCGATATGGTTGTCGGCATGACGGGTGGTGGCGGCGGTAGCTTAGATGAGTGGTTGCGCGAAAAGTTCAAGACCACCTAACCAACTTACTGGTCTTCTATTTCCCCGGTCGCTTCGTTTACCCGTACGCTACCCTCGCGCAAGACCTCAACCGCATCATCGACTATCCGGATAATCGTAGAAGAAGGTCGATCATGAACTTCACCGCCATCGACGTAAAAATCTACTCCATCCCCAAAGTAGTCGGTTGCTTCAGCAACGCTGGTAGCAACCGGATTGCCCGGTGTGTTTGCACTAGATGTTAACAGCGGTCCGGTGATTTGCAATAATTTTGCAATTTTCTTATCTGCCACTACCCTGACTGCTATGCTCCCCTTACCGATATGTAGATAATTCAGGGTAAACCCAAGCGGAATAACAATACTGATGGGGTTTGGCCAGTATTGTTCTACCGATGTTAGATATCGTTTCTTGATTCCTAAACCTACCAGCTGTTCTATTGAAGCTGCGATGATTGTTCCGGGTTTGTTTTCACGATCCTTGAGGGCGTAGAGCCGTTGAACCGCTGCCGTGTCAGCAGCCCGGCAAACAACACCATATACCGTATCGGTAAGTAAAACGCCAATTTTTCCCTCACCTAAAAGAGTTGCGATCTCAGCTTCTTGCTTACTTGTAAGTATCGTTGTCATGGTGCCATAGTACTACAGCCCGAGTGCTTGGTCACTGAGCGTTGCGGCACTAAAGTCTTTGTTGTTATCAAGAGCACTTATTTGGTTTTGGATTTCGGTTGCGGTAGTATCGATATCTCCGGACGATAGACTTTTAGTGGGCGCCGAGCTAGTCGTAGCGGTAGTAGTGTTGGGGGCGGGAGTTTTCTGGTTATTACTATTCAAATACAGCATCACAAAAACAACCGCCAGTATACCCATTACTATCATTGCTAAAAGAATGACAAAAATCGGCAAACGCCGCTTTTTCTTGGGAGCTTTAGGCACTTCTGTGGGTACTGTCGGTTCTTGTACCTCTCCTGCCGTTTCTTCATCTGCCCCCGCTTGCTCATTGGCGGGCGGCACGTGGATATGCTCGGTTGGAGTAGCGGGAGTTGGCGCTACGGGCTGTGGAGGTGCCACATCCAAGGTTGAAGCACTATGTAGACGGGGCTGCACATCATTTACTGGCCGTCGCACCACTTCAATCGGAATGGCGCGGGAACGGTCCGATGACTGGTCTACATTGGCGTTTGCGGCATTATCTTGTTGATCTTCCATTACTGGCCTCCTGCTGTAGCCAATTGATCTTTGATTGCGATCAGACTGGTTTTAAGAGATGTGGTTACGAATATCCGAATATCTTCAGCGTCTTTGCGAACTGTTTCTCGGTCGGCCCTGGCAGCCTCTAGTGAAGCCTTGAAACCAGTCGGATCACTCACGCAGTCCATCGATGCGGTATCTTTGACGGCTTGCTGGTACGTCTTTAGGTCAGTATTAAACTGATTTATTTTACTACTAAGTGTTGCAACGTCGTTATGAAGCTGGGCGGTTGAAACATTCTGTGAATCAAGTTTTGCAACGAGGGTATCAAGACGCGTTTGCAAATCCTGGTATACCTTGGAACGGTTTACGATCGCAATGTCCGCCTGAGCAACCGCACCATTAATCTTTGCTTGTGAAGCAACACACAGTCCCTGCAGTTTCTTTTGCTGAACAGCGCTAAGTTTTGCCGTCAGTGCTGCCTTGTGCTCTTCAATGCGCTGCTGCAAAGTAGACGTTTCCGTTTCTGCGGCCGGTTTACTCTGAGCTGCGGCAGGCACGCTGACCAACACCAATATCAAACATGCGCATGCCGTACCAAACACCCTAATATACTGTCTCATGAAAGTGTTTTTCTCCTGACCTGATTTTATCATAAGCTTTATTCTTGACTAAGCGAATATACACCATTTGTGTAACGTATGAGTCTTTCCTGAACCAGATCACCGAGTACTTCGTTAAGTCGTTCATTACTAATTATTTTCGATAGCTCCGCTAAGGTGAGGTGTTTTTCGGTCAGTAGCCTGATTACCTGTCCACGGAGCTGGCGTTTGGAGCCTGAAAACTGGCTTTGCCTCACATTGTGCTTGCTTCTCCGGCTGCTGTTGCCGCTGACCTTTTTAAGATACGTTCCGTAATCCATGAGTGCCCAGTACCATTCGCGTGGATGTTCCTGATCCACCGTTTGCGCAACGAGGGGCAGCAGTTCTTTGTCTGCTACAGCTTGTGCATGCTTGAAAAAATGGTGAATGTAAACGGTGCGTATGTTGGTTTCTATGAAAGCCAAAGGTTCGTTAAACGCGTACACCATAACGGCCACTGCCGTATTATGCCCAACACCAGGCAAGCCCACCAACGCTTCCAGATCTCTCGGCACCTGGCCGTTATACTTTTGGCTGATGATCTTGGCAGCGTCAGCTAGGTATTTTGCCCGACGATTGTATCCCAAGCCTACCCATACCTGCAGGACACTGCTCAGCGGTGCTGCTGCTAGCGCCATAACAGAAGGAAAGATCTTGATAAATTCCTGGTACTTATCAACCACGCGCGACGCCTGTGTTTGCTGCAACATTATTTCAGAAACCAGTATCTTATATGGATCAAAGATGCCCTCTTTTTCCGGTTCCCGCCACGGCAGATGACGAGCGTTATGAGCATAGTAGTCCCACACCGTATCGCAAAAGGCCTTTACGGATGCTTCCATGGTGCGCCCTTAACGGTAGTAGTACCACTGGTCTATGCCACCGGTATTGGTGACGTCGCGTATCTTGCGGGGCTTTCCGCCTGCTAAGTTAACTACGTAGTCTGCAATTTGCTGTCCATCGTTAATACGGTAAATCACGTAAGAATCATTGAGCCAATACACCGGATTGGAAAGACCGCTCAAGGTCAGGAGCACTTTATCGGCTTTACTGCCTGCCGTATTGTACTCAAGCAGGACCCCCTTACCATCACGCGAATCAACCCATAAACTGTGCTGTTTATCTGGGCTGTCCCGGTACAGTCGGTTTTTCTGACTTGCGGGTGGACCACTGACTTTACCAGCTTGAAGATCACCAAGTTTATAGTCATACCAATCTTGACCTACTGAAAGGCTGAGGTGATCATACGAAGTCCTAAAGCTGTTCCAGACCTCCTTGTTGAGTAACGTTTGTTTATTGGTTCCATCCGGATTTATCCTATAGTATCCGACACCGCTCGCCTGGAATGCACTAGAAGGTGCATAGTAGAGCGCCCCGCTCGCCGCTAACACATCGTTGAAGTAGTTGCCGCTCGCCAGCTCCTTGGTTTCTTTGCTCTTGTAGTCATAGGCCATGAGCCGCTGTCGCTTTGGATTGCTAGCACTTGCACCAGCCACTATCTGCACATAGGCTATGCGCGAACCAATCCAATCAACAAGCTGGACTTGTTCGGCCTGAGCGACATCGACTTTTTCACCGGAAGTAGTATCAATAATTGAAAGTGTACTTAGTAAAAATCCATCTTTATCACGCTTACCGTCTCGGGTTGAGATGTACGCTACGGCATCGTTTTCCGGACTTTGTGCAACTACGATATCATCTCGCTCATTTCCCGAGCCTGCCAGCAGCAGTTTTTCATTCTGTCCGTCAACATCGATACTATAGAGGTCATACTTACCAGACCGCTTTGAGACAAAAGCATGCTTTTTGTCCGGCACCATACGAACCGGTATTTCTGCCTTATCGTTTAGGTCTAGATTAACCACTTCATCACGGTATCCCTTCGAGGTCGCGGTTATTTTGACTGTCTCATCGGCTGTTTGATCAAGCGTTAGTACAATCTTTCCTTTGTCGTCCGCCTGGGCGTTAGCATCATCGGAAGTAACTTCTGCATCAGGCAACGGTTTGCCAGACAAAAAATCAGTTGCCACGAACGTATACTGACTACCGGTTGGGGTTAGTTTAAAATCACCAAGCGGATTGCTACCCCAGCCTACAACCACCTGCCTGGTTACCGGAGCAAAAGCACGCCGGTTAATCACTAATTGGGTGGCGCCTAATTTCAGGTGCCGCACCGTAGCCTTGCCGTTCTCATCCGTTTTGGCCGTTTCTCCGGCCAAGCATATGGTGACGTTTTTTAGAGGCTGTTGGGTACTTGTATCAAGCACGGTAACCGCTGCGCTGGCACGTACCCCCGCAGTATTAAGCACAAAATACCGAGACTTTGGCACCAAGCCGATGACAAGCAATGCTAGCACTAGCACTACAACTGTAATCCAGCGGGCTTTGGGATTGCCCCACCACGCAGCCAGTACATGCTTGAACTTCGCCCCGATACCCCGTTTTGGCGCCTTCGCCATTGTGGCCCTTTCAATCTCTGCATCTTCCGCCGCCAACACCGCATCACTCTCTTCTTTGCTGATGTCATCAACCGCAGCATCCAAGACCTCATCTCCCTGATCGTCGGTAGGAGCGAGCGGATCCGCCGGCTCAGCCCGGACCGATGGCACAGCAGGCTCTGGTGGCGTATCAGTCTCTGTTTCGGGAGCTTCGGTTATCTCTTTTGGTAGCGCATCATTAGGTATTATGGGCGCCGAAGTAGGTTCTGATTCATGATCATGTGGCGGTACGTACTCTCCCGGCTTGGGCGGCACTACGGGTGCTGTTTGAGAGGTAGCCTCTTCTGGGGTTGGTCCCATAATCTGTTCTACCTTTTTTTCAATATCCGATTTATCATCGGGCATAGAGTCGTTTTTCTTGTTAGCCATATGCATTTTCCTAGGGAACAGTCTAGCAGAAATCTACGTCTCCACCTAGCTTGGTTCTCTGAACAATCCATAGATTAAGACAATGAAATAGACGATGACCATCAGCGCAATACCCGAGTATACATACAGGTGTGCCATGGACTTTGCTTGAGTCTGCGGGCTTGGTGTTGCCTGGGCACTTTGCACGGTGATTGGTTTTCCGTTTACCCTAATAACCCCTTTGCCCTGATCAAGTAAATTGAGGGCATTGACAGTCTGCATTGAAGAATCCTGTAAAGAACTAGATTGAGGCTGCAGAGAACTCGTGGGTATGTTCTGGGGATTACCGGTTTGCGTGCCGGTTCCCGTTTGTTGATACTGCGCCGAAGCACTACTTGTGTCCAAAATTCCCCCTAGCAGGTTTTATTTACCCCTCTATTATCAGTAAACGTAAGCTAAATTACAATCACCTATGCGCATTACAGGACTGTGCGTGAAACTTAAACCTATTAGGGCGTAAGCCGATTGATATCACGCGGGAAGAGGGTTGCTTCTTTGACATTGCCGAGCCCAATTGTTTTTTCTACGAGCCTGTCGATACCAAATCCACATCCACCATGTTGCGGAAGACCATATTTGAATGCCTGCAAGTAGTACTTGAACCCTTGGTGCGTAACGTTTAGACCGGCATCTTTCATCTGTGCTACTAGCTTTTCGTAATGGTACTCACGCAATGGAACGGTAGCAATTTCGAGCCCCCTAAACAACAGATCTCCCCACAGTACCGTTTGGTCGTCTTCTGGATTTGCTTGATGGTAAAACTTCATCGCTTCGATTGGAAAATGGGTTGCATATACAAGTTCTGAACCATGTTTCTTTTTAGCATACTCGCAGATCCACCGCTCTTCATCTGGTATGAGGTCTTTCTCTTTGGTGGTGTCCGTTTTGTTCGCTTTGCTGTAGAGCTCGTGGATTTCTGCTACGGTAAACTTTGGAACTGATTCGCTGAGCACTAGTTGTGGTGCGTTCAAACTTTTCAGATCTGCTTCGTGCTCTTTATATACACGTTGCAAGACACGTATCGTCATGTCTCCAACCAAGTCTAGGACTTCATCATGATCCTTAACAAAACCCATCTCAATATCGAGCATGGTAAGTTCGCTCATGTGTCTTGTAGTCGCACTTGGCTCCGCCCTAAACGCCGGTCCAATTTCAAATACACGCTCAAAAGCTCCAACCATAATTTGCTTGTAGAACTGCGGGCTTTGAGCAAGCGTAGCTTCTTTGCCAAAATAATCGAGCTTGAATACTTCAGCTCCTCCTTCAGTAGCTTCGGCGAGCAATTTGGGTGTCTGGATTTCCACAAATTCTTTGTCATACAAATATTCACGAATGTAGCGGTTCAAGTCAGCACGGATTTTGAAAATCTTCTGTTCTTGTAGGTTACGGACGTTTAAAACTCGGTATTCAAATAGCGTATCCAGGTGTTCATGTTTATGGGAAATGGGCTTGTCAATCTCAATGGGTGGCTCATCTGTCACCGGAACCAGAACAGTTAGTACCGGTTTGTGCAATTCAGCCCCTCCGGGAGCACGAGCCTCTTCGGTTACCTCACCCTCAACTGCTAGCACCGTACCAATTTGCAATCCACGAAGCTTCTCGACTTCGTCTTTATCTTCTACGACTACCTGGGTCAGGCCCCGCCGGTCCCGTACGTTAATAAATGCAATGCCGCCTAATAGACGTTTTTTATGGAGCCATCCTTCGATGCGCACCGATTTGCCGACGTGTTGTTTTACGTCGCTAGATACTGTTCGATTCATAATGCGCATTTTAACAGAGGTCAGGGTAAATTGCTACTGCGATTCTGCGCTTTCTGCCTCTGGAGCTGGAGGCAGTCCATCATGTTTTTGCGCCTCGTGCACCTGAATGGCATTTTGGGCAGCGACAGCTCGGATGTCCTCATACTTATCAAATTCATCTATAATTGGC
Source organism: bacterium (assembly GCA_029780855.1). GTDB lineage: Bacteria > Patescibacteriota > Saccharimonadia > Saccharimonadales > JAUPVS01 > JAKOXV01. Next base: position 79,195 of record JAKOXV010000003.1, read on the forward strand.
TTGCCAATTATTTGCTCCAGTACGTCCTCAATAGTGATTATACCCACCACCTCTTCAAAGGAGTTGACCACTACGAATAGGTGTCGTTTTGTTTTCAAAAATGCTTGTAAGGCTTCATACAGAGTTTGCTCTTCGTGCACATAGTACACTTCTCTTTGCATGATATTAGCGACTGTTCCCGATGCCTGCTTTGCGACCAAATCATGCAGGTACAGAACACCGGCAATGGTATCTTTTTTACCTTCAAAAACAGGAAAGCGTGAGTGTCCGCTTTTATGAAGTGTATCCATGAGCACCGGACCGATCGGGTCTTTTATGTTCACATACACCACCTGGCTACGGGGAATCACAATATTGCGGATTAGCGTATCACCAAAGCTAAGTGCATGTACGGCCATCTCTATCTCTTCTTTGGTGATACGATTGTCAGATTGCTTCTCCTGCTGTTTTAACAGATTAATGAGATCCTCTTTTTGGTAAAGGCGGGTGTGCCAGTATGGTTCACTGAACCGTCCGATAAATAGCCCTAACTTTTCCAGCCATGGGTGTAAATAGTTTAAAAGCCAAGAAATTGAGGGTGTACAAAACCGAACAATAGCCTCCCCAAGCCAGCCGGTACGAGTATTTGGCAACCAGGCAAATGCGGCAATCAACACAACCACTATGCCAAGTGATGCAAGCGGCCACGGTAGGTGTCTGATAAGCCCAAAAAATAGTGCCGTAGTCGCAATACCCACGATCGTCCACAACAATACCGTCAGGCTTGTACCGTACGTCATAGCGCGATACATGGTTTTTGCTAACGCATCACCCTTTTGTGCTCGTCGTTTGATTTCTACTAACGGAACGTGTCGATAGGATTTCAGTAAAGACACAGCAGCAAATACTACAATTATCAAGATCGTAATCAAAAGGACTGTAATCATACGTTAATCTTATAATTACCAGAAGCTTTTTGAAAGCCGGGAGACAGAACAATCATGGTACTATTTAAGGACAAATAGGAGGATAGGTTTTTATGGACAAGCGCTTTGTGCTTATTTTGGTCGGAATTATTGTGGTGTTAGGTAGCGTGTTTTGGTTCACGAGATCCAAGAGCACCGCACCCGGATCCAGTAGCTCTACTTCCACCGCAAGCGTCAGTAACCACACTGAGGGCAAGGGCTCCACAGGTGTTACATTGCGCGAATTTGGTGATTTTCAATGCCCGGCGTGTGGCCAGTACTACCCGATCGTGAAGCAAATCGTTAATGAGTATAACGATAAGATAACCTTCCAGTTCAGTAATTTCCCCCTGGTTCAGATTCATCAAAATGCCATGTCTAGCGCCCGCGCAGCAGAGGCTGCCGGCCTGCAGGGCAAGTACTGGGAAATGCACGACTTACTCTACCAACAGCAGAGCATGTGGTCATCGAGTAGTAGCGCAACAAGTATATTCAACCAATATGCAGCCCAGCTCGGTTTGAATGTAGAAAAGTTTAAAACAGACTATGCTAGTCCCGCCGTTCTTAATACTATCAATGCAGACATTAAAGCCGCCCAACAGATTGGCGCTACGGGTACCCCCACGTTTGTACTTGATGGCAAAAAAATAGATACCCCGCCGACTACCATTGAAGGATTTAGAAAGGTGCTAGACGACGCTATTGCGGCCAAGTCAAACTAAACTCTAGCCAAAATAAAAAGAGCGCTACCGTAATTGTTTCGTAGCTTGCTCTTTTTATTTTAGTAGACCAAGAACTGCTGCCAGCCTGGTCGTTTTACCTTAACGATTACTCGTTTTTCAGGTGAATGCATTATTTTTACCTTCACCGGCATATATATTTCTCCCTGGGTACTCCAAAACCACTCCATATATGGCCGGTCCCATTTTATTTTTGATTGTGTTTTTGTCTTTCGTTGAGGTAATGTCTCATTTACCTCTTCTACGAAGTAGTTTCAGTTTGTCACAAAGCGCATATGCTTGTCAACAATTTTACTGCTGTTTTGTACGACGTTGATGCTCAGCTGCAATTTTGCTATGTAAACGATGTAATAATGGGCTGGTTTCAAGCTTGTCGTGAATAGTGTGGAACTCGTCGTTCAGCAATCCTAAGTCATGATCGGTCATGTCTTCAAGATCAATAAATGAATTTCGGGCATGCTGCGTAACGCGAATAAGTTCATCCAGCTTTAGCTGCATGGCTTTACTGTCCCGGTTTTGAGTGTTCTGAATTAAAAACACCATTAAAAAGGTGATGATGGTTGTACTGGTGTTTATTACGAGTTGCCAGGTATCGGAATAGTGAAACACCGGCCCGGTCAGCGCCCACACGATAATAACGGTCAGAGCCAGCACGAACGCATAGGCGGTTCCGGTGGCAAAAGAGGTACGAGCGGCGAACTTTCGAAATATTTCTTTCATGACTTCTTTCTTAATTGTACGGTAATCTATATAATAACCTACAGCATAATAAAACAAATATGAACATGTTCAGTACGCAAACACCAAATAGGGTCAGAGGGAGCTAGGATAGTGCATACCAGTATTTTCACCCAGCTTGCCCTTATTATTACCCTCGCTACCGTAGTATCACTGGTTATGCGATTGATTCGGCAACCGCTGATAATCGGCTATATCCTCACCGGAATCATTGTCGGGCCGTCAGTGCTGCACTTAGTAAAATCACCAGAAACAATCGAGGTTTTCTCTAATATCGGAATTGCCCTACTGCTATTTATTATTGGGCTGGGATTAAACCCAAGGGTCATTAAAGAAGTCGGCAAGGTAGCTGCTGTCACGGGGGTGCTGCAGGTGGCAATTACTGCTGGGCTTGGTTACGGCGCCGGCATACTTTTTGGGTTTACCAAAAAAGAAGCCGCTTTCTTAGGCGTAGCGTTAGCATTTAGTAGTACCATTATTATTCTTAAACTCCTCTCCGACAAAAAAGAGCAGACCAGGCTATACGGAAAGATTGCCACCGGTTTGCTGTTAATCCAAGACATCTTAGCAACCGTTGCGCTGCTGTTTGTAACTAGCGAAGGCGGCCAGGGCCATTTTGCCGTTTCAGAACTAGCAAAACTATTTGGCAAGGGGCTCGTGATCGCGGTACCGCTCCTTCTAATCGGAAATATGATCCTACCACGTCTGCACAAATTTATTGCCGGAAGCCCGGAGTTTTTGTTCCTATTCGCTATCGGCTGGGGCTTTGGAAGCGCTGCGCTATTTGAAGTAACCGGTTTTTCGCTTGAAATTGGTGCGCTGATTGCCGGTATCGCCCTTGCGGCACTTCCCTACACGCAAGAGATTAGTTCACGGTTGCGTCCACTGCGTGATTTCTTCATCGTCGTATTCTTTATTGCGCTTGGTACAAGATTAAACTTTTCGGGATTCGGCGATATCGTCCCAATACTACTGGTGTCTTGTGTCATCGTAGTCGTCATGAAACCAGTCCTCGTCACCTTGATCACCGGATTGCTAGGCTATACTAAACGAACAAGTTTCAAGGCCGGAATTGCTACTGCCCAAATCAGTGAATTTTCGCTCGTCTTTGTGTTTTTAGCTAACAAACAGGGGCTCGTAGGGGATCAACTAACCTCCCTGGTTACCCTGGTGGCGCTCGTTACCATAGCAATTTCAGCATACCTCATCACCTACTCTGATGGCCTGTATATCTTTTTTGAAAAGCACTTCTTGATGTTTGAACGGCGTAAAACCCACGCCGACCGCCATGGCAAAGAAACCTATGAAATGGTGCTTTTTGGTTACCGCAAGGGCGGCCATGAATTCATGAAGGTATTTCAGGGACTCAAGAAAAAGTTTGTGGTGGTGGACTATGACCCGGAAGTCATCGATATTCTTGAGCACCAGAAAGTCGATTACGTGTATGGCGATGTCACTGATATTGAACTGTTAGAGGAGATAAATCTTGATAAGGTTCGGCTAGTGGTATCGACTATTACCGATTACAATACCACCCAATCACTAGTGAAGCTCATGGATACGGTTAATCCAAATGCTGTGGTCATTTGTCATGCCGATTCAATCGAGGAAGCATCTTCACTTTACGATGCCGGAGCCAGCTACGTCATGCTACCCCACTACATTGGGAGTGAAAAAATTAGCGCCTTTATCAAAAAAAGTGGGCTCAAGAAGAGCGAGTTCAAGCGTTTCAGGGAAAAGCACCTGGCCTACCTACAAACCCACAGTACCGACTACGCAACCGAATCGTAAAGTTTGTGCGACACAATGTATTGACCAACTTCTTTGGGTACATAGCGCTCTAGGTCTGTTTTTGTTGTACGTATGATCGACGAAGAAATGTCGCGAGCCTCCGTGGTGATTGTGACATGTTCAAACGGTAGCTCTGCCATTTGATCGTTGCTACGCAAGCCAATCACAAACTGTACGTTCCGCTGCAACACATCAAAATCTGGCCAGTGCGGTACATCAAGCGCCAGATCACTACCAATCAGCATTACTATGTTCCCGAACTCTTTTTCTAGTTCTGGCAACGAATCGCGGACAGTGAAGGTCTGCTGCTGCAGATCGTACAATCCTAGCCTGGGGTTGGTATGGGTGGCCAGCCAAACCATGTTCATTCTGTCTCTCAGCGCACTGACGTGCTGTTTCCTACGAGGCGTTGGTTCGACCAAGAAAACTACCTCGTCAACAAATCCTTTGTCTATGGCTGCATTTGCAAAAGCCAGGTGTCCTTTATGGATGGGGTCAAAAACACCGCTGTATATCCCGACTTTACTCATGCTCTTCATTATATGTCATATTGCGTTACGGTCTCCATGAGCAGTAAAACGAATGTTTTATTCGGCTGGAATCCCCTCACAGCACTTAGTGGGCATTTTACATTCCGGGCAAACAAAGTGGCCGTGCACGGGCACTATCGGGTAGTGCCCGCAATTGTCACAAAAGAACTCTGGAGACCGCTCTTTAATAAGCTCTTTGTAGATGCCGTCCTGATCAGTGTCATTCATACACCTATTTTACTCGCTTTTCGATCAGCAGCGGACGCTAATTCCACACTTTTTGCATTTTTCCAGCAATTTGTTACGGGGTCGTTTATTAGTGTGGCCACGCTGGCACTTAAACTTTAGTGAACCGTATTTATCTTCTTCGGACTTGTTTCCATAACCAGCTTGTCCCAGCTGTTCTTGCGTAGGTATATTCTCGGCTCCCAACGTTAAGCCACAACCACTGAAAGATCTCCCCGCCCGATCAGCTTCCCTGCCGGCTTTAACTATTTCATTCATGAGTTCCGTCAGGCTAATAGTACATGGCATTCGCTCGTTTAGACCTGCCGTAAGGGCAGTGCTTGATGCGGCCGTGTAGCGCTTCTGGATCGTTGCCGCTATATCGCGCAGAAACCCGGGGTTATCGCCAAACTTTTGTGCAGTTTCGGTGTACAGGCCAAGTAAATCATGCTGCTCACACACGAACTCATAGGTATTAATCGAGTGGTCAGTCTGCCTGCCTGCATACCAACTACCACCGTACCGCTCTGCCAATGCGCGATCATACACGCCGGTAAGTTGATCAATTAAAAATTCATTTGGCGCCTCTCCGGTCTTAAGGAGCATGCGCTGTCCGAGCAGCTCCCCTTCTGCCGGAATAAAACCTAGCGCAAAATACATCGCTTCTAGGGCTGCTCTGTCGCTTTGGTCTAAACTCTGAGATTGCATGATCATGCGGCCATCATTTGTCTTGGTGAGCACCCGTAGCATGGTAGTTTTACGCCCTACGTTATAGCCACCAACGTCTCGGGTAGCAGCCATGAGCTCTGCAGGGAAATCAGACACCACTACCATGGCGTCATAGGAATCAGACCGCATCATCTCCACCATATCCTGATACTCCTGCTTTTCAATGCGGCGGCGGCGTAATTCAAAAGCTAAGCTACTGGGTAAACGCAGGGCCTCAACTATTGCATCGTCAAAAATCTCACCTAATGGCGATCCATCGCTGCCGTATAGCTCACGGCCATCAAAACGGTACTCAAACGGAGTCCGCATGCTGCCTTCAAGCATTTCGGCAAGCCAAGTGGTGGTGTCATCATACAGTCGTCGCTCACGGTCATATTCAACCGTTTGTCTGGACACCTCTACGTCTATTGTTTCCATGAAAAAACGCCCTCGCTTCAGAATGAGCAGGGGCGAAAAATACACTGTCGCTCCTGCTCGGGAGACTTGTTTAGTACTGTATCTGGCTTAGTCCTCTTGGGACATCACAGTTGCGGCACAGCTCCCGATTCTAACGGGATTCCAGTATGTTTATTTGTAAAATGACTCTTGTCTATATAGTAGTATAGCACCGAGCGCAGACACTACATGTAGTATTTTTTGCCTACTTGCGCAGTACTAGGTTTAGAAGTATGCTCAATACTACTATGGAACTGAAGCGAACGATTCGCCACGAGATTGAAAGCCGGCAATACGAGGTCCTGGAAGAGCTACAGTTACTGGCCCAACCACACGCCGATGCCTCGAACGGACTGTTCACGACGCTTGCTATCGACCCCGAACTGTACCCAGCACAATCACTCAGTAACTATAAAATAGATGGTTCACCGCAAGCCCCCGAAGTCGTAAAGATGGTAGCAGAATCCGTAGAGCCACGCTTTGGATTTTTTCTCAGCGAACTCGATCGTCAGGAGTCAGCAGAAGGTCACCTCACCGAAGTAGCCGATTCTCTTCGCCAAGGTCACAACATCGTTCTGGTAACCAATCATGGAGATTTAAAAGATATAGCGTATACATTAGCGGCCTACTATATCAAGCTGAAGGAATTTGGCGTTGAAGCCTTCCACACCAGTTTGGTAATGAGCAAGATCATAAGTTTTCTTGGCCTAGAGGGCGAGACGCCAACACCTGCCGCCGATGTTCTGAAGGTACTTTGTGATGAGCAGTACTTTACTTTTCCTCGCACCAGGAGTATTGCAGAATCAAATGTCGCCAAAGAAGTAGTAGACTACTACAATTACCGCGCGAAAGTCGCCATGGGCTGGCAACTCCGCAGAGGTAAGACACTCTTTGCTATGGCTGCCAGTGGCACGACCGATAAACCGCTCGCTGATTATGAGAATATTACGTTTATGTCTGGTGTCGGCAGCGGGACGGCAAAACTTATGGAAGGCAAGAAGAGCTTAGTGGTGCCGGTGGCTATCTGGACCGAAGGTGAACAAATGGTATTTGAGCCGCATGGACCGAGGGAGGTGTCGGGCAAAGAAGAGGCACACAAAACAATGCGCCTAATCGCTCACACGCTTAATGAGCGCGTGGACGATCGGATTTTTGTCTACCAGTACCCTGATTTTGCTTCTAACGTTGGAAAAGTTGCTGTCGAAAACGGGGCGCTTAAACTTTAGCAAGCACCAGAATAATCACTAGTACGGCTACGATCATGCGGTAGTAGGCAAAAGCCGCCAGCGTATGTTTGCTCAAGTAATTCAGTAGGAACTTAATTGCAAAAAGCCCGCTCAACAACGCGGTGATAATACCCACAATAAAAACTGTTTTTTCAGACTGGAACTGACTAAACGTTGCTGGTTCAGTAAATACTTTCAGTATGGCGCCGCCGATGATTGGTATCCCTAGCAAGAAAGAAAAGCGTGTCGCAGCAACTCGATCCATGCCAGAAAATATTCCCGCTGTAATGGTACTCCCGGAACGTGATACACCAGGTACAACCGCAGCCGCCTGACTAAAACCAATGATCAACGCCTGCTTGGTAGAGGTGTTATCTAGCTGCGTAGGCCGCTTAACCCGCTCGTGGTAGTACTTTTCTGCCGCTAGCATTATGAGTGCTACGACAAAAAGATTAATCGCCACCAGAATCGGTGATCGGAAGGCGGATTCTGCTGGTTTTTCTAGCAATACCCCAATGAAGACCGCAGGAATCGTTGCGAGCACCAACAACCAAGCGAGCTTTGTTTCCTTTTGCTTGGTAAATATGGCTTTTATAAGTACCCAGATGTCCTTATAAAAATACACGAGCAGCGCAATTAAGGTACCTAGGTGGAGGGCTACATCAAAACTCAGGCCAACCTGCGTGATATTCATAAAGTGATGGGCAAGCACGAGATGCCCTGAACTAGAGACGGGAATAAACTCTGTAAGGCCCTGGATCAGACCAAGGATTATCGCTTGAAGGATGGTCATATGGTTTTAGTATACCGCTTTTTTAATGAGGATAGCCTGGGAATAAAACTTTGTGCCGCACCATCCAGACCCAACACCTTGAGGGAGCCCACCAATACATACAGCTGATCAAGTTCAGTCCCCTTTAGCTCCCCGCCTTGCTCTGCTTGCTTGAAGTAGTGGTCAACCTTTTCTACCAGCCACTTTTCTTCCCCCGCTTTTATTTCATTAGAGCTTAATGATGCCGGCTTTTCGGTTGCAACTACTTCTAAGGATCGTGCAGCATGATCGCGTTTACGCAGATGACCGCGTTTAATTAGGTTATTTATATGCAGGGATACGGTTGCAACGGATGTGTAGTTGAGACTTTTCATAACTTCACGGTAGCTTGGACTGTACCCGTGTTCAGCAATAAAAGCCTCGATGAAACTCAGTAGTTCCTTTTGTTTCTTCGTAGGCCTAACCGTTTGTGTTTCTTGCTTATCCATTTCAACCCTTAGTTATACGTTCCGTGGTGTGGCCGATGGGCTATGACCCGTGGCACCCGGCGATCAGTTTTCTTTTTCTTGGTGAATTTTTCTGGAAAAACCCAAAATCGGTACCAAATATAGTTCCATACCGTGAAGAATCCTGAAGAAATAAACTGTCCGATATACGGGGTAACGCCAACACCCTTCAGGGCAGCCACTATCAAGTAATCGAGTACAAAGTCGAGAAGCGTAATGAAGATGTATCGCCCGGTAACTTTTGTTTGGTTTTTAGCGAGTTCAGGATTTTTAAACACCCAGTATCGTTGCAGTAAATAGTTCACCGTCCAACCGGTAATATTTGCGATTAGCTTGGCCCACCACAGACTTAATCCTAAGCCCTTATCACAGGCAAAGAATACTAGGTAGCCGGTCCAAAAATAGGCCCCACCACTAATAAAGTATTCAACAATCCTGGTTAGTTCACGTTTTTTGTTTAATTTTGCTGGCATTGGTTTTACTTCTTACGTTTAGTATAGCAGGTACAGACATGGCAATACCGGCAAAGCCCCACCATACCAACCCAAGCGTATCATCGGCCCAGGCGTGTGAAATTAGATTTACCAATGAAATACCCACAAAGCTAGCCATCAGTATCGTTGGTAATGCCCGATGGCGCCGGAACCACAAGCCTTGGAACAGAAATAGATTAATAAGAATGAATAGCACTACCCCCAATAAACCGATCTCTTGCGCTATTTGAACGTAGTAATTTTCTGCAATACGCGCCGGGGATTTGGTATTCCGGAACGATTCAGGTCCGGCTGTACCAGGACCATTCCCCAGTGGGTTTCGTGAAACATCACGCAACCCATTCATAAGTGCACTGGCCCGCGCCGAATTGCTACTGACGCTGGCCTGAGAAGTTTCATCTGAATGAAAAAGGGTGTTCTGAACAAAGTCATTATTACGTAACTGCCAGGTCACTACCGCTGCGCAGAGCATGCTGACCGAAACGGCAGTCACCGCAATTAGTCGCCATTTTTTTGTGGGAATATAAAACCATGCAAGCGTTGCTACTCCTGCAAGCAATCCAATCCACGCACTTCTTGAGTACGTAAAGAATAGGACCGTGCCGGAAACGACAAGGAGCACACCACCGATCACACGGTATCGTTTGGTAGCTGCCACGGCTGCAAGAATTGGCAGAATGAGGTATACACCCAACGGGTTAGCGCCGCGGAGGGTAGATTGGATTCGTCTATAAGCAAGTTTTTGGTCAACCGTTTCAATCGGCTTTATGGTATCCGGTCCGTATCCAAAATGTCGCAAGAAATCAGCTGGCAGCACCAGCCTTTGCAGCAACCCGAACCCCACTACTATAGCGGCAGGTATTAGTAGCAGGTGCGCCCAAACTTCCAAAAACCAGGAATCATGCACCGCGATAACCCAAACCGTTACAAAAAACCACAGGTATTGCAAGTTAATCACCCAGGCGTACAGCACCGCACTCGGACTAACGCTGTGAGTAACCAGCGAAACAATTCCGTAGCCCACAAATAGAACCGCATAGAGCATAATCAATCGCACCAGCCACGTATCAAAAAACCGGCGAGCAAACGACTTATTTTTAATTAGCAAGGTGATTGCATAAACTCCTAAGCCCAGAATAATGAAGTCCTTGACCACCCTGAATACATCGAGGTGACCGAAATTGCTGCCTGCCCATGTGGTCAATAGAGCATGAAACGGCATCAACACTAGCACAATAGTGGTTATCCATCGCACAACAAGCTGTAATGATAAAGATGTGTTTACTGAGGTTTGTTGTTTCATAAATGTTACAATCTAGTATATAGCTAATGGACCGACTGTGCACCTTTCGTGCACAGTGCCTAAGCAAATAATCGCATATGAAAAACAACGCATCATTCGTCTATAGTTTCTTCTTGGTTATAGCTGATATCGTATCTCTAGTTGCGGCCTTCGCCGTAGCCTATCTGCTCCGCGGAGCCCTCGATGCCCGCCCCGTTGCCCATCCCGTCCCTGCCGCTACCTACCTAGGTTTGTTGCTTGGGTTAATCCCGTTTTGGCTACTCATATTTGGTCTGCTCGGCCTCTACAACAGCAATATTTATGAAAAACGTTTCCAAGAAATTGGCCGGCTCTTTATTGGATCATTCGTCGGACTACTCTTTGTAATTGCCATTGAGTACGCCACCATCCAAACCATTTTCCCTTCCAAGCTGGTTCCGTTTTACGGCTTTTTACTGGCGTTTGGCTTTTTGGTCCTGCTGCGTAACCTTGCGCGAGCGATCAGGGTAATACTGTTTGGTTTTAATGTCGGAATAAGCCACATACTGGTGGTTGGAGATACAAAAATCACCGAAGAACTTGTGGGAACCCTTAAAGACAGCAGGACTTCCGGATATAAAATTATTGGCATTGTTACTCAAAAAGCCTCAGCCAGTAAACGCTACCCAGGTATGGCAATCTTTTCTGACTTTGATACCGCCGCGAAGCATCTTAAACCGGAAGCAATTCACGGTATCATCCAGACCGGCCTGTATACCGATGCCGATAAAAACAACCAGATACTTAACTACGCTCAGGAGCATCATGTATCCTTCCGGTTTATCCCCGGTAATACCGAACTGTTCGTGGGCAACCTAGAAGTCGAGCTGTTTCGTCAGTCGGTTCCGGTTATTGCAGTACATCAAACACCCCTTATTGGCTGGGGACGTATACTGAAGCGCATATTCGATATGCTGGTGGTACTGCCGCTCATACTTATTGCGTTGCCGTTCATGCTTCTAGTAACTATAGGCGAAGTACTATTCAATGGCCGTGGGGGAATCTTCTTCCGTCAGGTGCGTCTGACACGTTTCAACCATGAATTTAAAGTATTCAAGTTCCGCACCATCAAGGGTACGTACAACGGGCTCACCCCAGAAGAAGCGTTTCAAAAAATGGGCAAACCAGAACTCGCCAAGCGCTACCGGGCAAATGGAGATTACCTACCTAAAGATCCTCGGTTCGGCTGGTATGGTCGGATTTTACGCGCCACGTCGCTTGATGAACTACCCCAGCTATTTAACGTGTTGCGGGGTGATTTAAGCCTGGTAGGACCCCGCCCGCTCATACCGCAAGAACTCGCCATATATGAAAAGCGCCACGCCATACTCAGTGTTAAATCCGGCCTTACTGGCCTAGCGCAAGTTTCAGGACGACGAAATATTGGGTTTGACGAACGCCGAAAACTCGATATGTACTACGTACAAAACTGGACGTTTTGGATGGATATTATCATTCTACTCAAAACGGTACGCGTCATCCTTACAGGTGAAGGAGCCAAATGAACCCAAGCAGCCAGACCAGTGCCGTGCAACACAAGAAAATTGCGATTGTACACGATTGGCTATATGGTGGCGGAGCCGAGCAAGTCGTTTTGGAACTACACCAGATGTTTCCAGATGCCCCAATTTATACCTCATACTGCACCCCAGAGTGGCGCAAAAAACTTGATAATAAAGTCATAACTGGCTATCTAAACCATTGGCCCTTTACTAAACTCCGGAAATTTTTACCCCTCTTGCGAATCTGGTGGTTTGAACACCTAGATTTGAGCGGTTTTGATCTCGTCATTAGCAGCTCAGGAAACGGCGAAGCAAAAGGTATAAAAACACCGAAAAACACCACACACATTTGCTACTGCCACACGCCTACCCACTTTTACTGGCGACATTATAACCAATACCTCAAACACCCCGGCTTCGGTTTGTTAAATCCTGTTGTTCGTTTTGCACTCAAACTACTCGTAGGACCACTGCGAAGATGGGATTACAAGGCCGCTCAGCGCCCCGATTTTTTCATCGCTAACTCCACCCATATTCAAAACGATATACAAACGTTCTATGGTCGTGATGCGGTAGTTATCCATCCCCCCGTCGATGTGGAGCGGTTCGCCAAGGCAAAAACCACACAACGCACCGGCTTCGTAACAATGGGGAGGCAGGTACCCTATAAACACACCGATCTCATTATCAAAGCCTGTAATGAGCTGCGGTTGCCACTAAAAGTCATTGGTCGCGGCCCCGAACACGACAAGCTCGTAAAACTCGGCGGTCCAACGATTACGTTCCTAACAGACATAACAGACCAAGAAATGCCAGACCAACTTGCCAGTGCCGAAGCCTTCATTTTTGCAGCCTACGAAGACTTTGGAATCGCACCAATAGAAGCTATGGCCACCGGTACGCCCGTTATCGCGTACAAAGCCGGCGGCGCCCTCGACTACGTACTAGAGGGCCAAACCGGAATATTCTTTGATTCTCAAAACACCGAATCGCTAGTTTCAGCTCTTAGAGGCTATTCTTCGCGCAAATTTACCACAGGCAATATTCGTACTATGGCGACGAAATATTCATCGAAAGAGTTCCGCGATTCATTCGAGTCATATATCTCAAGTAGGATCTAAATAACATGTAGAATGGACTCAAGCGCCAGTGCGGTATCTTGCCAACGAGATACCTCTAAGCTATCAATTCCCATTGCTTTGACCGGGTAATCATTGCCTCCCTCTACTAGGCGGTCACCAAAGAACAGGATATCCTCTTTGCTTATTTCGAGCATACTAATCAATTTTTCCATTCCATATGCCTTATCAATTCCTGGTTTTGTGATGTCAATCGAAGTAGATCCACCGCTACGCACTTCGAATTCAGGAATTAACTCAGCAACGTAATCCCGAAGTTTCTTCTTTTTACTTCCATCTGGGTCCCATTTTTCTTTTTTCTCTACCCCTTCTAAGCCCAATTCATCAACTATATCCTGACCTAACGCAGAGAAAGTTATCTGGCTACCCCTATCTTCTATTGTTTCTCCGTACACTTTCGCTTCTTTGTAGCCCAGCTTTACTACACCCGTTTCTAGAGCATCAATTATCTTCTTTTTTTCTGATTCGGTGAAGTCTTCGGCATACACTTGCTTCCACTTTTTACTAAGTAAATCAAAAATGTAATACTGCGTGCCGCACGTTGGCATAATATGCAGTTTTTCGAGTTTAGAAGGCTCAACATGAAGATTGGCTAATAGTTGTTTTTCAAATTGCCCAAACTTTCCACCAGAGATTACGCAGACCTGAAAACTGTCTAGTAGTTTGTCGAGAATTTCAGCCATCCGGTCTTCCAAGGGAGACTTGCTAGCAGCAAGCGTTCCATCCAAATCAAAAGCAATAACCTTCTTCACAACAACCCTCCTATTTTTTACCGTTGATACGCTTACTTACTTCCCCTACTTTTTGTGCTAGGTCTTTGCGAGCAACTAATATTCCGTGCTTGGTATTAATAACCACAACGTTATCCAGGCCTATAACGGCAAGTGGAACGTCCGTATAGCTTTGCACGAACGAGTTTTGTACATCTTCTAGTTTAATATCGTCCCCGTGTGTATGGTTTCCTTTCGTGTCGCTCTCTACAGCTTTATGTATATCACCAAAAGATCCCAGGTCCATCCAATCAAAGGATGCGGGCACTACCAGTAGGTCGTCAACATGCTCAATCAGAGCATAGTCTATCGTGTCATTCTCAAAGCCCAGATATGTTTCTTTGTACTCTTTTTCATTCTTCGTAGCAACAAGTTTTTCATAGCTGGCATACATCTTTGGAGCATGCTTTCTCATGTTGTCTTTGAACGTGTTTACCGAGCCCACAAAATAGCCGCAGTTCCAAAGATAATTACCGCTCTTAATATATTTTTTGGCTGTATCGAAGTCGGGCTTTTCCTTGAATGAATGAACATTATATACAAACAATTCTTCGTCATACAGACCGTCTTTCTGTATATACCCAAAGCCAGTTGCCGGGTAGTCTGGCTCTACACCCACAAGCACAATCCGTTTTTCCTTTTTAGAAACCTTTTCTGCTACTTTGAAGCTGTGTGTGAAGCCGGCGATATCACGGATGTAGTGGTCTGCAGAAAGAAAGGCAATGGGTTCATCTGGATCTTCCCTCTTGGAAACATGTTCAAGGGCCGCTACAATGCAGCTCGCTGTGCCGCGGCGAGCGGGTTCGATAATAAACGCTTCATCGTTGAGTTCTGGGAGCTGTTCCTTTACATGATGGGCGTGGCTAATTTCAGGCAATACATACACGGCTGAGCTAATCTTTTTTGCTCGTTCGTAAGTATTTTGTAGTAAGGATTTGTCCTGTCCGTTTATGACGAGTAGGTGTTTAGGGTAATCAGGCGTAGAGAGAGGCCACAGTCTTGTTCCCGACCCCCCAGCAATAATAACCGTAATCATTGCTTCTATTCTACCAATAGTTTGTTAGTTTGTTTGTTGTGAGTTTTAAAATACTCAATTGTTTTTAGCAACCCGTCGTGCAGATCTATCGTGGGTCTCCAGTCTAATTGTGCTTCTGCCTTCTGAATTACTGGTTTGCGCTGCATAGGGTCGTCTCCCGGCAAAGGCTTATACGTAATTATCGATTTACTCTCAGTTAGTTCCACAACAATCTCTGCAAGCTCTTTGATAGTAAATTCTCCCGGATTTCCTAGATTAATCGGACCTTCCACGTCTGATTCAATCATTGACACAAAACCTCGAATTAGATCATCCACGTAGCAGAAGCTCCTCGTTTGGTTACCCTCTCCATATATCGTAATCGGCTTTCCTTCTAAAGCTTGGCAAATAAAGTTAGATACCACGCGCCCATCGTCTGGATCCATCCTTGGACCATAGGTGTTAAATATACGTACAATGCCGGTATTTACACTGTACTTTTTTCGGTAGACATATATCATTGCCTCGGCAAAACGCTTTGATTCATCATACATACTCCTTGGTCCGTAACTATTAACGCTACCTTTGTATGATTCAGGCTGGGGGTGTACTTCTGGATCACCATACACTTCACTAGTGGATGCCTGAAAGAACCTGGCACCGTTTTTCTTAGCTAAGTTGAGTAAGTTTTTTACGCCTACAGAACCCACCAGAAGCGTTTCGACCGCTAGTCGTTGGTAATGTGGTGGACTTGCCGGAGAGGCAAGATTAGCTATTACATCAATTTTCTTATCACGCAGCACTTCAGGAAACTCCAAGCAAATATCGTGCTCTATAAAAGTAAACCGCTCGTTATTGCCTAGGTGCGCAATATTTTGCCTTGAACCAGTAGAAAGATTATCAACTGCAACTACTTCGTAGCCTTTCTTCAGTAGCACATCACATAGGTGGGAACCCAAAAATCCTGCACCTCCGGCAATGATCGCCACTTTACCTGCCATCGACCACTCTTCTTCCGATGCTTGTGTAATAGAAGCCCTCTGCTTCCATTGCGTCAAGGTCGTATATGTTTCGTCCATCAAAAATAACCGGTGACTTTACGGTTTTTTTGATTTTCTTGAAATCGGGCGTCCTAAATTCGCCCCATTCAGTGGCAATTATTAGGGCGTCTGCATCACGCAATGCATCATACGGAGTTTCGGAAAATTGTAACTGATTAGAGCCGGAATAGATTCGCTTTACATTCTCCGCAGCTTCGGGGTCATACGCCGTTATTTTGGCTCCCTTATCGACTAACTCATCGATAATTTCCAACGCAGGAGCTTCCCGTATGTCATCCGTATCGGGCTTGAATGCAAGTCCCCACAACGCAAAGGTTTTATCGCGAAGGTCGTCTTTGTAGAACTCTCGGATCTTTTTTACTAATACTTTTTTCTGTTGCGTGTTTACCTTCATGACTGCATCTATTAGTTTGAAGTCATATTCTTTTTCTTCTGAAATTTTGTGTAGTGCCAGTACGTCCTTAGGGAAGCAGCTTCCCCCATACCCTATACCGGGATACAAAAAACGGCTACCAATCCTGTCGTCCGCTCCGATACCCTCTCTAACCATATCTATATCTGCGCCTAGTTTTTCGGACAAATTTGCCATTTCATTCATGAACGAAATCTTCATGGCCAAGAACGTATTCGCGGCGTATTTTGTAATTTCTGCAGAGCGCTCATCCATATGAATCATTTGACTTCCTTGTCTCACGAATGGGATATACAGCTCATCTAACAGTTTACGAGCCCTATTAGAGGTTGTGCCGATAACTATTCTATCCGGCTTCAAAAAATCACTCACCGCAAACCCTTCACGCAAAAACTCAGGATTAGAAGCTACATCAAAATCTACAGTTGCAGACTCAGCAATTTTGTCGCGAACTTTCTCTGCGGTTCCAACAGGAACGGTACTTTTATCAACTATTACTGCATAGTTATTGAGCAGAGGTCCTATATCTTTCGCAACACTTAAAACATAACTAAGATCAGCAGAACCATCCTCTCCGGGAGGGGTAGGTAAAGCCAGGAAGACAACTTGCGCATCCTTGATGCCTGAACTTAAGTCTGTCGTAAAGCTCAGCCTCTTTTCAGATATGTTACGAGAGAAAAGGTTCTCAAGGTCTGGCTCATATATTGGGACTTTTCCCGAGCGCATTTGTTTCACTTTATTTTCGTCAATATCTACACACGTAACCGTATTGCCCATTTCAGCAAAGCACGTACCCGTAACAAGACCCACATATCCCGTACCTACAACAGCTATCTTCATTTGTTTTCCATGTTAATCTCCGGGTATTGTAGCAACCTAAAACGCGCTAGTCGAATGTAAAACATTTTATTGATAATGCTGAAATATTATGCTAGTGTTTATAGAGGTAGCTGATAAAATAAACATTATGAAAACTAGGAATCAACGTGCTTCATCCAGAAAGCGGCTAATTATAGCCCTCATTATTATTGTCATACTATTCGTGCTTGCTGGACTAGCATATTACCTTTACCAAAAAAAACATCAGACAAAGATTTCTCCTGCGCCTACTCCAACTATCACACAATTGCCTAAGCAGCCTGCATCAAACAACGGAGAAAAGAAGCCGACAACGCCAAATACCGTAAACGACGGAACTGCAACAGATAATAATGGTCAGATTAGCGAGCCAATTTCATCATCTCCCTCACAATGGACTAGTTCTGCATCTGGTTTAGTTACGGTCAAGAAGCCGATTGCGGGTGAGGTAGTGACAAACGGTTTTGAGCTTGCAGGGACTGCAAAGGTCTCTAAGCTTCAGTACAGACTTTTAGATAATGAAGTTGGCGTCATCTCACGTGGTTTTATTAATGTTGTGTCGGGAAATTTCTCGGTAAATGTTAGTTTTTCGCCTCATAGCAAGGCCGGACGTCTAGATGTTTTCACTACTGATGATAATGGGGTTGAATCTAATGAGGTTCAAATTAATGTCCGGTTTTAGTTTGCGGACCGGCAAAAGAGGTAAGGTATACGTCCCTCTTTTAGTCCTTCTGGGGGTTTTATTGTTTTCATTTATTTACGCTCCAAAAACGGAAGCAGCTAGCTACAACTACACCGATTTTCCAATGGAAGACTCTGTAATGAGAGCATCTAACACCATGACAGCTTCCCAGATTCAGAATTTCCTTACAGAAAAAGGTAGTGGCTTGGCTGTTTTTCAGGATGTTGAAGATTGCGGAAGCCCGAGCGGTTCACACTATTCGTACTATACCGCTTACTATCATTGCGGCAATACCATGTCTGCAGCCCAAATAATCTACGATGCTGCCCAGGCCTATGGCATAAACCCACAAGTACTTTTGGCAACAATGCAGAAAGAACAGTCTTTGATTACCACGCCCAATCCTACCTCGTCTCAGCTAAATTATGCGATGGGGTATGGATGTCCTGATTCTGGAGGTTGCGGATACGCCGGATTTTTCAATCAAGTGGATAATGCAGCCTGGCAATTGAGAACGGACATGGAGTTAGGCGCTGGTAACAATTGGTGGGGATATGCTCCTTCAAGTTATCCATGTAATGGTGCAACCCGTTACTATAGTGCTGCACTCAAAACGGGTAATAATGTAACATTTTATGATGATTATGGCACTGGCTATACAAATTTTGTCATGCCAAACATGGCTACTGCAACGCTGTACTGCTACACTCCTCACGTTTACCCAGGAAGCTCAAAACAATACTACTCAGGTAGCTACTGGTTTGTTTACTACTTTAACCGCTGGTTCGTATCGTACTCTTGGCAGTGGATGAGCCAGTATGCGTATACCGACCAAACAAAGACAACTCCAAAGAGTCTCAATGGTATTCTACCGGGAGAGCGTGTGTATGTGGGCTTTACTGCAAAGAACACCGGAAACCAAACCTGGTCAAACACCGGGGCTAATCCGGTAATGGTGGGCACCGTATCGCCACAAGAAAGAAATAGCATATTCTACGATGGTACTTGGTTAAGTCCCACTCGTCCCGCAACCCTCAAGGAAGCAAGTGTAGCGCCTGGACAGACCGGTACGTTTGAATTCTGGTTAACTATACCGGATTCTCCAGGAGGGTATAACGAAAGATTCAGCCTAATTGCTAATGGCACTGCTTGGTTTAACGATGTCGGTCTTAGCTATGGCATCGGTGTTGCACCCAGAATATTTTCTTGGCAGTGGATGAGCCAGTATGCGTATACCGACCAAACAAAGACAACTCCAAAGAGTCTCAATGGTATTCTACCGGGAGAGCGTGTGTATGTGGGCTTTACTGCAAAGAACACCGGAAACCAAACCTGGTCAAACACCGGGGCTAATCCGGTGAGAGTAGGGACACTCTCTCCCCTGGAAAGATCTAGCCAGTTTGCTGACGGTTCATGGATTGGTAACAGCAGACCCGCAACCCTCAAGGAAGCAAGTGTAGCGCCTGGACAGACCGGTACGTTTGAATTCTGGTTAACTATACCGGATTCTCCAGGAGGGTATAACGAAAGATTCGGGATAGTAGCCGAAGGTCTAAGGTGGTTTAACGATGTCGGTCTTAGCTATGGCATCGGTGTTGCACCCAGAATATTTTCTTGGCAGTGGATGAGCCAGTATGCGTATACCGACCAAACAAAGACAACTGGAGTAGATCTGATGAACGTACACCCCGGAAATAAGATGTATGTCGGTTTTACGGCAAAGAACACCGGAAACCAAACCTGGTCAAACACCGGGGCTAATCCGGTAAGAGTAGGGACTACATCCCCGCTTGAGCGTACAAGTGTTTTCGCTCAAGATAGCGGATGGCTGGGACCAAGCAGACCCGCAACCCTCAAGGAAGCAAGTGTAGCGCCTGGACAGACCGGTACGTTTGAATTCTGGTTAACATCGCCCAGTACAGCGGGCTCATATAACGAAAGGTTTAATTTATTAAGCGAAGGCCGGACTTGGTTTAATGATTTAGGCTTAAGCTACGGTATTAAGTCCCAGTAAATGTTGCAAATTTTATCTAAACAATTCTTCCTCGACACTCCACGCAGAAGATGGTTAATTGCCTTTCTGATATTCTTTGTAATGAGCTGGGTGTATATGGGCTCCTCACTCACAAAATGCAGTACTAGTGTGCTGGGTAACCCTGGTGACCATACTGCAGGAATAATGTACTACACATGGGTACATCCCAGCAGTCCGCTGTTGGGCTATACAAACTTTACAAACTATCCGTTCGGTGAAAACTTATGGCAGCCCCTGGCGCTAACGTCAATTATTCCCTCTTCTCTCCATGTATTACTAACCTACTTAACAAACTTAGTGTGTGCCTGGAATCTTTTGGTCCTTATCGGCTATATGGGTTCTTGCCTAGCTATGTTCGGGTTAATTTATTGGCTAACAAGCAGGTTTGGTATCTCAATATTCGCAGCGTATGCGGCAACTTTCACTCCATATCATTTATTTGCAAGCCAAGGACAAATTGCGGGTTTACTTAACTTCATATTCATTTTAGGGCTCTGGCAGTTTATACGTCTTTGGAAGTCTCCAAGTATTGGTAAAGCTCTGTTACTCGGACTCTTATTTGGTATTGGATTTTTTACTGATGGATACTTTATTTTAATTGGTGCAACCATGCTGCTCTCACTATGGATCAGTACCATAACAGGAGCCCTGCTCATCAAGACGGAACGTAGACGAATCTTTATTAAAATTATTCCTTTCCTAACAATGGCAAGCGTGACTGCAGCAGTTTTTCTTCTACCACTATACTGGGTCCAGCTGAGGTTCTCGTCGCAGATAAAAGATATATTAGGAAATGCAAGAGGAAATATACTCAATGATGCACAGATTTATTCTGCCAAGCCGATAATGTATTTTAGCCGTTCAGAGTTAATTTATATTGGGACAATAATTTTTATACTTAGCATTATAGGCTCATATTTCACACTAAGAAATATATATAAATCGAAAACTAACAATTACGATTTTCGTACAAATATTGCAGGGTGGACTTCAATATTTCTTGTGATAGTTAGTGGATTAGTAAGTCTAAAGCCAATATTCTATATCTGGGGACATAGAGTGTATACGCCTTCATGGATTATCATTCACTTTACGGAATCTTGGCGAGTATTTGGACGTTTGTATGTTCTCGTAGACACAGGAGTTGTCGTCCTAGCTGCAATAGGACTCTATTATATTAGTCGAAAAAATAAAAAAGCTGGTCAATTCTTACTCATACTATCTTTTATGCTTCTTGTTGTAGATTTTTCAATACTTAAGATCGATCGACCTATTCCCGTATATAACTATACTAAGGCTCCGGCTGTATACAAATGGCTGAAAGAAAACAAATCCGTTAAGGCGACAGCTGAATACCCACTCGATGAAATGCCCCAAGGAGCCTACTTATCCCAGTATTACACATTTCAAGAAATTAGTAGCAAGCCCATGGTTAATAGCATGCTGCCAAATAGCGATAAGGCATCGTTAAGGAGAAGTATTGCTGGAATTAACGATCCCCAAACCCTTCCAATCTTGAGAGCGCTTGGCGTAGGAGTTGTAAATATTCGACCCGCGGCACCAAATAATTTTTCGCTTACTTATCGTCATTCAATAAAAAATAATAATGAACTGCAGCACATCTTCTCCTACAATACTCCGGCATTTTGGTTAGATTCATATGTAATCAAACCAGGGCGCGTTACTAGATACGCTCTGAAGATCAGAGATATAAAGTATTTTCAAGTAAAGGTCGATGATTACGGTCATGCAAAATATATGGTTGACAACAACCCAATACTAGATATCGAGAAACTGCCAGGTGTCAACTCAAAAACCGAAAACATAACTGTTAGCTTGGTTGCATCGGCAGATAGTGTGCGCGATCTAAAAATTACCCAGGGTTCTCGGGTTTTATGGAGCGGAGTACTACGAACCAAGCCAGAATTGCTTCTTTTTAGCGCTTCAACTAGTGCGCCAATACGATTTAGTAATGAAAAGAACACTTCACCTACGCATATAGAGATTTCCCAACTACAGATTATTGAGAAGTAACACAACCTAAATCAGCTATTTCCATATTATATCCTTTGTCATTCGTTAAAGTTATTTTTGTTCCTGCCAATACCTGAACCGGTACATACTCTGAACCCACAATTTTAC
Source organism: bacterium (assembly GCA_029780855.1). Classification (GTDB taxonomy): domain Bacteria; phylum Patescibacteriota; class Saccharimonadia; order Saccharimonadales; family JAUPVS01; genus JAKOXV01. Next base: position 101,262 of record JAKOXV010000003.1, read on the forward strand.
TAAAAGCTACACCACTATCTGCAGTAACCGTAACGTTAGCCCTAGGCGCACCAGCAATCTTCACTTTAAAACACTGCTTCTGCACTTCTGTTGATTTGCTTGAACCAGGAATTGGTACTACATTAATTTCGCTATTATTTACAGCTTCGTACGACCAATCTGTAGCCGATTTGATAAGATTGGTGTTCCTAACAAATCCTTTGCCAAGTGCAAGCATTTGTGAAGTTTTACTTTTTCTAACCTTAGCAATAACGATATTGTCATTTTTTACCGTTGGCGTATATGCTAATAGATTGAACTTACTTTGCGGAGCAGCGTACACAACTTCAAGACCATCTATATTCCCAATGACAGATTTATCAACGCCATGAACTACAACTGCATCTATACCCAGACCTCCGAGAACCTTAACTGTTTGCGGATCAGAAATATCTTTCAATGATTGCCTTAACTCTTCTTCTTTTGTGGTTGGAATATTGCCATTAAACAAGCGTTTCTTGTGGGCCAGCTGCATAGATAGGTAATATGCCATTGCGTTTGATTCGCCTCCTGCCTTTTCGAGTGGATATTCTGCTACTGTTTTAATTTCGTCTTGTCGACCAAGCCAGTTATATGCGGATGGTACATCAGTTTTGTAACTAAATGTTGAGAGCTTATTTCCAGAAAAAGGTCGAAATGCTTGGTACTCTACCATGATAAGTCCAAAGAGTAGCACAAAAGCCACTGGGAGAACTTTTCTGTATTTAGAGAAATAATCAGAAAAGAACGCGAGAACTATAGCAAATAAAGTTACTACCCCAAAGTTTACCACCACATACAAACGTGCAATTGTCCGCCAGGTAGTAGTTATTTTTAACATTGCATAGGAAGGAGTAGGAATGATTCCGAATAGCTTAACTGGCGGAAATGAGATTGCGGCAGCTAAAAGAACAACCCCCAGCATACCAAATATTACTAGTCTTTGATCATATCCTAATTTAAGTTTAGTTCTTCTACCGTTTAAACGCTCCCAGCCCATAACTACAAGTCCTGTGAGCGTAATAACTAGAATTGTAATACTAATCCCTACAGTGTCCTCACCGATTCCACAAGGAAAACCTTCATGTAAATCATTGACTGCCGTTACATAAACATCCTTTCCTACCATTCTTTCAAAAATAGGGTGCAATACAAACGGGGCGGCATACTCATACGGTAGGTTACTGCATGCTTTAGTTTCGTAAAAAACATTTCCCCTAACAGCAGCGACAGAAGTTGATATTTGGCGACTGTTTGAAATGGTTATTCCTAGCAGTGGTGTGACTAGCATTAGAAACAGTGCAACAGCTAAGAATATCGTTTTAGATTTTTTAAGCGTGTTTACAATATTTCTATTGCCAGTAGTGAAAAATTGAATCACCAACCAAACAATAGGAAGAGAAAGGACTATAGGTGCTGCTAATAGAGAAAAGTATGGGTCGAAGTAAAAGCAGACTGCAAGAAGCCCAGAAAAATATACAATATCTCTCTTACGTTTTTTTGTGACAAGGTTGAAGAATGTCCAAGCCACACCAATTAGTAAAGCCTGAAAACCGTATCCAGGATGGCCACCAACTTTCATTTGATAATACGGAGTAAACGAAACGGCATAGCCAGAGAGCCAAGCAATCCACTTCCTCCGCGATAAAGCATACACAAAACCAAACATTGTTAGAGCACTAACAAAGAAACCGAACATATTAAATACATTGTAGCCACACACAGCACCAAATACCTTAGATGAACCCCACAGCGCAACCGATTGGCCCGATAGACTGTAGTTAACAGGGCTATAAAGGTTTTCGCCAACAGGGAAATTTGTTACATTTTCGCTCGCACCCAATGGTGGCTGGCTCGGTGATATTCCGAATTTCCAGACAGGCCCCGCGGTATTGTCGCCAAATCCGTATAATGTATTTTTACAGTCCCATACACTCGGCCCCATGTAATAAACAGAAAAGAAAAGATATGAAACAATTACAAAACCTACAAACCAGTACTTCTTGATAAGGCGAAGCATTAATTGAACCGCCTCGATAACAGTTATACGTTTAGCTATATTTTCACTCTTGTGCATACTATATTATCCAATCTCTGTATAACGTTTAAGCAGCTCCGTTACCAGTTTTTTTTCTAGAAATAAGCGGCAGAACAAATATTTTCAGGAAGGCGCTCCAAATCCCTGCCCCATAAAAAGCAACAAACACCGGCGCTAGGATGAATAGGCTTAGAGCGTCCTTAAACTCTACACCACTTAATATACTGATTAATAAACCTAAAACCCAAAAGATGCAACCAGCTAATACTGATGGAAAGATTAAGCTAGGGTAGATTGTCCAAAAAACTGGGATAGAAACTGTAGCTATCAGAAATAAGACAATAAACCAAAAGAATTTATTACCATCACGTCTTAAAAAGCCATCAACAAAAACTTTGCCCCTATGATGGACATGCTTGGTGAACTGTCTAAGGGAGGTCCGAGCGTGATATAAACACCAATAGTCTGGACTTATATTTATGCTATTCGATTCAGCGATATGTCTGATTAGTAGTGTATCGTCATTGGATGTTTTAAGATCTTTAGTGTTGTCGACAAACCATTCGTTAGCTTCTTTCAGGATGGTTCTTGTTGCAATAAAGCACGTTGTTCCTTTGGGATAGTCATCGAAGCCTTGAATACCATATGATATATCTCTTGGATTTTTAAAATAATTGCGCCACGCGAGGAAAGCTACCGCCTCCCAGAACCTCGCGTAAATATTTCCTACTTTCTCAACCCTGACATGACTACACCATACTTGGCGGCTAGGGCCCTTTTGTTGTTGTTTTAGTACGTACTTTAATGCTTCCTTCCCGATAAATACTCTCGTATCTACAAATAGTAGTAGTTCGTATTTTGCATTTTCTGTACCTGTTTTGCGTGCAACAAATCGCCCGCTGTTTTTTTGAGTTACAAAATTAATAGGCAGGTCCGTGTCAGTTTTTAACTGCTCAATAACCTCGATAGTATTGTCTGTAGAACCATCATTTACAATAAGTACTTCATAGGCCTTAATTCCAGCCTCCTCAACAGCCTTCACCACTTTCGCAATTGTCTTTGGTAACCAGACGGCTCCATTGTAAGTTGGTATCACTACCGAAATGGACTTAGGCTGTTTTACTTGTTCTATTTTCATATTCCCCTAGTTGATTATAGATACCGTATTATACCGTAAAAATCGACGCTCTGGCCAGTTAGGCCTAACTATACTAAGATGGAATAGCTCAGTATGAAAAAAGTAGAAAATTTTTACACACGGTCTTTCCTATTTGTTTTTTTGTCTTTGTTTGGAGCAGGCATTAATTACCTTATTTATCCATTCCTCTCTAGATCCTTTACCCTTAGTCAATTCGGAGACTACGTCACAATTATCGGAATATCGAACCAGGCAATGGGAATTTTGCTTGCATTTTCCGTTTTGTCTATTGCGCTTGTAAAACAGTATGGAGAAGAAGAAGCCAATGAAAAAACAAAGATAATCCAAAAAGTCCTTTTCTGGACTATCATGGTGCTCGCTGTTCTGGTGGTTGTATTTTCTTCGTTTTTACAGAACCTATTAAATATTGAGCATGCAGCATCTTTCATTATTTTGGCCTTAATAATACTACTTGCTGTCCCGGCAAACGTTTGGACGGGCTACTTACAGGGACACAAAGAACAGGTTAGAGTTGGTATTTTCACATTAACCAGTGCAACAATAAAGTTCATTGCCATTGCCGTAATGTCCCTTTCTTTTGGGGTAGTTGGCGGCCTATGGGGTTTTTGGCTGAGCTCTCTTATCGGCTTGTTTGTCCTATATTACCTACCAGGTAAAAAAATACCTAAGCTTGATTCATTATTTACACGACTAACAAAAACCGAAAGAAGTTATTTAAAGACTAACTTTATCTACATAGCACAGGCTATATTTGTCGTATCAAGTATAGTTTTTCTACAGAATTACGATATTATTCGAGTTAAGGCAGTTTTTAATCCCTCTATAGCAGGGATATATGGCGGTATAAGTGTATTAAGTAATGCGTTGTATTTTATTGCATTTTTGTTAATTTGGATTCTCCTCCCCGAATTCAGTATACATAACCCTAAAAATAACCGTAGAGTACTTCGTACTGCATACCTTTTGATCATCATACTAACGCTAGCAGTTGTTATAGGGGGACTTCTACTCGGCAATCGGCTTCTGCCTCTAGTTTTTGGCCATGATTTCGTAAACCAAAATAACACGCTTGTTGTCGCACTTTTATATCAAATCAGTCTGGTATCGGTTGCTCTATACTCTTTCTACTTACTTATTCTTCGTAGAATTCAAAGCGTAATACTTACAGGATCCGTACTGTTCTCTTGCCTTGTTATTCCCATATTTTTCTCAACTACACCCTTCCGTATGATCTCTTCACTTCTTTTTTCTGTAGTTGCGGGTTCACTCCTTTTCATTATGTTGTCCGGAAAGGAAATACTTTCAAAGAATCGCTCGAATACTAAGAGTGCTCATTAATTACTTGCAACAACCCCCTCCCATGCTGCTCCCATGAATAGTTGTTCTTAACTTTTTTCCAAGCATTAATCCCCAGAGATCGAGACAGGTTCTTGTCTTTGTTTAGTCTATTTAGATGACTGCATATAGTTTTTGTATCTTTTTCTTTTGTATAATAACCATCCTCGCCATCTGCAAATAAACTACAGACTCCTTGCCCACGAGGTATTATAAAAGTCGTCCCCCTGCCCGCCGCTTCCATTGCTGGCATACCGAAACCCCTATCGTCATTTGTTTGTAGAAGAATTTGGGCTTCTGCATAGTATTTCGTTAGCTCATCTTCGCTTACTTCTCCAATTATTTCAATCCGCTTCGTGAGTTTATTTTCCTTAAGAAGCTGTGTAAATTCCTTTCTATATTCAGGATCAACCCATTTTCCGACCATTTTTATTCTAATCCCCGGAACCTCTTTTACTATATCGAGTAAATACTCCGGATGCTTCCCACGTTTCCAAGCAGTGACGATTAGCACATAGTCTTTCTTCTTTAAAAGTTTTTTCAGAGGATGAACGGAAGGATATACGGTTGCAATCTTTTTCTTTGGATCGATTTGTCGGATAAACTCATTATGAGCATCACCACCTACCAAAACTTTATCCATATTCCTTATAACGAAACTGTCCAAAACATATGCAATTTTTTTAAGCACCCACATCACGGGTGACAGAAAGTTTTTACTATAAACACGCTCAAGAATGTACGATACTGGATCCCAAATAAATGCAGAAAAGGGAATTTTCCTTATTTTTTTCAAAGAAATCGCACTAAAGCAAGTGTACGTACCATGAACAATAAAATAATCATATTCACTTTTCTTTACAACAAACGGCAACAGGAAGGGATATGTTATATGAAATGTTGAAAAAAAATTAAAAACAGGAAATGGTAGCGAAAAGCGCAATAATCTAGGTAGGCGGTCATCTAAATACACGATAGGTACGCCTTTTAATAAGTCCGGAAAGGCGTTTGGAACAACCGCTTTTCGTCTAAGAACTACGAGCACGGCGTCTTGGCCCATCGCTCTCAAAGCTTTAACTTCTTCTATGGCAATCTTCTCAACTCCGCCAACGTTTAAACGGTCAATTAGTACCCCTATCTTCGATTGTTTGTTTTTGTGTTTCATTACTTTGTAAATATGGTGATGATTTGCTTTTTTTCTGCCTCTGTTAGTTCGGGATTATTGCCAAAATATAGGCCCTGTTCATGGATAATACTAGCATTTGACTGCTTGCCGTAGCCACGACTGTCATATTTTTTAAAGAAGGGTTGTTTTGTCATGTCTCCACCTACAATCGGTCGTAGTTCTATTTTACCATCACAAGCACTCACTAGTTCATCACGGATCTCTTTTGTTTTGCAAATTACTGGAAAAGCAAAATTTGAAACAACATCAATATGGTCATAGTAAATTGGGTAAAATCTATCATCTTGATCGTAAATACTTTTAGCAATTTGTTTAAAAGTATCTTGACGTATTTTTACAATTTCATCTAGGTATGGTATTTGCGTGTTGCCAATAAAGCCATTTATCTCTGTTGGCCTAAGGTTATACCCGAGATCATAGAAAGTATACCTTGAATAAAATGTACTATTTACTTTGTGTCGATCTCTAATCTTCTGTTGATGTTTCTCTGCTAAGTTTCTATCCCACCCATGAGCCCTTACGAGTCGTAGCATGTTTGCGACATCTTCATCGTCTGTGCAAATTGCTCCGCCCTCGATTGTTGACATATGATGACCTACATAGAACGAAAAGGTGCTGGCTAGACCAAAATTACCTAGTTTTGTTCCCTCGAAAACAGTGCCGAGTGATTCACAATTGTCTTCTACGAGCAAAATTTTTTCTTTATCGCATACCTCTTTTATGGCATCTATGTCATCGCAAAATCCTAGCAAATTGGTTAGGAAAAGCATTTTTATTTCATGCCTTCTAAGAGTTTTTTTAAGCTGTCTGCTTGAAACGTTTAATGTATCGATCTCCACATCTATCGGTACTACGTGTAATCCTAGCTCAATCAACGGCATCACATTCGTTGACCATGTAAGGGTAGAGATGCCGACTTTATCGCCTTTTTCAAGCATCCCAAGATTTAATAAAACTTGAACAATAGCCAGATTTGCAGAGCTACCACTATTTACAAACACACAGTGTTTTCTACCCTGCCACTCTGCGAAGTTTTCTTCAAATTTCTGGCACTCGGGACCAAAACTTAACATTTCTGCGCCATTGATGAATGAGACCAATTTGTTTTTGGTCTCTTCCTCGTGATAAAACGTCGATTTGATTAATTTAATCATTTTTCGCATTATATAGGACGTCTCAGCAAATTCATACCATAGTTGTAAAAATGAAAATACATTCTCATGAAAAACATCAGGTTTACGCTATAATGAGAGAAGATACTCCATATGAAGCAAGAACTTATCAGCATAGTTATACCAGTCTACAACGAGGAATCAAATATAGCCTGGTTCTATAGTGAACTAAAAACTCAACTCATAAAAAAATCCAGCCATAATATTGAAATAATCTATGTTGATGACGGAAGTACCGACAGATCTCTAGATATCATCAAAGACCTTGCTAAACATTCTGATACCGTTCGTTATGTTGTACTCTCCAGAAATTTCGGCAAAGAAGCTGCAACGTCTGCCGGTTTAGCTTATGCTTCCGGCGATGCCGTAGTTATTATGGACGCAGATGGCCAACACCCTATCGAGTTAGTCGGAGAGTTTATTAAGCTATGGCATGAAGGATTTGAGGTGATTGTTGGAGTGCGTTCTGGTAATATTGGCGAAGGATTCGTCAAGCGCTATGGATCGGTTCTTTTCTATAGGCTCCTGAGAATTATTGGAGGGAAATCTGTAACTCCAGGCACTACTGACTTTAGACTAATTGACCGAAAGGTTGTCGATCAGTTCATCAAACTTACGGAACGGAATCGTGTCACTAGAGATCTTATTGACTGGCTCGGGTACAGGAGAGCAGAGATTCCATTTGAGGCAAATGCTCGGCATGCCGGTAACGCAACTTATTCAACAAGAAAGTTGTTTAGTCTCGCAATAAACGGGATCGTTTCACATTCAACGCGTCCGCTAAAAATAATCGCGCTCATAGGTTCGATCATCTCCGTGCTTTCAGGGTTTTTGGCAACTCTGTTTTTAATTCAAAGATACTTCCTAGGAGATCCACTCAACATCACGGGGAGCGCTTTGTTGGCGCTTTTCGTAACTTTTTTGGTAGGCATAGTTCTTGTTTGTCAGGGTTTGTTGGCACTCTATCTTGAAAGCGTATACTACGAGGCGCAGAATCGGCCTTTGTACGTAGTCAGGGAAAGTAAGTAAGTGCATGTTCTTTGGTTTTCGTGGAAGGATATTAAGCACCCGCTATCAGGCGGTGCAGAGACAGTATCACACCAACTTATGACACGCCTTGTGCAGGATGGGCATGAGGTAACACTCATAACTTCTCTCTACCCTGGTGCTAAGCAATTCGAAACACTTGACGGCATACAAATATACCGAACCGGTGGCAGAACGTCGGTTTATATTAAAGCTTGGAGGTTATTTCGCAATCAATTAAAAGATTGGCCGGATTTAGTCGTTGACGAAATGAATACAGTACCATTCGCGAGCGCCTTCTATACAAAAAAACGCTCCATCCTACTAACTTACCAACTAGCCCGAGAGGTATGGTTCTATCAAATGTTTTTCCCGCTATCTTTATTGGGCTATCTTTTGGAGCCCATTTACCTGTATATCCTCTCTAAAACCTACAAAACTATCATTACTGAATCGGAGAGTACGCGCCAAGATCTACAAAGGTATGGATTCTCGAATGATAATATTCATGTAGTCCGTGTAGGGATCAAGACTAAACCGATCCCAAAATTAAAGCCAAAAAAATTGACGAATACAATTCTAGTTTTGGGCTCAATACGGCCAATGAAGCAAACACTTGATGCCGTCAAAGCATTTGAGTACGCTAGAGATTTAAACCCTAAACTTCGGTTGGTTATAGCCGGGGATGACAACGGAAGATATGCTAGTAAAGTTAAGGACTATGCAACTCTTTCCAGACACGGGTCGGCTATATCAATATTAGGAAGGGTATCTGGTAAAAAACGAGAAAGCCTCATGCGTGAATCATCCATGATTCTCGTCACTTCAGTCAAGGAAGGATGGGGCTTGATAGTAACCGAAGCTAACAGCCAAGGAACAGTTGCTATTGCTTACGACAGTGATGGACTAAGGGACAGCGTGATTAACGGAAAGACTGGTGTACTTGTGCAACCGGGCGACACTAAAGCTATGGGAAACGAGATCAATCAACTATTTAAAGATGCTAAAACGGCTGAGAATTTTCGCATAAATGCGTTTGAATACTCTAAAAGATTCACATTTGAAAAATCATACGATGACTTCAAGCAAGCATTGGGTATTACGAAGTAAAACCGTGGTGTTTTTAACTTAAAAGGGGTGGTTACTTTAAGGTAAGCTATCGTTTATAATGGATACCTAATGGGAAAGAAAAAAACAGTCAAAGTTTTTGTTGACGGCGAAGTTTTAGTTATCAAGCACTTTAGCGGCATAGGGCACTACACCGCCGAACTATTAAAAGCGGTTGACCGTTTACTTTTTGAAGATGAATATTCTCATTTCCGTTTTGAGATTGGCGTCCCAAGAAGTGACGCGCACAGAATACATCGTTTTTCGTTTGATAACTTTTCTTTCCGAAAAATGCCTTTTTCACCGCACGTTGCAAACGGGCTGAAGCAAAGAAAGCGTTTACCTCCAATCGACCTTCTTTATGGTAAAAGAGTTTATTTGTTCCCAAACTATAGCTCATGGCCTACATACTTTTCTCCCTCCATACCGGTCATATATGACTTATCTTTTATTCATCATTCAGAGTTTGTGGAACCAAAAAACCAAGAGTTTTTAGTTGAGCAAGTTGGACTGTCTGTTAAAAGAAGCAAAAAAATCATAACTATTTCTCATAATAGTAAAAATGAAATCATCAAAGAGTTTACTCTCAAAGACAGTGATGTAGAAATCGCTTTCCCCGCTGTTGATATGCACAATTTCTACCGAAGCTCCGATCATACCATTGCGCATACTAAGGCAAAGTATGGAGTGTTTGGTGACTATGTCCTTTTTGTGGGCAATATTGAGCCAAGAAAGAATCTTATTTCTCTGCTAGAAGCATATGATCAGTTACCAAAAGATGTCCAAAATAAGTACGGCCTACTTCTCGTAGGTGCAAAGGGATGGCTTGATGATGAAATCCATAGAAGAATAATTAGCATGAGAATGCGTGGATTGCGTGTTATGCAACCAACGGATTATGTTGAAGATGATGACTTACCGGCATTATATAGTGGCGCATCGGTTTTTGCTTATGTAAGCCGATATGAGGGCTTCGGGATCCCACCAATAGAAGCAATGGCTTGCGGGACTCCTGTTTTGAGTAGCGACAACTCCTCTTTGCCGGAAGCTGTTGGCGATGCGGCTTCACTTGTAGATGCGACCGATATTAAAAGCATGTCAAAACAACTTGCAAAACTACTAACCAACAACAAGCTGCGTCAGGAGTTGGTCAAGAATGGGTACGAACAAATCATGAAATTTGACTGGGAAGAAAGCGCCAAAGTTCTTCTGAAGACACTCGAGGAGGCGGCGGCGTGAAGATTGCATTTGATTTACGTCCTCTCCAAATCGGACATCAAAACCGAGGGATTGGAGCCTATATACTGAACATTTTGGAGAGGATGCCAAAGAATGACGGCCTTACATATATTTTTCTTCGCTATGATTCATCCAATCCTATCGACAAGTATAACTTAGGTGGAGAACTAAATTATATTGATGTTGTCATCAAAAAACGCAGTTTTAGTAAGAACCCCATCAAACTGTTGCTATATGTATATAGCAATCTTGTTCCCGCATTCAATAAACTAAAGCGTCACAAGCCAGATGTATTCGTGCAATGTGATTATTTACTGGGTGCTCCAAAAAATTTACGCACCAAAATTATTACTATTTCATATGATCTGATTCCTTATGTGCTTCGAGGCTACTATCTGCCCTCTTGGAGGAAATATGTTGGTTTTAGACACTTAAGAATTCGCTCGAGAGTTCGACTAATACTACATGCTTGGTTTTATGAGCAGAAATATCGTAACGGTATTCGATTACTGAAAAGATCAAAGAGAGTAATTAGTATATCCAAAAGCACCACTAGCGACTTAGTACGTCTGGGTAGAGTTCCAGAAAACAAAATAAGCACCATATATCCGGCCGCCTCTTTTAGGAAAAACAAGCAAGATGTGATTATTCGAGACGAAATTAAAGAATTGGTAAAAAATCTGAAAGGACCAACCATCCTTTACGTAGGTGCGACCGATAGACGGCGCCAGGTAAAGGAGCTTATTTTTGCCTACAATCTTTATAACGCTCGCGAAGGGGCTATTAATCTTTTACTTGGCGGTAAAGAATTCAGTACTGATAGTAAGTCTTTGGATCCCAAAGTAAAACAAGAAATCCTGAGCAGTTCCTACAGCGATACGATACATATGCTTGGCAAGATCACCGAAGCAGAAAAGAAATACTTACTAGAGAACTCTTCTGTATTCGTTTACCCGACCCTATATGAAGGTTTTGGACTTCCTGTGTTAGAGGCAATGGAGGCGGGTTGTCCAGTTATAACGTATCGGAATTCTTCGCTACCAGAGATAGCAGATGGGGCTGTGCTGTTTACGGAGGAGTATGGTGGCTACGAGATCTATATTTCCTTGTGCAGAATACTACAGGATGATAAGCTCGCTTCACGACTCGTCAAAGAAGGCAAAGCCAAGGCTAAACTTTTCAATTGGGAGAATTCAGCAAATCAGTTCTGGGAAGAAATTATGAACTGTAAGTAAGAACAAAAGTGTTCGAATTAACCAGAAAAGCCTATAATTATCATTTATGAGACATTCTTTTAAACAACTTATCCTCAAAATACCTTTGTTAAGTACCGTCGCAATAATATCCAAACGAGTCATTAAATTACCGTCAGATTATTCTAGTAACCAGATGCGGTTAGATAATATAAATAACCAGGTCACAATTATCCAGCAGCTTGTTGATGCTAATAGTGCTCAAGTTGAAAAATTAGTCAGCAAATACGACAGGAGACAAATGGTTTTAGATAACATACAGAAACAACTTTCTCTCCTACAACAAAGCCTAGAATCTGGTGTCACGAAACACCAAAAAAAAATTAATAAAAAAGAACTGTTTGCCGATGATCACTCATTAGATGTTTTCTACACAAATTTTGAAGACAAGTTCCGGGGTAGCGAAGACCTCATAGAAGAACGGCTAAAAGAATATCTTCCGTATTTCACACAGAGTTCCATAGATTTTAAGAAACATCCAGTTCTTGATATTGGAAGTGGACGAGGAGAGCTACTTAAGACACTCAAAGATGCAAAAATAAATGCAATCGGTCTTGATATTAATAGCGATATGGTCGAGAGGGCTAATGCTATGGGGCTAAAAACTAAACAGGGCGATGCATCCGAGTTCTTGCAGAATACCGCCTCACAAACTTACGGGGCTATTACTGGTTTTCATATAGCCGAACACTTGCCCTTTCCCGTTTTGTACAGAACCCTTGCGGAAATTCACCGAGTTTTAGTTCCAGGAGGATTTGTTATATTTGAAACACCTAATCCTGAAAATGTTTTTGTTGGTACTCATAACTTCTACATGGACCCTTCACACCTTCATCCCCTACCACCAGCACTCATGGAGTTCACTCTTGAGACGTGTGGTTATAATTCCATAGAAATCAAACGCATACACCCAGACAAAACCCCTAAGGAGAACTCTTTACCAGCAGACCTTAGCAATCGATTTTATGGCCCAAGAGACTATGCAGTTGTTGGCTACAAGTAATGTATTAGGATACCTCAATAATAAAGCCGGGGTCTATGTCATAAGGAAGACGGCGTTTCTTCTTTATATCAAGCATCGTAGCATCATCCCACCAATCGGAAACCGTTATTCCGTCTGCATGCTGTAGAGCTATATCAATACTGTATTTTCCGTCACTAAATATATTTGGCATAGATATGGTTATTAGTTTTTTCTCTCCTTTTGTAATTTCAGGAATTTGAACTTTTTCTTTTTTTGTATTTGTACCCGTTACCTCTTTACCGGTACTACTTCTAACGCGCACGCCAATGACCAATCCTGAAAAATCCTTGTTTGCTTGTATCGCGACTTTTAGCTTGATAGACTCGTCGGAAACGCTCGATTCAACGCTCGACACAACAACAGCTCCATCGCCCCATCTACTACTCTCTGAATCAGTGGAACCTTTGTTATTTTCAATTACATTGAAAAGTTTTGTATATGCTTGTGCAACTTTATCTGTGTCCCCAAGCAGAGCGAGTTTGTTATTTTCAATCAACATTGCTCTATCGCAATATTCGCGCACTGCGCTCATGTCATGAGTTACAAATATCACGGTTATTTTCTCTTTTTTAAGTTTCTTAAAATACTCGAAGCACTTGCGCTGAAAATCTGCATCTCCCACTGCCAAGACTTCATCTATTAGCAGTACGTCTGCTTTGGCTCTGACAGCCATAGAAAAAGCCAAGCGCACCTGCATACCAGATGAGTAGTTCTTTAGCTTTTGATCCATAAACTCTTCAAGCTCAGCAAAGTTAACAATGTCACTATACTGGCCATCGATTTCCTTCTCGCTAAAACCAAGCATTGCGCCGTTAAGGTAGACATTTTGCCTGCCCGTTAGCTCGGGATTAAAACCTACACCTAGCTCTATGAAGGGCACTAATTTCCCTTTTACACTTACGCTCCCTTGGGTTGGCTGGTAAATGCCTGCTAACATTTTTAGCAAAGTACTCTTACCACTACCGTTACGCCCAACAATTCCGAAGAATTCACCTTTACTTACCTCGAATGACACGTCCTTAACTGCGTGCTGTGTTTCGATCCTTTTGTTTCGGTGGTGCAACATTCTTGTAAAACCAGCTTTAACCGTTCCGGTTCGCTCTTGAGGAAGACGAAAATTCTTTGAAACATGTTTTACGCTAACAACAATATCAGGCATCAGACTTCCTCCGCGAAGTATGGAGAACACTTTTTAAAATACACAACTGAGAACAGTAATACCGCAATCACGATTCCTAGAGGAATAAAAACTGAATAGTTTGTCCCAAACACATCCCCGATTGTAGTTGTTTTGTCAGTAACTAGCCCGTATCGTGCACCTTGAATTATTTGCGCAACCGGATTTATCATGATTAGCTTGGCGAGCACTGTGCTTTTATCGCTGATGAACGAAAATGCATACAATATCGGTGTGGCGTAGAAACCTACCTGTACTATAACTTCCCAAATATAGTTTATGTCTCTAAAACGAACATACATAGCACTTAGGATGAACGCTATGGATAGAGAAAAGATGAATAACTCTGAAACGATTAACGGAAAAAGGAATGCATTGTGATTAGGCTCTGCATGCCCTAACCACATAAAGAACACAACAACTAGCATGTTAAGGGAAAAATTAATAAGCGCAGATACGGACACTGCTAGTACGATGACATAGCGCGGAAAACTAATTTTTCGCATTAGATCTCCCTTTCCTACGATAGAAGCTACACTTCCAGACGTTACTTCAATAAAAAAGTTCCACAACACGATGCCGAGAAGCAGGTAAACTCCAAAGTGAGGAACGTCCCCACCTGTTTTAAGTATGACCACGAAAACAACATAGAGAACCAGGAATAGAAACAGCGGACGGAGTAGAGACCAGAAATAACCTAAAACTGAATTTTGGTATCTAATTCGAAAATCTGTTTTAACTAGCTGCTTGAGCAGGATAATCGAATAACGATACCTCCCCCTAAGTCTTTCTGCGCTTCTTTTCATTGGTTACTTTATTATAAGGAATTCTGTGTAGCGTAAGCAAATGGTAGAGATGAGAAAATCTGATATAGTTTAGTTATGAGCAATATTTTAGTTACGGGTGTTAATGGTTTTGTTGGACGTCATCTGGCAAAAGAGTTGCACGATCAAGGATACGGCGTTTTGGGGCTTGGTCAAGAAAAAAACACACCAAAGGAGCTTAAAAATTACTTGAGTGGATACTTTGCTTGTGACCTCAATGATTACGCTCAAGTTAGTGATCTACCGTTCGATTCGGTATCCGCTATAGTTAATCTTGCTGGGCTTGCAAATGTCGCAGAATCGTTTAAGTTACCTGGTCAGTACGAAAAGGTAAATGTTAATATTATTTCCAATCTAGCATCTGCCGTTGCAAAAAAGAAGCATCCAGTACGACTTGTTGCTGTAAGCACCGGTGCCGTATATGACCCTAATCAAAATATGCCCCTAACAGAAATGTCGAGTCTTGTACGGCTTGACAACACCAGCCCTTACGTTAAGAGTAAGATAAAGATGGAAGAGGTAGCTGAGGAGTCACGAAGAAATGGGGTGGACTGCGTAATCGTTCGGCCGTTTAATCACATTGGTCCAGGACAAAATCCCGGCTTTCTAGTACCAGACCTAGCAAAACAAGTTCAAGAAACAGTTTCATCAGGCACTAATCAGATTCAGGTAGGTGACCTTAGCACTAGAAGAGATTATACGGACGTAAGGGACGTAGTAAGGGCATATAGACTTTTAGCAACGGTTGATGGAGGCAGTCTAAACCACTCAATATATAACGTTTGTAGTGGAACTCCGTGTTCTGGAGCAAAAATACTTGAACTAGTCTCTAAAGAACTCGGAATCCCTAAACTGGAAGTAACAGTAGACAAGAGTCGAATCCGACCAAATGATCCTCCTGAGCTTTACGGAAGTTACGAAAAACTAAAAGCTGATACTGGATGGGAGCCGACTATCCCACTAGACCAAACTATCGCCGATTTTGTTTCCTGGCGCAAATCTAGCCCAGCTGAATAATCTGTTCTTCTGCAGCTAAATCATGGGTTACCATAAGTTTGACGAGACCTTTAAAGTCTACATCTCGTTTCCAGCCGAGTTCTTTTTCTGCTTTTGAAGGATCACCTAACAGCAAATCTACCTCGGCAGGACGGAAGAACTCTGGGTTAATGGAAACCAGTGTCTTTCCGGTGCTAGTGTCTACGCCTTTTTCATCGGCTCCATTGCCTTCCCATTTTAGATCGATATCAATCTCTTTAAATGCTAGCTCACAAAATTCCCGGATAGAGTGGGTTTCTCCTGTAGCCAACACATAATCATCTGGTTTGGATTGCTGAAGCATGAGCCACATTCCTTTTACGTAATCGCCCGCATAACCCCAGTCGCGTTTTGAATCTAAGTTACCCAGTTCGATCTTTTCTTGTTTTCCGTACTTAATACGTGCAACGGACTGGCTAATTTTTCGGGTTACGAACTCTGGACCCCGGCGCTCACCTTCGTGATTAAACAGAATTCCGCTGAGCGCGAACATGCCGTAGCTTTCGCGGTAATTCCGAGTTATCCAATGTCCATAAAGCTTAGCTACACCATAAGGACTACGTGGGTGGAATGTGGCGGTTTCAGTGTAGCCTTTTTCCGGCCGGTTATAGTCTAATCCTCCGAACATTTCGCTGGTACTAGCCTGATAAAAGCGCGTTGTTTTCTCTAGACCTGCGAGCCGAATGGCTTCAAGCATATTGAGCACTCCCTTACCAGTCACATCGGCCGTAAGTACAGGGTCGCGGAAAGAATAACCAACATGACTGATTGCAGCCAGGTTATATACTTCATCTGGTTTGATTTCTTGCATTGCTCGCGTTAGTGCGGCAAGATCCAAAAGGTCGGCCATAACAAGATGTACGTATGGCATTTCCGCCTGTACAGCTTTATATCTTGGGTGGCTGGCTTCCATTTGCCCACGGATAATCCCGTATACTTCGTAGCCTTTTTCATGCAAAAACTTTGCCAAATGGCCGCCGTCTTGACCTGCGATTCCCGTAATAAGTGCGCGTTTCACTAAACTTTTCCCTCTTTTATTACATTAAACAATTTCAACATCTGCGGCAGTTAGCGTTCTTCCACCGAGACTTTGATTATACCGCATCAGTGCTTCTGTATATTTTTCGATAGCATCTTTTGAGTAAGGATCCACCCCAAGTTCTTCCGCAAATAATGCTAATGAACCTGGATTTTCTGATGTCGTATCAATCTCTTCCATTATTACCCTCTTTATATTATTTGCATTCCCACTTAGACTATTAGTATAGATAATTATGAAACGAATTGCCATTGATGCCCGCGAGTTGCGCACCAGTACCGGACGCTATATTGAGCGGTTACTACACTACTTACAACTGATTGATTCGGATCACGAATATGTAGTGCTTCTAAAACCTAATGATTTTGATAGTTGGACCCCAACCAACAAGAAGTTTTCTAAGGTTGCTTGCCCCTACAAAGAGTTTACTTTTGCAGAGCAATTAGGGATGCATAGTCAGATCCGTTCACTAAAAGTGGATCTCGTCCATTTCCCTATAGTTCAGCAGCCAATCCTGTACCGGGGCGATGTAGTAACGAGCATGTTAGATCTCACTACAGTTCGTTTTAGGAATCCTGCAAAAAATGTTGCGATATTCTGGATCAAACAACAGGTTTACAAGGTAGTAAACAAGGTGGTGGCAAGAAAGTCCAAGCACATCATCACCATTAGCGACTTCGTAAAAAACGATATTGCTCAATATGCCCACATACCCACCGACAAAATCACGACTACTTACTTGGCGGCGGATAAGATTACTGATGAGTCGGAGACTGTCGCAGACATGAAAGGAAAGCAGTTTATTATGTACGTTGGGCGACCGCAGCCACACAAAAACCTAGAGCGACTTGTTCAAGCATTTAAGAAACTTAATGAGACACATCCGGAACTTCATTTGGTGCTAGCGGGTAAAAAAGATGTGCTGTTTGAAATGCTCGAACAGTACGTAAAAGATAACGGTGTCAAAAATGTGTACTTCACCGGTTTTGTAAGCGAAGGGCAGCTTAGGTGGCTGTACGAAAACGGCCAGGCGTATGTATTTCCAAGTTTGAGTGAAGGGTTTGGCTTGCCAGGCCTAGAAGCGATGCAGTACAACCTGCCAGTGGTATCCAGCAATGCTACCTGCCTGCCCGAGGTTTACAAAGATGCTGCGCTGTATTTTAACCCCGTAAGTATTGACGATATGGCGATAAAAATTAAGCAGGTCTTAAGCGATAAAAAGCTTGCCAATGATTTAGCAAAAAAGGGAAGCGAACTGGTCAAAACGTATTCTTGGGAACGCATGGCCCAGCAAACCCTAGACGTATATCGATCTGTAATCGACTAAGACCGCTTCAGAATCATGTGGCAGATTACTGCCATAGTACTAACGCCTACTATCGAGAGAATAACAACCAGAATAGGTGTAATTGGTTTGTGTTCAGTTTTGATGTTGGTGAAGCTGGCTGCGGAAGAAGGGATTCTATTCAAGTACTTAGGTGTTGACGTTTCAACACCCGCAACTTGGGCTGTTTGTAAATTGACACGGTTGCTATCGGGAGTAGTTTGAACAGAAGCGGCACTTACGATTCCGTTCAATTGGCTTTCTCCGCCACTAACAACAGGAATGGGCTCCGTTTCAATTGGCAAAGTAACTCTTTCAGACACCAGATCTCCATTAACCACCCAAGCCTGGAGACTACCAGAAAGATTAAATGAACCCGGAATCACTATCGACTCCTCAGTGTCTGCAGCACTAACAATAGGATCCCCGTTAGAGTCAGCAATAAACACGAGGGTGCCAATATTGGCCCCCTTCCACGAAACACGAATTGAACCGTCAGATATTTTCGTTGCAGTTAGGCTTGTGGGGATGGCTGGTGGCGTCAGGTCTCTGGGTGCGTCTTGAGTCTGTTCAACTGTAACGGGCAATGTGAGCAACGCCTGCTGTTTGTTTTCTGAATAACCAGCGACGGTCAACATTCCCGTACTATTGACGTCTTTAAATATATGGGTTGTATTGGGCGAATCTGTAGATTCATCCCACTCGCCATCATTGTTGTAGTCCCACTTATAGATTTGGTATGTCTGGCCACTTTGAGAAACATCTAGAATCGTCGGAACATTAACATGCGCGATCACGCTACTCTGGGGCTTGAAGCCATTCTGTGACAACGGACTCTGGGTGGTATCCAGATTGAACGACGTTAGACTTAAGGTTTTTGGCTTATTGCTAAGAACGCGCCACATTACATCTGAGTAAGCCGCTTTATTGAAGGAATCATACGTAAGAAATAACCCGCCGGTAGATTCGGCTATTTTTTTAAGCTGGTCATACATTTTACCCATATCGGGATAATCGGCCCTTGGGTATGGCTTATTTGGAACTACGATAGTTATTGCAACACCTTTAGCAGTTGCCAAGGCGAGTTCGTCCTGTAACTTACGGGTGATTTCATGTATATACCACTTATTGCCATCATTATGGGCAGTACATACCTGTTGCGTAAGCACCATCCTGGTGTTTTCACAGATAAGCGGTCCAAGCTGGGTAGAGACCGGGGCATTAGTATTATCTGGAGTACATACATTTTTATCGGGCATACCAAAATAGGAAAGTAACGACGTATTGCATATATCGTAGGTAACACTCTCTTTTGCGGGTCGATTGGTAAACAGAACCAGGTTCTTAGTTGCCCCTTCCCGCCAGTTCGCCTGAGTAACCGCCCTCTCGATAGCCAATCCGTGCGGATCGGGGTAGTTTGTACCGCCACCGTAACTCCTCTGACCCCATCCGACATTCCATAAAAAGTTATAGGTCAAGTTTCCACTTGTAGTCCTTTGGAATGGTTTAATCTGCTGACGCATAGTTATGCGCGCAAAATCCTTTTGATATGCATCAAAATCCTCGTTATAGTCCATGATTCCGTACTGTACATTAGTAAAGAATCCCTCTAGCGGCTCCACGACATTGTCGGTCTCGTGACGTAAGTACCCAAGCAGGTCATCTACCCATGTACTTGTATTAACGAGATACATGAAATCTATTGGCTTATCATTTGCAACCGTAGGAATATTTTGGAGTACGCCCTTGTCATTATCTACACCACCTTTGTTTCTGTTGCGCGCATAAAGGATAGGGGAAAGTAGTTGAATAGTTTCATCGGCCGCTTGTTTAGCACCTAGCCAGCTGTACCGCTCATGACCTGCCGCAACGGTACTCATCGATAGGCCACCAGATCGAGTAACCGCCGTATTAATACCGTCGCCACCCGTACAGACAAAATCATCATCAAAGCACCAGCTGAAAGTTTTGAGCTTCATATCTTCTGGCGTGTATGGATCTCGAGCGCCTGCCAAACCGCGGCTTTTTTCTCCGGCTGTGCCGCGCTTCCATGGATACGGCTTTGATTTTTGCCAGAACTTCAGGGGGTTGTAGTCGCTTGCCTGAAATTTTGGATCTCCAAAAAGATTGAGTGCCGCAACGCGTGAACGTTCAAAGGCAGTAAGTTTGAATATTGCCCGTCCCATGAGGTCTGCTCCCTGAGAGTAGCCACCCAGCACTATTTGCTGCTCGGGACAGTGAGCTATTTCATCCTTAATATACCCTACTGTTTCTTCCTCGCCGTCAGCTACACTGTTTTGATAGTCACCCCAGGGCCACCAAGTAAGCTTTGCGTTAATGGCATTATTAATTGTGGCAGGCCCAAATATACCGACCGCGGGGTAACCGCGGTCGTTGTACTTGTTCGGAAAGTTGTGTACCGAAACTGCTTTATAGTCTACTTTTGGGTAGTCTCGATTTATATTCTTCTCTATTTGCTGAAAGAAGGCCCCGGGTACTTCCTCTAGTCTCTTGAATGGAGCATCAAAAGGTTTTTCTAGATATTCATTACCGTTATTTGAAGATGATCCTCTCGCAAATATAACTAGTACATCCGCACATTTGTCGGTCTGATTATCTATCCTTTGTGCAGTACCTAGATTTCGGAAGAGCGCAACAGAAACAAGTAGGGTAATTACTACAATCGATAGCCTACGAGTTTGCAAAGACGAAAAGTTCATATGTCCTGAAGTCATATGAAACTCCTAGACTTACTGCATCAATAGAACATTCGTATTCAACTACTCGTCGTCCTTCACTATCCGTATTGTCTGTCATAACAGGATCTTTACATCCTGTTTCTTCAAGTAAATCCTTTAACATACTGACAATGTTTTTATCTTTTAGTGTAAAGGTTTTACTTTTTAGGAAGCAGGCCGTTTCAGATTCTATTGGACATTGGCGACCAGCTATGCCTTTGTTGATAGTCTCTTTTTCTAGCTTCCAGTCAGCGGGGAACGTCATTCGATTAAATACCCGCTCCACGTCACTGTAGTTGGGGGTGGTTGAGGTAAAAGGATATACAGCAAAGTTAACGTAAAGTAATCCAAAAATAATAATAACTACACCAAATAAGATGCTTAAAACTTTTAACGTCTTATGGTTACGCAAGTTCACCCCCCTTAGTTGTTACTCACATTATGCGCCTAGCGGAGCATAAACTTCAACTTTTTCTCAGGGAATATAGCGAACTAGGCTTCTGATTCCTCAGTGGGTGCTTCTACTGATTCGCCGGGCTTTAGAACAATATGGCGGTCGCGGCCTTCGCCAACGGATTCGGTTACTAGTCCTTCTTCATCTGCAAGCTTGTGAATTGTACGGCGGTCTGCGGGGTTCATGGGTTTTAGTTCCATTGGTTCACCGGTTTCTTTGACCTTGTTTACCCATTCCAGGGCTTTTTCAGCAAGTCGGTCTGCGCGGTTCTTTTTATAATCTGCGATGTCTACATTAGCCCGTACAAGTTCATAGCCCTGATTTCTCAGTGCGTTCATGACCATAAACTGCAAAGAACGCATCGTTTCACCACGCTGACCGATCAGAAAGCCGTTGAGGTGCGTAGACGGCACATGTAGTTCGATTACTTCGTCATCCTCTGTGGTGGCGTACACATCCACGTTGAGTCCAAAGAAAGAAATGATATTTTCTAGGTACTTTTTAGCGTATTGGATTGATTCTTCTACGCCCTTGGCTTGTGTGTCGCTCATGCACGTTTCCTCCGTTTAGCTTTTTTAGCTGTTTTAGAGGATTTTTTGGCTTTTGGCTTGGGTGTTTTCTTTTCTATGACTTCGCCTTCGATAACTTGTTTGCCGTTTTTCTTATCGGCTAATTCTTCCATTTCTTCTTCGTCTTCGCGCAATACCCGGTCTTGCTGGAAGTAGGCGATAAAGCTACTGGTGAACCAGTACAGGGAAAGCGCTGAGGCGATACCAAGCGTTACAAAAAAGATAAAGATTGGAATCATCATGGTGGTAAAGCGGCCAGTTGCTGCCTGCATTTCACCGGTGTCAGCCTGCTTACCGGAAGAAGCGTCCTTAAGGATTTGCTTAAGACCCTTACCGTCTTTTGGCGATGGCATGAGCTGTTTGCTCTGCAAGTACTGCATGAAGGCGCTCAAGAACACCAGAACGAGAGCCGGGAAGTACCATACACCGTCTTTGAGGGCTGGGCGAGCAAGGTCTACAAAACCAAACAAGGTGGCGTCAAACTTTGAAATGTCGCTACCGACTTCTTTGATCCAGGAAAGGTTCCGTACGAACGGGTAGGAAAATTCGATGAGCTGGTGTGGATCAAGGATGAGCTTGCGCAAACCGATATACAAACCAATTAGGATAGGGAGCTGCACAATAGTGATGCCGAGCGTTGAAAACGGATTAATCCCGCGCTCTTTATAGAGCTCCATGGTGAGCATTGATTCTTTTTGACGGTCGCCTTTGGTTTGCTGCTTGATGCGCTTTAGTTCTGGTTGCAGCTTGCGCATTTCTTTAGTGTGGTGCAGCTGCTTCTTGACGAGAGGCCAGAGCAAAATACGAACAATAAGCGTAAAGATTATGATGGCCAGACCAAAGTTATGGCCAGGCAGAATGGCATAGATAAAGACGAGCAGGTTAAAAATAGGTTGGACGATGATGGTCGTAAACATTAATTCTCCTTTTGTTCTATAATATCACGTCCGCCCCTGTTTTTCTCACCATTCACAAGCTTGGCCTGCACAAAAAGGCTGGTTATGTGATTCTGTAAATCATTGTGCGGCATGTCAGCCACTGTTTGGTTAAAAACAGTCACCACGATATCAGGCGTTCCAACTATTTGATCAGCCTGCAAACGAATAACTTCGTAGATTCGACGGCGGATACGGTTGCGGACCACAGCAGATTTACTAACTTTTTTACTCACCACTACCGCAACCCTAAAGGCTTTACGCCGATCGTTCTGAGCAAAGCGCAAACTCATAAACGCACCACGGATTGTCTTTCCGTGTTGATACACAAACTTTAAGCTGTTATATCCGTGGAACCGGTGGGTGCGCCCAATCATATGTAGTACCTATATGTATTGTACCTGTTGCACACGGCGCACAGGATAAATTATATGAAATTTAATGCGTAAGGCGGGTGCGACCCTTGAGTCGGCGTCGTTTGATAACATTGCGGCCGGCTTTATTTGCCATACGGGCAAAAAACCCGTGCTCGCGTGCTCGGTGTCGTTTCTTTGGTTGATACGTTCGTTTTGGCATAGGGTTAAATTATTGCATAAAATCCATTATTATCCAAGCCCCTGTTACTAAGGTGTTAATTTTTGGCATGTACTTGCGATTCCTAAAAACCTTTCGTACCCCTCCCCTGCTACGTGATTTTCACAATGTTTACCCCACTAATCCACAAAACTTATCCACCATTCATTGGGTTTTATCCACAGTTTAACTGGGGTGGTTTATCTGTGTGTATAATTTTTCACCGGTCAATCATAAAATACCCTCCCCTTCCCCTACGGGCTTTTCTACTTGTGGAAAACTTTGTATAGTCTGTGTAGAATATACAAAACGCGAGGTATAAGGAGCGGTACATGGTAGAGACCAATTTGTGGCAGGCAGTCTTGGGCGAAATAGAACTTTCGCTATCCCGAGCAAGCTATGTTACGTGGTTCAAAAACACCCGGCAGCTCCGCTTCAAAAATGGGGTGCTGGTGGTAGGTGTGCCAAATGTCTTTATAAAGCAGCAGCTGGAGCGGAAGTATAACCAGCTCATTTCTGACATTCTGGAGCGTACCGGTAATAAGCCAGAAAAGATTGAGTTTAAGATTTACTCTGGTATTGCAGGAAGTCGTAAACCTACAGAAGACGAACCGGTAATCCTCCAAACTACCCAGGCTACCGTCACCAAACAGTCCGGTCCCAGAAGTAATGCGCTCAGCCACTCATACCGCCAAGGACTGAATGAACGATACACGTTTGAAACATTTATTGTTGGTTCAGCCAACGAACTTGCATACGCTGCATGCCAAGCAATCGCTCAAAATCCCGGCACCAAATACAACCCGTTGTTTTTATACGGTGGCGTGGGAATTGGCAAGACCCACCTTATTCAGGCTGTCGGTAACGCAGTGTTAAGCAACAAGAAAGATGCCCGAGTGGTATATGCCTCCACCGAACAGTTCGTGCAAGAGTTCGTTGACGCGCTGCGCTACAAAAAGAACACCGACTTTGCCAATCACTACCGGAACGTAGACGTACTGATTGTTGATGACGTGCAGTTTTTGGCTGGCAAAGAAAAGATTCAGGAAGAGTTCTTCCATACATTCAATGCACTCCACCAAGCAAATAAACAAATTATTATTAGTAGCGATAAGCCACCGAAAGATATTCCTACCCTGGAAGAACGGCTGCGATCACGATTTGCCTGGGGTATGACTATTGATATGCAAACACCGGATTTTGAAACGCGCTGCGCAATTCTGCAGATTAAGGCATCCGCTCATAACCAGGATTTGCCGAATGACCTAGTGGAATACCTGGCAACCAACGTACACACCAACATTCGTGAGCTTGAAGGTGCCCTGAATCAGCTACTAGCGTTTTGTGAAATGCGCGGCTTACAACCAGACTTAGCCATTGCCACCGGTTTACTGGGCGCTAATAAAACTCGCCCTAAACACTTAAGTGCCAAGCAGATTATTGAGCGCACCGCCCGGCACTTCTCTATTCCTATGGAAGATATCTTAGGCCCAAAGCGCGACAAAGATATTGTAGTACCCCGCCAGATCGCTATGTACATGCTGCGGAGCGAGCTCCACTTAAGTTTTCCAAAGATCGCCCGCGAACTTGGCCGCAAAGATCACACTACAGCTATACATTCTGTTGAGAAGATAGAGAAAGAATCGTCGTTTGACGCCGATATCCGTAATGCTATCGCCGAAATAAAGGAGCGTTTGTATGCCTAAAAACATGGTATACGTATGTGGAAAGCCCGTGCATAGCCTTTGGGTAGAGCTGTGTAAGGTTCTAGGCTTTGCACAGCCTTTAGATTTTCACTATTTTAAAGTTGGGCATATCCCCATGGTTATCCAGAAGTTTGTACAAGCTTTGTACTCAACTTTTCCACCCAGCAATTTGTATTTTTACCCCTGTTATTTTTCAGTTACACACACTATACACAGGCCCTATGATAACAATAACTATTTATATAAAGGAGAATAGTTACTTATGAAGCTGCAAGTAACCCAGGAAAATCTGAGCAAGGCACTAGGCAATGTGGCCCGAATCGCTAATACGCGTAGTACCTTACCTATTCTTTCTAATGTCTTATTAAAAACCGTAAACAATCGGCTCAGTATTGCGGCTACCAATTTAGATATTGCAATCACACAGTACATTGGTTCTAAAGTTTCGACAGAGGGAACCATTACCGTCCCTGCCCGACTGATGCAGGATTTTGTAAGCAGCTTACCGAGCGGTGTTATTGATTTGACACTTGATGACATAAAGCTACATGTCAGTACTGAACAGTATCAATCAGTCATTAATGGTGTACCAGCAGATGACTACCCGGTAATGCCAGCAATAGAAAACGGGGTTGAGTGGACGATTCCCTCTAATGTCCTGAAAAAGGGTTTACAGCAAGTTGTGTTTGCCGCGTCGAACGATGAAACTCGTCCGGTACTAACGGGCATATATTTCCACAGCGAAGGTGGAAAACTATTTATGGCAGCCACCGATAGTTACCGCTTAGCAGAAAAAGAACTCATGAAAACCAAAGAGGAGATTTCCCTACTCGTACCCGCTAACGCCATGCAGGATCTGTTGCGGATTATTGGTGATACAGAAGACGATGTACATATTATTCATGATGACCAACAGGTTTTATTCAGGGTTGATGATGTGGAATTAGTGGCTCGGCTTATTGAGGGAAATTATCCACCGTATAAGAAGCTTATTCCGGCTACCTTTGCTACATCAGCCAAGCTAAAACGGAGTGAGTTAAATAGTATTACAAAGGTTTCTAGTCTGTTTGCCCGAGAGAGTGCTGGGAGTATCACGATTAAAGTAGACGAAGAAAAGCAAACAGTTAGTATCCACTCTATCGCCTCACAGCTTGGGGAAAATACCGCCGGTGCGAGCGCTGAGGTTACTGGAAGTGGTGATATTACCCTCAACTCCCGTTACGTGCTTGATGCACTAGGCGCGATACACGGCGATAGCGTTACATTTGGTTTCAATGGTAAGTTAGAAGCTTGTAGTTTTAGGGATAACGACGAGCCAGATTACGTACATATCATTATGCCGCTGAAAAGCTAGCAAGAAAGTTCGGTACAATACGGGTATGATCACCAACATCCGTTTACAACACTTCAGGTCATACAACGACGAATCGTTTGAATTTGATAATGGGGTGAATATTATTGTTGGTCCTAACGCCAGTGGAAAGACGAACCTACTGGAAGCCATACTTATGGTTAGTCGCGGTAAATCCTACCGGGCGGCAGATAGTGAATTGATTACCCACACCCAACCGTGGGCCCGTATTGATGCCTTTGCAGAGAAAGAACATCGGGTAGTAAAGCTGCAGCGAGAAGATGAGCAAGTAAAAAAGAGTTTTGAAGTTGATGATAAGGTCTTTAGTAGGCTTGGTAGTGCTCACACTATTCCGGTAGTACTGTTTGAGCCGGATCATTTGAGTATGTTGAGCGGTTCACCTGAAGGCCGCCGTAATTTTATTGATGAATTGATTGAACAGGTAACGCCTGGCTACAGCACCACACTTCGGCATTACAAGCGGGCTCTCGCGCAGCGGAACAGACTTTTAAAAAACGGCATACAAGCCGCCGACGAACAGCTTTTTGCTTGGGATGTGAGGTTGAGTGATCTTGGCGCCCATATTGTCTCAGAACGCGTTAAAATGCTTGAGACGATAAATAAAGACCTACCCCACATCTATAGCGAGTTAGCTAAGCAGCTGAGCGTAGCAAAGATTGCGTATAGTAATGAAACAGAACCGACGCTGTATGCGTCTTACTTACTTAATAAATTAGAAAAAGATCGAAGCCTGGACATAGCACGGGGTTTTACCGGTACGGGGCCTCACCGCGAAGACCTCATAATGTTTTTGCACAATAAACTACTTTCCCAAACTGCTTCACGCGGTGAAAGCCGGACAATGCTACTAGCTCTGAAGATTATTGAACTAAAGATTATTGAAAAAGCACGAGACAAAAAGCCGCTACTGCTCCTTGATGACGTCTTTAGTGAGTTGGATGGATCGCGGCGTAAATCTCTCACTGAACATATGCAAGAGTACCAGACATTCATAACCACCACCGATGCTGATGTGGTAGTTAAGGACTTTATTCAGTCGGTACAAACTATTCTGCTTGGATAACTACTGCGCGTCTGTGGCGTTGATCGCCGATAAGACTTCTTTAGGAACCTGAGGGAACTTTGCGGTTGTTAGTATAAGTTCTGGCGGGTTGGAAACAAGTTTCCAGCGGCCGTCTTCCTTATGTACCACCACTCTAAAGATATCGAAGTAGCTTGTTCGCCGCTGTTCGGCGGTGAGACGTGGAACAATTAGCGCGCCGTACCACGTGCCGTCACCGTACATCTTTTCGGTGTTAATTTCGTACTGACTTGCGAGCAATGGCAGGGCGCTGTTCAGTGTGGCACGAATCTGAGATGATTCGGTGCTCAGTAGTGAACCGAGTGCAGTGTCGGTGAGGGCCAGAGTAATGTCTACGGTTACGGGTTTAGAGTCAACGACGATTTTACGGTCTTTTTTGGTGTACTGGTCGCCGGCCGTGGCTTGCCAAACATAGTCCCCTTTAGTGAGTTTAATAGTTTGAGGTGAAGAAACTTCTTGGACTAGATTTGAGTCGTTGATAATTTGGGCGTTTGGTGTGTCGCCCCCCGGTGATTTATAAAACTTAACGGTTACACCTTTTGTAGGGCTAACAAAGTTTACGGTCACCGTTTGCTTTTTGGGTAGCAATTTGTACACCGCGTAGCCTGCCCCACCAATAACCGCGACGATTATCAGGAGTGTAATAAATCGTCTCATTGCTGGCCTCCGGTTGTTCCGCTAAACGGATTGGTAAAATTGGTGAACGTAATATCGTAATTAGTTGGGTCAAAACCCCATTTGCGGATTTCGGCTATTGCTACCTGTCTGCCTACCGGCGTGGAGGCAGAAATATACAGGCGAAGATCACCGTTTGCTGCATTCCCGTAATCTATATTGAAAAGCGGGCTTTTGTATGGAAGGAAGCCAAGAATAGGATTCTCTTTTAGGTACTGCTGGCCTGCCTGATCCGAGCTGTTGCCAACAACCCCTTCAACCTTCAAAAACTCGGCTTGATGTGTAGAGGCATACTGCTGTGCGGCGGTTGTTTTCGGTGTGAGAAGTGCGGTAATAGGTATAGTAGTCGGCACGGTAAATTTCTTTGATACCGTGCTGAAACCATCACTGCTGACCAGCAGGGTGTGTTCGCCCTCTTTTAGATAGACGGTTCCCTGACCAACTGATTGGTTATCGATCTTGATAGTGGCAATACGAGGGGCCACCACAATCTCTACGGATTTTTTACCGAGCCGGTTTAGAGCCTGAATAAGTACAAACCCAATGATTACACCAAGCGTGATGACTATCAGGAGAATGATTTGTTTAGTTCTATTTTGCTGCACCTACTTCTTCCTAAACCATCTTATTGTTGAACCGTCCCAGCCGGTGGGGCCAATCTTCTCCACATTATCCGCCATTGGTGCGCGGCTATCAAGCGAGGATGATGCGATCGGCCCGTTAAAGCCTGGCTGATTCCCTACCCAGAAGAAGGTGTGGCCGTTATCTTCCCCGCTGGCAGTGGTATAAAAGCCAACATCTCCCGGCTGTAAGTCGGCACTGTTAGTAATAATGCCAAGCTCTTGCCAGTTTTCACGTGCCCACTTTAGCTGGGTTGGAGTGGCCCCTCCTTTGCCGGCGTAGTTATAGTTGGGTTCAAAACCGCTGTCGATCATGGCAGTAGTCACAAATCCTCCACAGTCGACACCCGGATAATTTATTCCCCCGACATACCGTCCTTCGCTGCGTGCTTTTGCTACAGCATCGGCATATTCAGGCTTCATGGTTTGGTATGGTTTTCGGTGGTATTCCGGCCAGGCGTAGTTTAGAGCGGTGGCAATTATTCCCTGCCCATTAACGGCGCTACCACCACAGCCGTTTGTGCCCGTCCCGGTGGTTGGTACAGCTTTTTCTATCCCCTCAACAATTGCGTTAGCGTAGGCGGATTTTTGCTCGTCATTCAGTCCGCTACCACCACCCGCTTCTAGGTAAATCCACGGAACTTTAGCAAACAATTGAACGAGTGGAATGTTTCCTGGTTCCAATCCGGCACGCCCGTCAAAGCTATTGTCTTTTACCTGCACCTGAGCGCCATTGGCCATTTCCTTGGCGTCACGGGCTGCTTTCATGGTCTGGGCATACTGCTGGCTTTTATCGGCAATAGCTTGATCGGTAAAGGTAACTTTATTGGGTTCGGTACCTCGGTATAAGCCGACCTTTTGGGTATAGATTTCTCCCCAGGTTCCAAAATCTATTCCTGGGTTGTCATGAATACTAACCGCAACGGTAGCATTGGCGCTGGTGCCAAGATCCGCTCGCTGCCGCAAGGAAACCGTATCGTTTACGTCATTTTTAGTCATGACCACGCGGTAACCGGCTTGTTCCAGAGCGGTTTTAGCACGGCTGGCAACGTCAAACACATCGTTCATTTCTGGCTGGTTTGGATAGTCATGGTCGGTTAAACCGGTAGCGGGGTCTTTGGTGGATACATCTGTTCCGCTATGTCCAGGATCCAGTAGGATAACCGCTTGACCGGTACTTGTGGAAGTAGACGTAGAGGTAGATCCAGATATGCTGGTGCTGGCAGTGGCTTGTAGGCCGCCGGCTTTTGCTTGATCCAGGATACTTTGCGCATTGGCTATACGTTCTGGCTGTGGCGCTCCATCGTGTCGTTCGTATTCAACTTCAAACAATAGCGTCGCAGAAGCTACGTCTGTTGTAGCTTTTAGTTTATCGGCAAAGCCTTTTAGGTATCCTTCGGTGAGTGTGTACCAGAGGTAGTCTAGCTGGAGGGTTAAATCACCGGCGATTATCCCCTTTTCTTGTGAGATCCGGCGCAGGTCATCCTTATAGTTGCTTGCGGTAAACTGCACGATACCGTAGCCGGCGCCGCCCGGGGGCACGTTATCATCCAAACTGGATGGCTGCCCAGCAACCGAGATTTCGCCCCTGGAGTTGGCGAATCCATACTGTACGAGGCGAGGTTCAAAATGGGATTCACTCTGCATGTTGCCCAAGATACCAGCCGCCTGGAAATCGGTCAGTCCCTTACCCACCAAGTAGTTGAATATTTTTGCCATATTATCATCACCGGCAAGGATTGATGATGAGGTAGCTTGACACTCTTTGCTGGGGTCGTAGTAGACAGTGTTATTGATGATAGAACGTAAGTCGCTGTAGGTTACGCCGGCGCTGGCTTTTGCGGTCAGCACGATGAATGATGACATGAACAAGGCCATGAAGAGCGAAAAAGCTCGGAACAGCAGCAGTTTCTTTTTGATAGTTAGCAGTTTTTTCATAGCCTACGGTGCCTGCCCTACTCCATTTACGACCGTGTCGGATAGAGCTGCATAGTTGAAGGGGTGGATGTTTCCGGGTTTGTAATTGTCAGGTGCGGCGCTTGCCCAGTCAATTACCGTAAAGCCCTTGGAGCTCGCCAGGCGGTTCAGTATGTCATTCATAGCTGGATACTGGCTTCCGGAGTCAGCGGTTGAATACAGGTTAGTCCAGTAGATCTTGGTGTTTGGATTTAAGCCCTTTATTTTATCGATCAGCGCTGAAACATTCCCTTCAAATGCTGGATCTCCAGGGTCATTGGTGCCCAGCCCTACCACGACTACGCCGGCGTTTTTGACGATATCCTGATCCTGGTCGACCTGCGTAAAGCCACCAGGCGTAGGACCGCTGCTGCCGGTTCCGCCACAACCAGGACCACTTAGGTCAGTTTTAAGGTGTCGGCCACAGAGTGCTGATATGTCGATCTTTCGCCAACCTTTTTGGGTCAGTTTATCGTTGAGTGAGCCGCTATCACGCATTCCAACGGTTAGTGAATCACCAAGAACATAAATGTTACTGTTTTGTGCACCGGAACTGGCCGAATCTTTGGTGGGGTTAGCTAGGTCTTGGGTAAGGATTTCTACCGAGGTTGCATCCAGCCCTTTATATATGCGGTAGTGCAGGGCTTCATCGGTGGAAAGCGAGGCTACGCTACAATCTGCATCTTCTTTTACCCGTTTGTTGGCATCGTACTGACTGGCGTCGGTAAAACACTTCTGGTACTTGTTATCGAGGTCGGCGATGTTGTAGTGAGCTTTTATATAGGCTTCATTACCGGAGAGTGAAAAATCTTCATCGGTTTTCATTTTGTTGATTTCGTCTTGCGAATAGCCCCATTGCAACATTCCGTAGTGTGGGTCGTAACCATTTGCTTCAGCCGCCAGTGCTGGTTTGGTTACAAAAGAGAATGGCATAGATAAGGTGCGCAGTGAAAAAATAGAACCGATCTTCATGAAACCAGTCCGTAAGGTATTTGATATACCCAGCAAGCTGGTGGGGGTTTGGGCAACCACGCTACCGGTTATTGAGTACGGGTTGTGTATAGAGAAGTACCGAGCGAATACGCTTTGTCGTGCCCAGTGATCTTTTAGATCCTGGCGGCTGGCGGCATCTGCAACTAACGTTTCCTGTTCAGTCATTGGCCGGCCGTATAGGCTAGTGCGGATAGATTGGTTCTGGGCTACATCGGTACCAATACTTGCCCGTTCATAGTAGTCAGCGCCCTTCTCCATTCCAGTAAAGGACTGGTTTGATACAGCCATGCTGACATACTGCAGACCCAGGGCATAGAGGCTCATACCGCCGAGTGTCAACATTCCCTTTGCGGAGAATACGCCTCTCGCGCTACTGACGACCGACTTGCCCAATTCATTGATGATAATTGTCGCCATGCCCTTGCCACCTTCTTCTTTAGCAACTGCGGCTTCGGGACCAGTGAGCACACCAATCGCAGTGGTGACCGCAACCTCTGCTACGACTCCAGCGATTAGACCCTCAGGACTGAGGAGTGCATTACAAAACTGTTTATCTACTTGATCAGTGGCACCGCCAATTAAACCGCCGAAACCAGGGATATTCTTTGCGACTCCGGTTAAACCGCCAGAAGCTAGAAATGTGGGACTGGTTACGGCATTGATGATGTTAGTCAAGGTGCTGCTGGCGCCGCCCGGCTCCAGCCTGGGCGCCTGAAAGTTTTCCGGATACGTCGGAGTTTGGTTGCTATTAACCTGGTACTGGTATGCAGGTGAAGCTTCTGCATCGGCAAGCTGTACGCTGCCGGCTCCTATGGCGTTACTCAAACCACCGGCGTCACCATAGCCGGTTTTGGCTTGGTCGCCCATGGCAGTTACATGTAACCCTTCCCGGGCTGCGTTATCCATGTTGGATCTGGCGGCTTCTTCTAAGCGGTCAGGACTAAATGCTTCGTGAGCCATACAGGCCATGGAGGCAACAATAGTGGCGGTTCCTACTTTGCTGGCAACATCGGCCACTTTGGTTGCGGTTTGGGTATTAGCGGTGAATGATTTTTGGGCGGCTTCATAGAGTTCAGGCGGGTATGGTTTACCACGGTCATCGAGGAATTTACGGATTTTATCGGGATTTGTAAGGTCGTCTTTGGTTTGATCAACAATATCAATACCGGTGTCAGCAGGTACTTTGCCCTCCGTGACTTTTTGGTTGGCTTCCACTAAATTTTCTGTTTGAGCTTTTACTTCACTTAAACCAACAAAGTTTCTGGCTGCTTGCCGCCACGCAGAAAAGTCAAAACCGATATTTTTGGCCACCGTATCAAACGCCGCGCTCCGGATGTAGCGTTCTGAAAACGCCTCATTATCGCTCACTACAGACTTAACGCTATCAACGAACTTTGAGCGAACCTGGGCACGTTCCCTAAAATTACTAATCTTGCCAAGATCTGAATATGACTCGCCATGCCCAAGATCCCGGGCTACCGTATCTAGTGTCACTCGCCTATTCTCTATCTGCACTCCGTTGACGTTTCCGTCTCCATCGAACGTAAAGTTGAACTTGCCGTCGCTGCCCAAGGCGGCCAGGTCTCTGTTGGGGTCTATTCCCCGTACTTTCTGCCACAGCGAGCGGTCAGCAAGCTCTAATGACCCGTTTCCGCGGGCCAAAGCACCATCAAACAAGTTTTGGGTGTTCCGCTCATTCATTATGCCGTTCAAGCGCGCATAGCCAGCTCCGGTGAGTACTTCAGAAAAATGGATCACCTTGAGTGACGACATCGCAATAAAGATAATTATGATCGCCGCCAGACTTAGAACGCCGGTGATTCCGAGTGCAAAAAAGCCCTTTTTACGGCGGTTACGGCGTTGCGTATTTGGCGGGGTGTCATTGTAGAAACCGCCACCATTTTCTAGATCGTCTTGCTCTTCCGATTCTGCTTCGGTGGTTGCTTCGCCAGTTCCGGCGTCTTCCTCGGCAAGCGCCAAGCCCGCTGCATCCAATCTATCTTGCTGGTCGGTATCGGCCACGATGTTTCCTATAACTACCTTTATGTTTATTTAATTATACACCGGGGTATAATCTGTTTGCTAAATCTATAGTACCCTCAGGTTTATTTATTTCACCCTGCTGACCTGTAGCTGCCTGAACCTGTTGCGGATTAGTAGAAATTAACCCGGTCTCTGTAGGACTGGCGGTAATCTGGATATGGACGTGGTTCTGGCCGGCAAAGAACAGGCCTTGCCCAACGGGGAACTGACTAAGCCGCTTCTTTTCTTCACTGGTAAGCTTAAATACGTCAGATAGTACATCCACCGCTGAAGGCGATTGCTTGAGCAGAAGCTGCATAGAAGCGTTGGCCACAATTGCGCGACCCATACGTGAACCCATAAAGTCTTCCACATCTTGAGAAATGGTGGTTACCCCCAGGTTGTATTTACGGGCCCGCTTAGCAAGACTAAACAGGAAGTTGGCTGAGTCTTCGTATTTCATAAGCTGCCACGCCTCGTCGACGATCAGGATGCGACGTTTTTGGTCGGTTTTGGTCTTGTTCCAGATGTAGTTGAGTACGATATACATAGCAACCGGGCGGAGTTCATCCTCAAGATCGCGTACGTTAAAGACCACCATTGGGTTATCGATATCAATATTTGATTGCTGTGAAAAGATTCCCGCAAAGGTACCGCTCGTATACTTACGCAAACGCTGAGCTAACTGCGGTCCGGTGCCACCCATATGCAGTAGCGTGTCGTAGAGGTCAGTAATAGTTGGCGGTGTACCGGTGTGCGTAAGTGGGTCGTTGGTGATACCGGCTTTGGCGTACGTTTCAATCAGCGCAGCATCAAGGTCGGCTTCTTCTACCGGAGTAAGCGCGGGCGCTACCACCTGGTTACCAGCACCAGAGAGCATCTGTGCCTGTGCTCCGCCCATCATTAAGCGCAATAGACCGTGGAGCGTAATCAGGTTACTACGGAGTGCGTTATCGGCCTCTTCTGTATCCACGACTTTTGGAAGATCAAATGGATTTATGCGGGTTGCGGAATTGAGGCTCAAGCGTACATATGCCCCGCCCACCGCATCACACATGCGCTGGTATTCGTTTTCTGGGTCAATAATAAACACTTCCGTACCAAACATCATGCTGCGGAGCGCCTCAAGCTTTACGGCAAAAGATTTACCAGCACCAGATTTTGCAAACACCGTAGAGTTGCTGTTTTCCAGGGTAAAGCGGTCAAAAATTACCAGCCCTGAGTTGTGCATATTTATGCCGTATAGGATTCCGTTGTCCTGGCTCAGATCGGCAGAGGTAAATGGAAAGCTCGTGCTGAGTGCGCCGGTGCTCATGTTGCGGCGGATTTGTAGCTGGTCGGTAAATTGCGGAATGGTACTATTGAGCGCTTGTTCTTGCTGGGAGGTGGCTGGCTTGGAGTACACGAGCTGCTGTCCCAAAATCGATTCCACTTTGTGGGATACAAATTCCAGCTCATCCATACTGTTGGCATAAAGCGTGAAATACAGTCCAAACCGGAAAAAGCGTTCTTCACCCACCTGTAGTTTGTCGCGCATTTCTTCGGCGTCCATGATAGCGGCCTGTTTGCCTGGATCACGCACTCTTCCCTTTTCGGCGTCAATTTGCAGCCCTGCTTCAAGCTGACCTACTTTTTTACGAAGGTTTTCCAGAACAATCTGACTTTCAACCGGGTATATGAACATAGAAAGGTCGATCACCTCGTCAAGGTTTACCATACCACTCAACCAACCGGTGTACAGCTGGCGCGGGTAGCCAAAAACGTAGTACGTACGGGCAAAACGAGTACCAAGGTGAAAATAATTTGGCTTGAATTCTATGGAACTTGGCGCAATAAAGTCCCTAAGTGCCGTTATGCCCTTGCGAAACGCTTCCTCAACTTCCATTTGCTCGCGTTGCTGCTGGGCTTGTGCGAGTGATACGGGGTCTGTTGGAGGGTTTTGTTTTTTACCAAACGCCATGGTTACTGTAAGTTCCTTTCCAGTTGCGGTTGTGGGGCGGCACCCTGACCCTTAGTAACTACCGGCGCAGTCAGATTATTGAAGTTCTTTAGTTGCTGCCGGGTGGCCGTATCAGGGTTATAGGTGTCATAGTACAGCTCGATCAGTTCTTGGGTATCAAGTGGCAAACCTTGTACACCACACTGCATAAGACCGCCCAGGACTGCCTGAACGCGGTTACGGAGTTCGGTTTTGGCTTGCTCTAGCTCACTTTCATTGATAGTTACGTGCTGCTCTTTGTTGTTGAACAGCCCGAACAGTCCGGTAAAGAAGCTCTTACTCTGCGTAATAGCCTTCTGAACATCGGCTACCGGAAAATATGGAATAACAATGTAGAACTTTTTATCCATAATGTTGGTTTGCACGGATAGGTCGGCCATAAAGTTGATGTAATCTTCCATGAGTAGTGCGAGCAGCATGTTATCGTGCTCGGTACGGATTTTATCCAGCTTATCTATGTAGGGCTGTAAATCCACTTTTTGGGAGCGGATGAAAATCTGAATTGGAAAGTACAGGGAATTTAAAAACCCCTGGTAGCCGTTTTCTACGGCTTCTTGTTCTTGGAGGCTCATAAGGTCATAGTTGATGCTTTTTAGCATTACGACAGACCTGAACGAACCGTCGTTCATAATCACTACACCATCACGGATTTCGGTAATCTGCAGGGTGTTCTGTGTACTATTAGGGTTAGTCTTACTAGGGTGTAACGGTTGCCCCGGAGCGGGCGGTTGTACTGACCCGACCGTTGCTTGCGTCTGCGGGTATTGTGCCTGGGGCTGAGGTTGAGGATACGGTTGTGGTGCGGGGGCGCTAGGTTGTGCGGGCAGAGGGTACCCTTGGTTTGGGTACTGATTTGGAACTGGCTGATTTGTGTTTGGCGCAGAAGGATTCATTTATTAAAACCCACCCCTAACTTAAAATTTGATCTAGCGGAGCGATACGACAACTTCGTCCTCGGGAGGCTGTTTTTTATTAACCTGCCGCGATATCGTCGCAACCGTTAAATCATCACGATTAACATAGTTTAGTGTATCAGCCTTTTGTGTATCTGTCACCTCTG
This sequence comes from bacterium, assembly GCA_029780855.1. Classification (GTDB taxonomy): domain Bacteria; phylum Patescibacteriota; class Saccharimonadia; order Saccharimonadales; family JAUPVS01; genus JAKOXV01. The sequence continues at coordinate 137,971 of JAKOXV010000003.1, forward strand.
ATGCAGCGTTCTTTTTGACAGCCTCTGCAGTAGTTTTTGCTTGTTCTTCCGGTGTAGGCAAAATACGCGTGTGGCCGTAAGCTAATCCTTTTACTTCCTTCTTTTGCTTATGAATTTTACTCAGCAACGCGTCTTCTTCCGCCTTGGAAACGGTCTGGGGTTGTGGCATGGGGTATGACTGCTGCGGTGCTTGGTAGGCGGGGGCCGATTGGGCTACGGGAGCGGGATGTTGCTGTGCGGTTCTGATCTGGTTCATTTGCTGAACAATCTGCTGGCGGTGCGCCTGGCTGGATGCTTGGGTGAGCTGCGTCATGTGCTGGGCTACGGGGTTATTCTGGTAGTCAAAAATATCATCGTTTACCGTGACATCAAGGTCGGGAACTTGTGGAACAGAAACTGATTCCGGTGTTAGTAAGCGATCAGAACTTGGTTGTTCGGTGGCGTACGCGGGACTCTGGAACATGTTAATGTCCATACCCTTTACTGCCCAACCACGGGTGTCAATTGTCTGTGCTAGCGCTTCAAGGCGACTTTTAACCTGATACTCGTTGAGACCATTCGTGAGAACCTGTTCAATCTTTTTGGGTGCAGTAATGGTGACCAGTTCCTGCAATCCAGATTGGTTCCATATGCGCGTTCGGGGCTTCAAGAAAAACCGTATTTTAGCCAGCAGCCAAACTTCAGAACTTTGATCATGCCCGAATGGAGCGGCCAGTACGGCAAATAGTAGCGCCGGTGGTAAGAACGGTAGCGCCAGTAGCGGCTGCACAAAGAACAGTCGGAACATAATAAACCCCAACACCACCACGATCACCGCATAAATGAACTGCCGTAAGGTTAGCGGCCCAAGTAGCTTATCTTCTGCCTCGATGTCTTGAATTACTTTATATGTTGCCATGGTTAGGTCCAACCCTTACTTCTCTTCTTGTGGTTCATTGCCTCGAATAATTTCATCAGTGCCTGGAGCGGCCCTTCTGCTAAGCCCTTTTTCGACAGATTTTCTTGCAGCCTCTATTTCATCGCTGGTAAGTGGACGATTACCAGCTTCATTCTGCCTATTCTTAACCTCAGAACTAACCAGTATGTCCATAATGTTGCTTCGTAGGGAGGCGTTGTTGTATGACGCATATGCAGTCTCGAGCACTTGCCTAATCTCACCAGCTTTTGAGGATCCTCCGGTAAGGGCGTGGATCATAGTGTTACCAAGCATGTTGCCTTCACCAATCTTAAGACCCTTAGAGGAACCGATATCTTGGACACTCATCTTCTCGGCTTGCTCAACTGCAGCGCGGCTGTCTGGTGCAACAGCTTTCCAGCCACCTTTTGTGGTCTTGCCATCTTTGCCCGTTACCTCTAGTTCGCTATCCCACACGGTGGAATAGCCAGTTTTGGTGAGCGCACCCGCTCTACCACCGGCAACTTCAGCAGAGGTCTTGAAGGTGTTACCCATTCCAGGCATTTCCCCGTTAAGCTGGTTGGCGAGAGTGGAAATTTCAGTTGCATCAGTGAAGCCCATTGAAGCTTTAGCGAGCCCTGCGGCACCGGCAATCGATGCTCGGCCGTACTCCTCGCTTCGGTGGGCGGCATACAAGAAGGAGGCATTGTTGCGGAGCTGTTCGGCCGCCATAACGGCGTTTCGGTCTATATCGCCCTTGCTGTCTCGCTTTTGTTCAAGTTGTTTTGCTAGGGTTTCAATTCCACCCTGGGTGCCATCCCATTTGGTAAGCGCTCCAAGTGCCTGATCATTCATGCCTGAGCGTGATAGAACGCCAGAGAGTTTTTCGGTTGCATCCCATTTGGACTGCCCAATTTGGCCCATAAGTGCAGCTCCGCCGGTGTAGCCAATTGCTCTTCCTACCTCGGATTTACCAAACCTAATCTTTGCGGCACTCTTGGGATCTACCATACTACTCGCAAGGCTGTTGTATTTTGCAAACCGGCTTCCTTCACCAAAGAGGCGACTCTCAGATGCCCTGGTTCCCAGTTCTTTGACCTGTTCGCCACGTTTTGCGGTGCGGCCACGGCGGAAGTTGCGGAGACGGTCAAACGCGCCCCGGCCACGGTCATTAACCATACCGGATAGGTTGGCGACTGCACCGCCAGATAACCTAATGGCATAAGGAAGGGCGAAGTACGGGCCAAAGTAACAAACAAATTTCACGAATGTTGCAAAGAAACCGGTTGGGTCAGAAAACGTTGCGTCAACTAACCCCGCAAAGCTACGTCCCATAGCAATAAACCCAACAATAATCGGGTACACAATCAAAGATCTGGAGAAAAAGTCGTACCAGAGTTTCCAACCTTTTTGGGTGTTCGGAAGTATGAACATAACGATTGCCAACGGCGCCACAATAACTAAGAACGCAATAATAACCTGACGTAATACCAGTACAGCTAGGGCAATGATGACTCCAAGCGCGGCTGTAACGATGAAGCTAAGCATTCCAAGGCCACCCAAGATACCAAAGCCTGCAAGCAGTCCTAGACCTCCCACGGCGACTTGACCAGACCATACCTCAATACCATTGTTTGTGGCACTAAAAGCACGGGTGATTATATTTCCCACATCTGCGCCGATTACATTGGTGGCATCAATTGCAAACTTCATCAATGGCCAAGAAAAGGTAATCATAATGACCGCGGCAATAATACGTGGCAGCACCTTTTTTACGGTGTAGGCATCAAAAACCCCAAAACCTAATGCCTGGGAAATGACCATTACTAACCCAACAATCACTAGCAGACCTAATGCAATGGTTCTAAAGTTGCTCCAGGCATTGTAGAGAGAACTATTGCTAGACATTAACGTTCCGGTATCAAATTTGAGGGTATCACTAATCGCGGTGTCTAGCTTTTTGACCACATCTTGTGCAGCGTTAATAAGCCCACAGAACAGCCAGTTCAGCGGGTTAAGCCAATTAAGACCGTCGACGTGGCAAGTAATCCCCGTATCCCCATTGGCGTCAGTGCTTCCAGAAGCTCCCGCTTGCCCCACAGTGGCATCACTATAGGCGTTGCTAGGCATCGCAATCGGGTAATCTACGTCACTGTTCACTGCAGAATCGTTCGAGACAATCTTACAGTTCGCGTCACCAGAATTTGCAGTGTTGCTCCCACCATCCGCAAGTTCGTACATTCGCATGTTGTTACCCGAGACATAAATGTTATCTACACACGTTTTGTTTTGCTGGCTAAACTCTTTATCACGCATGTAGCGGTTAGGGTCAATTGTGGACTTGGTAAAATCCCAGTCACTATTATCATCAACACGGTGGATCACGTTCCCATCAGAGCTGTAGTAGTAAATAAAACTGTTTGGCTGCACGTTATTTAGAGATATGGAAACACTATTTGGGTCGCTGTTCTGACATTTTGTAGCAGTATTTGAACTAAGAAAATCAACGTCAATCGTTGCCTTACTGAAATCGTAGGTGTTTTCTGCAGCGGTGCGCTTAGGGTCGGTGGTGCCTCGGTTGAGGTTTGCGAGAGTAAGTGTCGCATGACAGCTTGTGTGCCCGTCCGGGCTTAACCACCCAACCCCATTGAAGTTTGCCGAATCAACCGAGTTGCTATTGTTGCGAGAATTGGTTGAGGTAAATCGGACCACTTGAGAACCGATCTTTACATCGATGTTGCTGCGGTTTATCCAGGTACCGGAAGCGTTCTTAATATCGTCGTTACTAACTGCAGAAGCGTCTGCATGGGTTGAGTTATCCTGTGCGTTAGCAGTACCGGGCTTGAGGATCGGCAAGAAGATTGATGCTAGGAATCCCACCATCAGTACATAAAAAAATACTTTCTTACTATTTCTTTTTGACGCTAGCTTCATAATCTCTGTTCAGTATAGCAAAGACACTATAACTTAAACAGAATAATTTTACAGACGAATTCGCAAGTCTATACGGCTTTTATTTCAGAACTACGTACTGAGCATTCGTTTGGGTATTGAGGTATGTACCATCAGCTTGCCGTACGAATATATAGGTACTGACGCCCTGAGTTGTGACGACCGGCTTGTTGGCGGTGTTAGCTAGTATTTGGTCACGGTCTTCCCATGACTTAGACTCAGCCCAGTACAAATCAACAGGTTCATCAACGGTAATCTTGATAGTCTTACTATCAATAGCCGTGGCGTGAATAGCAGAACTTGGTATGTCTTTTATGTCATATATATGAGCCATATCCTGGCCATAATTGTTCATGAACTCTTGGACTTTTGGTTCGTCATTCTTGAGGTATCTGATAAGGTCCTGGTGATTCGTTGTGGCTGAGAGGATTTGTTCGTCACCAGTGGTCCTATAAGCGGCAATGCGGTCGTAGAACTGCTGAAGCATGGTGCGCTGCTCTAACGAATTCTGAGCAATATATTCAGGAGTAACCGGCTGGCCTCCATCAATAGGAGTGCCAATCTCTGATACGCTAATCACCTCACCATTTAGTCGTTGGGCATGGTTGCCGTCATTTACTACTTCTACGGCCGTGGTGGTGGTTGAAGGTGCTTCGGTACTTTGCGGAGTATTGTTTGCAACTTGTTCCTGTGGATCAGCTACGACTTTGTCCCCTTTTGATCCTGAGGTTAGGTACGCACCACCAAGCACGCCTGCTGCAAGTGCCAAGCCCGCACCAATTTTTGCCGTACGACTATTGCGTAGGCGCTGCCACCCAGAAGAATTAGCTTCAGGTGCTTCACGATGAGTTGTCGCGACTTTAGAAGTATTGTCAATTTCTGGGCGAAGTCGTGTGGCGCTTTGGCGCTCCTCTGTAAGGTTTGCGGATAGTCCTGGTGTTTTCGCGTCGAGTACAGGAGTATCAGTAGAGGGGTTTCCGACGGTATCAAAGAGAGTTCCCTGAGCATCACTTACTTCCGCCGGAACAATATCGGGCTGTTCCTGTGAGTTAGAGGTTTTAGGTGAATGTGGTTCGTGTGCAAGCGTCATGGGTGTCCCCTTTCTGCTTATTAAGATTTGTAATGCGCTCAGGAAGAACGTTACAGTTCATTATACCACTAATGTTTTGAAAAGTCAATGATTGGGGTGCGCAACTCTTTTATTAGGAAAACTTTTAGGGTAAAATGCAATAAAATGAACGATCAAAACCAAAACAATCCAAAACCAGATTATGGATTTATCCTTAATCAACAGGCACCTACCCCGAAGCCCAAGCACAGTAAAAAGGTGCTTGTACTGATTGGGCTTGGCGGTGTACTGATCGTTGCGTTAATAGGTTCGTATGTACTTACTAGCTCGCTCAATAAAGTGAGTAACCAGACGCAAACCAACCAGGCGGCCGCTGCCACCCACTTGCGGAACATCGCTAGCGGTGATACAGCAGCGGCATATAGCGAACTCAGCACCAATACCCAAACCAACTACACCCAAGAAGCCTATAAGAGCGAAGTGCTCAAAACGCTCACCGATAAGATAGACATCGGTACCTGCAGTGAAGATACTGCAAAACATACCGCCACCACGGTATACTTTGCTTGCTCCAGTAGTGATAAAAAGTTCAAAGTAACACTTAAGCTGGTAACTACAGAGGAAAACTCTCAAACACGTATTCAGCGTTATGAAGTGGTGGGAGCGGAGAAAGTGTCATGAAAAAACTGATTTTTATCGTCTTTTTGCTCGCCGTCATGGTTGCGCCGTTTATGGTGAGCAAGCCAGCGGCTGCAGCTGCTGACCCCGGGTGTTATGAAGTTGTTCCGGTCCCAGGGATTGGTGCAGCAGTAGGTAAAGTCGACTGTAGCGTTCTTTCGTTCTATGCAAGCAATTGGGGCGGAGCTGCACCAGGAGAATGTTGGATAATAGGCTTATCCGCTTCAGGTTTGCCTGAAGGCTCACCGCAGCCACAAAAACAGGACTGTGCCACGCTAACCGTAACGGCGCAATCTAACCTAGATGGCACGATAGACACCGTGGATCAGGCGCGATCCAGGATTATTAATGACCAGCGCCAGCAGGCGAATGCGAGCAGTCCGGTAGGTTGTGCGTACTCTGATTTACAGAACCAATCAGACAACTGTACGATTATGCACTACGTTAATATTGTGATTGATGTGCTATCTGCGGCAGTTGGTATTATAGTGATAATCATGATTGTCGCTGGCGGCATACAATACATAACAGCAGGGGGCGATCCCCAAAGGGTAACTGCAGCGAAAGCTCGCATAGCAAACGCCGTGCTTGCATTAGTGGCGTTCTTGTTCCTCTTCGCCTTCTTGCAATGGATCGTACCAGGAGGACTATTTTAATGTTTTGGACACAGATTTTTGCAGCGGCCTGTAACAAGGGGCAAACCTTTTTTGGGCTCCCACCATGGTACCAGTACGTGCCTACCGAAAGTTACACGCCGCCCGGCGGCGTAGAACAGTGCCGCGTGTTGGTAGATTTCACGGCGCACCCGCGCGACATCTTGCTGGTTAGCTTTGGTATTTTCGATATCTTACTTAGGATTGCTGGCATGATTGCGGTCGGGTACGTGATCTACGGAGGATTTCTGTACATGACCAGCCAGGGTGAGCCTGACAAGACTCAGAAAGCCAAGAATACTCTACTGGGAGCATTTATTGGACTGATTATTGTGCTCATTGCAGTGCCGCTGGTAACGTTTATTGGTAATTCTATTGGAGGAAAACTGTAAGATGTTTAGTTTTTTGCTGTATAAAACCGCCGTACGTTTTGCCGAAGCAATCAACGTCAATAGCCTACCGGGAGCAAAGAACCCTGACCAGACCCAGGCCTATGTGAGTAAGAACGGCGCGATTTTAGAAATTACTCGCCTGGTATTTGGCGCTTTTGGTGCAATCGCAGTGTTAATTATTGCCATAGCGGGCGTACAGTACGTGATTTCTCAGGGTGAAGCGCAAAAAATTTCTAAAGCAAAAAACACCATTATTTATGCAGTGCTCGGCCTGATCATTTCAATCACCGCCTACGGAATTGTTAGCTTTGTACTGAATAGGATCAATGTATCATGAAAAAACTAATGGTTGGATTACTGGCTATAGTGTCGGCGCTGGGCTTGCTCACACTTGCTCTTCCCGTCCACGCCGCCGATGTAGTAGGTGGTGCCTGTGGCGTGCCGGGAGCATCTGGCTCGTCGATATGTTCAAGCACCGGCGCTACTAACCCCGTTTCAGGATCAGGCGGCGTGCTCATGCAGGCCATAAACCTGATTGCTATCGGTGGTGGTATTGCTGCAGTTATTGTCATTATTGTTGCCGGAGTAAGATTTATTACCTCAAACGGTGACCCTAATAATGTTACTGCTGCTCGCAACACTATTCTGTACGCCGTTATCGGTTTGGTCGTTATTGTGGTGTCCCGTTCAATCGTGGTGTTTGTTATAAACTACATAAATAAATAGGAATATAATAAGAAGGAATAAAAGGAATACAGACATGAAAAAATTACTAATAGCCGTCGCCCTACTGTTTAACTTTAGTGCCGTAACGCTTGCGCTGGCTCCAGCTGCAGTCGTGCATGCTGACACTAAAGCGTCGTTGTGTGAGGGTGTTGGCCTTACTTCTGACAATACCGGGTGTAATCAACCCACCAATCCTGATGGTTCGCCAAGCGGTACTTCGGTAGAAGGGATTATCAAGACAGCGATTAACCTGATTAGTGTCGTCGTTGGTGTTATTGCGGTAATCATGATCATCATCGGTGGATTGCGCTACATTACCTCTGGAGGTGATTCTGCCAAGACGGCCAGCGCCAAAGATACCATCCTCTATGCCATCATCGGTCTGGTGATTGTAGCGCTCGCTCAGGTGATCGTTAAGTACGTGCTAAACAAGATAGGATAAGCGGTATTTCCACTTGATGGACTACCTCCTATTGTGATATAACCAAAACAGCTTTAAAGAAAGGTTTATAAAAATAATGATTACAAAAGTAAAACTACTAGTTCTCTCGGCATTAATGGCTGTGGGCTTTTTGACTCCAGCACTAATTCCCGCCACGGTATCAGCTCAGGCAAACATTGAAAATGGTCTTTGTGCCGGTGCTAACCTGGATGCTACAAGCACCGAAAGCTGTAACGTAAACGATACTGCAGCAACAGACAAGATTAACGGCATTATCAAACTGATCATCAACCTCTTCTCACTCGTTGTGGGAGTAGTATCGGTTATCATGATCATCATCGGTGGCCTTAAGTACATAACTTCTGGTGGAGACTCCGGAAATGTGACGAGCGCAAAGAACACTATTCTCTACGCCATAATCGGTTTAGTGATAGTTGCCCTCGCGCAATTTATCGTGCGCTTCGTTCTCTCAAAGTTGAGTCAGCAAGCGTAATAGTTACGCCATAGACCTTTCCTTTAACCACCCTCAAGATCATGGGGGTGGTTTTATTTTGTTACGTAGCTATGCGGGTCCACAAAAAAACGCCCCCGGTGGAGGCGTTTTGAATGAGGCTTGCTAGTTTACAATACCTGGATCTTCTTTACGGTATCTTGCTTTAGTTTCCTGAAGCTAATGGTAAGGACTCCGTCCTTGAGCATCGCTTCTACTTCATCTTCTTTTACGGGTACAGGAAGTGCAAGACTGCGAGAGAATTCGCCCCAGTAGCATTCCTGGACAAAGTAGTTCTCTACATCGTCTTCGTTACCGGCGGAGAGCGTACCCCGAATGCTGAGCGTGTTATCAGAAATACTCACATCGAGATCGTTTTTGTTTACGCCCGCAGTACGAGCTTTAACGACCAAACGGTCTTTTGTTTCGTATACGTCGACGGCTAGCTGACCTGGCAGTGCTGCGTCATCATCCCACTCTTCCTCTGCGGGACCCTGTTGGGCGCTTACATCAATGTCATCGCTTGTTGGCAAATCATCATCGCCTAGAAACGCTGCAGTAAGTTCGTCCTCCATCAATAGATCTTCGTCACGGTTACGTCGTGCCATATATGTTGTTACCCTCCGCGCATGAACGCTTTATGTCATTATTTTGCGTTTTTATCTTTATGCCAGTATAACTTAGCGTTGGTAGCCTATGCAACGTCTATAGGCGAATATTTACAACACAATAATCACAACATGTTCATAACCGAAAAAATCATCAGCATTTTTGCACCGCACACCTGTATATTGTGCGACACGGAAGGATTAGTGCTTTGTGGCTGGTGTAGTCAGGAAGCGTTTTATTCTGTTCCGCCCCGCTGTTATCGGTGTCGGGCCGCTTCGGCCGAGTCAGCGACCTGCAAAAAATGCCGGAGCGGCTCGGTACTTTCCAATGTGTGGGTATTTACGGAGTACGGTGGTGTGTCGCGCGAGGTGTTGCGGCGACTAAAATTTGGACGTGCTCAAGCGGCTGCACAAGATATTGCTAGGGCGCTTGACGATGTGGTCCCCTTCCTTGCGCCTGACACAGTCATCACACATGTACCTACAGCAACTAGTCGAGTTCGCATGCGGGGATATGATCAGTCGCGATTGATTGCCAAGGAGTTTGCTCGGCTTCGCAGCCTTCCCTACCGGAGTCTGCTGCTGCGAATTGGGCAGGCTCGACAGGTAGGATCTACGCGCGTCGAACGTGCCCGGCAGGTAGACGGAGCTTTCCGGCTACTCAGGCGTATCCCCGAGAAAGTCCTGCTGATTGATGATGTAGTTACCACCGGGGCGACCATAGAATCAGCCGCCAAACTGCTAAAAACCCATGGAGCTAAAAAAGTGCACGCAGCAGTGTTTGCCCAAAAGCAGTGAAACACTTTGTTTGTAGCGCAATTGCTGGTATAATCACCCCTGTTATTCAATTATATTGGAAGGGTGACCGAGTGGTTTAAGGTAACGGTCTTGAAAACCGTCGTGCCGGAAACGGTACCGTGGGTTCGAATCCCACCCCTTCCGCCACGTTCTCATGTCTGCATCTTGTAGGCGGGAGAACGTGCTGAACGGCTGTATTGAGAATCCACGCGGGTTCGGCGAACGAGGAGCGGAGATGAAAAGATGCTTGCATGTTTTTATCGAGCACCGCAGGAAGGAGTGCGCGTCAGCGCGCGATATCCCACCCCTTCCGCCAAGTTTTTGCTATACTAGCCTGGTTCCATACATACAATACGGAGGAGTACCCAAGTGGCTGAAGGGGACGGTTTGCTAAATCGTTAGTGGGGAGCAATCTCCAGCGAGGGTTCGAATCCCTCCTCCTCCGCCAAATTAAGATAGTCCCTGAGTAAGGGGCTATTTTAATTTACACGCGAAGAGTAAGGATTCGAACGGGAGTGCCAGCGGCACTCCCCGCACCTTGCTCGTCATATGCCAGTGGTATATGTAAGAGTAAACTTGGCAAAAGTTTTTTCCTTTTGCCGTTTAGGCGAATCCCTCCTCCTCCGCCAGGAGAGAAAAGTTACTGCCGTGAAGGCCGTGGCCTTTTGTCTTTTAGGTACCCAAACCACGATACTGCAGCGTGGTCTTGTATACTTAACCCCATGGCAATCCAACCAAAATGTGACAAATGCGGTGAGGAGCTTACTGAATTTGGTGGCATACTCCTGAGCCCACCAAATGATCAAGGTGACGTCAAGAAGTTCCACCTCTGTTCGCAGTGCTATCAGGCGTTCGCCAATGAACTGACGTAGTATTCGATTCACCTTTTACCTGTTCTCATGTACAATACGCTTATGCAACCTGGGGATACGATTACGCCCGGCTCCATACAACCTGAAGAGCCGCAAAACACTCCAAGTCCTGCAACCGAACAGGTGCCGGATTCTTCCCCGCCTACTCCAAGTGAACCAGAACGAACCCCAGAATCTTCGCCAAGTTTTTACCGAACCGAAGCAGAGCCTGGTATGCCGGCAGTAGCGCCTGGTGAGCCAGTTAGTTGGACGGCGTCAGAGTTTATTGACCATCAAAAAACACCCAGTTGGTACCTCGGTTTAGCAGCGGTCACGGTAGTGGCGATGGGCCTGGTATATGTTTTAACGCGGGACTATATCTCTACGGGTGTTATTGGTACGGTAGCGATACTGTTTGGGGTGATTGCGGCACGCCAGCCAAGAACATTGCAGTACCAGATTAGTGATCACGGGATACAAATCGGCGATAAATTCTTTGAGTATGCCCTGTTTAAATCCTTTTCGGTAACCCAGGATGGTCCGATCTATTCGATTACCCTGATGCCGCTCAAGCGGTTCATGACTCCAATTTCCATGTACTATGACCCCAAGGATGAAAAAAAGATCGGCAACATACTCTCTGATTACCTGCCCTACGAAGAACGTTCTCACGATGTCGTCGACCGGCTCATGAACAAGATTCGCTTCTAATTACAATTGCTCGTTTACCTGTAAACCAACTATAATAAGCTTCGCTATGGGAGGAACAACGAACAATCAGCATGCTCTGTTTGATGCGAGTGACTATGTTACGGGGCTAGACCTCTCAAGTCCGTACTTTACTAAGCAACTAATTACCTACATAGGTAACAAACGCAAGCTACTGCCGTTTATAAACATTGGTATAACGCACGTAAAGCACCAGCTAAATAAAGACGAACTGGTGAGTTTTGATGGATTTGCGGGGAGCGGCGTGGTATCGCGACTACTTAAGTACCACTCATCCCGCCTTATCTCTAATGATTTTGAAGACTACACCCAAACAATCAATACGGCGTACCTAGCTAATAAATCCGCGGTTAATCTACCGCTCCTCAAGGAGTCAATTGAGTTTTTGAACGCCCAAAAACTTACAAATACAAAGTCACCGTACTTTATAACCAAAAATTATGCTCCTAAGAAAGACGATCGTATAGCACCAGGAGAGCGGGTTTTTTATACGCACCAAAATGCGCACATCATTGATACGATCCGCTATCTAATAGACGCTAATGTGGATCCGTCAGTGCGGCTATACTGTTTGGCTAATTTACTTATTCAAGCATCGATTCATAACAATACATCGGGTGTTTTTAAGGGATTTCATAAAAAAGATGGGATCGGACACTTTGGGGGGCGTGGTGAGAACGCGCTGCAACGGATTAAAAAAGAGATATCTCTGCAAATGCCGGTTTTTTCAGACAAAGAGTGTGAAGTGGTAGTTGAAAAACGCGATACCAACAAGCTGGTAACTGAACTACCAGAGGTGGATCTTGCCTATTATGACCCGCCATACAATCAGCATCCATACGGTTCAAACTACTTTATGCTAAATATTATTAACGGCGGTAAGCCCGTTAAGATTCAATCGGGGGTGAGCGGAATTGTTGAGGATTGGCAACGCTCCGACTACAACAAGCGTCAGGCAGCCGAGGTTGCCCTGGACGAGCTCCTGGCAAACACAAAGGCTAAGTACATCCTGATTTCTTATAACAACGAAGGCATTATTCCGATGCATGCCTTTAAAAAGGTCGCCACAAAGCATGGTGAGTGGCAGATATACGAGCAGGAATACAATACCTACCGCGGCTCCAGAAATCTCAACAACCGTGACATAAAGGTTAAAGAGCTACTCTGGCTGATTAAGAAGCGCTAAGACTAAAAAACTTCGTTGACCGCTTGCGTGGCAACGTCAAACATGATGCGCACCATATCTTGGATTTCCCAATCGTGATACCGGAAGAACATAGAAACCGGTTCAAAGGGTGTATAGGCTTTTTGGACGTAAACGGTGTTCAGTGGAAAAAATTCGTTCATGGTGACTACGCGGTCCAGAATTGAGGAGCCTTCCCGAAAATCATGCCCCTGCCCGAAGCAAACGAACGGGAGTACTGATTCATTTTTGAAAATTGCCCGGATACCGATGAGATTCTTGCCGAGCCGTTCAATGGCGTTCCCTAACGCTTGTTTGGGCTTCCCTTCTTCGGCTCTTTTGTCATTGGTTCCCTGACGTTTAACTTCTGCGACGAGGACAATTTTTTCGGTACCGTGTGCATCTTTAGCGTATACAAATCCACCATCGGGTTTGATGAAGCTAGTCTTAAGCACATCGCTGTAGATGGGCGCATATTCCGGATATTCCTGAGATAGACCACCGATGATGTCGGTAAGTATCATGCTCTTCTGATGTCTAAAGCTGAGTTGCGGATACTTTTTACGGAGCATGGACATGACCTGCGCTACAGCCACATCGATATCTTTGTCCATTTTGTGTGACAGTGAGTTTTTAACAGAATGTTGGTTGGTATTTGCGCGTAAAAAATCAGAGTTTGCCATAAGTCCGTAGTATAAACAGCTATAGCAAAAAGCAAAACCCCCGTTAGTTGTGTGTGCGTTCTAGATTTTTACCATATTATCTAGGAGGTACTGGCGTATGCTGCCTTCTCGCTCAATCCTCCACAACTCCGTAAAGGGTTTGGTGTCTACCTGTAAGTTAGATTGAGTATTTAAGTCAACTAGTTTGTCAGTTGCAGAAGCATTCATCTCCACATCAAAGCTGTCCAGTTCATTCTTCCCACTGTAGCTAACGTTAAACAAAATAGCCGAACTTAGTTGGGCATTAGACATTTGATTTTGGCGATTCATCTGTTTCAACGCTTCCAACATTAAAGCAATATGCTGTAGGTATTTTGGTGTTAGGTAGGTCTGCATATTGGAGAGGTTGAGCTCACTCCAATCTTTCTCAAACTGATAAAAAATACTCTTAGCTCTATCAACTACTGCGTTCCAGCTTGGATCGTTTGTCACTGCTTGCTCAAACGCTTTTCTGGCTCTTTTTACTGTTTCCGCCTGCGCCACCACCACCTGCTCTAGCAATAATCTCTGGTAATAAAATTAAGTGCATAGATTAAGTTCTAGGCTTGACCTGAACCCCTTACAATTTTTCGGTTGTGGTAAAGCATTACTAGTGCACCATTAACAAGTATTGACGCAATAATTAGGAATAGATTTATTCCTATATTACTGGAATTTTCTAGCTCTGGAAGATTCTTGCCAGTTACTATGGCAAGAATTATCACTACCAATAGCAACAAGAAGAAACCCTTGACCAAAAACCATTGCCCACCTTTCATAAGTAGGAATTTACTACGGCCAAGCACCTTTGTTATTGGAACATTGGGCTCAAACAATGCAACATACGGTGCGAGAGCAAAACGAATTAGTGCTATATATGCCCACACAACGGCTACAAGCATTAGAATTGGTATAAGAATTAGCGAAGAACTACCACCAGTATGACCACTGGTTAAGAATATAATTGGCAGGAAAATTATTAAGACAACCGGCCAGAAAGATATCAATGCAAATAACACGTTGGCGACAATTACACGTCCAACTCTAGCAAAACCTTGTGAGATTGTTGCTCCGATTGAACTTTTCCGCTTTTCACTTCCATCATAGATAGCAAGTGAGGTAGTAGCTAACACAAAAGCATCTGCGAAAGCGTACCAGACCGTATATAAAATCAGGCTTCCGAACAACACCGTCAATAACTTAGATGTTGAAGCAAATAGTAAACCGAACTCACCATATAGAAGCTTGCCAATCACAAATGATATTAGAAACAATGAAACCGCTGCTATAGCATAGCTAGTAATTACCGCTAATATAAAAGCACCAGCATTGTTTTTGATAGCTCCAAAGGTATCTGCTAATGCCCTGAAAACCTTGTATTTTTGTGGTGCTGTAACGCTTGATGGTGTTTGATTTGACGTAGGTTGTAATTCAGGCTGCGCATGATTATTCTGTTGGTTCAAATCTTGAGGCTGTTGATTAAGTGGCTGTGGTGCTGGTGATTGTTGAGCTTCAGGAGGTAGCGTTGGGGACTTTGCAGTGACAAAGGCATGGTTGACCAAATCAGAGTTCCAATTGTGCTGTAAAAGAGTCTGGCGAATACTTTCTTCTGGGATTCCTTGATTAAGATGTTGCCTAATGTAATCTACTAATTGGTCAAATTGCTCGTTCATTACTTTTTATTTGCTCCTTAGCCGTAATTATACATCTGTATATTGAAGTATCTAAGGAGTTTCCCGAGTATGACCTTTCTTCAACTTTTGTCAACGAACCCGTCCTACACGCCTCTCCGTGCTTCTAGAGAACAGTCAAAACCCGTTCACCTAATTGCTAATTCGTAGCAAGAGTATTGTCTGATAAGAAGGAAGTCTTGCGGGCACTTGGTCAGAACCCAGTGCTATTAGACGGCAAACTCCAAATAACACCTTACGAATGGTTGCTACCCTTGCGTGATAATACAAAACATTTTGTAGCACAATTAAACGAGGTTAGAACAATATCTCAACAGATGAAAAAGAGCCTTCTTGAGGCTCTCCGTCTAGAATGGTACACCCGGCAGGATTCGAACCTACGACCTTTGGCTCCGCAAGCCAACGCTCTATCCAGCTGAGCTACGGGTGCTTGGTAATGAGACAAACCTACGGTTTTTCTCATCGCGCGGCAAAATGGTTCACATTTTGTCCGGCTGCTCTTTTCCCTACTTTAGGGGAACGACAGAGGTAATCCTACCATATTACCCTGTTATTTACTAGTGTTAGTTGTTAAAATAATCGAGTTGGCAAGATTCTTTAAACCAAGGAGCGGCTTAGCAGATTCGACTGTTTAAAGAATCTAGAGGAACTTCCTAGCATTAGATCGAAGTTTTTGCAAAAAGCAAAACGAGACAATAGCTAGAGAAGTGACGAGGAGAGGTGCAGGAGTGGTTGAACTGGACTGTCTCGAAAACAGTTGTGCCGGGCGACTGGTGCCGAGGGTTCGAATCCCTCCCTCTCCGCCAAAATAAGACAGTCTCAGAATGGGGCTGTTTTATTTTTTACGTGAGTGGGAGGATCCGAACGGGAGTGCCAGTGGCACTCCCCGAACCTTGCTGGTCATATGCCAGTGGCATATGTAAGAGTTGTATTGCAAAAACTAATTTTGTTTTGGTTACAAGGCGAATCCCTCCCTCTCCACTAGAAATATATAATGACCCTATTGGGTCGTTTTTATTTTTTCTGGATTTGAACTCGGCTTTTGTGAAGCATTTAATCTTTCTTTTATTTCGGTCTGTATACTTCTTGTGATTATTTGCTATTATGTACTCAACATGAAGCTCATAAGCAAAATGAAGAGAGTAGGCTCCCAGATTCCAGGGTCACCTAGGGTTCAGCTTCTAGTTTTTGTAGCTATATTCGGAGCGGTCGGGGCGTATTTTCTATTTGCTACCAAAGCTGCTACGCCTACCGCAAATTTCGAAGCTGAATCTGGCACTAGAACTTCTCAGGCGACCCTTGTAAGTGATGGTACTGCGTCTGGTGGACAAGCTGTGCAATTTAAAGCCGCTACTAGTCCTGGTGGTGGAGGCTTCGGCAGTACAACCTCTTCCTGTACTTCTTACTCTGGTCCAATAACCATTACTCAAGGCGGAACGTACACGGGTTGCTGGCAGACGACCACCCCTGGAACTAATGCAGTAACAATTGCCACTTCTCAACCAGTTACGATCATCAACTCTACTATGAAGGGTAATTATAGACTCATAGGCAATTCGGTAAATGGAATAAACCTTACGGTAAAGAACTCATACTTTATTGGCGTTACTCCTTCAGGTGGTGTTGATAGCCGTCGTGCTATGTGGGTTACTAATCCATCCAATATCCGTTTAGAAAATAATTATCTAGAGAATACAGCTGGATTTAAGGTAATAGGCTGGTCGGGCGGAAGCTCTGCTAATAATACTGTCACTGTACTAAGGAATTACGCTAAGAATATAACGGGCGTAAACCAAACCGGCTCTGACTGGGCGGTTCAATTTATACAGTTTGATAGCGTAACAATTAATAATATTGAAATCGCTTGGAATCAGGTAATCAATGAATTCGGAAAGAGCAAAGTTGAGGATAATATAAACTTCTTCAACTCTGGCGGAACTTCGAGCAGTTACGTAAGTATTCATGACAACTTCATATGGGGTGCCTATCCACCTAATCTTGGAGATGGGTATTCAGGTGGAGGAATTATAATGGGCGATGCCTATGACTCTACGTTGCATGGGTACTTTAATGTGTTCAACAATCAAGTGGTAGGATCGGTGAACTACGGGATTAGTATTGTCGGGGGTTCATACAATAATGTGTATAACAACAGGCTAGTGAATAGTCAGAGAACTGCGAGCGGGCAGCAATTTACCGGAAACAGTGGTAGCTTGGGTTTATCATTTTGGAACGCAGCTACGGGCACGGGGCCATATGAGCATAACACCATGCATGACAACTATGTGGCATGGTGGTCATCTAATGGAAGCTGTTGCCATCGTAATGATTGGTGGACCCCGAACGCCACCGGAACCAATACGTTTTATAGCAATACACAGTACCAGCCAACGAACGCTGAAATTCCCTACTCCATGGAACAAGCAGAGTATACTCGATGGCAAGATAAAGTCTCCACTGCCGGGGTGAAAATCGGCCCTCAGTAATATCTTCCACCGTTAACGAATAAAAAGATCAAGTATTTCGATTAAGGTTTTGATTATTTTGTGCTAGGATTTTTGGGGTTGTCAAGGGAAGCGGTTGTTTTACCTGGTTTTGGACGAGTAAGAAATAGCAACAAGAGTCCAGCAAGCCCTACTACAGCCAGGCCAACACCCCACCACAGCTGAACGCGGGCAATGTAGCTCACTGCACTTCGCAATATGGCGATCATGGGCTGCTGCAGATTGGTTGACGTTGTATCGGCTGATTGGGCGACCTTATCACCAAACTGATGGGATACGAACAGAGCAACCCCTGCACTCAAACCAAGTAACAAACCAGCGCTCAACACGCTACTACTAATGATTCGGGTGCCGAACCGCTTCGTTTTTGCAGCAAAGAATAATCCCACTGCTACCAGTAGCGCGAGCACTGCGGTTACCCAAGGACCCCATGATGCTAGTGCGTACAAGAACGGCAGTTGCTGGGCGTTTTTGTACCACGGTTGAGCAGGCTTGTCGGGCGCTGTGCTAGGGTCTGTTGTGGATGTCTTTGAGGAGGTGTCAGTTCCTAAGCTGGTAGTATCGGCGGTGATTGCTGTCGGTACAATGAAACCGTTGCCAGACAAGATGTCGGATCTCAACTGAGCAATCTGCTGGTTCGTGATGGCGCTCGGTGGATTGCAGGTAACAGAAAATGGATCGGCTGTGGTTGGTAGGTTGTAGTAGCTGCAGACTGGCAGTGTGGCGAGGCGATTACGGGCTTCTGCCTCAAGAGCATCGGCAAACGCAGTCTTAACGGGCGTCAGGTCAATGTCGTAGCTTGGCTTTGCTACCTTCCCTTGCAGCCATTCGTATGATCCATCAATGACTGATTCGGCAGTACTCTGCAAGAACTGGGGCGTTACGGCTTTTTTGAAAGCAGTCTGGACCTCCGGCTGGCTCATACTGAGACCGGTATTTGAGCTGGTAGTATCTTTGGAAACTTGGTCAATGAGCGCATTTACGGCGTGGCTATAGATATTACTTTTTTGGATCCACTGCTTGGGTTTTTGGGGTGTGTGAAAGGCCAGATTCAGGCTCATCAGGATTACGCTGGCCAGTATGAGAAAAGCTAGCGCGGGAGTGGCGAGGCCAATAAAAGCCTTACGCATAAAATTCATGATTCCCATTGTATTGGTACAATATGAGTTATGAAAGCAGAAAATCCTAAACCGACTATCTTTACGCAGATAATCAATGGTGAAATACCGAGTCACAAAATCTATGAAGATGAAAAGACCTTTGCCTTTTTAGACATTCATCCTAAAACTCCCGGTCACGTGTTGGTGGTGCCGAAGTCTCCGGTGCCGTTTGTGTGGGATCTTTCTGATGGCGACTACCAGGCGGTAATGACTACGGTAAAGAAGGTGGCTAATCAGATTAAGCAAGTGCTCGGCTACGACCTTGTTGGCGAAGAAGTGATAGGTGTGGATGTGCCACACGCCCACGTACATGTTTTTGGATTTAATAGCATGGAAGAATTCCGCCGAATCGTTGATCTGACGGCCAAACCCGACCATGCGGCGCTGGCTGAGCTTGCCAAGAAGCTCGCTATAGAGGAAGATTAAATCATGTCTAATGTAGCAATCGCATTACTAGCGGCCGCAGGATTTGGTACGTGGGTATATACAAAACTCATGCGCAGTACTGGCGGAAACACAAAGAATGCCGTGACAGGCGCCGCCCTGTCTGCCGGATTGGCCTTCATTCTTTTGTTAATCGTTCTGTGGCTACTCCCCTTCTAGCCATTTAGTACCATTTTGCTCGCCAAAACCACCGCCTAACTGGTACTATAGTATTCATGGAACCGAGTGGGGTTGATGAAAAAAGTCTGGGTTTGCGTTTGCAGCAGGCCCGTAAAAAAGCCGGGTTAACACAGCAGGAACTGTGCGAAAAAGCCAATTTGGCGTATTCAACTTTGGCAAAAATTGAGCGTGGAGCCATAAAGTCGCCGTCCATCTTTACCATCCAGAGTATTGCTGGTGTGCTAGGCACTTCTCTTGACCAACTCCTTGGAATTACGGCACACTCCCCTACTACCTCCAAAAATACCTCTAAGACCGGTATACGGTTTGTATAC
This sequence comes from bacterium, assembly GCA_029780855.1. Classification (GTDB taxonomy): domain Bacteria; phylum Patescibacteriota; class Saccharimonadia; order Saccharimonadales; family JAUPVS01; genus JAKOXV01. Next base: position 157,431 of record JAKOXV010000003.1, read on the forward strand.
TTTGATATCAATGGGTGTTTGGTACGGTTCTTTCATCGCGGGTTCACTCAGATTGCTGATGCCTCAGGGGCACCTGCCGACCTCATAGAAACCGCATTTTGGCACTACAACGATGCCGTTTGTCGGGGAGATATGACGCTTGATGACTTCAATGCGGCACTCGCAAAGCAACTGGGCATGCAAAGTCTGGACTGGAAGACCTACTACATGGAGGCGATCGACCCTATTAAAGAGATGCAGGAAATCGTAACCTGGGCTGCGGAACATTACCAGGTAGGTTTGCTCAGTAACATCATGCCGGGATTTATCAATGAAATGCAGCAGAACGGCATCATTCCACAGCTTCCCTACGCTGCCATTATTGATTCTTCAGAGGTGAATGCAATCAAACCAGAGCAAAAGATATACGAAATAGCCCAGGAAAAAGCCGGGGTGCAGCCAAACGAGATTTTGCTAGTGGATGATAGCCGCGCCAACATCATGGCTGCCGAGCGTATGGGCTGGCGAGTGCTATGGTTTGATGATTATCGCCCGAGTGAGAGCGCCGCACGCATTCGCGACTCGTTAGAGTTTTAATAGCAAGATTCACCGCGCGCCGAGCGGCTCGCTTTCTCCATACTTTCTTGTGCCAACAAGAAAGTATGTAAAGAAATGGTAGCCAGCCGAAGAACAACGACGGTCATTCCTTTGGCTGCAGCGCGCCAAAACAGTGACAAGCATCCCTCGCTACTGTAAACGGAGACTCTGGCAGGGTTTGGACTTGATTCGTTGCAACGTAACAGGTTTTCCCTCGGTTTTTCAGAGGCTGGAAGAGCCACAAAGCTTAACAAAAGTAATCCTTCCATTCAGTTTTGTGACTTTCTGTATTTTCTGGGTCGTCTGTCCTGCCATTTATAGAGGGTGACTTCCTATTCTCCGGCAAAACGCAAGACATAGGGCTTTCTCGTTATTGGCCTAAGCCGACGTTATAACATAGTTCTGCTATTTTTTCGGATTTTGCCCAGAAGAATTCTTCTTGCTCGCCTTCGGCAGTACGAATACTGCTATAAGAATTACGCCAACAATCCACAACAGTCCGAATATAGCGGGAATGCTAGTTGCGCCGATTATAAACATACCAAAAAGAAGTAAAGCGATTGTTATAACAGCATTCTTCATAATGTAATTATACTATAGTCTTTTTGCCCTGAGTAAATAGTCGCCGTTCTAAGAGGTAGAAAAGCGCTGGTACTCGGTTTGGATATTCTTGAGCAGGCCCTCGGCTTCTTTGAGCTGATCTTTGGTCTGTTGCACGATTTCTTTAGGGGCGTTGTTAACGTACGATTTATTCTTGAGACGCGCCTGTAAGCTAGTTATCACCTGCTCCTGTTGCTTAGCCTGGGCCTGTAGGTCGGCAGCATATGCCCGTGTGGTCTCCTGGGGTACGTCTAGCCAGCAGTTTAGGTTCGTTTGCGTCAAATGGAGACCTTGCCCTGCTTCTACGGCTTGTACGCCCTCTAAACGGCTTAAACGGGCTATCAGGTCAGCGTGCTCGTTCAAAAATGCCTCACCACGGTGGTAGAGGTGCAGACCATTCAGTTTTAGCGCGCTCTTGATTGCGCGGATTTCTCCGACAATCGTTTTAATCTCTTCAAAATCAGCTGCTTGTTTAGCATTCGCTTTCGATGGTGACGGCCAGGTAGCTACCGCTAAGATGCTTTCTTGTTCCCAGGCGAGCGTTTGCCAGATGGTTTCGGATACAAACGGGGCGAGCGGATGCACGAGTTTCAGGATCGTCTCTAAAGTATACGCAAGTACCGAAACATTACTCTCTCCTTTTGACGCTTCAATATACCAGTCTGCATAGTCATCCCACAGCAGGTGGTAGATTTCATCGTATGCTTCCGAGAATCGGTAAGTGTCTAAGTAGCGAGTTACGACTTCGGTAGTTTGTTGTAGCTTATACAACATCCAGTAGTCGGCTGGAGTTTTTGGATCAGGCTCAGCCCGTAACCCTGCCTGGTCCCCTGCCTTGTCTTCGATAAACCGGGCAACGTTCCATAGTTTATTACAAAAGTTCCGCGCGCCTTCAACCTTGGCAACGTCATAGCCCCGGTTTACTGCTGGGGCGCGATTAGCAATGATGCCGATGCGCAGTGCATCTGAGCCGTACTGTTCGATTACCGGCAGCGGATCAACGACATTGCCGACTGATTTACTCATTTTTGAGCCATCGGCCGCCATAACGTAGCCGTGAATGTACACTGCTTCAAAGGGGATATCGCCGGTGACGTACAGGCCGAGCATGATCATGCGCGAAACCCACGGCTGGAGAATCTCTCCACCGGTCTCCATGAGGCTTAACGGATAGAACTGCTTAAAATCGTCGCTGTCCGGGTAGTCAAGCGTGGCATAGGGCCAGCTGGAACTGGATAACCAAGTGTCGAATACATCAGGATCGCGCCGATAGGTTTTGGTGCCAACGGTAATAAACTCTTCTTGGGTACGCTCGTCGTAGATCCAATCTTCTGGATCATCAATGTTCTGAAACGCTGGGATGGGGATTCCCCACGCAATTTGGCGCGAAATATTCCAATCGTGCAGGCCTTCTAGATAAGCGATCAGCTGATCACGTTTTGCCGTAGGATAAAACGCAATTTTTTCTGCTTTTAGAGTTTTGATAGCCTGCTTTGCCAACGGTTTCATATCGATAAACCACTGTTCGCGCAGCAGTGGTTCAATCACCGTTCCACACTTATAGCAATGGCCCACGTTGTGGGTTAGATCTTCGGTTTTAACCAGGTATTGCTGAGACTCAAGATCGTTAACTACCGCTTTCCGGGCATCAGCAACAGAGAGAGATCGGTAGTTTTTGGGCATTTCGTGGGTAATCTTTCCTTCGTGATCAATAACGGTGATAAACGGCAAATCATGACGTTTGGCTACATCGAAGTCGTTCGGGTCGTGAGCTGGCGTGATTTTTACGGCGCCGGTCCCGAATTCTACCTCAACCATAGCATCGGCAATAATCGGAATTTCTCGGTTTGTCAGGGGTAGTTTAACCGTTTTTCCTATGAATTTACTATAGCGCTTGTCATCAGGATGAACCGCTACAGCCGTGTCGCCGAGCATTGTTTCTGGACGAGTGGTAGCTACGACGACTTCCCCGCTGCCGTCAACGAGTGGGTAACGGATATGCCATAAACTCCCCTGCTCTTCCTTATGTTCAACTTCAATATCTGCAAAAGCCGTTCCGTGGAACGTGCAGAAGTTTACCAAACGTTCACCCCTGTAAATCAGTCCTTCATCCCACATTTTTTTAAACGTAGCGTTGACTCGTTTGACGATTTTATCATCAAGGGTAAAGGTAAACTGACTCCAATCACAGCTCACGCCCATCTGTCGGAACTGGGTGGCAAAGTTATCCTTGTTTTTCGCAACAAATTCCAGGATTTGCTCATACAGCTGTTCTCGGGTGAAATCGAATCTACTCTTCCCTTCTTTGGCAAGGTGTTTCTCATACACAACTTGGGTTTCAAATCCGGCATGGTCAGCCCCTGGAAGCAGTAAGGTCGCCTCCCCTTTCATACGGTGGTAGCGTGCTGCTATATCCTCGAGCGATGCAGTGAGCGCATAGCCAATATGCAGGTTAGCGTTGGCGTTTGGCGGCGGCATGACGATGCTATAGGTTGCATCGCTACCTCTGTGTTTTGGCACAAACGCTTCCGAAGATTCCCAGAGAGCGTAAATATCAGATTCATACTGGTTTGGTTCATATACTTTGGATAGTTTCATCAAAAACTATAATATCACCTCTGATGAAAAATATAAAAACAGAGGTTTTTTCACGTGAACCATAAGCACTACTAAACAAAGCTCTTTGCCAAAAAAGAACCCTCTATACTAGTGCCCCATAACTAAGTTTTGTTTGACCAGAACGGCAGGCCCGCACGTTCTTTTACTGGTTTTTGTTTTCATGTATTAGCATACCACGCTAACCAAGCATTACAACATTGACAGCGCTAAACATAAGTGTTATTGTATTATTAAGAATATGTCACAAAGAAATGAATCTTCATCCCTTAAAATAACCGTCGAAAAGGTCGTGCTAGGCACGTTCCGGGATGATCAGCTGTTTGCTCGAAATCCGGAAACGGATATGACGTTCATGGATGAGCTGCGGATGCAGTATGCCGGCAAGGGAATTGTGGACTTATGCATCTCGCCAAAGCATCTGGATGAAGCTGCTATGCAGGCAAACAGCTCACTGGAAAGAAGTGGTTTTAGGCTGCGAGAACCAGGAGCATTTCTGCATGCTGTGATCGGTACTCAGGTTACCGTAGAGCCTGTGGCAGATATCCTACGCGCCGACGAAACTACATCGACAAATTAGGCTTGATATCAAGGGAGTAGGGGTCAGCGGCAGGCTGACCGAGCTGTGCTTTAAAGCAGCCTAAGGTAGCGATCATCGCCCCGTTATCGGTACATAGCTTGGGATCGGTGTAGGCGATTCCCAGGGGCAGCCGTTCGCTCAGCTGTCTCCGCAGTTCAGGGCTGGCCGCTACGCCGCCCGCTATAACCACGGAGGCGGGGGAGAACTCTTCGTACGCAAGAACTGCCTTATCCACCACGGTTTCGATCGCGGTTCGCTGAAAGCTAGCAGCAATATTGGCCTTTTGAGCTTCGTTAAGTAGGGCAGGGAGCTCTTTTGAGGGCAAGGTGTGATCATGGCCAGTCGCATTCTGAGCGGCCCTCAGAACGGCTGTTTTAAGCCCAGAAAAACTAAAATCATATTTTCCGGGCATCTTGGCCTTCGGAAAGGTGAAGGTGTGAGGATCGCCCTCTAGCGCTTTTTTGCCAACGCTCGGGCCGCCAGGGTAGGGGAGACCGAGGATTTTAGCCACTTTATCAAACGCTTCGCCAATAGCATCATCATGCGTCTGCCCCAACAGTGTGTAATCAAAGTGATTGCGGAACAGAACTAACTGACTGTGCCCACCACTTACAATCAAAGCTAACAGGGGGAATGTAGGCTGCTGGGCAGGCAATACGTAATCCGGGAGGGTTGTCTCGGTCAAGAAGTTGGCGTATACGTGGCCCTCTACGTGGTTTATGGCGTAGAGTGGCTTTTTCTCCGTTATAGCCAGGCTTCGCGCAGTCAAAACGCCCACCAAAAGCGAGCCACCCAAGCCGGCCCCGTAGGTGACCGCAATGCCATCGATATCTTTCCAGGTGCACTTGGCTTGTTCAACTGCCTGCTTGATAACTGGAACGATCGATTCGATGTGGCTCCGGGCGGCAATTTCTGGCACCACGCCACCGTACTGGGCGTGTAGATCCATACTGGTAGCAACCACGTTGGACAGTAATCGCTTACCATTTTCTACGACGGCAGCGGCGGTCTCGTCGCAGCTCGACTCTATACCTAAGATTTTCATCAAACCTAGTATACTGGTAACCAATGAGTTTTCGAAGTTCTGTTAAGAAGGTTGTACCACGAGACGTCTTTAAGCGGGTCGAGCCATACGGTCACCTGGGCGAGGCGATGATCTACAGCGTAAAGAATGGATTTCCGGCAAAAGGCTTAAAGGTTATCGGCGTTACCGGAACTAATGGCAAAACGAGCACCTGTTTTTTGATCCATAAAATGCTGGTCAATAGTGGCATAAAAGCCGGACTCATGACTACGGTTGCCTATGGGGTTGGGGACGATATTCATCCGCAGATTGCCCATATGACTACGGTTTCAGTGCCACTTCTACACCAACGAATAAAAGAGATGAGATCACAGGGCATGGAGTGGCTGGTGCTCGAGGTAACGAGCCACGCACTGGCTCAGCACCGGGTGTGGGGCATTCCGTTTTCGGTGGCGGTCATGACCAATATCACGCATGAACACCTCGATTATCACGGAACGTTTGAACGGTACCGAGATGCCAAAAAAATGCTCTTTACCCAAACTAATCGGAACAAAAAAGGACTCCAGATTGGCATTGCCAACGCTGATGACCCGAGTGGTCAGTTGTTTGCGGGGGCCGTACGTAACCCCGTGCTCTATGGTATGAATAACGGTGATCTGCGGGCAAAGAACGTAAAACTCACGCCCGCAGGCAGTACGTACACCGCCGAAATCGGCGATGCGGAGCTGAATGTTACCTGCCATCTTCCGGGTAGCTTTAACGTCTATAACTCGCTGGCGGCGGTTGCGGTTGGCCAGGCGGTGGGGCTCACTCAGGAACAGATAGAGCAGGGAATTGCGGCGCTTGAAGGAGTAGAGGGACGTATGACCCGCATTACCGAAGGCCAGGATTTTGACGTTATCGTAGATTTTGCTCATACCCCCGATAGTTTTGAAAAGCTGTTCAAAGACCTCAAGCCGGTGGTAAAGGGCAAGCTCATCTGCATGTTCGGCTCTGCTGGGCGGCGGGATGAGGCCAAACGGGCGATTCAGGGAGAACTGGCAGGGAAGTACTGCGATGAAGTGGTGGTGACCGAGGAGGATGATCGAGATATCGATGGATTGGAAATCATGAATCAAATAGCTGCGGGCGTCGAAAAAGCCGGCAAAACCCGCGATACAGACCTGTTTTTAGTACATGACCGTACTGAAGCCATCAATTTTGCTATCAAACGGGCCAAAAAAGGCGACACCGTGATACTGCTCGGCAAAGGCCATGAAAAGACTATAGAACGTGCCGATGGCGAACATCCCTGGGATGAAATTGGTACCGCCAAAGCAGCGGCTGCAAAAGCTGCTGCTTAGCGACCGTAGTGCTTGTATAGCTTTTGGCGGGCGTTCTGGCTTAAGCCAGTGATAGTATCAAACTTGTCTTTTTGCATATCGGGGTAGCTTTTTCGCAAACGCCGGTATTCGTCGGGGCTCATTTTACCGGCAACATGAACAGCGGGGATTGAATCGTCGTCTTCGGCAATTTCTTCGCGGTACTTTTTGGCGAGCATGCCTTGCCACAGACGGCGAGGGTTGAGCTTCAGATCTTTATCGGTCTCATGGTACACTTCGGCGCCGTACTCATCGTACTCAATGAATATCTTCTTTGGTATGCCAGAACCCTTAGCACCATAGCGTAACAGGTTCAGATCCTGGAAATCAGCAAACAGCTGCTCGAGTATCGATTTTCGATCTTCATCAGGTAGTTCAATTAAAGAGTGCACCGTTTGGCCGGTACTAGTATGAACGTCATCACGCTCCATGCGCAACGAAGCGATTCCCATGGCTACGTATAGCTGGCTGAATGCACCGCGCATGTCCAAAAATTTTTCACGGTACTCTTCGCCAAGCTCAGTGCCGATATATTCCGCAACATCGCCCTCAACGCCAATCGGGTGACCGATAGCCATAAGGCGAGCCCCGCCATCAATGAAGCCTTCTGCTTCTTCGCTCAGCAGTTGCGCAACTGTTTGCTGCTCTTCGCTGCGACGACCGGTGTAGTGAATCTGCTCCTCTTGGTATGCCTGACGAATGGTGTTGAGGTAGCCTTCACTATCTATGGGTTGGTGGACCGTTTCGGGGGTTTGTTCCATGTATATATTCTAACACAAAATAGTAAAAAAGTAAACATTAGTATTATAGACACGACCTGATGATCTATCTATTTTTTACGGTCAGGGTGGTGCAGCGTATGTAACCGCCACCTTTGGCGAGCTCTGAAATCTGAGGAGTGACGGTTTTGAGCCCTTTTGCTTCTATGGCAGCGCGTAACTTGGGAGCGTGAGCACTCATAACTACCGTTTCACCCGTGGACACGAGGTTGCAGGCGAACCCTTTGGTAGCCTCCTGGTAGCTGACCTCTATTGTATCGATATCTACCGAGCGGATTTTTGCTTGGCTTTCTGGCGTGAAGGCTTCTGGGCACCAGGCGATGAGGTTAGGGGTGAGCACGGAGAGTGCCAAATCTATATCGTAAAAAAAGCTATCCGGCCAGCCGGTAACGGTATTGACGAGCGGTTTGCCCGATTGGTCGGTGTAGGGAACCGTTTCTAGACCAATAACGGTGAACCCAAGGTGTTTAGCTAGGAAATCATGCATGCGTTTATCGGTGCGGTAGGTGGTGCCACAAAACAGCAGGTCACCACAGGGCAAGGCATCGCCTTGGCCACTGAAACGATACGGAGCTTCAATGACCTCCAAATCGAGGTTTTCGAGCGTTTGTTTGGCATAGGGCTGTTCGGCTTGCCGCTTATTGGGGAGTGAGGACAACACCGCAACGCCGTTACGGCACAGGCCCCAGTTGGCAGTGTAGACGCCGTCTTGACAGTCTTTGGGCGCCTCCACCTGCTTTACGGTTACGCCTGCATTCATCAGGGCAGTGCGAATGGCGGCATGCTCTTGATTGGCCTTTTCGCTATCGATCGCCACGGATTCATCCATGTAGGGGTTAATGGCAAATTCGTCACTAAAGTATTGTGCACTGGACATCAGCACCGTTTGGTTAATCATTGGTTGGTATTATACAAAAAAACCGCCGATTGGGGCGGGGAATAACGAGGCAATTTGTGGGAGGTTGGGGCTTGGAAATGGTTATGTATGCGCGAAAGAATGGAGCGAAGTGGCTCTAAAACATTCTCTGGCTAACCAGATCCAAGCCCGGAACCGGGACGGGGTTCTCGACGTCGTTGTCGAGAAACCGCCGTCCGGCTGTCCGGGAACTACCCGCGGTTGAAGGGGTCGTGCGACGCCTCGATGACCTCCAAGGGGTTGTAGGCCATGGCCGAGAAGACGTCGTGCCTGCTGGTGATCAGCCGGTCGAGGTCCTCGTCGCTGAGGCTGGAGAGGTGCGTGTTGACCTCATCGATCCAGCGGCCGGCGGAGGCGTTCGGGTTCTTGACCTCGGGGTCGAACACGAGCTCGACTCGGGCGTTCTCGGCCTGGCTGTTGACGACCAGGACGATGCCCTCGATGCCTTCGGCGATGTTGCTGTACAGCATCTTCATCATCTCCGTGGGGATCTGATCGGACCAGATCCGCACTCGTGCTGCGCCCTTCATGCCAGGTGCTGACCCGGCGTGGTGAACCAGAACGGATTCCAGCATAGCGATACCTCTTGTAGGTAGTTCCATTAGGGACTTTTTTACGATACTATCTTTGACAAAGAGTGTCAATCATTTCATTACTTGATTATTTGTCAAATCTTCGGTATACTTTTGGGTTGCAATGCCAGAGAGAGACCCATCATTTTCTTCCGATCTTCCAGAGGGCTTTGAGCCCGATTTTTATGTTGCGGAGATCGAGCGATACACCCAGCACCAGCCGGCGGTGGCTTTTTTGGTGGAACAACTTTCTGCAGCCGAGGAATTAGACGCCTCACTTAAGCGTGGTGACCCTGCGCAACCCTATCCTCTTGAGCGTCGTTTCGTGGTTTTTTCCGGCGGAAACGAGGCATTTCCGTTTACCCATAAGCGTATCTCTTATGTGCCAAAAAAAGGTGCCGGCTATAAAAATCTCGAGGGAATCATGATCCGATACGCCGTTACCCCCAAAGAAAAGGGCGGTGATGGCTCCGTAAATAACCGAATAACGATTTCATTTGGGATTGCTGGGGGTATTACAGCTAACTTTTACCTTGGCGAAACAGAGTACGAACCATTTACCGATGCCAGCGAATTGCGTATCGAAAACGGCGAGCTACTTGGTGTTGCACGCCCGCAACATCAATCCCCTCTCAACTTCATGGAACTACAGGGCGTTCTACAGAACTGTGATCAAGAGCTGCAGAGTAACGAAACCCCTCGTGCCGAATAGCTCGCCGTCAACATTTTGAAAATTGCTAAAAAATGGTATACAATGGCTCCAATTTAAGCGGGGCATTTAAACGGCCTGGTTTGAAGGTTACATGATTTTTGCGGTTCGAGCACTGAAGTGTTCACCTCATAAATCAGCACCTTGAGATTGTGAGTTAGCCATTGGAAGCGATGAGCACCGAATAAATTTACGGTGTTGCTCGCTTCCAATGGGGGGAGTGCAGTAACAGAGCACGTGGAAACTACACACAGCAAAGGAGCGATTCGGTAAGTCTGTACGTCTTGAGGACATTTGGCAAACATTTTGCCAAAGCAAGTCAGGAGAACAGGTTGAAGAAGCGTCTCACCGACAAGGACATCCGCACCAACGCCGACCCGGCCAAGAAGAACCGGAAGCGCGTCACCGCCGTCCACCGTCACCGCCGCGAGCACCGCGAGGCGCAGGCCATGCGCCAGTACCGCGGTCTCACCATCGGCCTGGCGGCGGCCAGCTGAGGTTCGGGGTGCGGCGTGCACGAGTGTGTTGCTCTCAAGGGGGAAAGCAAACCTCGTGCACGCCGGCCCCAACGCCATCCAATTCTCCACGTCACGCACTCATACTCACAATCTCATTTTTACTTTCGCATCCGCGGACCGATCGTCGGTCCGTTTTTTGTTGACAAAAACCCGAACCACTCGGTATATTTTTGTGCAGTTAGCACTCTCGGCTTGAAAGTGCTAACCGACTCTTATACAATGACAAGCACAGAAAGAGGAGGATATATGTCGGCACCAATCAATCCGCTATCAGACTACGTTGTTGCGCAGGAAGAAAAGGCGCAAACCAAAACCGCAAGCGGTCTCTATTTACCAGATAACGCTCAAGAAAAGCCTAAGACGGCTAAAATCGTAGCCGTTGGCAAGAAGGTTACGGAACTTAAGGTAGGCGAAAAGATTATTTACAAAAGTTACAGCACTACCGAGGTGAAAGTAGCGAACGAAACCTACATTTTAGTAAAAGAAGAAGACGTCCTAGCGACCGTTAAATAGGAGGAAAAGCGAATGGCAAACAAAGTTTTTTATGATGATGATGCTCGCCGAAGGGTACTCGGTGGTGCGGAAGTGTTATACAACGCCGTGAAAACCACTATGGGTCCCAAGGGCCGAAACGTGGTAATTGACAAAAGCTACGGAGCTCCAACCGTAACACATGACGGCGTTACGGTAGCTAAAGGTGTAGAACTGCCAGAGGATGATGACGAAACGTTGGGGTACAAGGTAGGTGCAGAACTGATTAAACAGGCTGCCAATAAAATGAATGATGTAGCCGGTGACGGTACAACTACGGTAACCGTATTGACCTACCATATCCTGAACGAAGCTAACAAGCTTATTGCTGCTGGCCATAACCCGATGTTACTCAGGAAGGGTCTGGAGGCGGCGGCGCATGACGTGGTCAAGAAGCTGTCGGGCATGGCAGAAGACATTAAGGCCAATAAGAAGCGCGTTGCCGAGGTGGCTACCATTTCTGCAGGTGATGCAGAAATTGGTGAACTCATTGCCGATGTAATTGATAAGGTTGGCAAAGACGGTGTCGTAACTGTGGAAGAGGGCCAGAGTCTGGAGCTCGAGAGTGAAGTGGTAGAAGGGTTTACCTTTGACCGCGGGTTTGTGAGTCCCTACATGGTAAGCGATGCTACCCGCATGGAAGCGGTAGTAGATAAGCCAGCCATCGTGGTTACCGATAAAAAAATCAGTAGCATTCAGGAGTTTTTGCCACTGTTAGAGCAGCTTGCCCAAGCCGGCAAGAAAGATCTCATTCTGGTAGCCGATGACGTAGAGGGCGAGGCACTCGGTACGCTCATCTTGAACAAACTGAAAGGTGTATTAAATGTAGTTGCGGTTAAGGCGCCGGCTTTTGGTGATCGCCGTAAGGAAATTTTGCAAGACATTGCCATCCTCACCGGAAGCCAGGTAATTTCTGAAGACCAGGGCATGAACTTTGAAAATGTCGGTATGGACGTGGTTGGTACCGCCCGAAAAGTAATCGTTACTAAAGATGAAACTACGATCATAGAGGGTGCCGGTACGGCTCGTGAACTGAAAGAGCGGATTGCACAGATCGCCGCCCAAGCAGCTGCTGCTTCAAGCGAATATGACAAAGAAAATCTTGATAAGCGTCGGGCTGCTTTACAGGGCAAGGTAGCGGTAATCAAGGTTGGTGGTGCTACGGAAACCGAGATTGAAGAAAAGAAGTTCCGTGTAGATGACGCCGTAGCGGCTGTAAAGGCAGCACTGGATGAAGGTGTTGTGCCTGGTGGTGGTGCCACATTAGTAACACTGTCTACTGGTATTGCCGACGACACAGCCGACGCGAAAGGTGCTGGTGCATCACTGCTTAAGCAGGCGCTTCTACAGCCATTCCTTCAGCTCATGGCCAACGCTGGATATAACGGACCAGCACTGCTTGCTCAGGTAGAAAATAGCAAAGCTGGGCAGGGTATTGATGTGAACAGTGGTAAACTTGTTGACCTGAAGTCAAAAGGAATTGTGGATCCGGCTCGGGTAACCAAAGAAGCTATCCTCAATTCCGTTTCAATTGCTGGAACGGCAATGACAATGGGAGCGCTTGTAGTGGATATCCCCGTGAAAGAAGCCCCGGCTGCTCCAGGTGGTATGCCTGGTGGCATGATGGGTATGTAATTTAGCTAACACATACTAACCAAAGCAGCCCCTTCCGAGGGGCTTCTTTGATGTAATAAAAACGCTAACTTGCGAAAAATACCAGTTTGTACTACTGTATCTTTATTGAAAGAGGAGTGACAAGGTCGTGATTCAGATGCCGTTTCGACGTAGCAAAAATAGCCAACAGAATGTTCCGCCAGAGGTGGCAGAATACTATCAAGCCGAGAAAAAACAGCGGCTTGGTATGGCTTGGTTACTATCGGCAGCGACCTTTGTGGTAACGGTCCTGGTGGTGCTCGGACTATTCTTTGGGGGACGCTGGATTTACCGACAGGTAAAACACGATAACAATACCGGTACCTCTATTTCTCAAGAAGAGCCTAAATCAGATCAAACAAATGAGAGTCAAAAAGCGGCCGATACCAACGCTTCTCAAAACCAGTCGACTACCCAAAACAACCCATCTGGTTCAGTGGGACAGTCGACAGCTCCGGCACCAGCTTCCAATACTCCAGCTCCCAGTGCGACTCCGAATCCTAGTAACGCTGCGGCTTCTAGCCAATCGACTGCCGCTACGACTGTGCCTAACACTGGCGCTGGAGATTTGCTCGCTCTATTTATGGGTGTTGTAGTTGTTGCGGCTATCGTGCACCATCTTTACTTACGACGTAATATCGCTGAATAATAAAAACTCCGCTTTGAAAAAGCGGAGTTAGTGTTGCGTATCTATGTACTACTTATTGTGCTGTGTGAAATAGTTTATTTCATTGACGATGTCTAGCAGCGCCTGAGCTTTAACCTTTTCGTCCTGGATCTTTTGGGCGGATTCATAGGCTTGTTGCACGAGGCTGGAGTCATCAGTGGCCTGGATCATCATCATGGTGGTCTTAAACTTTTCTTCTGGTGATTGGTCCAGATGGCTCACGAGCGGTGCAAGGTTCTCCAGAGCTTGGCGCTTTAGATTTAGCAGACCATCGTTGTCGGCAGGACTACTGAGAGGCGCCGCAGGCTCTTTATGCGTTTCGGGGCTGTCCTGAGCAAGTTCATCGACGGCTTTTGCCATGTCATCGTCAGCAGGTGTTGATACACTGCTGTCATCCCCTACCGGTGCGCTCGGCATTACATCTTCACTGGCTGTTTCCGGTGTTACGGTCACACCATCTTCTTGCTGTTCATTTTTGTGTTCGTCTTTGTGATGGTCGTCATTTAATCCAAACATGTCTGCTCACCCCCATGCCCGTGGTTGGTATACGGGACTTTTAGTAATTTTCAATTTACAATAGTAATCATACCAAACGAGATGGGTAAGCAAAAGCATTTTATTAGAGGGGAGAAACCACTGTGCTTGACGATTTGAAATACATACACGAAAAAGATGTGCAGGATGCGCTCGGAATCGCCGAGAAACAAACCGAGCAATACGCCCATGACTACGCCTTTAGCTGGGAACCGCCCCGTGAAATCAAACAGGTGATTGTGGCCGGAATGGGAGGGTCTGGTTTAGCTGCCAAGGCTGCCAAGAGTTGGCCGGGTTTGAACGTGCCCTATGATGTTGTGCAGGAATACGACCTGCCGGAATCAGTTGATGCACATACTCTGGTGGTTTGTTCGAGCTTTTCAGGTAACACAGAAGAGACGCTCAGCGCGTATGCGCAAGCAACTGAAAGTAGTACTCTGGAAGACCGCCGTCCCATGGTGGTAGTGGTGTCATCCGGTGGAACGTTACTAGATGCCGCTAAGAAATCAAATCTGCCGTACGTAACCCTACCCGCTGGTTATCAGCCGCGTATGACCTTTGGCTTTCAATTACGCGCATTACTGGAAATCTATCAGGCAGCCGGGCTGTGTAGCGGCGCAATTGCCGAACTAGAGTCTGCTGCGGCGTGGCTCAAGCAGGAAATCCAGGAGTGGCTGCCGATTGTGCCGACAAGCAAGAATCCAGCCAAGCAACTTGCACAGGAATGTATGGGCAAATCGCCGGTCATTTACAGCGGACCAAAGCTGTTTCCGGCTGCCTACAAGTGGAAGATCAGTATGAATGAAAATGCCAAGAACGTTGCTTGGTGTAACGTGCTTCCAGAGTTTAATCACAACGAATTCTTAGGCTGGACCAGCCATCCTACCTCTAAGCCCTACACGGTAATTGACCTTCGCTCAAATCTGGAGAATCCCCGTGTACAGAAACGTTTTGAAATATCCGACCGGCTCCTCAGCGGCAAGCGACCGGCTGCTGAAGTTGTCGAAGCGAGAGGGGATTCGCTCGCAAAACAAATAGTCTGGACCGTAGCGCTAGGTGATTTCGTAAGCTTGTATCTTGCGCTTTTAAATGGATTAAACCCTACACCAGTGGATCTGATAGAGAAACTTAAGGGTGAAATGGCTAAATAGGACGATCTTTGAGTTTTAACAAATAGCCAATGTAGGCCACAACTAGGTGCAGACCGAAAAACGTTATGAATATGAGTAGGACGATATGTATCGGGAGCTGTGTGAAAGGGTAGATAAATACCAAGCCGCCGATTATGTAATCGGTTTGGTCAAAGGGGAACCAACTCTTTCCAGAGGGAATGCCTTTTTGCCGCTTGAAAAAGCTTTCCACCGCATCACCAACCAGCGCTCCAAAACCTAAGATACAACCGAGCAAAAACACCTCAGCCAACGTACCCCCTCGGTTAATCGCAAGGTGCTGAAGGCTAGCTGTTAGGCCGCCTGCGATGGTGCCGGTAAGCAGGCCGCGCCACGTTTTGTTATCGCCAAGTACGCGGATACCACGGAAGGATTTATGCAGATCTATCGGGGTATGCCACGTATTGAGGAGAGGTATTTTATTGGCTACAACCGGTGCGGCGTTAGCTACTCCGGCCGGCAAAAAAAACCAGATCGCAAAGAAAACTGATTCAATCATCTATGCAAGCCTCTTCGTAACCGGTTTATTTTAGGATAGAGCAGGGTAGTGAGCGGAGGGTGAGCTACAGTCAGGTGGGCGCCATCAAGCCGTACGAGTAGTGTTTTTGCAGAAGGTTTCTCTGACACGGTGGTATAGGTTTTGCCAATTCCTTTTAGGCCGTGTGCATCACTGCTGGCAGCCCGCCGTTTGTGGTGTAGCTTTGCCCAGACAGCGGCCTGTGGGCCGCGGTTTTGGAATACTGTCCGGCCATTATGTACTTCAACTATATCGACATCCTCGGCAACATCGTCGAGCGCTTCAATCGGAACGCCGCTGCGGACTGTTTCAAAGGGGTGCGGAACGTAGACGATTCCTTTCTGGGCTTTAATCGCCCGGATGGCTTCTTGGAGCGATAAGTTTGGCTCGATTGCTTTTTTGAGGAATAAGCCGA
Organism: bacterium; assembly: GCA_029780855.1. GTDB lineage: Bacteria > Patescibacteriota > Saccharimonadia > Saccharimonadales > JAUPVS01 > JAKOXV01. The sequence goes on from JAKOXV010000003.1 coordinate 173,171, forward strand.
TGATTTCCCCGCTGGTAGTGTTAATCTCCTCACCAACAATAATGGAATCCCCGAGTTCATGGTGCAGTTCTTGGGCCATATCGATACGGTTATGGTCAGTTACGGCAATGTAGTTAATGAGCCCACTCTCGATGATCTGACGGTACTGTTCGGGGCGAATGCTGCCGTCAGGTGAAGCGGTCGAATGGGTATGTAAATCAATCTTGAACATGCTTAAGCCAACGCATTATTCGAATTAGTCGTCCGGCAGCGGTGCCCCACGCGAGTATTGCTACCAGGGCGGTCGCTAGGCCTAGGTATCCGCTCAGTAACCCAATAACAATGACGCCCATACGTACTTCGTAGCGCATTAGTCCGTCGGCAAACAATTTGTTGGTGTTGGCGTGGTGCTGCTTTGTGCTAGCAACCGCGGTTTCTCCCTTAGCCTTTACGTAGCTTACAAGCAAAGCTCCGGTGGCTGCGGCTACCGCTACTACCGACAAGTAGGGCTTATCAAGTGATACGAATGCGAACGCGATGGCGATATAGACGAGCGATTCTTTCATTCTGTCTGTCGAAGCGTCGAGCAGCATGCCGCCCACAGTAGCTCTGTTCTGAAGTCGAGCAAGCTCGCCGTCCAGCGTATCCATTAGACCAAAAATAACCAAAAATCCTGCCGCCCAGATAGGGTGCAGTGTGGCAATAAGGAAGGCGACTGGCAGGTGACCGAGCAGTGAAATGGCGGTAACCGTATCGGGTGTAAGTTTTCCAGCAGTGGCGCGGTTTAGGACGCTCGCAAGTTTTTTTGCGCCAGCTCTAACAAGGGTCCGGACCGTATCAAGTACTCTGATAAGCAATTGCATTATGACTATTATAGCGCACTTCAATTGTTACCCTACCTCTGTGACTTGGTATACTATGTCTACAAATGAGCAAAATCGTTAAGAGTAGCAAGCGGTTTATTCTAACCCTGGCGGCATCAAGTGTGGTCAGCATCGGCTTTTTACTGGTACGGGTGCTCAGTACGCACACCGCTACCTACTGGTTCCTAGCATGGAATCTCTTGTTGGCTTGGTTGCCGCTGCTGTTTAGCTGGTGGCTGGTTCTGCGCTTACCAAACCGCCGCTGGTTTTCGCCCCTAAACGTTTTGCTCACCATCCTGTGGCTTGGGTTTCTGCCAAACACGTTTTATATAGCGAGTGACATTATTCACCTTAAGGCAACCGGTGGTATCAGTATTTTGTTTGACGTAACAATGATGTTGTCATTCACTTGGAACGGCTTTTTGCTCGGATATACCAGCGTCTATCTGATACATCAACAGCTCAAAAAGCGTTTAGGAAGGTATGAAGCGCATTCGCTCATTGCTTTTGTGTTTCTGCTCGTAAGTTTTGCCATCTATCTGGGGCGATATCTACGCTGGAACAGTTGGGACGTACTCATTAATCCTGCGGGCTTGTTGTTTGATGTGTCCGATTCTTTTGTGAACCCTTCTTCACATCCAAGGGCCTTTACCACTACGCTGATGTTTTTTGTGTTGACTACTAGTATCTACGCCGTCGGCTACCAGCTTGCCGCTAGCGTAAGTGCTGCTCATGAAACTGAATAATCTGCTATACTGACATCTGTTATGAATTATCTTGTGGAGCTGTTAACCACTGCCTGTGACAACTTGTTTGGCGTTACTGAAACGCCCGTGCTTACACGTCCGGATGAGCAATTTGGTGACTATGCCACCAACCTTGCCCTCCAGCTCGCAAAGCCCTTGGAGCAGCAACCTCGGCACATAGCAGAACAGCTAAAAGCCTATATTGAATCAAATGGTGATGTTCGGATTGCGCGTGTAGATATCGCAGGTCCGGGTTTTTTGAACTTTACAATCGCTGATAGTGAGTTTGCCAACATGTTGGCGGGGATTGATGAAAAGCCGGGTCTGTATGGTCGCAACAAGTTATTTGCCGGCAAACGGATCGTTATTGAAACCAACAACCCCAACCCATTCAAGGAGCTTCATATAGGCCATGCCTACAATATTATTATTTCCAATTCGATCGCGAACATCTTGGAGGCGGGTGGGGCAGAAGTGCACCGAGTAAGCTATCACGGTGACGTGGGCCTACATGTTGGTAAGAGTATGTGGGCTATCCTGCAGTACGTGGGCAAAAACCCCAAAAAACTAGCTGACGTTCCTGAATCCGAACGTGCCGGTTTTTTGAGTAAGATGTACGCCAAGGGCGCTAAAGCCTACGAAGATGACAAGACATCAAAAGCGGCAATCGATGCACTTGCTAAGGAGAGTTTTGAGCTTGATGACCCACTGTACAAAGAGGTCTATGAGACCTGTAAGGCCTGGAGTTTTGAATACTTTGACGCTATGTTTACTCGTCTCCATTCAAAACGGGTAGAGAAGCGCTACCTTGAAAGGGACATGGACGAGCTGGGCAAAGAGCTGGTCATGAGTCATGTCGGTGATGTTTTTACCGAAAGCGACGGGGCAATTATCTACGAGGGTGAAAAAGATGGTTTGCATACCAGAGTGTTTATAAGCAATCGGGGAACGACCCTGTACGAAGCCCGGGATTTAGCGCTCGCCATTCAGAAAGAGCAGGACTTCACCATGGATGAATCAATCGTGGTGACCGCCAATGAACAGGCCGAGTACTTTAAGGTGGTGTACGCCGCTATGGCGAACTTCAACCCCGTACTAGCAAACAAGTGCACCAGTATTCCACATGGGGTCGTAAAGCTGACGACCGGTAAAATGAGCAGCCGTACTGGCGACGTTATAAACATAGCGTGGTTGTTTGATAGTGTAGAAGTGGCCATGAAGCAGAAGGGCTATGAGAGTGAAGCGGCTGCAGACAATCAGTTTGCAGCTATCGCGTACCTGTTCCTGAAGAACCGGGTCGGGGGTGATGTAGTGTTTGACCCGAACGAAAGTGTCAGTTTAGAGGGAAATACCGGTCCCTACCTGCAGTATGCCTACGCTCGTGCCCGGAGCATTTTGCGGAAAAGCGAGATGGAAGCCGCGTTTAGTGACAACATCACTTTTGAAGCCGGTGAGCGCTCGCTACTACGTAAAGTAAGTGAGTACCCGGAAGTAGTAGAACGTGCCATCGTTGATCACATGCCTCATCACATTGCCACCTATCTGTATGAATTAGCCCAGGTATTCAATCGTTTTTACGAAAAAAACCGGATTATTGATGATGAAAGGGAAGCGCTGAGGCTAAGTCTGATCAAAGCCTACGCTACGACGCTTGCGAATGGCTTAGAGCTGCTTAATATACCGGCACCGGAAAAAATGTAAGGAAAACCTTTACATTTTGATGTAAAATGTTCATTCTCGGTGGGAGAAGGAGAAGTATGTCTACAGAAAAGAAAACAACTAATGAGAAACCGGCAAAAGTGCGTCACGAAGTTGTGATCAGCATGCCGGCGGTCAAAGTTCCCAAAATCCTGCTTCCCATACAGGGGTTCGTTGATTTCGTGCGCCAACAGGGTGTAATCGGTCTGGCGGTCGGTTTAGTTTTGGGTACGCAGATTAAAACACTAGTAGATTCGATAGTTACTGGGTTTATTAATCCTACCGTAGCGCTCGTCTTGCCGGGTAGTGGCAATCTGAACCTTAAAGCTGCAACTGTTTCGGTTAATGGTAAGACCGCGATTTATCTGTGGGGTCCGATTATCGCGCAGATCATAAGCTTCTTAGCGGTAGCTGGGGTGCTGTACTTCATTATCCATGCGCTTAAGCTGGATCGGTTAGACAAAAAGAAGTAATCTGCTCCCACTCTTTAGGATGTTGGTATAATGGGGGGGCATGGTTACGAAGCGCGATGATGAGTGGAAGGATACCCTAACCCCAGAGCAGTATGAGGTGATGCGCAACAAAGGAACAGAAGCTCCGTTTTCTGGAAAGTTGCTGCACAACAAAGCCACGGGAATGTATTCGTGTGCCGCTTGCGGTTCAGAAGTTTTTAGTTCTGAGCACAAGTTTGATTCAGGGAGTGGCTGGCCAAGCTTTTACGACATCGCCAAAAAGGGCAACGTGAAGCTGGTAGAAGACACCTCTCACGGTATGCATAGGGTAGAGGTGGCCTGCGCGGTTTGTGGGAGTCATTTGGGCCATGTGTTCAATGATGCACCACAGACTCCCACCGGCATGCGCTTCTGTATCAACTCGGCTGCCCTCGATTTTAAGAAGAAATCTGTATAATAGGGACCAATGATAGACAAGAAGATGATCTCAACTAAAATTCTGTGGGTTGATTTAGAGATGACCGGACTAGATCCACAAAAAGATGTAATTCTGGAAATCGCCGCAGAAGTTACTGACTTCAATTTCAAGACCCTGGATAGCTATGAGGCGCGCATAAATCAGAACCGAGATACAGTGGTACAGCGTATGCAGGAGAATATCTGGTGGAAGGACTTTCCGGAGAACCGTGATGAATTTGTTCAAAAACTCGACCAAGGCAAACCCCTGCGTGAAGTTGAACAAGAAATGATTGAGCTACTGGTCAAGAACTTTGGAACTGAGCTGGCGGTACTGGGTGGAAACTCAATTTACAATGACCGAAAGTTTATATCCCGATGGATGCCAGAACTCGATCTGAAGCTGCATTATCGTATGCTTGATGTCAGTGCCTGGAAGATAGTTATGCAAGCCAAATACGGCGTGAATTTTGAGAAGCCAGAAATCCACCGTGCGTTTGAGGACATTCAGGCCTCTATTGCCGAGCTACAACACTACCTCGAGTACTTTGGAGAAAAGCATGGTCAGTCATAAGGAGGTTGAAACGTACGTGCTCAGTATGCCAAACGCCAAGTTGGATTATCCTTTTGGTGAAGGCGTGGCGGTCTATAAGGTCAATGAAAAAATGTTTGCACTCATACAAGAAGGCAAGGAGCCTGTACGCATTAGCCTCAAGTGTGACCCAAAGCTGTCTGAAGTATTGAGGGAGCGCTATGAAAGCGTATCTCCAGGGTATCACCTGAATAAAAAACACTGGAACACGATCATTGTGAGTGGCCAGCTGCCGTGGGAAGAGGTTCAGGACTTGATTCGCCACTCTTACGACTTAGTCGCTGGTATAAAGTAAAGACTTTTGATTACTGGATTGTTTTGATCAGGAGCGTCGCTTGATCGTACAGTTTTTTGAGGAGTACTTTTTCGCTCTTGCTGTTAGTGGCTTTGTATTCGGTCGAGAGATCGCTTTGGTAGCCGGTGAGCTGAGTTTTTAGGGTGCTTTTAAGGGCATCGTCAAATTGCCCCGCTGAATTAGCGGTGTTTAGCGCCTGATCGGTAGCTTTGTTTGCGCCGAGAGCTAAGGTCTTTGAGCTTGGTTTTTTGTTGTGCTTCGTAATGTATGCCACTGTCTCTGCCTGTGCAGTTGTAAGTGTTAGCTTAGTGTTTTCATTGATGGCAGCGGCGTCTGATCCTCGGACGTACCGAGTGCCAATCTCGGTGATTCTTAGTATTTCGGTTTGATCTTGGGCGACTTTTATCAATCCTTTGGTTGAACTCCCACCGCTACTGAAAATTAGTACCATTATGATGATAAAAAGCAGCAACACACCGCCAACTAGGGACATGAACAAAGTGGCACGTTGCTTGGGCGAATTACCGGTAGGCAAAATTGAACGCTTTTGTTTAGGTGGTCCCTGTAGAATGAAATCGTAGGGATTTTGCCCATCACTCGGAAACGATGGAGGCACTTGTTGGTTTGGTGGCATGGCACTATTTAAGCATATGCAGCATGGTTATGACCAGATAGCGTACAATATTCACCAGATATGGATGCAGTCGAGGAGATCAAGCAGCGGTTGTCTATAGAGGACGTGCTCAGTGAGTACGTCGAGCTAAAACGTGCCGGGCGGAACTTTAAGGCGCTCAGCCCCTTTAGTAACGAAAAAACCCCTAGCTTAATGATTAGCCCCGAAAAACAGATTTGGCACGATTTTTCATCGGGTAAGGGCGGGGATATGATCAGCTTTGTAATGGAAATGGAGGGGCTGGACTTCAAGGGCACGCTGGAGCTATTGGCCCGCAAGGCAGGGGTAGACCTGAGCCAGTATCAGAGAAGCAGCGGCGGCAACGCCAAGCTCAAGAAGCGGCTGGAAGAAGCGCATGAGCTGGCCACAAAGTTTTACCAGACCCACCTTACGCAGAATCCGGACGCTATCAATTATGTGTTCAAAAAACGGCGCATAAACAAAGAAACGGCGTTAGCGTTCAAAATCGGCTACGCACCGAACAATGGCAGTGCACTCACAGATTTTTTGATTAAAAAAGGATTCACCGCTGACGAACTGACAAAAGCCGGCCTCTCTACCCGTCGCTCAGGTAGGCCGAGCGATATGTTCCGCGGACGAATCATGATACCGCTAATGGATCCACAAGGTGTGGTGATTGGATTTACGGGGCGTATCTTGGCTGATGTTCCCAATGCTCCCAAGTATCTCAATACCCCGCAAACACTGCTCTATGACAAAGGTCGACACGTGTTTGGGTTGCACTTGGCCAAGGAAAAAATCCGCAAAACTAAATACGCCGTGGTAGTGGAAGGGAACATGGATGTGGTGGCGAGTCACCAGGTTGGTGTCACTAATGTCGTTGCTACCGCAGGAACGGCCATGACGGAGCACCATTTGAAAACGTTAGCTCGGTTCGTGCATGACGTGCGATTAAGTTTTGATCAGGACAACGCCGGTATTGCCGCAGCTGAGCGGGTGATACCCTTGGCAAGTAAAACAGGGGTTAGTTTGAGTATTATTACTATTCCAGGGGCCAAAGATCCCGATGAACTCATCCAGGCTGATCCAAAAAAATGGCAAGCTGCTATTGAGACGCCACAGTACGCCCTAGACTGGTTGATTGATCAGTATAAAAGCCGCTTAGATCTTGATACGGCTCCTGGAAAACGTGAGTTTAGTGACGTCATTCTGGCGGTTGTGCGGACACTGCAGGATAGCGTAGAACAAGATCACTATTTGGGTACAGTTGGAAAAATATTGGGAGTTAGCAAAGATGCTTTGGCTACCAAACTGGTCGCTAAACCGGAAACTAAACGGCTCAAGCGGCACGTAGAGCTTGCGCCGCTTGATCCGCTCCACGCCGAAACCGTGAAGAGTGAAAACCACTTTTTGTCGCTCGTGCTCATGGTGCCTAATTTACGCCCATTCTTACAACCACTGACCGAGGAAATGTTTGTAGAAACTCAGTCATCGGAGCTGTATGCTTTTCTTACCCAAAATCCTGAGTTTTCGGGCACCAGTAAAGAGGTGGGGGGATTGAAAAACATCGGTCAGTATTGTAAAATGTTAGCATTACTCTATGAGGAACTCTATTCCCACCTCGAGTCTATAGAGCTTCGGTACGAAGCCGCTCGATTGCAGGTGCGCTTAATAGAACGGTACGTGAAACGTAAAAAAGGTGAACTGGCCGAAAAAATGCGCCACGCCGACGAAACAGAAACGGGTACATTATTACAAAAAGCCAAGGCGCTCGACGCCTTGCTTAAGCTTACGCAAGAAGGAGAAGTGCATGGCTAGAAAAGCAGTGAAGAAAGCAAACCCAAGCGATTACGATGAAATTAAAGCTAAGCTAATCGCAAAGCACAAAAAAGCGGGGAAAATTGACCAACGTGAAGTCTTTCATAGCATCCCCGACACCCCGGAGAATATCGACGTCCTAGAAGGATTTTATGCTGAGTTAACAGAGGCAGGTATTGAACTCATTGAAGCAACTGAGCCGAACGTGGAAGATTTTAGTGATGAGTGGGTAGAAGAAGATGATGAAGAGGAAATCGTTCTCGATGACCAAACCTACCTAGATGACATTGCCGACGACTCCGTACGCCTATATTTGCGTGAAATTGGTAAGATCCCGCTGCTTACCGCCGAAGAAGAACTGGAGCTCGCACAGCGCGTGGTAGCCGGTGAAAAGGATGCCAAAGACAAGATGGCCGAGGCAAACATGCGCTTGGTTGTTTCGATTGCAAAACGCTATGTTGGCCGTGGGCTGGACCTTTTGGATCTTATCCAAGAAGGCAACACCGGATTGCTCCGCGCCGTTGAAAAGTTCGACCCGGATAAAGGGTTTAAGTTTAGTACCTATGCGACCTGGTGGATTCGTCAGGCTATCACCCGGGCTATCGCTGACCAGGCGCGTACGATTCGTATCCCCGTGCACATGGTAGAAACCATTAACAAATTGCTCCGGACACAGCGTCGCCTCACCCAGGAATTGAACCGTGAACCTACCAATGATGAAATCGCCAAAGCGATGGAGATTGACGTTGATAAAGTTGAGCACATCATGAAGATTAAGCAAGATATATCCTCATTGGACGCCTCGGTTCGTGATGATGAGGAAGATTCTGTACTCGGCGACTTTATTGAGGACGAAGACACTGTAACCCCCGAAGAGGCAGCCACCGGGCAGCTACTAAAAGAGCACGTCAAGGATATGCTCGGTGCCCTGACTGAGCGTGAGCAAAAAATACTAAAACTTCGTTTTGGGCTGGAAGATGGCAAGAGTCATACACTTGAAGAAGTGGGGCAAGAATTTAGCGTGACCCGTGAACGCATCCGCCAAATAGAAGCCAAAGCACTAGCGAAACTACGAAAGCACAAAGACGCTCGCAAGCTGCACGATTACATCAAATAATCCGGCTGACTACTCTGATACAATAGGGGTCATGAAGGTAATCGGACTAAGCGGGACTAACGGAGCTGGAAAAGATAGTTTGGGTGATATGCTCGCTGAACGCTACGGGTATCTGTTTGTTTCGATGACCGATATGTTGCGCGCCGAAGCCCGCAATCGCGGCGAACCGGTGGAGCGAGAAGTGCTAAGAACTATCAGTGCCGAGTGGCGGCGGGAAAATGGCCTGGGAGTGCTCGTCGATAAAGCGGTCAAATACTACGACTCTCAGAAGGGACGCTATGCGGGACTAGTGGTCGCAAGTTTGCGAAACCCCGGAGAAGCGGACCGTATTCATGAACTAGGCGGTGTTGTGATTTGGGTAGATGCCGATCCGAAAGTTCGGTACGTTCGGATTAGCAAAAACGCCGCGGCGCGCGGTCGACTGGCCGAGGATACCAAAACGTTTGATGAGTTTATGGCGGATGAAGAAGTTGAAATGCAGCCCTCCGGGGACACTGCCACACTAGACATGAGCGGTGTTAAAGCCAAGTGTGATGTGCAGATATATAACAACGGAGATGACGTACGGCAATTTAAAGATAGCGCAGAGGCGCAGCTACAAAGGGAAGTAGGCCTATGAAAACCGCACCAAAAAACGATGTAGAAGTGTTTAAGTCAGCCATAGCCAGGTATAAGCAGCTAATTGATGACGATATCACTAATTACCTCAAACATGCTCAGAAAACTACTCTGCAACAGTTTGGAACCCATTCCCGTGTGGCGTTTGATGCGTTTGGCTCAATTCTGGAACGTGGTGGAAAGCGGATTCGCGGCGCGCTTGTAATGCAAGGGTACGAAATGTGCGGTGGCACAAACAAACAGATGATTATTCAGGCTGCCCGAGCGGTTGAGATGATTCACGCCTACATCCTGATACTGGACGACATCCAAGATCGTTCGGTGCTTCGAAGAGGTGGTGATACTGCCCATATCCAACTGGCTAAGTATCATGCTCAAAAACAACTCGCTGATGACGCGGACCATTTTGGTGAAGCTATCGCCATAAATGCTGCGGTGCTTGGCAACCACGCTGCTCACGCAATCCTGGCCAACCTTGATGCTGATCCTCAACTACGTACCAATGTCATAAGTATCATGAGTCGAACCATGGTAGTAACCGCCCACGGACAGACAAACGATATCATGAATGAAGTTACCGATACGGTTACCGAAAAAGACGTGCAGAATGTTCAAGAGTGGAAGACGGCACACTACAGTATTCTTAATCCACTACATGTTGGGATGGTACTTGCAGGCGCTGATTGCCACGCTACAGATGCGGTCACGCCTTATGCGATGCACACCGGGCTAGCCTTTCAGATAACGGATGATATCCTCGGAGTTTTCGGTACAGAACATGAAAGCGGGAAAAGTCCCATGGATGATATCCGAGAGGGAAAGCGCACATTGCTATCAACATACGCGCTTGAGCATACAGAAGCGGCCGATAAGAATTTCCTCATCCAAATGTTAGGGAACTCGCAGCTGACCAAGAGCGAATTTGGGCGGTGTAAGGAAATACTTCAATCCAGCGGCGCCTTGGCTTATTCGCAAACTGCCGCCAAACGACACATTGAACAAGCAATTGCTTCGCTAGAAGATGTCCAAAAACACTGGTCAGGAGAGGGAACACAGTTTTTGACCGGTTTGGCACAGTATTTACTAACGAGGACTAGTTGAAGGAGGGGTTGTGACTGGACCAAGGATTCCCATAGAGTCTGGCATGGATGATAGCTGGCGCGAAGAAGCTGCCTGTAATGATATGGGTCCTGAGTATTTCTATGCCGACAAAGACAGTCCGGAGTATGAATTTGCCAAGATTGTCTGTGGGAGTTGCGCAGTACGAGCTGAATGTCTAGATTTCGCCCTGGTTACCAGGGAGAAGTTCGGGATTTGGGGCGGCTATGACGAAAGAGAGCGGGGAAGAATGATCCGTCGCCGGCAAGTTTCGGCACTGTAGCGTATACTGGTATGAGATGAGTGAGGAAAAGCCGAAAAAACTGGCGATTATTGATGGTAAATCGGTATTTTACCGGGGTTACTATGCTATGCCAAATCTCGCCACCAAAGATGGTACCCCAACTGGTGGTGTGTATGGCTTTGCAACTATGGCTTTGGAGGTATTAAAGCGGCTCAAGCCCGATTATGTTTGCGTTGCCTGGGATAAGCCAAAAACTAACATCCGTAAACGTCTGGAACTGTATCCCGAATATAAGGCCGGCCGGAAACCAGCACCGGCAGATTTTTATGAACAAATTCCGGTTCTCCATGAACTGCTGGATGCGTTCGGGTGGCCACTGTATGAACTAGACGACTACGAGGCCGATGATATCATGGGTACATTGGCGGTGCAGGCACGGGAAAAGGGAATCGATACGGCGCTGATAACCAGTGACCTCGATTTACTCCAGGTCATCAACGGTAACGTCCACGTGTATGCACTCAAAAAAGGCCTGTCCAACATAGAATTGTATTCACCCAAGAGCTTTGAGGCTAAGTACCATATTGGCGTTGAACAATTTTTGGATATGAAAGCACTGAAAGGCGACAGCTCCGACAATATACCCGGCGTACCAGGTATAGGAGAAAAGGGCGCTATCCAGCTGCTGCAGGAGTTCAAGACACTCGATGGCGTATACGATAACCTGGGGCTCGTCAAAGATAGCCTGAGGCGAAAACTAGAGGCCGGGAAAGACTCTGCGTATTTAAGTAAGAAATTGGCAGCCATATGGACCGATGCCCCAATCAAGCTTGACCTTAAGGCGCTGGATATTAGCCAGTGTGATCCTAACCAAATTCACAAAATACTCCAAAAATTGGAGTTCCGTAATCTGGCTCGCCAGCTTCCTGAGGTTATGCAGGTAACAGAGGCTCACGAAAGTAGAAATGTCTACGAGCACGGCTTTAAAGGGACATACAAAATTATCAACAAAGACAGTGAACTAGCGGGTTTGGAACTGGGAGATACCGTCACGGTGGTTGGTCGCTGTGCTGGCAAACACGGCGCAGACCCTAAATATCTGGTTCTGAGTGACAAGCGGGATCGAGTGTTCACGCTTAATTTGCAATCCTTGAGTGCGGCGAGGGTGGCCAAAACCCTGCAGCCGGTTAAAAAAATGGTTGGGTACGATGTGAAGGCTACGCTCAAGCTCCTTCTAACCCTTGGTATTAGTCTGCCGCGGGTGGAGCATGACGTACTGGACGGAGCGTTTTTGATAAATTCCTTGCGCCGACAGCAATCACTCACCGAACTTGCCGAGGCCGATCTTGGCTACGAGGGAACTAGTCTGGATGATCTGGATGATGAGCAGTTCGTGGAGCGGGCACCAGAAGTTTTAGCCGTCATCCGGTCGCTCCATGAGCAGCAGCGTAAGGCCATGGCAGAGATTCCTAAATTACAGCAGCTCGCAGAAACGGTTGAATGGCCGCTCATGCCAGTGCTTGCCCGTATGGAGCACACCGGAATTTTGCTCGACACCAAGTATCTACAAAACTTCGCGGGTGAAATTGAAGACGTGATTTTACATGTCGAACAACAGATTTATGGGCATGCTGATACGGATTTCAACATAGCGAGCCCCTCCCAGCTCGCCGATGTCTTGTTCACAAAACTCAATTTACCAACACAGGGCATTAAAAAAGGTAAAACAGGGTATTCTACGGCGGCGACAGAGCTCGATAAACTTAGAGGGCTGCACCCGATTATTGATTTAATCACTCAGTACCGCGAAGTTACCAAGCTCAAAAACACCTATGTCGACACGTTACCAAAGCAGGTTGATAAAAACTCTCGCTTACACACAACATTCAACCTGACCGTTGCACAAACGGGAAGACTGAGTAGCAATGATCCAAACCTCCAGAATATTCCCATTCGGACTGAGCTGGGCAAGCGGATTCGCAAGGCGTTCGTTGCCGATACGGGCAACGTGTTTGTGAGCGCGGATTATAGTCAGTTTGAACTCCGCTTGGCTGCCGCACTCAGTGGCGATAAGGGCATGTTAGACGCCTTTAACGATGAGGATGGTGACATTCATACCATCACGGCAGCAGCAGTGTACGGGATTAAGCCAGAAGACGTGACAAAAGAGATGCGCTACTCTGCCAAGGCGGTGAATTTTGGCATTATGTACGGTCAGGGGCCGCACGGACTAGCCCAGGGAACGGGAATGAGTTTTGCTGATGCTAAGCAATTTATTGATAAGTATTTTGAAATCCGTCCAAAACTTAAAGACTATATCGAGAGTTTACGAGAGAAGGCTAAAAATGACGGCTATGTAGAGACCTTGCTCGGTCGCCGCCGGCCTACGCCTGATGTACACTCATCCAATTTTGCGGTGCGCGAAGCCGCTTACCGGGCAGCAATAAATATGCCGCTGCAGGGAACAGCTGCCGATATCATGAAATTGGCTATGATCGCGGTTGATGAAAAGTTACAGGGTACGGGCGCCAAACAGTTACTACAGATCCATGACGCAATCTTAGCTGAATGTCCGGAAGCGGAGGCCGAAAAAGTGGGCAAAATTCTGAAAACCACTATGGAAGACATCTATAAACTTCCGGTTACTCTAAAAGTAGAGGTTTCTACCGGTAAAGACTGGGGCGAGGTATGAGCGAGCATGCGCTAGAAATTGCTACCACGGATTACGCCAACAAACTCCGGGCCTTCATAAATAAGTTCCATTTGCCCAACGTATGGTTTGATGAGCCGGATCATATTGCTTTTAAGGCGCGTGATTCATATGGCTACGAACGCCTGTTAAAAGGATTTGTTCCCATGTCTGAAAGTGTAAGTTACGTAGAAATGGATGGACGTAGGTTAGCCGCCGCCAAGCTTACTGCACCGCTGGCAATCGGGACTTTCAGTTCGGTTTCGTGGGTAGAAATAATGGAGCCACGGCCCGAGAAAGTAGGCAAGGGGTTTGTTGGCCTGGAACATATGGAGTTCTGGCACGCCGACTTCGATAAGGTAAGGAATAACCTAGACGACGCACGGATTCCCTATACCCTACAGAGTAATCCTGGCCACGCCTGGATAAATATCGTACTTAACGAAGCTGGACAGGAACTCAAGATAAACGATCGGCCTCTGGAGTTTATTGTGGCTGAGGAAATTCGTAACGGTGAAGCCCATGTCATCCTTTAATAAACTAGTTCGCGATAAGATTCCGGAAATTATTTCGGCAAACGGGAGTAAGCCGGTTACTCGGGTACTAGATGTCGATGAATATGCTGTAGAACTAGAAAGAAAAGACCGCGAAGAACATAGGGAATTTCTTGAAGCTGAAACTCGTGAAGAAAAACTAGAAGAGCTTGCTGATAGAATGGAGATCTTAAGGGCTCAGGCTGAGTTGCTAGGGTACACCCCCGATGAGCTTGAGGCGGTGCGGGCTGAAAAGGCCCAGGCGAGGGGAGGGTTTGCGATGAGAATCTACCTTGAGCGTGTAGAGGACGATTGAGTTTAGTACAATAGAAGCATGACAGAACAGTGGAGGGGTAAAGGGGAATTTTTAGACGCGCCTATGCTTTATATTCCCTCCGAAAGACTAACTAACATTGAACAACGTCTTGGGCCTTACGGCCCCGGTGTGTTCCATATTCCGGAGGCCTTAACTCCTCAGGCCGCCGATGAGTTGCTGGCTGAAGCGGCAGCCCTAAAATGGCGTGACGCTGGTGAGGACTACTACAACATCCGTGGAGTTCATGTGATCCAAAACCATGAGGTTTACGCCCTAAAGTTACTCCAGGGCGATGCTGCTTTTGTGGATGCCTTGCCAAAGATGAAGCAGTTGGCGCTTGAGACTGAAGCGTTCATACAGAGTTTGGGTACTCACTTTGCGTCGCTGAGTACGTGGGTTGCAGATGAAATGTCGTACCACCAGTATTACGATGCCGAGAAAGGTCTGACTCCTCACAAGGATAACAAGCGCTTTCCTGGCGTGGTGGTTGTGATTACCATCGATGGATCGAGTGACTTTGAAATTGTGAGTAGAGAACCAAAATCATACAAGATTGACCCGGTGACCGGAAATGAAATCGTCGATGAGTGGACCTGGTTCAGTACGTACCGCGTACCGGTTAGCCCTGGCAGCATGGCGATTATGCGTGCACCTGGGCTTTTTGCGGAGGCTCCCGGTGAAGATTGGCGACCAGAACACGCCGTAATGAATGTGGCCAATGCGCACCGTACCGCCTTCTTGCTACGAGCAAACAGCCGGCCAAACGAACAGAGCGGCGGGTTTGTCTACGAGAATTGGCCGGTAGAGTAACTGCTTTTGTTTAAACGGTAAGTTTTTGGGTATATTGAAGTGTAATGAATGTGCAAATGCATCCAAACATCACTGAGGTTGCCTCACTCGGACCGGAAGGACCGGGTGTTATGTTGTCTCGAGGTCTTGTGGCGCCAGAACTTACTGCGTCGCTGGCAGATGAGTTAGCGAACAGCCAACGTTGGGAACAGCCCATAGAGTACTTTCAGAAACGTCCCAATGTGCTACAAAATTATGAAAAAATTGCGTTAATCCTTTCTCACGGAAACCAAGCGGTGATCGATGCGGAACTGCCTTCTTTGCGTACGCTCGTAAAAACGGTTGGGGCGTTTGCGCTAGAAATGGCTGATACGTTTCCGGCGTTGTCAGACTATCAAATAAATGATGTCGACTGTCACCGTTACAACGGTGATGGCGGAGTGCTGGGTATGCACAAGGATTATCCAAGAAACACAAAGCTTATCGCTATCTACACAGCTGAAGGGTCGGGCATATTTCACTATGAACATGGTGGCCGGGACACCGGGATAACGGTTGAGAGCGGGGACGTGCTATTCATGAGGGCTCCCGGACTTTACGATTTGGTAACTGATATTCGGCCGCTGCATGGAGCTACACCTGGCGAAAACGGGAGGAAGTGTGTGGTGCTCCGGGAAGACCGCAACCCCGCGGCGACAAGGCCGTACGAGGGTTACTATGATAATTGGCCAAAAAAGGATTAAGCCAGTAGTAATTCGCGATGGGCGGCAACGTCATGAACCCGGAGGTATGCAGCGCCAGCACCTACGGCGATGGCGCCAGCATACAAGTTCCGTTCGCGCATCCAAGGTTTGTTGTCTTTCAGACTGTCGGCGTTTGGCAAGTACGTGCCGGTTTGCTGATCGCTTCTCAGGAACGATTTATTGGAGTAGCCAATCATAACAGGGGAGTCCACCCTGCGGCCAAATTTGAGCAACTCCCAGTTTAAACGCATGGTTTTACCAAATCCGATACCAGGGTCTAATATGATTGCTCCGGCAGAAACGCCGGCTGTAATCATTTGTTCACGTCGTTCCAAAAGTTCATCCACGACTTGTTGAGCAGAATCAATCTTGTGTTCGGCGGAGTGGGCGGCTTGAATATCCTGGCCGAATGAAGCAGGATGATGACTTACGATTGCTGGAAATTGGAGCTTAGCTACCGTCTCAACCATTTCAGGGTTATTAAAACCGGTTACATCGTTTACGATTACCGGGCCCATATTGGCAGCCACCCAACGGACTGTTTCCGGACGGTAGGTATCGAGGGAAATCTGTTCGGTAAAGAGGGCGGCGTATTCGTTGAGTACGGGGCCTAGACGGCGCTTTTCTTCTTCAAAATCGATCGCTTCCGCTCCTGGTCTCGTGGATTCTGCACCGATATCAATAAATGCTGCACCTTCGTCAAAGAGCTGCCGGGCCTGCTTGAGTGCATCATAGGGGTCAAAGTACTTGCCGCCATCACTAAAGCTATCTGGTGTAATGTTTAATACGCCGACTAATTTGGTCCCCTCACTTTGTTCCATGACTTTAAGTATAGCAAACAGAGGGATTTGGTTGTAAAAAATTGACTTTTGTGTTATTATACTTCTGTAAATTGAAAGTTTTGGAATGAGATACATAACCGCCGGAATCATTGCGTTTTTCATCATCCTTTTTGGGGTGTTGTTGCTGACGCGCGGCGGCAATCAAACGGCAGTTTCTCCAAACGACCGAGCTATAAAGCTTTCTAACTATGTCGCCAATCCGGATGCCAAGCTTGTATATATTAAAGACGGACCCATAAACGCTTCTCAAAACCACCGAGCAATTCGGATTACGGTTACTCCAAACTTTAAAATCATCGACGTAATCCAGGGATATCAGGGTGCAGTTATTAAAACCGAAACATTTGCCAATTCTAACGATGCCTTCGGTCAGTTTTTAGCTGCTTTGGATAGGGTAGGCTATACCAAAGAAAACCGCGGCAAAAGCTATAAGGATTCGATTTCGGCTTGTCCTACGGCACTTCGGTACTACTATCGTATCTATGCATCTGATGAAGAAATTATGAACCTATGGTCGGCCTCCTGTACCACAGGCTCTTTTGCGGGTGATGTCCGCTCTACGCAGTCGCTATTTCAGGCGCAAATACCAGATTACTTTAAGTTTACCAATGGCGTGAACTTCGCGCTGAGCCAGTAGTTTAGGTAGAATAGGGTGGTGATAAAAGCGGTACTCTTTGATTACTTTGGGGTGATTAGCTCCGATGAATACTGGCGCTATGTGCGTGAAGATAAAAATATGCAAGCTGGTTTTCATGAGTTGTCGGACCAGGTGAACAGGGGAAAGATTAGCTGGCAGGATTTTGAAGCTATTGTGGCTGAAAGAACAGGAACAAGCCGCCGAGCGGTTCATGCCATGTACGAGCAAGCGAGAATTGACCCACGGGTACTTGCGTATGCCCACGATCTGCATGAAACGTATAAAACAGCCCTGGTGACAAACGCTCACCATGAGTTTCTAGACCCCATTGTTTCCAGTGCTCACCTCAGTAACGTTTTTGACCAAATTATCCTGTCCTCACGCATTGGCGCCACAAAACCGCAACCCCGTATTTATGAGGTAACGGCCCAAACTCTGGGCGTAATGCCAGAGGAATGCATATTCATTGACGACATAGGGCGAAACGTCGATGGTGCTGAAGCGGTGGGGATGCATGGGGTGTTATACCAAGATCTTGTAACCTGTAAAAGTGTTGTAAAAAAGATTTTGAAACAGCAGTCCTAGAAGCGTATACCGTAAGGTATACATAAACGTAAGCAAGGAAAACAAACATGGCAATCATCGAAAGCGATTTTCCAGTCGATGTAGTCGGTGAATCACTATTGCCTCCACCTGAAACCGAGTGGGATGCAATGAATCGGTACTTTGACTGGGTGCATAAAACTGGTTTTTGGGCTCTACAAGGTGCGGCAGCCGATGAACAGGCGCCTAACCAATCCGAATAACAAGTTTCTTTTCGGTATTGCAGAGCTTTTTGAGCGCGTAAAGGTGTGGCCGTAGGGTCCCAGCGAGTGCGCTTGAGCGAACTGAAATAATTATTTGTGAATCGTGTAACCCGACGGCAACGGTTTCATGCAAGTTTTCTTGAATGTAGTTTTTGATAGTAGTAATTTCTTCCGGTTGTTGATCAAACCTATTTGCCATTATGTCCTGGAGCGAGTGAATCATACTGACATTATATCGTCCTATGTTAAATATACGATTGTTAATGCACTCAGTAGCGGGTATAGTAGCCTGCAACAGCGCATTATAAAGAGGGGATGAGTCGTATGGGTGCAGATGCTAAAACCATCATAAGTGAACCAGTCGTGCTTGAAACGATTGAGCAGGTGGAAGCGTTACATGCAGTTTCAGAGTCCTACTTGGGGGACTCTCACGTTTTGGTAGGGCACTTGGCGGTGATGCTAGCACTTCCCAAAATGGGCGGTGCTTCACACCTGCCAATGGAGCTGACGTTCGGTGACGCCATAGTGGCGCGTGCTGTAATGCACGCCCATGAAATGGATGCCGAAGATTTTGGCCTGCTAGGTTGATACAATAGGTGTATGCCAGAGTTACCAGAGGTTGAAACGGTCCGGCGAGGTTTGAGTGATCTTTTGCCCGGAAAGACAGTTCTTGCAGTTTCACACGACACACCCAAAAGTTTTCCTAACGCACCAGCAGATGTGAAAGAATTCCTGATCGGTGCAAAAGTCGAAGCGGTGAAACGGCGGGCAAAGGTGCTCATTATTGAGCTCGATACTAAGTACAGTTTAATCATACATTTAAAGATGACCGGACAGCTCGTATTTAGGTCACGTGATGATAAAAAACGCTTTGGTGCAGGGCATCCTAATCGCAGTTTAATCGGCGATTTACCAGATAAAAGCACCCGAGTAATTTTTGAGTTCAACGAAGCATTTTTGTACTTTAACGATCAGCGCAAATTTGGATGGGTTCGGCTCGTCCCGACTGCTGAAATTCCTAACATCGATTTCTTTAGAAAGGTTGGCCCTGAGCCTTTGGCGGCAGATTTTAAGCCACAAGATTTCAAAAATAGGATACGCAGACGACCTAATAGCACTATAAAAGCGGTACTGTTGGACCAAACGGTCATTGCCGGTGTCGGTAACATTTACGCCGATGAAAGTCTGTGGACGGCACGCATTCATCCGGAAACAAAAGTTCGGGATATATCACCCATAAAACTAACGAAGCTGTATCATGGATTACGTGACGTCATGTTCCTGAGCATCGAGAAGGGTGGAAGTAGCGATAAGAATTATGTTGATGTTGCAGGCCGCCAGGGTAGCTACCTGCAGTTTGCCAATGTGTTCAGGCGCGAAGGAAAAGCATGTCCACGGTGCGGACATGAAATAATCAAGATAAGGGTAGCAGGTCGCGGCACGCACCTGTGCCCACACTGCCAAAGGAAAGTATCGTGAAGATTAAAATCGTCAACAAATCAAAGCATCCGCTACCCAAACATGAATCAGCCCACGCTGCAGCAGTTGATCTGCGCGCAAACTTGGAGGAGCCGATTACCCTCCAGCCGTTAGATCGCGAAATAGTTCCAACAGGTTTGTACATCGCGCTGCCCGTAGGCTATGAAGCTCAAATACGCCCACGAAGCGGTCTGGCAATTAAGCATGGCATCACCATGATAAACGCACCTGGTACCGTCGATGCTGATTATCGCGGCGAATACTGTGTACTTATGGTGAATTTAGGTAAGGAACCGTACACCATTCACGACGGAGACCGAATTGCTCAGATGGTTATTGCCCGACATGAAACGGTTGAGTGGGAAGAGGTCGCCGCTCTTGATCAGACCGACCGTGCTGCTAAACGTTTTGGAAGCACCGGTCGGTAACAGCTGTTAAAATAGATTTACAGTGATAACGACAGTAACAGGAACAAACGCGTATCTTGTACGCCAGGAGCTAGCTCGACTAACTGGAGATTTTGTTGGTCGGTACGGTGATTTAGGTTTGGAGCGGTTCGAGTGTGATTCGCTCGATCCAGCAAGTCTCCCGGCAATTTTACAGTCATTGCCGTTCTTGGCTGAAAAACGGTTGGTAGTGCTACACAATCCAACGGCTCAAAAGGCCGTAGTTGAGCAGGTCGAAAAGCTGCTTGCCGATATTCCGGAAACCACCGATCTTATTATTGTTGAGCCAACGCTTGATAAGCGGACCAGCTTTTATAAGGCATTAAAAAAAGACACCGAATTTAAGAGTTTTGATAGTCTCGACGAACGAAATCTGGTGAAATGGCTGGAAGCAAGCGCAAAAGAGCAGGGTGGCAGCATTAGTTCGGCCGACGCAAACTACTTGGTACGGCAGATCGGTACCAATCAATCTATGCTCGCCAACGAACTTTCCAAACTAGTAGCCTATGATCCTCAGATAACAAAGCAAAGCATCGACCTGCTGACCGAACCGCTGCCCCTGAGTAGCGTGTTCGATCTTCTGGATGCGGCCCTGGCGGGTAATCGTAAAAAAATTGTTGCGCTCTATAAGGAACAACGACAGCAAAAGGTTGAACCGCATGCAATCTTGGGAATGCTTGCATGGCAATTGCATGTTTTGTCACTGCTTAAAACTTCCGCAG
Source organism: bacterium (assembly GCA_029780855.1). Classification (GTDB taxonomy): domain Bacteria; phylum Patescibacteriota; class Saccharimonadia; order Saccharimonadales; family JAUPVS01; genus JAKOXV01. The sequence goes on from JAKOXV010000003.1 coordinate 193,783, forward strand.
GTCGCGACCCTCAACAAATTGTGTCAGAGGGAAAAGTGAGCCCCTTTGTGGTTCGCAAGAGCCAAGGTGTAGCGGCGGCTCTGTCATTTGAAGACCTCAAACGATGGGTTCACGATGCCCGGCAACTGGATATGCGCCTAAAGTCAGAACCAATTGATGCCGATGATGCCATGCTTTACTACCTGCTCACCCTAAAATAAAATCACCCCTAGGAAGGGGTGATTGGTAGTGCAACCCAGTACCTTATTTAGTGGTTTTCTTGGCAGCAGGTTTCTTAGCGGCTGGCTTTTTTGCAGCAGCTTTTTTGGCAGCTGGCTTCTTGGCAGCAGGTTTCTTTGTTCCTGCAGCTGCTTTAGCAGCACGGGCAAGCTGAGCCTTCTTACGGGCAGCCTTGTTTTTGTGGATTACACCTTTTTTGGCAGCCTTATCAATAGCACTCTGGGCTTTTGACTGGGCTTTTTTGCTGTCTTTACCACCGCTGATGGCAGCCTGGAAAGATTTGACTGCACTCTTAAGAGCGCGCTTAGTTTTGCTATTACGAATAGCCGCTTTCTGGGCGGTCTTTACTCGCTTTTTAGCTGACTTAATAATGGGCATGTATTCCTGTCCTTTTACTTAGAATTTTGCTCGACACTAAACTATACCGGGATCATCCCTGTTTGTAAAGTGTTAATGGTTCAGGTTTTTGCCAAGGTGACAAAATAGTAGACAAACATAAGCATTCATGGTAATTTTTATGGTATAGGTTCCCTAAAAACAAACACCCATGGACCAAAGCGTAAAACAACAGATTATTGATCGCTTAAAGACAGCGAACAATGTGCTGGTAACGGTGAGTACTAACCCATCCGTTGACCAGCTTGCTGCTTGTATTGGTTTTACCTTGCTCCTGAACCATTTAGGAAAACACGGCACCGCAGTGTTCAGCGGTGAAGTGCCCTCAACCATCGAGTTTTTGAAACCCGAAGAAACCTTAGAAACTAACACCAATTCATTGCGTGATTTCATCATTGCCCTTGATAAATCCAAAGCCGATAAGCTGCGGTATAAAGTAGAAGATAAGGTTGTAAAGATATTCATTACGCCGTATCGGACTAGTTTAAGCCAAGAAGACCTTGAATTTAGCCAGGGTGATTTTAATGTTGATGTAGTTCTAGCGTTAGGCGTTAAAGAGCGCCAAGATCTTGATAGTGCAATTACCAATCACGGCCGGATTCTGCATGACGCTACGGTTATATCCGTGAATAATCACGAACAAGGTGACTTAGGGACGATCAATTGGGTAGATTTAAACGCTTCGAGTCTGTGTGAGATGCTCGTAGATGTCAGTAAGGGATTAACATCCGATAAAATGGATACCCAGATGGCGACAGCCTTCATGACGGGAATCGTAGCTGAAACGGATCGGTTCAGCAATGACAAAACTAGCCCGCGGACGATGACCTTATCAGCCGAACTGCTCGGAGCAGGCGCCAACCAACAGTTAATCGCCAGCAAGCTTGAGCCAGAGGTCAACTTGCAAAAGCCAGCGGCAGCCGCACCACAAGCCGAGGCAGCTGAACCGGCATCCGAAAGTGCTGACGGTTCCCTGAAGATATCGCATGAAGAAAAGCAGGAAGAACCAGTGGAAACCGAACCAGACGTCGCAGCAGAACCAGAGCCCGAGGCAGAGGCAGTTCCAAGCAGCACAGCAGACGAAGAACCTGAACTAAAACTACCCGAGCCACCCAAGCCGAAAATTGGGAAGGCACGACCCACTGGTGAGGAGCCCTCACACCTCCAAAATGCATCCAATATGGTGCTAGAACCCCCTACACTTGGTGGTCGCCTGACTGCTAATAGTGAACCGGAACACATGCATCTTGATCCTTCTACAGACCCCCTAAGTACACCCTCTACACTTCAACACAAGATCCTAAACAGGGAAGGTGACGAGCCGGCTACATCATCAGTTCCAATCTCACCTCCACAACCGGCCAATCAGACGCTTACTAATTTAGAGAAAAACATCGGTAGTCCACATGCCGAACCTAAGCCTGAGCCACCTGCTATGCCCCCGAAAGCTCCTGAGGTCCCGCAGCCTAAGCCAGAGCCTACTGCTCCCCTAAAGCCGGAACCGCCAAAACCAGAACCCGTCATTCCCGTAGTGCCAGACACTCCGGAGCCTTCTGGGCCACCCGCAGAATCGGTGGATGATGCCCGGCAAGCTGTTGATCAGGCAATAAAAGCCGCCGGTGGAGATCAGACAACCCTTGATCCAATCGAAGCTCTCGGAGCACAGCCGGTAGATCTAAATCTTGGTCATCAATCGGGTCAAGAGCCTACTGTTCCGTCACCTCAGCGGGATAATACAGCTGATCAGGGTGATGATAAGGTGCCCACCGGGATGCCTGAACTACCAACCATGCCATTTCCGGGACCAATGCCTCCTTCGCCAACACAGGGGCCACAGTTACCCCCGAACCTAGTTCCCAATAAACCTCCTGAAGATACATCCGGTAACAATGGCAGTTCTCCTACGCCTCCGCCGCCCGTTCCGCCGCCCATGACACCCTTCCAGTAGGGTATACTAGGCGCCATGGATGGATTTCTACTGATAGACAAGCCCAAAAATTGGACGTCTTTTGATGTAGTGGCTAAAATCCGAGGCATTGCCAAAGCAGAAACGGGTATAAAACGTTTCAAAGTCGGCCATGCCGGTACACTTGACCCCTTGGCCACTGGTCTGCTTATTATTTTGCTCGGTAAGTATACAAAACGGGCTGCTGAGTTCTCTAAATTGGATAAAACCTATGAAGTTACAGCATGCTTAGGAAAAACCAGTACAACTGGCGATGAAGAAGGTCAGAAGACAGAAGGGAGCGACAGCCAGCCTGCTCTGCAAGATATCCAGGCCGTTCTGGATGCCTTTACTGGTGAGCAATCTCAGGTTCCGCCACAATATTCAGCGGTAAAAGTAGGCGGCAAAAAGGCTTATGAGATTGCTCGAAAGGGCAGTACGGTAGCGCTAGAGCCTCGAACAATCACCGTTCACGAAATATCGGCGGTTCATTACGATTATCCGCTGCTATCTTTTAGAGTGAGCGTGTCGAGTGGTACGTACATTCGGTCATTGGTAGAAGACATCGGTACAGCCCTACATACCGGGGCCTATACTACCAATCTACGTCGAGTTAGTATCGGGGGTTATACTGTTACAAAAGCCCTAAGTGTAGAAAAAATTGATACACCGATCCTCAAGCAAAATCTGACCATGCTCGACTGAAAAAAAATATTGCCAAACAGTGGTCAGTGTGCTAGAATAGCCCTAACGCCATCAATCTCTTATCAATAAATTTACAAGGAAATACATGATTTCAACAGAGAAGAAGCAAGCAATCGTAAAGGATTTGCAGGTCAATAAGAAAGATAACGGTTCAGCAGAAGTACAAATTGGTATCCTAAGTGCTCGGATTGAGGAGTTAACCCAGCATCTTAAAGAGAACAAGAAAGACTTCATGGCTCGCCGAGGACTTTTGCAGATGGTCGGCAAACGACGCCGTTTGCTACGCTATCTCGCCAAGCAAGACAGCAAAAAGTACCTGGAGCTTACAGAAAAGCTCAAGATTCGTCGGTAATTTGCATAGACTACTCCCGCCACAACCAGGCGGGACAAGCTTGTGCACATTAATAGATCAAACTAGCTATTTGGGTGTAGGGAAGCAGATATATGGCGCTTGAATATTCAGCAAACGCACAAGGAGCTCCCGTATATTTGGCCCATACACCCAAAAACAATTGACCAGAAAGGAACACCACGACAACAATGGGAGAAATCATTAACCCAAGTGGCAAACCAATTATTAAAGTAGAGACCGAGTTCTGCGGTCGACCCCTAAGCTTAGAAGTAGGCCGTGTAGGCTTCCGTTCCAGCGCATCTGTACTTGCGCGTTACGGCGATACGGTCGTACTTGGAACCGCTATGGTCAGCCCAAAGAGTGTCCAGGGCATGGATTATTTCCCGCTCAGCATCGATTACGAAGAAAAGATGTACGCAGCCGGAAAAATCAGTGGCTCACGATTTATTAAACGAGAAGGCCGTCCGAGCGATGAAGCCATTCTTATAGGCCGCTTGATCGACCGACCGATTCGACCACTCTGGCCAAAAGGCTACCGCCATGAAGTGCAGGGTATTGCTACGGTACTGAGCCTGGACCCGGACTTTCGTCCGGATATGATCGCTATGATTGCTATGAGTGCTGCCTTCATGCTTACCGGTGCGCCATTTGATGGCCCGGTTTCCGGTGTTCGAGTGGGCATGGACGGTGATGAGTTTAAAGCGTTCATGAGTTCTGAAGAACTAAAAAACGGCAAACTTGATCTCGTGGTGGCAGGAACAAAAGATGCCATCATGATGGTTGAAGCTGGTGCACAAGAAGTTAGCGAAGAAGTTATTGCCAAGGCTTTGCAGTTTGGCCATGACGCTATGCAGCCGGCGATTGCACTGCAAGAGGAGCTAGTGAAGAAGGTTGGTGTAACCAAGCAAGCGTATGAACTAACCCTTCCTGATGAAGACATTTTGCAGCGAGCAGAAACATGGCTAGCCGGTAAGCTTGGAGCTGCCGTCAGAGCTGAGTACCCAGAGCGCAATGAGCTCCTTCAGAAGCTCCGTGAGGAAATGCACGCCCATTTTGAAACCGAGTTTGGAGATGATTACGCCGAAGTTAAAAATGACCATGACGAAGCCTTTACAATGGCCGTTCACAAAGACGTCCGCAAAGAAATTATTGCTACGAACTTGCGTCCGGATGGTCGTAAGCTAACGGAAATCCGCCCACTGTCCAGTGAGGTGAGTGTACTGCCTCGGGCACACGGCTCAAGTATCTTTACGAGAGGCGTTACGCAGGCGATGAATATCGTTACGCTGGCACCGCTGAGCTACGCACAGCTCGTCGATACCATGGAACACGAAGGTGAGCGCCGTTACCTTCATCACTATAACGCTCCGGGTTGGACTGTCGGAGAGGTAAAGCGACTTGGTTCTCCGGGTCGGCGAGAAATCGGTCACGGCTATTTAGCAGAACGAGCTCTCACGCCGGTACTGCCTAGCGAAGAAGAGTTTCCCTACACGATTCGTTCGGTAACTGAAATCATGAGTCAGAACGGCTCAACAAGCATGGCAGCAACCTGCTCGAGCTGTATGGCGCTTATGGACGCTGGTGTACCGCTGAAGCGACCGGTAAGTGGTATTGCCATGGGTCTCATGATGGATGGCGATACGCCGTACATTTTGAGTGATATCGCTGATACTGAGGATTTTGCTGGCGATATGGACTTTAAGGTAACCGGTACTACAGAAGGTATCACCGCCTTGCAGATGGACATGAAAGTCCACGGCTTGCCCGTTGAAATCCTAAAGAAGGCACTACTTCAGGGTAAAGAGGGTCGGGCACATATTTTGGAGCATATGCTCAGTGTCATAAAAGCTCCAAGTAAAGAAATGAGCCCCTACGCCCCCCGAGTTGAATCGATCAAAATCAATCCTGATAAGATCCGTGAAATCATTGGTAAGGGCGGTGAAACTATTCAAAAGATTACCGCTGAGACCGGAGCCGAAATTGATATCAAAGATGACGGCCTGGTGATGATAGCTAGTCCGGATGGAGCCTCTATCGAAGCGGCCAAGAAATGGATCGCTGGTATCGTAGAAGAACCAGAAGTAGGTAAAATCTATACTGATGTTCCGGTGGTTAGCGTGATGGACTTTGGGGTATTCGTGCAGGTGCTGCCCGGTAAAGATGGCTTGGTGCACGTCTCGGAAATGTCCGAAGAGCGGGTAGAAAAACCAAGTGATGTGGTCAAAGAAGGCGACAAAGTCACTGTTAAACTGGTAGCCATTGACGACCGCGGTAGGCTGCAGCTAAGTATGAAGGCTGCTGCTCGCGAAGCGGGAAGCCCGTCGAAGACGCAGGCTGCTGCTCGCGAAGCGGGAAGCCCAAAGAAGACTAAAAAATAGGGGGATAGGTAGGTGAAGTTTTTAAAAAAGCTCGATACGTGGCACAAAACTAGGGTAGGGCACGCGGTTTTTGGGCTTGTCGAGCTTGGCCTAGCCTACGGGTTAGGTTCCCGGGCGCTCGATACGGGCAGCTGGTGGGAGTACGGTCTGGCACTGTTGTTACTCATCGGTGGTGTACAAAATATCGTACGAATGGTCCGGAACAGGCAGTAGCAGAGAGATATGAGCAAACAGGACCAACTTGCAGCATTACGTGCATCGATCATTAAAAATAAGGTATGTCCCGATCTGGCTTCCCAGGCGACCCAAGTGGTGTTTGGTGATGGAAATCCCGATGCCGACATCGTATTTATTGGCGAAGCCCCGGGTAAGAACGAAGATTTGCAGGGCCTCCCATTCGTGGGAGCTGCCGGGAGGTTCTTTGACGAAATGTTGGAGTCTATTCAACTCAAGCGAAAAGATATCTACATCACCAACATTGTAAAATACCGGCCGCCAAACAATCGCGACCCGCTACCAGAAGAAAAAGAGGAGTTCTTACCATACCTGCGTGAGCAGTTGGACATAATCAACCCGAAAATGATTGTCACCCTAGGCAGGCACAGCATGGAGTGCTTCCTGCCCGGGTTGAAAATCAGCCAAGTGCACGGCCAACCCAAACGAAAGAACGGTAAGGTGTACCTACCGCTCTTTCACCCAGCCGCAGCACTGTATAACGGCGGTATGCGCCAGACGTTACTAGACGACTTTGCGCGCATTCCGGCGATTATCAAAAAAATTACTATCGAATCCAAATAATCTTTACTAAACCAAAAAAGGAGACAAGAACATATGGATAACAAACCAAAAAATACTAAGCCCAGAAATCCTCGCTCTAACCAGAATAAACAGGGCGGAAACCGCGGTTCAAAAAAGCCAACCAGTATGACTGGCACGGCCCGTACTGTTAGCCGTGGAGCAGCCATCCGGGCCCAAAAACGAAACATGGAAGACGCCAGCAAACTGATCAGTCAGTACGCGCCGGCTGCTTCTAAACACCTTGAAAAACCGGCTCGAAGGGCAAATAAGATTACTGATGTCTTTGACAAACTTCGTATCACCTTTTTGGGTGGCTTAGAAGATGTCGGTGAAAAGAATACCGCTGTCATCGAGTATCAGAATGACGCTATCGTGTTGGACTGTGGCAACAATCTTGGCGTCGATCTGCCGGGTATCAACTATGAAATTGCCGATCCTTCATACTTAGAAACTATCAAGCATAAGATCAAAGGCTATGTTGTTACGCACGGGCACCTTGACCACATCGGCGGCCTAAAACATATTGTGCCCATGTTCCCAGCGCCAATTTATGGTTCACGATTCTCACTGGGAGTCGTAGAAAAAACGTTTGAAGATATGCCGCCGAATGCCGACCAGTTCAAACCAAAACTTATGGTCATGAACATGGAAAACCACGAACGACTTAAAATCGGGGTGTTTACTATTGAGCTTATCCGTATTACTCACTCAATTCCAGAGGCTTCTTCGGTGTGTATCGATACGCCAGTGGGGCGTATTATCGCCACGGGCGACTTCCGTCTTGACCCAGAACCGCTTGATCACCATCCCAGTGATATTGAGCGGCTTAAGCAGCTCGGGGACGAAGGAGTATTACTCCTCCTGACGGAGAGTAGTTACTCTGATTCAGAAGGTCGGACGCCAACTGAACACACCTTGCAGCAGAGTTTTCATGATGTCATTGCGCAGTCCCAAGGGCGCATATTCTGTGCGGTTTTCTCCAGTAACATGAACCGTATTCAGATGATCGTCAACGCAGCCGTGGCAGCTGGAAGAAAAGTTGCCTTAGATGGGCGCAGCATGATGAGCTACGCTGAAATTGCCGTACGTCAAGGCATCCTTAAGGTTCCCAAAGGTACCTTTATGGCGATGCGTGACATTGCTAACATTCCTGACGAACAGATCTTAGTCATGGCCACCGGCGGCCAAGGTGAGCCTAATGCGGCGCTCCAAAAAATGAGTGAAGGTACTCACAAGTACATCAAACTCAAGCCAGGAGATACCGTAGTAGTGAGTTCCTCTCCGATTCCGGGCAACGAGGTGCGCTACGACATGATTGGTAACAATCTCGCTAAACTGGGAGTGCATATGTTCCGTCACCCAACCCACGAAATTGACGGCTGTGGACCGCTGCACGTTTCCGGGCACGCTCGCCGGGACGAAATGCGTGAAATGCTTCACATCATTCGGCCAAAATACGTAATTCCGGTGCATGCCGGCGCACTGCGTCGCCGATACCACGCCGAACTGGCGATTGAAGAGGGTTGGAAGCGCGAAAACGCGTTGCTACGTAATAACGGTGATAGCTTATACTTTGACGCCGATGGCTACCAAGATGCTGGCCAGGTGCCACATGGTAGTCTACTCGTGGACCAAACTGGCGCAATTGTGAGTGGTGTCGTGGTTAAGGATCGTTTGATGCTTGCAGAAGAAGGTATTGTGGCCGTAATCCTAACCGTCGACCGCAAAAACGGAACACTCCTCACTAGCCCTGATATCATTAGTCGCGGGTTCATCCATATGCGTGATTCAGAAGAGCTGATGAATGAGTTCCGAACCGAGTTGCGCCGTGCTGTTCAACAGCGGTTTAAGCGCATAGATCTTGATCGTTTCAAGCAAGAGCTAAAAGAGCACGTAACACACTTCTTGTTCGAGAAAACCGGTCGAGCTCCAATTGTTATTCCGGTGGTTAATGTAATCGGAAAGAATGGTGAGAAGCAAAACAATGGTTCCGGTCAAAATCAGCCCAAGAACGAACAGAAAAACCCTCAGGATGAAGCCGCCGAACTACAACGACGTTACGCCGCAATGCGCCAGAAGCTACTCAACCAAGATTCCAAAGGCGTATAGAAGAGGACATAAATGAGAGAGCTGCTTTCTGCACCACAAGCCTTAGCAGTGAGCTTGCGGGCGCGGGAGGTGTTGAAAAGTGCAAAGCAGACTGACCAGGAGGTGCAGTTTGTGAGCACAGAACTTGCCTGTGCCGAAGCCGTTGGCGGAGTACCTGCTTCAATCGGGGTAATGGAGAACCTCGGTTTGATTACCGTAGGCTATGTGACGGAGCACGATAAACCGCTCTGTATGCTGATAATTCCCCCTGAGGCACCGGCTCGGGGGTATATTGCTGCCCGGATACCGCCAGGTATGCTGGGTACTTTAGTGCTCCAGGACATGGAGGCGTTCCAAGCGCAAGCGGATTGACAAGTGATGTAAAAATTGCTATAATAAGCCCATGTCTAAATATGAAAACAAAAACACTATTCCCAAACATCTAACTGAATCAGACCGGACTACAACCCTTGTGCACGAAATACAGCGCCGACCCGTTTCAAGTGCGGCACTAGGAAGGCTGGCTACTGAACATAGCAGTGAAGGGATAGACCAGTGGGTGCTGGAAGCACGTTTACGTGCAGAGGCTCAGGCTGAAATGGGGGACGATTCTCGGTACGCCAAAGAGCTCGCCGATTATGCTGAAGCAGCGGCCGACAAAACAGCGGCGCATCCTGTTATCCCAGAGGAATAGTTGTTATAATAGAAAGTCGTTATGGCTAAGAAAGCAAACAAAAAGAAGACCACCAGAAAGAGAAAAGTCGAACAGATCGAGGAGCGATCTCCGTTTTGGCCAATGGCTGGCGCTATTATTATGATTCTCTTGGCCCTCTTCTTGCTCCTTGGGGGGTTTGGCACCGGTGGGCCCCTGCCTAAGGGGCTGTTTCATGGAGCCTACTGGCTACTCGGTTGGGCCGCCTTCGTAGCGCCGATTGCCCTGGTCTACTTTGGTATTCATAAATTCATGAGTGAAGATAAGCAGATACCACTGAATAAATTCGTGAGTATGCTTGGTGTGCTTTTGTTTGCGGCGGCCTGGCTGGATGTCGCGTTCGCTACTAAAGATGGAACAGGGGAGTATCTTGCGGGTCACGGGGGCACCGCTGGTCATGTGATTGGCGGAGCGACGCTAAGCGTGCTCGACAAAGTCCCCGCAAGTATTTTGTTCTTTGTGTTCATGGTGCTCTCAGTATTCTTTGCTTTCGCGATTTCGCCAGCCGTGATCCTGAAACTAGGTGATCTATTTGCAAAGAATGAGGCCGACACTGATCTGGCAGAGCTGAAAAGTAAGGCTCACGAGAGTAGCTTTAAGATGAATGAAGGTGTGCCGGTGGTGCATCACCGTGGCTCTACAGAAGAGAAGTCGGTCGCTCGTCTCAGTAGCTTCCGTAATTCAGCTCAAAAATTAGCCCCAGCCGACAACCATGAGGCACTTACCACCACTAGTGATCCTGATTGGAAGTTCCCCTCAATTACGCTATTAAATCAGAAGCAAGATAAAGCCGATGCGGGTGATGTAGAGGGTAACGCTAAAGCTATAGAAGAATCATTCGGCAACTTTAATATTAATGTCGAGATGGAAGGGGCCAATATCGGGCCCCGGGTAACCCAGTACACCCTTAAGCCACCCTCTGGTATTAAGCTCAGTAAAATTACCGCTCTGGAAAATAACCTGGCACTCGACCTAGCGGCACATTCAATCCGTATTGAGGCACCTATTCCCGGCAAGCGAGCGGTAGGTATAGAGGTGCCAAACATTAAGCCGGCAACGGTACGTATTAGCAGTTTGTTGCAAGCTCACGAGTGGCAAGAGGTGAAGGGACCGCTTGGCTTTGTGATTGGTAAAGACATTGCCGGAACACCGATTGTCGGTGACCTTGCTAAAATGCCGCACCTTCTCGTCGCTGGTCAAACAGGTTCAGGTAAGTCGGTTATGATCAATGACATTCTAACCAGTCTTCTGTACCGCAACAGTCCGAGTGATCTTAAGCTAATCCTCGTTGACCCTAAGCAGGTAGAACTTACGCCATATAATGATATTCCGCATCTGTTAGCTCCCGTTATTAATGAACCGGAAAAGTGCATAAGTGCGCTGAAATGGGCGGTTGCCGAGATGGAACGACGCCTCAAGACAATGGCGGAAGTCGGTCGTCGAAATATTGAAGAGTATAACAACCTCAAAAAAGAAGAGGGTATGCCGTATATCGTCATCGTTATTGATGAGTTAGCTGACCTAATGATGGTAGCGGCTCGTGACGTAGAGTCATTAATCGTCCGTTTAGCGCAGAAAGCTCGTGCTGCTGGAATACACCTGGTACTAGCAACGCAGCGTCCATCAGTAGATGTGATTACAGGATTGATTAAAGCTAACGTTCCAGCGCGTATCGCGTTTACAACGGCCAGTCAGGTTGATTCGCGTACCATTATTGACCAGATGGGTGCCGAGAAACTTCTGGGACGGGGTGATATGCTGCTGTTAACTGCCGACATGCCCAAGCCAAAACGTGTCCAAGCGGCGTTTATAGAAGACGATGAAACGCTCAAGGTAACACAGTTTATCCGCGACCAGCGTGAACCTAACTACGATGAAGAAGTCGTGAGCCAACCAGTCCAGCTGAATGGTAAGGGTGGTGTAGTGGCTGATTTTGGTGGTAGTGATGCTGATGACGATATGTTCAAAGACGCCGTAAAAGTTGTAGTGGATGGCCGTAAAGCGAGTACCAGCTTACTGCAGCGTCGTTTAAGAGTGGGGTATGCTCGCGCAGCCCGATTGATAGAAACGATGGAAGAGCAGGGGATTGTGGGGCCGGCAGATGGCTCACGGCCACGTGAAGTACTGGTAGGCTCTATGGACGAAGTATTTGGTGGTGCCGCTGGCTCAGACGAAGGCGGCGACGTCTACGACGAGATTGAGGTGGATGAAAATCCCAAAGACGAGTTCTTAGCGCGCTAAGCGGCAGCGAACTCCGGCGGCACGGCCGGAATAAAGCCCCCTCCTTTTATACGACTACTCAATGCTCTGACACTGAATAAGCGAGGATCCGGAATAAAACGATATTCTTGAGGGATTTCCTCTTGGGCTGAATCGGCGATGTATCGCCAGCCCGCTAACTGTTCGTTCAGTTTACTCAACCAGTACTCGCGGTTCATGCGTACTTCTACATCAAAATCGCCTCTTGCCGATACGGGAGTGAGGCCTTCAAAACAGCCGTAGACGATTCGTGTGCCGTGCTTGTTTTCGTTGTAGTTCTTGCGGGCTTTATCGAGGTCAAATGCACTCTTGAGCAATATTTTGGCGCTCTCCCAGGCTTCGTTACGCTGTTTCATTACGTCGATTGCGGGTGGAGGTGCGGGTTGCATGACGGTTTCAATCCAGGAATGTATTACACGGGGGACGAACATTTTTTGTGGAGTCCCGTTCCGGAAGTCGTAGATGATATTCCTTTCAGCTTCCTCATGTCTATCAGCGTAGGCCCGCCACCACGCCTCACTCCAGTAAATATGATGTGCGTCGTCATCGTCCATACGCCTGCTAAAATCGGGTAATTCGTCAGGGTAGGTTCGTAGCGCAAGTTCAAGTATGGCGTCGGCATCGGCGATACCACGAGAATCGAGAGGGGTAGCGAATGTATTGGTGCGGTAATCGTAAAGGCGTGCGAAGCGCTCCGGAAGGTCACGCTCAATACGCGCCTCCGCTTGCATCTTAGTTCCTAAACCCTTTTGTTTTTGCACTCATGCTTATCAATATTTTGACGTATACTCCGTGGTCTGGTCAAAGGTAATTTATACACCAGTCTCGCATTCCTTGACTAACAGAGGTAAATAGCGTACAATAGCCAAGTTATTAACTTCAGCTCATCACTATAGGTGGATGGGCTCGTAATGAACCAAAGGAAGGAGTTCTTATATGTCTCAGTACGAGATAGCAGTGTTGTATCACCCCGACTTAGAAGTCGACCTGACCAAGGCCGAAGAGCGGGTGACTAAGATCTTTACCGACAATGGCGGTAAAGTAACCAAGACCGACAATTGGGGCAAGCGGAAGCTCGCATACCCAATTAAGCGCAACGAGCACGCGGTGTACGTGTTTTACACCGTCGATATGCCCGGCGAAGGCGTAAAAAAGGTTGAAAGCACACTAAACATCACGGACGAGGTTATTCGCTACTTGATTGTGAAGCCTGACCTGAAGGCTATCGCCAAAGCCGAAGCTGCCAAAGCCGAAAAAGCCCAAAAAGCGGCTGAACGCGGCGATAAAGCAGACGACAGCGAAGATTCAGAAGATACCGAAGAATAATTTGCCTCTCTGCAGCAAACGCAGTAAGGTAGAAACACAATAACGTTAAAATAAGACATAGATCTTATAAGGAGGGTAGCCACCATGGCTCGAAGTTTTAACCAAGTTACTTTAATGGGGAACCTAACCCGTGATCCGGAACTCCGGCAAACGCCAAACGGCCAAAGTGTCTGCAGTTTTAGCCTGGCGCTAAACCGTAGCTACAAGGGTAGTGATGGCAACTGGCAGGAGGCAACGGATTACATCGATGTGGTTGCGTGGGGGCCGCTCGGCGAACGCGTTTCACAGTATCTTACCAAAGGTCGTCCTGCACTCATAAGCGGTCGTTTACAGAGCCGTTCATGGGAGCAAGATGGTCAAAAGCGCAGTAAGGTTGAGGTTGTAGCACAGGATGTTACATTCCTCGGCGGAAGAGGCGAAGGTGGGGACAATGGTGGTGGCAGCAGTGCTCCCGCACCAAGTAAAGCTTCTAAGAAAGACGATGTGGTAATTGAAGATATCGGCGACGAGCCTATCAACCTCGACGACATCCCGTTTTAACAAATTATTGACTCCAGTAGTCAATATTCGTTAAGCCCAAATCCATTCCGGCATACAACCATCCGGACTAAGTATTTAAGAAAGGAATATTGAACATGGCGAAGATTTTTAAACGACGAACTGATGTAGCCTATTTTGACTACAAAGATTTCAAGACCTTACAGCGTTACGTAAACGTGTACGGTCAAATTGAAAGCCGCAAAAAGACTGGTCTTACCGAAAGTCAGCAACGACACCTAAGCGTAGCTATTAAGCGTGCTCGTCACCTCGCATTGCTACCATTCGTAGCCTCGAACTAGGAGCCGGGCAATGGCTTTAGGTGTAACTGATCTCAAAAAAGGGCAGGTATTTCAGATGGATGGTACGCCGTACCGGGTAGTTGAGTACGCCCAAAAGGTGATGGGTCGTGGTGGCTCTATCGTAAACGTGAAGATTAAGAGCTTGATCGATGGCAAGGTGCTTGACAAAACCTTTAAAGGTAACGAGTCTATCGAACCTGCCGATGTGACCAACCGTAACGTGCAGTACCTCTATAATGATGGCGCACAGTATCATTTCATGGATCAAGATAGTTACGAGCAGTTTGAGTTGCCAGCTGAAGATATGGCTGAGCAGGCAGGGTACATGAAAGAAAGTGATATCGTCCAGGCTCAGCTATTTGACGGTAACGTCATAAATATAGAGTTGCCAAAAAATGTGCCACTCAAAGTAACCTACGCAGAAGACGTGGTGAAGGGCGATACTACCAGTTCAGTCATGAAAGATGCCACCGTAGAGACAGGTATAACCGTCAAAGTCCCAGCATTCGTAAAAACCGGCGATCTCATAAGCGTGGACACTACTACCGGTGCCTACCGCGAACGAGTAAAGGGTTAATTATGACTGTCTGGGAGATGAGGCCACTATTTAAAGAGTGGCAGCAGCGCCCAGAAGCAGATCCATGGGGACAGTATTTTGCTGGGTTAAGTGATGCTGAATTACTTGATCAAATCCACTGTACGGGACAAGAATATGAAAACGCATACGGACGTGCTATTACGAGCGATGAAGTGGATGATGTTCTAGTTGAGGAGATACTCAGTCAACTTGAGAAGTGTGAACAAGAGTGGCAAAGAAGAGTGGATGTAGCAAATGTAAGTGCCGACACACAGTTGTTGCACGCATAAAGGGAATTAGAATAATGAAACAGCGGCTTGATCAGGAACTGGTGAATCGTGGGCTGGTGAGCACTCGTAGTCAGGCGGAGAGCTACATTAAGCTTGGGCAGGTCAAGCTGAACGGCAACGTGGTGACAAAATCTGGTACTCAGGTACAGGCCACAGACAAGTTGGAAGTAACTGCTGAAGAACAATATGTCTCAAGAGCAGCCTTGAAACTGGCGTCGGTGAGTGAGATTCTAGGCCTCGACTTTCGCGGTAAGGTGGTGCTAGATATAGGTTCGTCTACCGGTGGATTCACCCAGTACGCACTTATGCACGATGCACGTCGGGTAATTGCGGTAGATGTGGGAACTAATCAACTGCACCCGCTCCTACGGGACGATGAACGCATTGACCTGTTCGAGCAGACTGATTTTAGGGAGTTTAGAGCGCTGCCGGAAACGCCCGACATCGTACTTGCCGACGTATCCTTTATTTCACTCCGGGAGATTTTGCCGCACGCCCACGAACTCGGGAACGCAGGAACACAGTATGCCATCATGGTTAAGCCCCAGTTTGAAGCAGGTGACGCCGTAAAACATAAGGGTGTGATAAAAAATGATTCGATGCGTCGGGCAATACTGAAAGACTTTGAATCCTGGGTGCAAAAATTATTCATCATAACTGCTAAAGCCGATAGTCAAGTTGCCGGGGCACGGGGAAACCGCGAACGCTTCTATATCCTAAAGAAACTGACCCCTAAAGCATAAGGGGTGTGATACACTGGCGATATGTATTTCAAGGATCGCTCAGAAGCAGCCGAAAAACTTAGTAAGCTGATTGTTCCGAAGTACCGTTACGAAAACTGTGCGGTGGTAGCTCTGAGTGATGGCGCAGTGGTGATCGCTAGCCATCTTGCGATGCAGCTGCACTGTGCGCTAATGATGCTTCTTACCGAAGAGATCGAGCTACCAGGTGAGCATATGACAATAGGAGGCATTGATCAGAGCGGTCTGTTTACGTATGACGGCATGTATTCTGCGGGCCAGATTGAAGAGTTTGTAGGGGAGTTCCATGGTGCTATCGAACAGCAAAAAATGGAAAAACTGCACGAGATGAACCGCTTACTCGGCGGCTCCGGAATTATCGATCCGCATCTGCTCCGATACCATAATGTCATACTGGTTTCTGACGGACTAGCCAGTGGTATATCACTGGATTCGGCAGCAGCGTACCTAAAACCTTTTAAATTGGAGAAACTGATTATCGCCACTCCTATCGCCAGTGTCCCGGCAGTTGATAAAATGCACCTGACCACCGACGAAATATACTGTCTCAGCGTGGTTGATAACTTCCTTGGGGTTAATCATTACTATGACAACAACAAGCTTCCGCCACACGAAGAGATTGTGGAGACCATAAAAAACATTGTTCTTAAGTGGCAGTAGGGTGGTCGCCCAGTATTTTATGGAGCGCTTCGGTGTCTTTAAGGATGAAGCAGGATTGCTTGGTCGCTTCGATGAGGCCTTTTTTCTCGAGCTGTGAGAGCTCTCGACCGGTAGTTTCCCGCGAGGCATTGATAGAACTCGCAATATCTTGATGCTTCAGGGGTACATCGACCAAAAAGCCGGAATCAATCTCGCGTCCGAAGCGATTGGACATGATAAGCAAGAATGCTACCAGTCGTTCACGGACGGTGCGGTACTCCAAATTCATAATACGCTCCGAGTGAATGCGGTACATTTCTAAAATTACGCCCAATGTTTGCTGCAAGATATCGGGGCGCTTTTGTATATAGTCTAGGAATTCGGCTCGGTCCAGACGCCAGACTTTTGTAGGACCCAGTGCTTCATAGATTACATTTCGACCTTCGCCGGTGAAGGCCCATAGCAGGGGAAAAATCTCGTTTTCTTTTCGAATAATTAGCAGGTTTTCTTCACCGTATTTAGTTATATCGTAGGCCTTTACGAGGCCACTTTCAACATAAAAAACGCCTGGTGGCGTTTCTCCGGGACGAATGACAAATTCGCCTTTTCTGTAATCTAGGCACGTACCTTTCTGGAACATCTGCAGCATCGCTTTGCGCTGCGCGGCGGTGTCGAGCATAACTATATTATGAATCATTTCTTAGTACCTGCCAACTGTGACAAATATCACACCTCTGTTGTGAGTTACTTAGCAGTTTTTAAGTTTGCGTGAGCATACTATAGAAGTACAAACGGAGGAGGGGATATGGTTACACACAAAGAGGTGGAAAAACAGCTCAAACGAATTGGCTTCACCATTAAGTTTTGGGGACGCCCGGAAATCATGGAACTCCAGCACATATTAATTCCTGGCGAGCAGGTCATGCACTGTATGAATGGTCGCTATGAAGGGGGGTTTGCTACGCTCGTCGCGACAGATCAGCGCCTCTTATTGATTGACAAGCGGATCATGCATTTATTTGTAGAAGATATTCGCTATGACATGCTCGCAGAGGTAGATTTTAGTAGCCAAATTATTAGTGCATCGGCGAAGGTTTGCACCCCTACAAAGACATTGATATTTACTACCTTCAGAAGTAAAGAACTCCGCCAGCTAGTCTCCTACGTCCAGCAGCGTGTTATAGAAATTAGACAGCAGTACTCGTTCCAGGCAACCAGCCAGGGGCAACAGGATACGCAACCCCAGCAAGCAGCAGCCTATACGCAGCCTGCAGATACTACCCCAGTCTACCAACCTCAGTTCCAGACGCCACCACCAGCACAACCCGTTGATGAATTCACGCGGCAGGTTGTGTCAGAAAATATCGGCATAGTCGCTACTAATGATGCTACTAACCAAAACCAGATGCGCTTATTGCCTCGGCCAAAGTTCAGAAACCCCTATGCCCAAGGGCCGTTCATGACGCGCCGAAGGGTAGGGCGTTTTAGTGCTCACTAAAGGGCCTATACATTAAATCGGAACTCAACTACATCGTCTGGTTGCATGACGTAGTATTTCCCCTCGGTGCGGATTTTGCCCGCGCTTTTAGCGGCTGCTTCTGAGCCGGCGGATAGTAGATCATGATAATCAACGATCTGAGCAGCAATAAAACCGCGTTCGAAATCGCCATGGATAACTCCAGCTGCCTGAGGGGCGGTGGCTCCTTTGGGAATTGTCCAAGCGCGTACTTCTTTTTCGCCGGCGGTAAGGTAGCTCTGTAAACCGAGGGTGTCATAGGCGGCATGAATCAGCTGTTCCAGGCCAGAGCTTTCCACTCCGTAGCTCTCAAGTAACTCTTGCCGATCAGTTTCATCCAAGCTTTGGAGTTCATGTTCTAACTTGGCGCACACAAAGATGCTCTGAGCAGGTGCTACCATCTGGGAAAGCTCTTGTTTCTTTTGTGCATCGGCTAGCCCTTGTTCATCAACATTGAACACATAAATCACTGGCTTCATGGTGAGTAGCTGTAAATCTTCTAGACCTTCGTATCCATCTGCATCAATCGCGACGTGAACCGGCTTGCCACTATCCAACTCAAGCTCAATCTGTTTAAGTGCATCGGCCATATGCTTTAGTTTCGGATTGGCTCGCGCCTCTTTCTCCATGCGAGGAAGCCGTTTTTGGACGGTCTGTAGATCGGCTAGGACGAGTTCAGTGTTTATGACTTCGATATCTTTTTTAGGGTCGTGCTCGCTATCGACATGCGTAACATTTGTATCATCAAAGGCTCGTACCACATGTGCTATGGCGTTAGTAGATCGAATGTTAGCCAGAAACTGATTACCCAGACCTTCTCCTTGGCTTGCGCCAGCTACCAATCCTGCAATATCTACGAATTCAACGGTGGCCGGCTTAATTGGAGCGCCGTGATACAGAGCAGATAGCTTATGTAGCCGTTCATCACGAATAGGCACAATACCATTGTTTGGCTCTATGGTAGCAAAGGGGTAGTTGGCCGCTAAGATATTGTTGTTCGTGAGGGCGTTGAAGAGGGTAGACTTGCCGACGTTCGGTAGCCCAACGATGCCAATTGATAGACTCATTGCTTGGTATTATAACAAGAAATTTATCTCCTCCTAAGTAGTTTACAGGCTGCCATTAGCCCGTACATAATAAGTAGTAACAAACTGAATGTTAGTACCCATTCACCGAGGCGGGTAAAGGGTGTAATTTGACTGTTTGGCATAAAGCTGAAGTCAATGAAGCGAGTTTTTGAATCGGTTGGTTTTACGATGTAGTTACCGTCGCTGTTGAGCGCAAAGGCCGGTGCTCCGAGCGAAGATTGGATAAAAGGGCGGTTGTTGGCAATGGCATGAAAGCGAGCGAGCAAAATGGATTGCCGAAAATAAGACTTAGACCCTGCAAAATCTATCAGCGAGGCACTATTGGTTAACACTTTCGCTCCATGTCGAGTTAGGTTGCGGTAAATATTCGTACCGAGAATTCCCGAACAGGCTACCGGACCGATAGTGAGCCCTCCGTAGCTAAAGGTCTGTGCTGGATTCCCTTTATACACTTGGCGATAATGCTGAAAGTGAGTAATAATAGAGCTTTGTCCGGTAAGGTGATAGAATATCTGAACCATGTACGGAAGATATTCGCCAGTCGGTATCAGAAAACCTTTGGTTTGTTCCGAAATTAATCTTCCTTTGGCGTCATGAAAGTCAAGCGTACCGTACCACCTTTGGCGGTTGCCTTTACTTACCGTAACGCTGAAGCCGCTCTCTTTTAAGCGTTTATTCACCAGGGTCTCAGTAACTGATGAATAATCAGATAGAAACATTCCGGAGTACTCGGGTAGTACAATGAGGTCTCTTTTTTCATCTGATTTATTGTCGATAGACGTATGATAACCAGCCTCAGGTATGGTCGTTGCATTTTGTAATACGCTTGCTTGTAGTATGTTCCCGGAATTGTCCGTCCGGTAGTACCGAATGCTTACTCCAAAAGCAATAACCATCATTACCGTAAGCGTAAGTGGGGCAGTAAGGTTTTTTTGCTGCAGTGCGAAGAACAGAATGAGTGCCATGAGGACGACTAAAAAGGTAAGCCCGTACATGCCAATAAACCGGCTGAGTACAGCAAGAGGTGTTTGAACGCTGCCTAGTCCAAAATTGCCAAAATTCCAATAATCACCGATTGTCCCTTGTGAACCATACAAAACTACAGAAAACCATACACTTCGTAACCATTCTAAAACTACCCAGGATGCACAGAATAATATCCATGCCACTGGCGTTGGTCGTAGTTTAATAGTAAAACCGAAAAATAATCCTAGAGGAAGCATAGGTATGCACACAACAAAGGACATTAAGAGCCAGCCGATAATCGCCGATGAAACTGAGTATAAGCGGTTCATACCGATTAGGCCCGACACATTAACTCGAAGAAACCAAGAAAGTACTACGAGAAAGAAAGGCAGAAAAAAACTCGTCGTATAGGCTGTGATCGTCCTGAAACCTTCGCTTTCGGTTTTTTGCCAGGCCAAAAAGAGAGGCATTAGACACAATGGCAACACTAGCCCTGGAATGCCCCAAGAGAATACGCCGCCCGCTATGATTCCGGCAAAAATAACAAGGACAAAAAGTACGAGGGGACGGTCTTTATTGATAGCAAGTAGAGGTTTATCGAACGGTGATTGGTTCATAAATCACCATTGGGCGAACCAAGTTGCGGTATAGATTTGTCCCGTTGAAGTGTTTTTATACGCGTAGGTACCGACTCTGTTGAATTTAGGATTGAGTATATTTGCCCGGTGACCAGCACTATTGAGGTACGCCTGAAAGATCTGATCTGATGAGGAACCGGTGCCGACATTCTCGCCTAGGGACAGCCAATATTGATTCGGACAGGGTGCATACTGGTCTTCAAAGGCCCCGATTAAATTGCCGCCGTTGGAGTGAAACAGACGATTGAAGTGTGCATTTGCCCAGGCCACTCTACCTGCAAGTATATTTAAACAACCTTCTGCCTTCAGTCCCTGTAAGCCTCCGAGTCCTCTTACGTAGTTTACTGCGTCCCGCTGTTTTGCTGTTGTATCATAATCTGCCTCCCACCCTGTCTCGGCTGCCGGTGAAGCTCCTGCATGGGGCATGAATAAGTCAGCAACTTGTTGTAATGCGTTCTTGGAATATCCCGACGCACGATTTAGGGCGCTGACGTTGTTCTGACGCCGCCGAGGCTGTTTGGGCTTGCGGGATTCCATGCCTCGCTTTTGGCGAACGGATGCCGTACTGCAAACCTGCTGCATTTTGTTCTGCATTGTAGAAAGTATCGATGGCTGTGAACTGCCAGGATAGACATCAACGGCAGTTGCCTCGTCACCCTTGGTTAGCATAAAACCACTGTAATTATTCACGAATGCTTTAGTACCGGGAGGAGCAATGTTGTCCGGAAGTGTTTCAATATCTAACATGTCTAAGGCATTATATAAATTATTGAGCTGCGGTTTATTTAGGCGTCCCATGGTTACGTCACCTTGTGCGTTACCATCATCGCAAAGTAGCGTACCGTCTTTAAGTACAATATTTGATGATGAAATCGAATTGTAGGTGATATTGCCGCTGGCGTCTTTAGTAATGGTCGACGGTTTCTCTACGGTATACGACGCTAAAATAAGATCCGGATCTACTTCTAGAGCAAAGCTCCGATAGGTTACTACGGATCCGATAACTGCAAACAAGGCAATAAATATTAAAAATGACTTCTTTCGAAGCCAATTGTTTGATGAAATTAATCTGTTTTTTGAACTACGCGAAGCAGTTCCGGGCCTTTTATTCCTGGAGGGACTAATTCGAGCTACCATTTGCTTTCCTCTTGATAGTAATATTACGCTTATGGTAGTACTTTCGAAAAGCTTTGTAAACTCTCCTTATCACTAAGCGTCTAGACTGGCTATTTAGCGGCTGTACACTCAATTGCTCAGCGCCATCTACCTATTTTGTACGTCCATTCTGGAGCACTGATTGCTTCAAAGATTATGTTACACACTATTGACAGTATAGAAAATACTTGTCATACTATATATACTGCTAACTCATGGGCTTTAGCCCTGTGTGAATATGAGTTTTAGCGGATCATTAACATATCAGATTCGGTTTACCCTTATTATACAGGGAACGGGGCTTATTCTTTTTATCAAGAGGGTATACCCCGTTCCCAAGAAGGGTTACGGTGCAGGCAGAAGCCGAAGTAACTGCGGAGAGTATGATGGGTATTAAGCGAATCAGCCTGACCCTGTTAGCGGTCCTGCTAACAAGTATTTCGACCGGCTCCATGGCTTATGCCGGGGAGTCCAGTACATCTACTACAGGGAAGAGCGTGACTTTGGTGTCGATTCCGGTCGACAATGAGATACATGATGAACCAGGTAGTCAAGTCGAAATCACAACCCAATTGGCGGGTCCAATCGACGGTCAGATGTGCAAAGTGGATTTCTCCTTCGAGAACAACACCAGCATTCATTCTGACAACACCATTCTGCTGTACTCTGGGGAAAGCATGGCTCGCTTCGACGGCGTCGAAGATGCCGATTTCGCCGAGCGTCTCGCCACTATGCAGCCACAGTATCTCTATATTGATGGCTATATCACGGTACAGATGATTCTCGGCGAAGAGGGTGTATCGAGTGGTGGTATAATCGTCGATCTGTACTGCGAGGTACTGCCTCCTGCTGAGATCGGTACTCCTGTTTCTGTTGTCCGCCAGATCGGTGACTACACTCCAGATATCGTGGTCACACCAACAGTTTCGTCAGTTCCAGCTGCGGCAATCCCAGCTAGCCCGCGGTTTACTGGCTAAGGTTCGCGCAGTGGCAGAGGAAAGAGCAATGGCGCTTTCAAGTTTTTCCGGTTATGCTGGAAATCTCCTCTGCCACTGCGCTGCAATTTAACCAATCTGATATGTTTCACAATTTTTATCGCTTTATACTGCTCAGCGTTCTTGATCAGGAACAAAGCGACAAAGCTATACACTAGTCTGTAAAATACTACTCATTTTGAGGTGTTAAATTCAGTATAATACATAAACACTTAGATGGTATATTTTCATATTGCAGCTATGACGAATCATATTTTAATCATAAGCGTATCATGGTATTTTAATAGCAAGCTATGGCAGCGGAAGTGAAATATACACGAGTGTCGTTTTGGCAACGATTGAAGCTTCAGGTGGGCAAGCTGTATGCGAACCATACAAAATTGAAGTTGTTGGCAACCGCATTGGTTATCCTTCTAGTCGTCGGCTTAATTGCGAGCGCTGTATATTCGAACTACAAGTCTCGTTCCAAAACCACAGTCGTCAAGCCAGTTACCACGGCGGACGTTATTTCTAACTTAAAAAAATCCTCGAACGTGCCCACGATTCAAGAACGATACGATGCTCAAAAAGACAGTTTGCCGGACGGTGGTACCTACACCCAGAAGGATCTTGGTAACCTTATAGACATGGCGTTAGCCGCCAAGGCTCTCGGCAAAAAAGAAGAAGCAAAAACCTATGCTCAAGCGGCGCTGCCGTTAATAAATAAGAATGCCGAGTTCCAAAAACAGTATCCCGAGGTAGTAACTTCTATTAAATTGATTGCGAATAATTAGTACCATGAAACTACTGCAGAATCAGTACATCAGTAAAACAAAAATCTACATGTTAATTCTCGGGTTGTTGAGTGTCATGCTGGGGGGTCACATTGCGTTCGGTAGTCCTTTAGTTGATGCCGCTCGAGATACTAGTTACGATTGCGAAAGGTACGTTCATTACGGAGGTAGCACTTCGGTTCCTGGCGTGGGTACTTACCATGTTGTGCAATATGGCTTAAAAGGTAACGATGCAGCTCGTTGGCAGAACAATGATAATGGGGCCATTATTGCTGATTCTGATCCTTCACCGTCAAATTACACTATTGATACTGGTCCTAACTTTGGCGATTGTGCTGCTGCGTTTGGGTATTCGCCCATAGACTGTGACCCAAATAACGGAATCAATCTTTTTTGGGATTGTCTTGGTAACGTGCCTTTTACAAACTCATACTATAGAACTTTTTTTGGTGGATCACCTACAAAAGTGTACCTTGGAAGTGCAATAGCTCATCCTGATAACGTCGAGCACTACGAAAATAATCCAGCACTTGTGGATTCAGATTATTCTGACCCTACAAGGACGAATGCTGGGGTGACCTCGACACTACACTATCCCTTCGGTGATATAAACGACGCAGGTTTAGTAAACATTAATAATCAGAGGATTTGGTGCGTAGGTTTCGGTATCTTTTGCCGCCTCAACGCACTAACGGATGGAGCGGGAGGTAATCCTGCTGCGTGGGCTGGCTATCTAGATGCTGCACAATTTATTTCTAATCCTACGGTTTCGCAGAATGCTATAGAGAATATTCCTAACGTTTCATATAGGGATGCGTTATTCAAAGGTTCTGGAGTGCCTGTGAGAGACCTGCATGATGTGGGGCTGTTGGCCTCGGGTGCTACAAGCTTTCAACTAAGAATGTCAGGAGCAAACACACAAGATCCTTTTTTTGGTTGTTTAGCATCTACCGGTGTTTCTTGGGACAATGGACCAGCACCCAATAACTGTTATTCTGGTCATTTTTTGAATACAAAAGTAGCTACATACTTAACGTTTTTTGTCCCCGAAACAGCAAACAACCCCTTTGACCCAAAGTGCGACAATATTTATCCGTCCCCAAGTAGTCCAGAACCCGGACAGTTGTTTAACATAACAGCAACCTTTAAAGACATCCAAAACATGCACAATAACGATATTAACTACCAGGCTCGGATCACAATTGATGGAACTAGTATTAACGACCGGTTGTTTGCTAACGGTAAGTTAAGCAAAACAAGCTCAGCACTGTCGGTGTCAAGCAATGATCCTAACTGGCTGAGTATTCCCACTGCCGGGCAGTATACCGGTAAAGTTACGCTTGGTCTCACGGGCCAAGAAAACAGGACGATTACCTGTCCGTTCGGAGGGAGTAATGAACCGCCTAAAATTCCCATTACAGCGAAACCGTACGTGCGGGTGTATGGTAATGACACCATAGCGGGTGGAAACTTTGCGAACACCAATGGGATATGTAGTGGACCTGACCCCAATCCTGATGCGTCTATTGCTACGTTTGCAGTCAATGAGAGTGGATGGAAGGGTAGTGGCGTAGAGTACGCCGCCTTTGCCATGGGGGCTATTATGGATAATGGCTTTATTAGTGCCAGTACCCACAACGGGGCTGCTACGGGTCCTAAGCTGGGCTTGACGTTTGGAAACTACCGGATGGGCAATGCGATGGTTAATGATTTTGGCGGGCTCAGTGGCATAAGTTCTTGCGCGCCAAATTACTATTCGCTCAAGTCTGCCAATGCTAGAAAAAGCCAAGCAGATAATATAAGTACTCTGATTAGCGCTAGCAACGAGGCGCTGGATGTTAACCCATCCAGTGGTAAAACGATGATTAACGGAAGCTGGAGTAACATTTCTGGTAACCATGCCGTGTTTATAAACGGCGATCTGATTATTAACGATGACATTAGCCTTGCAAGCTTTAGCGATACTGATGTGAATGGAATACCTTCACTCTATGTGGTGGTGAAAGGAAATATATACCTAACCAACAAGGTAAAGCGTCTGGATGGAGTCTTTATTGCCCAACCAGATGGTAGTAGCGGCGGAACGATCTTCACGTGCGCAAAGCAGAATGCCACTACGTACACAATATCTGAACTATATGATAACTGCGGCAATCAACTGATAGTTAACGGGGCGTTTATTGCCAATAAAGTTAGGTTTTTGCGCACGAATGGAACATTGAATGCCGCTGGTGTCGACGAGGCGCCAAGTTCGAACAAAATCGCAGAAGTGTTTAATTTTACTCCGAGTATCTATTTGGCAAAAAACCCTTACATAGTAATTCCTGACACTAAAGGCCAGAACAGCACAATAATTAGTTTGCCACCAATCTTATAAAAACGTTGCAAATTAGTATTACGCTTATGCTATAATCAGCGTAAGTATGAGTTTACTAACAGGCGTATCTGATTTTATTGGGCTAGACATCGGTACATCTGCAATCCGGGTGGTACAGCTTCGTGGTGGCAGTGGTGTGAAGACATTGGATAAGTATGCCTTTGCTCCCGTAGATAGTAAGCTGGCTATGAGCGATTCCAAAGCTGACCAGCAAAAGCTTATTCAGATAGTGCGGGATTTGCTGGAACAAGCTCGTATTGGTTCCAGGAACGTAGCAGTTGGCCTGCCATCACAACGAGTATTTACAACGGTGGTTGATATTGATCGTTTGGATGAAAATGAGCTAGCCAAAAGCATACGCTACCAAGCTGATTCATTGATACCTACACCAGTGGTCGATTCAAAAATTGATTGGGCATTGTTGGGCGATTCTCCCAAGGATAAGACCAAAGTAGAACTTCTGCTTACCAGCGTAACGAACGAAATTGTAGAAAGTCGACTGGACATGCTTGAATCGATAGGGCTAAACGTGATTGCGTTCGAGCCTGATAACTTGGCTCTGGCACGAGCGCTGGTGGCTGCGGACGCTACAACACCTCAGCTAGTACTGGATATGGGAAGCAAGAGTTCGGACTTGGTTATTGTTATGAACGGTGCGGCGCGGCTCACTCGTTCCATCCCGACTGGCTCAGATGCCATTATTAAAGCTGCCATGCAGAACTTGGGCATTGATGAAAAACAGGCACAACAGTTTGTGTTCAAGTTTGGACTAAGCAAAGACAAGCTGGAGGGGCAGATACATCAAGCTATAATTTCTACCGTTGATTTGTTGGTTGGTGAAATCGAAAAATCAATTAAGTTCTTTCAGGCTCGTTACCCCCAGGTTAAACTTGACCGTATTATCGTAACCGGTGGCGCATCAACCTTGCCGGAGTTTCCGTTGTACATTGCAAACAAGTTTGGTGTAAGCGTAGAGATTGGAAACGCCTGGCGGAATGTATCATTCCCTGCAGATATGCAAAACGAATTACTTGCCGTGTCCAATAGTTTTGGAGTAGCAGTCGGTTTAGCGGAGCGAATGGAATGATTCAGCTAAACCTACTCCCCGACATTAAGCTTGATTATATTAAAGCCAATCGCACAAAACACATGGTGCTCGTGGTATCAGCCATCGTGGCAGCTAGTGCATTTACTATATTTTTGCTCATGTTTATATCGGTGAAAGTGTTTCAAAAGCAGCACATTGACCACCTGACTACAGATATTAAGAGCAATAATGCCAAGATTCAGAACATCAACGATATATCAAAGATCTTAACGGTGCAGAATCAGCTTAAGGCACTACCGGATTTACATAGTCAAAAACCGGCTACCTCACGACTTCCTGAGTACCTTATCCAGATTACCCCTAGTAATGTCTCCCTTGCTAGTGTCAATATCGACTTTACGAGCCAGACAGTTTCTATGAGTGGTTCGGCACCGAGTTTGAGTGATGTAAACACATTTGTAGATACCATTAAGTTCACAAACTACACGGTAAAGGGCACTGAGGGTTCATCTAAAGCGTTTTCAGACGTGGTGCTTACTGGTTTTTCTAAGGACCAAAAAGGCGCTAGCTACCAGATTGACTTCAAATTTGATGCTGCCATCTTTGATAACACCAAAGAAGTGAGCCTCTCCATTCCTAAGATCATTACCACTCGTTCGGAAATTGAGAAACCAAGCGCGCTCTTTAATCAAACCGGCACGGGGCAATAGGAACAAATATGGCAGACAAAAAACCAACCACCAAACGACTACAAATAGATAAGGCCAACGCCATGATGGTGATTGCGGTAGCGGTCGCTTCTTTCGTGGTAACGTTTTCGATAATCGCCGCGCGCGCGCTTTGGAGTCAGCAAAACTACCAAAGTAGGGTGATAAAACAAAAGAAAGTGGCGCTAGACCAGCTCAAGAGCAATTTACAGGCAGCACAGAACCTTGATATAGCGTATAAAGAGTTCACTGGCGGCAATGATAATGTGTTAGGCGGTAATCCCTCGGGAAACGGCGAAAAGGACGGGGATAACGGTAAGATTGTCCTCGATGCGCTCCCCAGCAAATACGACTTCCCAGCTCTCGTAACCAGCGTAGAAACGCTGCTCACAAAAAACAGTATTGCAGTTAAATCAATTGGCGGAACGGATGATCAGCTAAATCAGAATGACAAACCTGCCAGTTCACCAAAACCCGTTGAAATGCCGTTTACCTTCACTGCAGGGGGATCCTACCAGGCTCTAAAAGATTTAATGAGCGTGACGGAGCGTTCTATTCGACCAATTAACGTTCAGTCAATCTCTATAAGCGGGCAGGACAATGATTTATCCGTGACGGTCAATGCAATAACGTATTATCAGTCAGAGGTGAGCCTAAAGATGGGAACAAAGGTAATCAAATGAAACAAAAAGATATATTAACGGTCGGTATCGTAATTTTTGTAACCGCAATCATTTCTTATTTTGTGAGCAATAAACTTTTTGCAGCACCAGCTAATCGCCAGACGCCCGTAGAGGTAGTAACCCCGATAAGTGCGGAATTTACCCAGCCTGATAGCAGGTACTTCAATAAAGACTCGCTTGATCCGACCCGACTCATACAAATTGGTGAGTCAACCAACTCACAACCGTTCAACGCTCAGTAGGGAGGTAGAAGATGAGCGTGCTCTCAGCTGACGCCCAAAAACAAGTCGAAGAACTACTGCAGAAAGACGGCTTAGTCTCTAAGGAAAAAATAGATGAGGTCCGAAAAAAAGCGGCAAAAGAAAGCGTACCGCTTTTTGGTGAGCTGGTTTCTGAAGGAATTATTACTAATGAGCAGCTTACCAAAACAATTGCTACTGTTACTAAAATCCCGTATGTCAATTTGAGCACCGCCCAGATAGATGCTGATGTATTGCAACTCCTGCCGCAGGACATTGCGGAGCGCTATATGGCGGTACCACTGGGTGAAATGCAGCAGCGATTGGTGGTTGCTATGCTCGACGCCGACAATGTCCAAGCGGTAGACTTTTTGGCAAACAAAATTGGCCGGCCGCTCAAGGTTTATGCCGCCAGTGAGGAAGGAATACGACGCATACTCGGCCAATATGATAATGCCAACATCGACAAAGAGGTTGCCGGGGCGCTCGGAGCCCATCTAGACGAAGAAGATTCTGCCGAACGAAAGGAAAAGAAGAAAGAGCAACCTAAAAATATCGAGGCCATGGTCCAAGATTCGCCGATTAGTAAGGCCCTGACCACTATTCTAGATTACGCTGCAAAAAACCGCGCCAGCGATATCCATATTGAGCCGTTGGAGAACGAATTACGTATCCGTTGCCGAATAGACGGCGTGCTGCGTGAAATCATGAAACTACCAAAAAGCACCGAACCGCCTCTTGTCTCCCGTATAAAAATTTTATCCAACCTGAAGATAGATGAGCATCGCATCCCACAGGATGGTCAGTTTAGTATTGTGGCTAACAATCATCCGATTGACCTGCGTATCGCCATTTCTCCGGTAGTGTGGGGAGAACAGGTAGTAATACGTCTGCTAGATAAGACCGGTACGAGCCTCAAGCTGGAAGACATGGGCTATACAGGGCGGGCTTTGCGAATGATTAGGAAGGGACTAAAACGGCCGAACGGCATGATTCTCACTTCTGGACCGACCGGTTCCGGTAAGTCAACATCCATGTATGCCATGATCCAGGAAATCAAAAACGATAGCATAAACATCGTCACGCTAGAGGATCCGGTAGAATACAAAATGCAAGGTATCAACCAGATTCAAGTGAATGCTGATGTGGGACTTACCTTTGCATCCGGGCTCCGGTCTATCTTGCGTCAAGATCCGAACGTCGTGATGGTAGGTGAGATTCGTGATAAAGAGACTGCTACCCTGGCGGTGCAAGCTGCCCTTACCGGACACTTGGTGTTCTCAACATTGCATACCAACTCAGCTGCCGGAATTCTTCCTCGTTTACTCGACATGGGTATTGAGCCCTTCCTGATAGCCTCTACCGTCCATACAGTTATTGGTCAGCGATTGGTTCGTCGGCTAACCGAAAGTCGTCAAAGTTATCAATCTGACGCAGCGGAAGCGGAAGCAGTTCATGCCACAATCGGATCCCTACTACCCGAGAAGACAGAAGACGTTAAAAAAGTTGGCGAAGATTTGGGGTACGAAACCTTGCCTCTTAGAGGCCAAAATGCTTATACTTTATTCAAGGGCGCGGATAGTCCTGATAATCCAGGAGGATACAAAGGTCGGATGGGCTTGTACGAGGTGTTTGAAGTAACCTCGGCAATCCAGGAACTCATCTTAAAACAAGCACCGAGTTCTGAAATCCAAAAAGCAGCACAAGCCGAGGGTATGATAACTATGCGCCAGGATGGCTACCTGAAGGCTTTGGCAGGAGAGACAACATTACAAGAGGTAAATCGCGTTGCTGCGGCAGATAGCGCGTAAAAGGTGAAGGGTGGCTATGCAAGGACAACCAAAAATCGAAATACTACTAGAAGAGGTAATCAAAAAGAAAGCCTCTGACCTTCATATTCAAGTGGGGCTTCCGCCTATGTTACGTGTTGATGGTTCACTGGTCGCGGTATCGGGTGCTGATCCGCTGAACGAAGAGGCAGTAGAATCGCTGGTGTTTGCCATTTTGGACGAAGATCAAAAGCAAATTCTCTTAAAAGACAAAGAGTTTGACTTTAGTTTCGCGTTTGGAGACTTAGGCCGGTTCCGTGTTAACGCGTTTCATGAGCGCGGTAACTTGGCGGCCGCACTGCGTTTAATCCCGAATGAAATTCTAACGATTGAGCAGCTCGGATTGCCGCAAGTGGTTAATAAGTTTGCTGATTATCCACGAGGACTGGTACTGGTAACCGGCCCGACTGGTTCCGGTAAGTCAACCACATTGGCTGCACTGGTTCATAAAATTAATGCCGAGCGAGCCTGTCACATTGTGACCATCGAAGATCCGATTGAATTTACGCATAAATCCCAGAAATCGGTGATTGTGCAACGAGAAGTACACTATGACACCTATTCATTCTCTGCGGCGCTCCGTAGTAGCTTGCGACAAGACCCGGACGTTGTCTTGATCGGTGAGATGCGCGACCTCGAAACTATTGCTGCTGCGATTACTATCGCCGAAACCGGCCACTTGGTCTTTGCAACACTTCATACCAACTCTGCTTCTCAGAGTATTGATCGTATGATTGACGTGTTCCCGCCGCACCAGCAGCCACAAATTCGTTCACAGCTTGCAAACATTCTACAAGCTATCTGTTCACAGCGGCTGGCGCCAGCAATCGGTGGCGGTCGGGTGGTGGCAGCAGAAATTCTAATTGCTACGCCAGCAGTACGCAACATCATCCGTGAAGGTAAGAGCCACCAACTAGAAGCAGTTATACAGACCGGTGCAGAGCATGGCATGCAATCCATGGACAAGACGCTGGTTAACATGATTCATAACGGTACAATCACCTATGATGAAGCCCGAAACTTTGCCGTGGACATAGAAGAACTAGACCGGTTAATGCGAGGCTAGTATGCTAACGTACGAATATACCGCAAAAGATTCCGCGACTGGCCAGAAAGTAAAATCAGAAGTACAGGCTGAAAGCGAGCATGCTGCGGTGCAGATGATAACCAAAGAAGGTTTAGCGCCGATAGAAATTACGCTGAAGCAAAACGCCAACGGTTCGCTGTTGGGTAAGTTTCTCCACCGCATAAGGGTGAAGGATAAGGTACTGTTTTCTCGGCAGCTTTCGACATTGATTAACGCCGGTTTACCGCTGGTCCAAAGTTTGCGTAACGTCGCCAGACAAACCTCTAATAAGAATCTCCAAGAGGTGATATCTAAAGTTATTGCTGACGTTGAGGCTGGTTCGAGTTTTTCGTCGGCATTGGCAAAGTTCCCGCAGGTATTTGATGAGGTTTTTATAAACCTTATTGCTGCCGGTGAAGCTTCTGGTACACTGGATCGTTCACTTGAGCGATTGGCTGATCAACAAGAAAAAGATGCTGAGATTCTCAGCAAGGTACGCGGCGCCATGATTTACCCGGTAATTGTCCTGCTTGTCATGGTGGGAGTGGTCGGGTTTATGATTATTGCGGTATTGCCACAAGTGCAAAAGGTGTACGATGGCATAAAAGGTGCGCATCTACCCATCCTGACCCGTGTATTGCTGGCCGTTTCTAATTTTATGGTTCACTGGTGGTGGATTGTATTAGCTGTTGTAGTTGCGGGGACATTCTTCACTACGCGATGGGCGCGTACTTTCGGTGGTAAACAAGTGATTGACCGAATAAAGATGAAAGCGTGGCCTATTGGACCGCTCTTTAGAAAGCTATATATGGCACGTTTTGCTCGAACTGGCTCGACTCTCGTCGCCAGCGGCGTACCTCTCATCCAGATGCTCCAAATAACCTCAAAATCAGTGAACAATGTACACGTGGAGGCTTCTCTAAAGCGAGCAACTGATAAAGTACGCGGAGGTAAGGCACTGTCTGAAGCGCTTGCCAATGACCCAAACTTTCTCGAGCTTGTCCCAAATATGTTAAAAATTGGTGAAGATTCCGGTTCTATGGAGCAAATGCTCGAAAAGACTGCGGACTACTATGAAAAAGAAGTCGATACGCAGATAAAAAACATCTCCACTATTATCGAACCGGTTCTCATGATTATCCTCGGCGTTGTGGCGCTGCTGATTGTTGCGGCAATCTTGCTGCCTATATACGGGCTTGTCGGGCAGAATATCGCCGGTCGGTAAGCTGTGGAAAACTGGTTGCTTTTTAGTAGTAAAAACAGTAATATGCAAACCATAAGCAATAAAAAGCTTTAACAAACAACCTTAAGGGGGAAACAAGGGCATGGAAAATAAAATAAAGAAACAGAGCCAAGGCTTCACTATTATAGAAGTCATGATCGTGCTTGCGATTGCTGCACTTATCTTGGTTGTGGTGCTTATCGCAGTTCCGCAACTGCAGCGTAACCAACGCAATAGTGCACGTGCCAATGATGCCAGCCGTGTCGCAACTTCAGCAGCTAACTGGTCAGCAAATAACAAGGGCGCTACCGTCCCGACATCAGGTAACGCGCAAAGTGTAGCACTATCGCTTATCCAGAATGATCTTGGAGATATGGCGCAATATACAGCTTCAAGCGCTGTCAAATCAACAGCTCTAACGGGTAACGGTGTGACGGTTAATAACCTTAACGACCTTGTCATCGTCCCAGGTGCTAAGTGCGGTTCTGTCAGTGGGCCATACGGCTCCTACAATGGTGCCGTTCAAGGTCAAACGCGAGAGCAAGTCGTTCTATACGCTACTGAGAACAGTAGCAGTAACGCTGTACCGCAGTGTATTCAAGTCTAGTCTAAGTGTACACAATGCAGCATAAACAGCCCGGAAACGGGCTGTTTTGCTACCCCAGAGACTGGTAATCATGCTATGCTAAGGTGAATGCTTATGATAGTGGTAATTTTAGGTCTCTTAGGACTTGTATTGGGCAGTTTTGCCAATGCTTTTGTGTGGAGGCTACACGAGGGAAAGGATTGGGTCAAAGACCGCTCTGAGTGCGTGCATTGCCACCATAAGCTTTCAGCGAATGATCTGATACCGGTGCTTAGCTGGCTGCGCTTGGGGGGTAAGTGCCGCTACTGTAAAAAGTCAATATCGTGGCAGTACCCAGTAGTTGAGCTCTCAACAGCAGCACTGTTTGTGGGATCATATCTAATTTGGCCTGAATCGTTTTCTTCGGCTGGGATGGTTTCGTTTATGTTTTGGCTTGTTTTTATTGTCGGATTTGTTGTTTTAGCAGTCTATGACCTGCGTTGGATGGAGCTACCAGACAAAGTAGTGTATGTGCTTACCGGTTTGGCAGTGGTGCAAGCCCTGGTACTGAGCGCAATAGAGCGCGATTCTCAGGACCTGCTTGGTGCGCTCGGTGGCTTTGCGGTGGTGGGCGGGCTATTTTACGTGCTTTTCCAGATATCGAGCGGCAAATGGATAGGTGGGGGGGATGTAAAACTGGGGTTTGCGCTTGGGATTCTGGCGGGTGGTATACCGGCAGGCCTACTGTTGCTGTTTACTGCTTCTTTCGGCGGATTATTGCTCTCATTGCCGCTATTGGCAATCGGGAGGGTTAAACGTACCAGCCATATCCCGTTCGGGCCTTTTTTGCTTGCTGCAGCGGTAATCGTCCAGCTTTTTGGCACATCGATTATTCACTGGTACCAACACCTGATACTTCTGTAATAAATAAGGAGTTATACCCAAGACGCTTATGCTATACTAAGCACATGAAGCGTGGGTCAATTCCACATGGGTATACCATTCTTGAGACCTTGATAGTTATCGCAGTCACGGGGTTATTGTTTGCTTCCGCCGTCGGTATGTTTCGGGGGCGCCAGATACATAACCAATTTGTCCAAGCCACTGATCAGTTCAGAGCTGCTATGCAAGATGTGTCAAACGATGTCATAAACGGACAATTTGCTAAGAATAATTCCTACACGTGTAGCGTTAGTGCAGGATCAGTAACTATTACCTCTGGTTCGGGTTCGCAAGGAACCAATACCGACTGCATCTTTTTGGGTAAAGTAGTTCAGTTTGGGGTGCAGGACGGTACAAATTGTGACGCTGCACCAAGTGACCAAGGTGCATGTGACCTGTTTAAGACCTACGTTATAGCAGGACAACGCAAAAAAAATGACGGCAAGGAAGTAACCAGCCTCACCGAAGCAAAA
The DNA here is from genome assembly GCA_029780855.1 of bacterium. Taxonomy (GTDB): domain Bacteria; phylum Patescibacteriota; class Saccharimonadia; order Saccharimonadales; family JAUPVS01; genus JAKOXV01. The sequence goes on from JAKOXV010000003.1 coordinate 228,349, forward strand.
CCTCAATCAATCGACGTTTTGACAAACGAAGGCTCACTTGATTACGGGCTGCACATTTCGGCTGTCTGGAACCTTGGTGATAGCAGTAATGCAGCGACAAAGATCGGCGGTGTTGCTTTTGTGGCTCCGCTCAACAGCTATCAAAACGATTCATTACAAACGGGTGTGCAACAAGTAAGTTTTTATCCTATAAATACAACATCGCTTGGACAGACTGGGGGAGAGTTCGGCTCGGTAATCTCGGCTGCTAACGGGGCAAATTACGGTACACCTGATCCTCAGAATGGTATTCTCATCTGTCTTTCTCGTTCAGACGACAAAGAAAAGAGCGCCATATTAATTGGCGGAGATAACAAACAAGCCGTGGCAAGTACGCTGTTTGGTGACGAATATGTTTCTAAGACACAAGGGAAGTGCCCAGCATGATTCGCAGTCTCAGACAACGCGGAGATACGATCGTAGAAGTGTTGTTTGCGATTGCCATTCTGTCGCTCGTGATTACCGGTGCGTATAATTTTGCTACCCGTAACCTACTGGCCGGCCGCCAGGCTCAGGAACGCACTGAGGCAACCCAGCTTGCTCAGTCACAGATTGAATCGCTTGCTGCAGCCGCTACGCAGAGTAGCTCGCCTATATTCAGCGAGTCAAAAATATTTTGTTTTGAGAACGGTACCGTTCATGAATCCGATGCTATGGGGGGTACGGTACCGGTGCTTAGTGGTGATGATTTTGGTAATTATGATGCGAGCTGCAAGGTAAATGCTGATGGCACGCCTGGCGGTTTCTATAACCTTGCAATAAAAAACGAAACTAATGGCGAATTTAGTGTGTACGTTCGCTGGTATCGAATAGGTGGCCGATCTGATACTAGTCGTGATGAAGTCGGTATGGTTTACAGGGTACATCAACTATGAGACTTCATCGGACGCAAGACGGCTTTACAATTATCGAGCTCATGATTGCTACAGTTGTGTTCTCGCTGACGCTGCTGGTAATTGCAGCAGTTTCTTCGCAGATTGGTAGGATGTACTACAAGGGCGTAGTAACCGCTAACACACAGGATACCACTCGCAACCTAACTGATGAGCTATCTCGCACTATACAGTTCACGGCATCCGTTCCGGTTGAGGGTATTAGTGTAAGTACACTTGGTGGCAAGCCATACGTCAGAAAAAGTCAGTGCTTTGGCAGTATTCGCTACACTTGGGTGGTTAATGGCCAGGTGAATAGCAGTATAACCAATGCTGGCCAAGACTACGCCGCAACGCATCACATCCGGCACGCTTTATGGCGAGATACCGATAATGCAAGTATTGCTTCATGTCCTCCGGTTGATCTTACGGTGGATAAGCCTACGGCTAATGGTAAGGATGTATTAGGAGAAGATATGCGGCTAAAGTCATTGACCGTTGAACCGGGATCAAGTTGCTCACCAGGCAATAGCTGTACGTGGATTATTGATGTGGGTATTCTGTACGGTGATGATGACCTAATCGAATTTAATAGCAGCGGTGACCCAACGGGGTGTAAGAGCTTAGCCACCGGTTCACAGTGGTGCGCATTGGCAGAGCTTCATACCAATGTATTCAGAAGGCTAGGGGTGCAGTAAAATGAAGCGTATGCATAAGCGTTCCCCAAACCAATCAGGCTTCGTCTCTATTATGGTTACTCTGATAATTATGACCATTTTAACGCTCATCTTGATTGGCCATGCACGTATCATGCAGCGTGAAAAAGCGCAGGCGCTTGATAGAGAACTATCCACCCAGGCATACTATGCGGCCGAATCTGGGGTGAATGACGCAGCAGCGTACCTAAAAACCAACCCAACATACACTATAAACTCTTGTGATAATACCGCACTTAATACTATTTCGTCTCAGTATCCGACCCGTGCCCAGCTGAGTGCTGCAGGCGATGTCCGATATACCTGCGTGCTCATCGATCCTTCGCCAAGTGATCTGCAGTATACTGCGGCTACTGACAAGTCAATCATCGTTCCGGTTCATAGCGGTTCGAGTGCGATAGATACAATCAATGTCAGCTGGGAGGCATCAGATAGTGCCCAGCGGGATCTGTTTACGACTAATGCATCACATTTTTTGCCACAGAAAAACAGCAACATTGGTAACTGGCCGTGGCAGGCTACCGGGGTTCTGCGTACCTCAATACTTTCTAGCAATGATACTGGCACCCTGAGTGAGGGCAACTTAGATGACCGTACCTACTTTTTGTATCCACTCAAATCCAACGCTGTTAACAGCCGAGGCGCAGTGACGTATCCAACACAGGACGCTACCATTACAGACGGCAATTGTAATGTAGATAGTCGGCAGGGTAATGGGGGAAATTTTGCCTACGCCTGTAATGTATCCATTAAGGTTAGTGCAGCCACGGCCAACAAGATCTTTTATCTTCGACTAAAATCAACCTACACGGCTAGCAACGTGGCAATTACCGCCAAAGATAGCAGTGGTAACACGCTTCCGCTTGTCGGCACCCAAGCATCGATTGATGTCACCGGCAAGGCCAACGATGTTCTACGACGTATTCAGGTGCGCAGGCCGCTCGACCAGAGCTACTATTTCCCAGAGTATGCGCTACAGGTGTTTGACGGTATCTGTAAACGTCTCGAGGTATATTCTGGCGGCGGTTCAATTAATGCTCCTAATGCCAACGACCCAAACAACTTCTGTTACATTCAGTAACGCTGCGTATTACTCCTCTGTATGTCGATGAAACTTTTGATGCACAGCCTTTAGGTGTGGATCGGTAACGTGGGTATAGATCTGAGTGGTGGTGATATTGCTATGCCCAAGCAGTGCTTGCACGGACCGCAAATCAGCACCATTCATAAGCAAATCTGTGGCAAACGAATGACGAAGTGTATGTGGGGAAACATGCTTGGTAATACCGGCAAGCAGGGCATAGCGAGCAACCATTCGCTGTATGCTTCTGGCGGTTAAACGGGAGTGGTCGCCGGATTGATCAACTTTTTTACTCCCCCCGTATCGGATGAATAACGGTACTGCCGTGTCATCGCGTTTATCCAGATACCACTGAATCCAATTGGCGGCGGCTTCGCTGATAAATATCGGTCGGTCTTTCTGCCCCTTACCGCGTACCATAAACTCTCGGCGCTTCAGGTTTATATTATCTTTGTTCAATCCCACGAGCTCAGACACGCGTAGGCCGCTAGAGAACAAAAGTTCGAGTATAGCACGGTCACGTAGTCCCGATAGTGTTTTGATATCGGGCTGCTCAAACAAGCGCTCTACCTCTTCGGCGGTTAAAAAGGTGACCTGATTACGCTTGGTGCGGGCGAGTTCGATCTTGTCTGGTGGCAGCGCTGGAATATCCCGCTTGGCACAGTATTTTAGAAAGCTTCTAAGGGCAATGAGGTGATAGTTCTGGGTGGTTTTCTGTAGTTCATCACTAGTGTTGGTACCCAGGCGGTTTAGCCAAAGGCGCCATTTGCGGATCAGCTCTGCATCAATATCGCTCACCTTGAGTTCTTCTCCGGCATAGTCGAGTAGTCGCGTAAGGTAGTGATCGTAATTCGCGATTGTTTTCTGGGAGCGGTTTTGTTCGATCTCCAGGTGTTCTAAAAAATCTGTCTTAGCTTTTTCAAATAGCATAACTTTATTGTACGACGTCTAGCTAGGTTTGTGCACCCTACATCTGTTACAATAGATAAAAGTAAACGAAGGATATCTATGGAACGAACATTGATCATTCTTAAGCCAGATGCGGTTCAACGCGGGCTTGTAGGGGAGATAACCTCGCGGCTAGAGCGTAAGGGCCTAAAACTCATCGGCTTAAAGATGATGCGTCTCGATAGCGCTCTACTGAAAGCCCATTATATTCATCTGATCGACAAACCGTTCTATAAAGGTATTGAGGAGTTTATGAAGAGTTCGCCGGTCGTCGTGATGGCGTGGGAAGGCTTTGAGTGTGTGAACTCTGTTCGTTTGATTGTAGGGGCAACTAATCCACGTATTGCTGACGCTGGCACGATACGGGGTGATCTGGCAATCGGCCAGGGTCGTAACCTTATTCATGCATCGGATAGCAAAGAAAATGGCGAAACAGAAGTAGCTCGGTTTTTTGAAGATAAAGAGATTTTTGCCTACGACAAATCAGAATACCTGCATGTCTACGAACCGTACGAGCGTGCATAGGGTATAGGGGTGGTACAATGAGTAGCGATCTCCACTCGGAGATCATCTGTGTCCCCGTAGTTCAATGGATAGAATAACTCCGTCCTAAGGAGCAGATAGCGGTTCGAATCCGTTCGGGGATACCATAAAACTTTCGTGCCATTCAAAGGATGGTGCAAAAGTTTGCTCGATACGAGCACAGATTTGAACCGATACGGCGAAGCCGCGGTTCGTTCATGACGAACTCTCGCAGAAGCTTGCTTCGAGAAAGTGAGGAAATGGTGCACTTCCGTTCCCAATTAAAAAGTAAATTCGTGGTATAGTACCCCATATGAGTGAACGAAATGCTATCGAATTACCTGGATCAGCCGATCCTATGCCGCCAGAGTTGTGGAGTGTTGATGAAGCCGACCTTCCTTTAATGCGATACATTTTAGAGATGTCGGGTGTTGATATGTCAGCTCCAGATATCGATAAGGCTTTGGCTACCGCCAGACTGGTACCGTTACCAGAGGCAGCAGTCGCAGAATTGACCGCCGAAGAACGCTTAGAGTATGAGCACGAACAGAAATACTATGCCGGCTGGTCTCTCCCTAATCCAACCGACCTCCAGAAACGAATATATAACCTCTAGTGCACGCTCTATTCTGACTACTGTATAATTACGCGTATGGCAGAAGATAAAAATCCGGAAAAATACTTTGCCGATCAGTTGGATGATGAAGAAGTTATCTATGTGTTTAGAAAACACCCGGTTGTTATGCGTAAAGGCTTGATTTTGGGCATGTTAGCGCTCCTGCTGGGTACGGTGCCAGCGCTTATTAAGCCAGAGTTTAGCTATTTTTACGGGGGATTAGCTGCAGGTTTAGTATTGGGTTTGATACTGTTTTTTCCAGCCTGGATCGCATGGTATTACAGCCTTTTTATTGTTACCGATAAGCGCCTTATCCAGATTACTCAAAAGGGGCTGTTTCATCGTAGTGTCGTTGATATTGGTCTCAATCAGATACAGATGGTAAACTATGCCATTGCCGGCCTGCAGGAAACACTGCTAGGATTTGGTACAATAATGATGCAAACATATTTGGGCGATTTGGTCATACATGATGTCCATCATCCCGCCAAAATCCAAAAGAAATTATTAGGAATATTACGAGAGCAGGGGGTACTAGCAAGTGCTTTCTCTCCACAAAACGATAAGGAATCAGAAACAGATGAAGAAGAAGCTTAAAAACGCACTTGCAAAGCGAAGACACGGCAAAAGCTCTGGTGCGGACCAGGCTCCCGAAAACCCGAATGCTCCACGAATAACCAATGATACGGTTGCTGCCCACCGTGAAGAAGTGCTCTCGAGTGCGCGTAAGTACATATACCCTTTACAGCATTCTAAGCATCGCATTGTCCTGGTGACCACCTCGATAATAATTGCGGGAATAATCGGACTACTTTCTTACTGCATTATTGCGCTCTATCGGCTCAACAGTAGCTCAGCGTTTTTATATCGTGTCACCCAGGTGGTGCCGTTCCCGGTGGCTAAGGCGGGCACCAACTACGTTGCCTACGAAAACTACCTCTTTGAGCTTCGTCATTACATATATTTTTATGAAAACCAGCAAAAACTCGACTTTAATACAGAAGCAGGGAAGCAGCAGCTTGAAGATTATAAAAAACGCGCACTGACCAAAGTTATTAACGATGCCTACGTTAAACAGCTGGCAGCTAAGAATCATGTCAGCGTATCAGGACAAGAGGTGGAAGACGAAGTTACGCTCCTGCGCCGCCAAAACCGTTTGGGGGGTAGTGAACAGGCTTATGAAGATGCGCTAAAACAGAACTTTGGTTGGTCTCCTGATGATTTTAAGCGGGTAATAAAGCAACGCTTGCTGGAACAAAAAGTTGTTTCCAAGCTAGATACCACGACGCATAAGAATGCTGAGGCAGCGCTTGCTGAACTTAAGGCTGGTGCAGACTTTGCCGCCGTAGCAGCCAAATATTCAGACGACCAAGCGAGCAAGGGAAACGGTGGGGACTTTGGGTTTGTGATTGATAAAACAAACCGTGACCTCAGCCCAATTACAACTGATGCCTTGTTTCAGCTGAAAACCGGACAAATATCAGACATTGTAAACACTGGTTATGCGCTGGAAATTTATAAGGTCACCGAAGTAACGGGTGATAAAGTAAAGGCTGCGCACATAACGTTTACGTTCAAAGACATCAACAGCTACATTAACGACTTCAAAGACAAGCACAAAGCTCGCGCATACATCACCCCTTAGAATAACGTATGATTATACCTCCTCGTGATTCCTTCATATGAAGGGCTGACTTGTTGTATACGTGAAAAAAACAATGCAAATAGATACCGCATGTACTAGAGTGAATCTACAACACAAAACCTCGAAAAAAGGAGGATACAATGTCAGAGAAATATTGTGAAGACGACCTGAGTGGGGCACTTCTATGGTATAGGGATGTTGAGTTTACTGGTATCCAAATGGTACTACGTCAGCAGGGGGTTAGAACAGTTGGGGATGCAGCAAAGCTGACTGAACAAACTTTTGTTGATGCTATTGGAGGGGAAGAATACCGTGTAGAACTTGTACCACTGCGCAATATTCTCGCAAAACATGGTCTGGCGTTTACGACGCAAGATGCTCCGGAGAACGTACGGAAAGATTCATAAAATTAGAGAGGGACAAGTAGGCAGGGGCACGCATGGGGCGTGGCACAGGTATTGAACGTGCCACGCCCCAAGGTACTAGTTGGGACCGATGAAGTCTTCGTCGGAGAGCGGGTGATCGCTCCCCGGCTGCATGGGTGGGATCTGCAGGGTTGCGGCCGTTCGCGGAGCGGGTTGGTTGTCCGTGAATGCCATGACCAGTGCGATGATGACGCACACAGCCAAGACGACTACGCCTATCCAGATCATTGCTGTCTCGCTTTCTGGAAACTTGCCTTGGATACCTCAATGGTTAGGGCGTCGGGGCTGTTTTCGGTAACGAATCCTCCCCGGCCAAAGACCTTGAGAGTGAAGTGGATGACGATCAGGAATGGTGTGGCGATGATCATGAGTGCTACGAACAAGAGTATCTTGAGCACGAGCACCAGTATCATTGCGCCCACGATCAGTGCCGCAAGGTACGGATTACTAATCTGCTTTCCACGATAAGAAAATCGCGAGCGGGATGGCAAAAGCACCACCTCCTTAACAGGGGTTGTTTGCCTACTTGTCAAAAAACACCTTCGGAGAAAAACTCAACGAAAGTGTGTAAATAATACAATATTTTACTCCAAATTACAAGCAATTATATCGGCTCTGACCGTTCTTAGAAAAAGTATTCTACAGCTAAACTGGTGAGCTCTTCGCGGGCTTGAATAAGTAGTTCGTACTCGGGATATTTTTCACGTAGAAATACGTTTCTGGGGGATGGTGTTTGCGCCAGGTCGCTCTGAGTCATGTAGGTCCGCAGCGTACCGCCTTCGTCTTGGAAGTGCATAAGCAGGGGCATCATTTTATCTACCACCCTCACAAACCGGGCTTCAGGAACTTCCTGAGCATCGTACATTTCCGCTAGCGCCACAAACCCCGGCAGGTCTCTGTAGTCAGCTTTTAGCTGCCGCAAAGCTTCCGCCTCTAATTCTTCTTTAGAGGCGTGATCTACATCAGCGTAGTTGTGAGTAGGGGTGTCGCCCGCATAGGCTTCTACCGCATCATGAATGGTGGTGTAGCGAGCTACAAGGTTCGGATCTAGGTGAGGAAAAAATTGCTCAGCCAAAGCTGGTGCTACGATACCGAGCATAAACGAGTGTTCAGCTACGTTTTCGGCTCGACCATTTTGATGATTAACTAGCGTTCTATTTTCTAGGGCAAGCTGCTCAGCGAGACTCGCAAGCCGCAAAGCTGCGCTTGTGACAGGAGAGATAGACGGTTCAATCTCTGGAACCTGGAATTGAAACTCGATTTTGTGTTCACCCATATCTACTCAAGCATACGTTGCTTGCGTGCTTATGCAAGCATTAGCGGGCATAACTTTCCAATATAGGCTAATACGCATATTGCAGTCCCAGAGCAAGCGGTATTTGCGTCACTTTATGAATACAGCAGCACGCCAATGACGACGCTGAGATTCATGATCTCCCATAGGGTGAAACTAACAATGATACTTTTGTCTTTATGAGCAATGCCGTAGAGAATCCATGGGAAGGTGACAACAAATATTAGCACCCAAGTAGTAAGTGACACGCCAGCGGCCGATTGGCTTTTAAATATACCGTAGGTCTGCGGCAATACAGTAAATGGCCCAACGATGCCAGCCACGAACGTAACTTTATCTAAAAGCCTACTATACGTAGTGTTACTTTCTTTGCGGTGGCGACGTGTTCGTTCGTGTTTGTGTCTGAGCCCCTGATAGTGCATTGATTCCACTATAGCATAAACGTTTAGAGGTCAGCTGTCTCGAAGACACTGACCGGGTAGTGCACGACTGCGCTCGTGCTCAGTGCGAGCACCTGCGCGCGAACTTGCCGACCGAACCGGCCCTACGGGCTTTCGGTTCGAATCGTGAGCAAAGATCACTAGATAGAAAAACAAAACCACCTGCAATAGGTGGTCTTCTTTTTCTACTGGCGGGCCTGACCGGATTCGAACCGGCGATCTCCTCCGTGACAGGGAGGCATGTTAGGCCTCTACACCACAGGCCCGCATTTGGCGCTATGCCGCCAAAGGCGACAATAACAGATGAGATCATACCAATTAAACACTAAAAAAGCAACTCGCAGGATGAGAGTAGTACATTTATTTTTACTTGTTTGTGCATTCCAACTTTTAGAAACTACCCTTGTAACGAGGAGAAATTGGCATGGATTTTAAGGAACTATTACTGCTAGAACAGCAGGTTCATGACGCGAGGGCGGAGTTAAATGGTCCGCCGGAAGAATTTGCTGAACGGCAGAGCCGCTTACACGCTTCGGAGCATTTGCCTGAGGCCCTAGAAGCACAATTGGGTGGCAGTATTACACCGTTGGCATGTGACAGTGACTTACAGAAACCTGGCGTACTGAAGAGCATGGTGTTTCTACTAGAAGATACTTACGTGCTGTACTACAACGCCTTTCCAATCTACGACGGGTACGATATGTGGGCGGTCTATGTTCCCAGTTTCAACAAAGTTACTGATGGAAAACCCAATATTGCTATCGAAAACCACTCCTTAATGAACGATTTCACCAACGGTAGGAAGCTTGATACGCCAAAGCCGCTGCAACGGACTTACGTGGTGGATAGGATAGATGCGTTGCAGAGAAGGGGTTCCTTGGTACCAGCGAGTCAGCGTTTCAATCGAGTATCCTACGCTGATTTGGTGGTTGCCAAACTGGCAGGCACGCTCCGAAGGCCGCTCTATGATCTACGACCGAGTAAGATGTACGAGGAGATAGGGGAGAGACAGGTACGTGTGCTATAACTAGGCTATGACAAACGAAAAAAACGAATTAAATTCCAGTACCATCGGGCGGAATACCCGAAAACCCAACTGAAGCAGAAATGCAACAGCAAGGGACCGAAGAAAGAATTGATACATTAACGGGAGAAGTGATTACACCAAGAGAAACTCCCATAGATACTACAGACAGTAACGAGCCACGTGTTGATAAACTCACCGGAGAAGTTATTGATCGTTCGCTTCCTAACGTAACATCTAAGGAAGACACTGAACCCAAAGCTACCAAAAAGCGTCCTCCTTATTGGAACTAATGCTCATCAAAACAAAAGAGCTCTCCTGGGAGAGCTCTTTTTTATACGCAACGTATATTAGCGCTGACGGAAGCTGCTGCCACCGAAATCGCGTCGTGGACGCTCTTCACGAGGGCGGGCTTCGTTAACGATAATCTTGCGACCATCAACTTCTGATTCGTTCAGAGCGTCGATAGCAGCTTTTGCTTCAGCGTCATCTTCAAACTCTACAAAACCAAAGCCTTTTGAGCGGTTGGTGTCGCGGTCAAAGATAACTTTTGCTGACACAACGTTACCGTATTGAGCGAACAACTCCTGGAGTTGATCGTCAGTAGTGCTGTAGGGAAGACTCCCTACGAATAACTTACTAGCCATTTTAATCCTTTACTTACTTTCACAGGACGACCTATTTTCTTACCTAAGACACGTACACGAACGGCTAGTAAGACCTGTGAGCGCCATTGTACACTACACAACAGATAAAAGATAGATAAAATGTGGAGAAGTGCGAATATTTTTGCAGAAAATGCTTCGTTTTTCAGTACTATAAAGGTGCAACACCAACAAAAGGGGGTACTATGGGAGACTTAAACGTTCTAGATTGGGTTGCGTTGGCACTCGTTATTGTGGGTGCGCTCAACTGGCTGCTTGTCGGCTTATTCAAGTTCGATTTAGTAGCTGCCATATTTGGCGAAGAAAGCGCGATGTCTCGAGTTGTGTACAGCTTGGTGGGAGTTGCCGGAGTATATATGATCTACCTTGCTACGATGCTTGGCCGTAAATAGGCAAGCAGTGCTACGAAAAGGACGCTCAGTATTTGTGGCGTCCTTTTCTGTCTAGAGAAGATAGTTTGTTATAATGTTCCGGATATTGGTATTGTGTGTGCCGAAGTAGCTCAGTTGGTAGAGCAGCTCATTCGTAACGAGCAGGTCGTGAGTTCGAGTCTCATCTTCGGCTCCAGCTTATAATTGTATTGCGCTTTACCCCACAAAGTATCCTCTCTTTGCGGGGACCCCAAAATAGGGAAAAGAGCAGCCAGACAAAATGTGAACCATTTTGCCTTCGCGATGAGAAAAACCGTAGGTTTGTCTCATGAATCCTGTGGGTGTCGTATAACGGCCATTATGTAGCCTTCCCAAGGCTGAGACGAGGGTTCGACTCCCTCCACCCGCACCAGTGTATTCCGACGCGACCGTCACAGCTAACTTTCTCGGATTTGATTAGAAAATATCGCTCCAAAAGCTTATACTGTGTAGCAGCAGTCACTGACAGATATAAATTATTATATGGAAATTCCAAAGAAATTTTTTCACGATAAAGGGGTGCTTTTACTGTTAACGGTAAATGCCTTTTTAACGTTACTTACCACCGCGTTTATCTTGTGGCGTTTTGATGCAAACCGGACGGAAGGTTACTTCGTACAGTACCGGGCCAATCTTGGGCTCAATGCCTACCAAGTAGGGGGCTACGGTACGTTTGTGATGTTTATAGCTTTTGCCGTTCTCATTACAGCTTTCCATCTGTTTCTAGCGATGAAAATCTACAATGTCCGTCGCCAACTTGCGGTTATTATTATGGGCTTCGGAACGCTGCTTCTACTACTCGGCCTGGTTGTCAGTAATGCACTTTTGGTGCTGGCACATTAGGATCCGCGTGTGAAAAACATCGAGATTCCTCTCCAGCAGGATAAAGGTAAGCGATACCGTTTTTTTGAAATCCTGCCAGGAACACTCAGCTGGTCCGTTCTGATCTTGCCGTTTGCTCTGAGTATCATTAATCCCCTAATTACGGTGTACATAATCATCGCGTACATGCTGATGTGGTTCATCAAATCGGTGGCTATGAACATCAGGGCAGTCCATGGTTATCGGGTGACAAAACTGCACCAGAAGCTGGATTGGGGTGAGTTGCTGGATGAGATTGAGGCCAAAGAAATTAAGGATCCCCACGCTAAACACCCCAAGTGGCACTATGAAAATGTGCTGCGGTCTCAGGTTCACCCCACACCGGTGAAACCCAGTGACATCGTCCATGCCATCATTATCGCCACCTATAACGAAAGTCGTGAAGTGCTCGAACCCACAATTAAATCGGTACTCGATTCAGAGTACGATATGAAGAAGGTAATCTTGGTGCTGGCATATGAAGAGCGGGGTGGTGACATGGTAGAAAAACAGGCCAAACAGCTCATAGAGGATTACAAGGGGTCATTCCGTCACGCAATGGCTATTAAGCACCCTAAAGATATGCCCGATGAAGTGATCGGAAAGGGCGGCAACATTACCTACGCCGGCCGCGAACTCCAAAAATACCTGGAGAAAGAGGGGATAGACCCGCTGCACGTGCCGGTTACCACGCTGGATTCAGACAACCGACCGCATAAAAAATATTTGGCCGCACTGAGTTACACCTATGCAGTCAGCCCAGATCCATTGCATGTTTCGTACCAGCCAATGCCGATGTTCACCAATAATATCTGGGACGTACCGGCACCAATGCGAGTGGTGGCTACCGGTAACTCTTTTTGGATGACGGTACAGTCATTACGTCCCCACACGCTGCGCAACTTTTCATCTCATGCCCAGAGTATGGCGGCACTTATTCAGACTGATTTTTGGAGCGTACGGACAATAGTAGAAGACGGTCACCAGTTCTGGCGGAGCTACTTCCGCTTTGACGGCAATCATGAGGTGTATCCGATATTTATTCCAATCTACCAGGATGCGGTGCTCTCGGACAAGTACCTCAAAACACTCAAAGCGCAGTTTATTCAGATGCGCCGCTGGGCTTGGGGCGCCTCAGATGTAGCCTATGTTGCCGAAAAGGGTTATTTTGAAGAAAACAAGGTTCCTAAGATGGATCTCACATTCAAAATACTTCGGCTTATTGAGGGGCATCTTAGCTGGGCGACCGCTCCGCTAATCCTCGCGGGTGCGGCATTCATACCGCTGCTACTTAACCCTGATAGCTTTACCGCCAACCAGCTACCACAGATCGCCAGTCGTATCCAGCAGTTAGCGTTATTTGGGGTATTTGTAACCCTGTTCTTTAGTCTCAAGACGCTTCCTCCCAAGCCCGCCCGCTATAAACGGCACCGCACATTACTCA
>JAKOXV010000004.1 GCA_029780855.1 bacterium
ACGGCCTGTAAACTCTTGCTCATCCAACCAATTCTTCAGTCTTCGACCACTCCAGCCCTCATGCCCAGCTTTATGGAACATTTCAGTCACGATCTTCGCTCGATCTGGATCGGGCACAATATCTTTCACTCCACCAAAGGCTCTGTTTATATAGCCAAGTGGGGCAACGCCTGGTCGCCAGCCCATCTCACACTTCGTTCGGATACCACGCTTTACGTTAACGCTTTTATTATCGTTTTCAAGTTTGGCTTGAGAGCAGAGAATCATCAGTAGGAACTTTTCGTTCGGATTGTTGGTGAATGTTTGAGAGTAAGTGCGTATATGTAGGAGCTTGTGTTGATCCATGAGATCTACAACCGCTCCCAGGTCCCCTGCATTCCTGCTTAAGCGATCTGGTGCCCACGTTAAAATCGCATTGTACTCTTGATGCTCCAACCCATCCAGTAACTTGTTGTAGACTGGCCGCTTGCCTGAATCTTTGGCCGAGCGGCTCTCTTGTAATTCGCATACAACATTTAAGCCCTCGTTTTCGGCGAGGGCTCTCATTTCTGCTAATTGTGAATCAATACTCATTGCCTGACGCTCGTCAGACTCGGAAGACTTTCGAGCGTACAGGCAGTATTTAAGTGGTTGAGTATTTTCGTCCAGCATGGCTGTACATCAAACAGTACCGCTGTCTGGTCTGTAAGTCTAGCCTAATTATAGGTTTACTTTTACACCGTTGCTGAAGGCACTGTCATGCAGTTCTGCACTGACTGGTGTTTGGTCTTTTGGTAGGTCGAAGACGATGACACCGCTTACGCTGTTGCCTGGGTTAATGTCGTTATACCAGGTGCTTGCTGTGTCGGTTGAGTTGTACATAGTAGCTGTGTCATCGGCTGAGTATTCCTGACCAGCTGCATTAAAGAGTTTCTGGTCTGATGAAAGTAAGCTCTGCTTCTCATCACCGATATTCTTGATAGTAAGATCCATTAAGCAGTACTGACCCTGTGCAGTCTTGGTGAGGTATTGATTTGTACCGACTGAAGCCTTGCCACAAGTGACGCTTTTCACGGTGAATTCAAACTTACCATCTCGAGCTGGCTCACCAACTTTGGCAACCGTCTCTTTATCCTCGGTTTTTACACTCGAGCCTGAGCCAGTGTTCGCACTTTTGTTTGAGTCGCTCCCACCACCAGCTGCACTCACGATTACACCGAGTACGATGAATCCGAGAATGACTGTTAATATTTTGTGTCTTTTGAACCAATTTCCTTCTTTTGGTTGTTTCATATAACCTCCTTGGTTATTAATTGATTGTTAATAATCCAGGAGGCTATACAAAAATGGACAGCCACGCTGGACTGTCTAGATCCCAAGCTAGCCGTTAAGCCAACTCTTTTATGCGCAGCTGCCCATTCATATGGCTTAACACGCACAAAGGATCGTGCAACGAACTAACTTGGTATCTAGACATCTTGAATTATACCGTTATCAGATGACGAAGGCTATAGTTATCTGTTAATTCCAGGCCCCTGATGTTGCTTCGTTAAAGTCATCGAGCCGACGAGACCAATAGTTCCGTGAGCCATGTGATGAACTACTTCTTCTCCTATAGTTAGGACCGAATATCGTTCTGGCATCGACAAAGCGTACGGTTCCTAGATTTGAATCTGTTCTCATGTGTTCCAGAACTGCCATGGTGAGCGCATCCATGAGATCATCGTGCTTCTCAATGCCGTAGCCGACCAGCTGTGTAATCAAAGTTTCAGCCCCTTCTTTGGGAAACAGAATTACTCCACGCTCGATCTTATCTGAAATCATGCTTAGTCTCGAACGCTTGTCAGACTTTGGTGTTACGCCTTCAACATCGAGTCCATCGGCCTTCAGAACTTGCACAGCAGCGGCTTGGTAGGCAGTTTGTTCAATATAGAACTTTGGTGAGTGGTTTGCAGTATTCAGTTCCTTGAGAGTGTTAACCGTAGCGGTAAATGATAAACGCTCATTAATTGGGTGGGGCCGTATGTACATCCTCATCTTATCGCCAGTGCCTCGAATATCAAGAATCAACATGGCAGTGCAATCGGCTTTATCACTTTCGGAGATTGCAAGGTCAACACCAACTACTATTTGTGAACGTTCACCACGAAGGAGCGTCGGTAGCTCATCATAGTAGTGAAGCATCTTTCTGGTTATGATCTGTGCATCCTCAGGTACAAGGTTGAGCATATATTCTCGCTCCCATGCAATACGATTTGCGACTGATCTGCTGAGTGCTTCAATCGACTTTTCGTCAGGAAACTTGGCAGGCCAGAGTGACGCACCATCCCTTACGAGCGGATATTCTAGGAAGATTCCATCCATGTCGCCGTTTGCGATTCGCTCTTTCAGTCTCATCAGTAGAGAATCCTCATGTAGTAGGTTTCCGACTACAATACGCTTAGTGTTTGTATCGCCAGCAGGTACGATTTCGCTGGTGTACCAATCAAAAGTTTTATTACGACCTTCTTTTGTTTTGACCGAGCTACTGTCTTCGACATCATCGGCAATGATCAGGTCTGGTCGGTATGCGCCGTGCCTCACGCCACGTACGCTTTGCTCAGTCGAGATTGCGGTAATTCGCGCATTAAACTTTGGGATGAAGAGGGAAGTCGAGCCCCATTCTTCACGTTGCTCGACGAACGGACCAAGGTCATTCTTAAGCAATTCATTGCTTTCAAGCTCACGCTTTATATTGGTGAGGTGGACTCGGGCTTGATACTGCGTTTGGCTGGCAATCAACACAAACTTCTTTTGCTGTACGCCAAGGATTGCCCAAATGGGATATGACATTGTCATGATGGTTGATTTAGCTGAACCACGAAAAGCCATAATAACTGCCAGATCCACTTCGGTATCCTCAGAGATCTTGAAGAGGCTGTTATGCAAATCGGAACTGGCATGAGTCATATAGTTTGCAAAGTATGTTGCAAAGAACCATGAGTGACTTTTGGTAGTAACTTTGGCTCGAAGTTCACGGTTACTAAATAGTTGGGTTTGCAAATCAAGGCTATTCATCTTGTTCCTCCTTCGCGACGAGACCAGCCAGCTCCAGAGCACGGCTAACTGTTTCTGCTTGCTCTGGAGTGAGTTCTTGCTGGGTGGCATTTATGGTTGCGTTTAGTTCTAGCTTGTTACGGTAACTGACGTGATGATGCTTTAGCCAAAAAGTAATGGCCGACATGTTCCGGTCTTTAATTGCATTAATTAGCTGAGACTCAGCAAGGTCGTTAATTCGTCCAATGCTGAGCTCAATTGTTTCATCACAAGCTTCGGCAAAGACTTCGTCCTCCTTTCGCCACCGGTAGTATGTCGAACGGGGGAGTCCTATTTGCTTACATGCTGCTTCAACGATCGGCGTTTTAGCGAGCTGGGCAAGTAGCTGCTTTTTATCCTGTTGCTGGTTCCTGCTCATAACTTCACCCGTTTCTCGCCAGTCAGTTTTTCCCAGCGTTTCAAAGCCACCTCAGCGTACACGGGAGACTTTTCCATAATGAAACAGCGTCGTTTAAGTTTGGTCGAAGCTATCAGTGTCGATCCAGATCCGCAGAACGGTTCTACTACAAGGTCGCCCCGTTTGGTCAGTACTTTGATATAGGGGATGAGGATTGGCAGTGGCTTCGTGCCAAAGATCACGCCTTGGCCAGAATGTTTTTCATCTTCAGCCGTATGTTCGATGAAATCCGTTGGGATGAACTTCTTGCCCTTTTCGTGCGACTCCCACTGAGGTTTGCCCGATATGGCATAGAGTGCTGTTTCGTATTCTTCTTGCAAGCCGTCAGATTCTTCGTCTTGGTTTAGCGTCACGGTGCCGCTCGCTCCGACCATGGCGATATCGTGCTTCGAGAAGAACTTATATTTAGAGGCGAAGTTTTGGTGACGATTCGGCAGGTGCCAAACGATCATGTTTTTGACCTTCCAATACCTTTCCATTTCTCCCCAAATAACACGGAGGTTCTTCCAATTTTCGTACACAATAATTGAGAAGTCTGGTTTAGCGTGTTTGGCTACGTTAGCCATCCAGAGTTCGGTAAAGTCATCGGGCAGTTCTTCGGTTTCAAGGTAGCGACGATTCTTTTTGGCACCGAAGCCCGTTACTGGTTTACCGCCACGTTTGGCGTGAAGATAGTCCAGAATATAGGGCGGATCAGTCATACACATGTCGGCTTGTTCGCCGCTCATGAGCTTGTCGAAATCTTCGGCAATCGTGCTATCTCCGCACATCAGACGGGACTCACCTAGTTGGTAAATGTCACCTTTCTGAACCGTGATCTTGGTAATGTCGAGCTTCTTGAGTTCTTTTTCTAGATCAAAAGAATCTGGTTCGTCTACATCAATGTCGAAGATTGCATCAAGTTCTTCGCTGTCGAATCCAACGTCGGTCAGCAGTGACTCATCGAACTCTGCCAGCAGCTCATAATCCCAGTCACCCTGATTTTTGTTGAGTCGCAGATTCAGCTCACGTTCTTTAACTTCGTCTGGGATATCCAGATAAATTACTGGCACCTCTTTAAAGCCGAGATCTTTTGCTACCTTCAATCGAAAGTGACCACCAATCACAGTATTCTTGCGATCTTTAGAGCCGTTGACCAGCAGGGGATCGACTAAACCAAAGCGTTTGATACTCTCGGTCAAACCCTCAGTTGCCGATTGATCCCATTTTCTCGGGTTGTACGTGCTGGCCTTAAGTGAACCCACACTAACTTGCTTAATATCCATGTCCGCCATACTATCCTCCTTCTTTAATAAGAAGGATTGTGACGAAAAGCGTGGTAGCTTACACTGCGCTAACTGATATCGCTTAACGCAGTGACTTTTGTTTCGCTCTTTTGATTAAATTTGGTATTTCGCTGGCTTCGAAGACATCACCGTTCTCTCCAGATTCGCTAGATAGAATATCGGCGATCTCTTTATAGCTCTTACCATTTTGGTGAAGGCTGAAAGCTCTGTAATCAATATCATCATGTTTCGCCAATCGGACATCCTTTGTTTGATCTGCCTGCTTATAGAATCTAGTAATTCTGCCGTATGTTTCGATCACCTCGCGTTGGGTGGTTTCAGGATAGACGGCAATCTTATAATAATTCTGCTTAGTAATTGGGTCTTGCTCGATGTCAATTGTGAGTCCGCTATGTAGGACTTTCTCGTCAAACTTTCCGAGCATTAGGATATGCTGCAGTAAAATCTCCCAGTACAGTGAAAGGTTAAACTGTTTACGAGCCTGCGCAACATACAATTTCAGGTTTTTCTGATCTGCCTGTGCTTCGGCACACAGCTTTTGAAACTCAGGGTCAAGCAAGAGTCTTTTTAATATTTTCTGAACCTTTGGCGTCGGCATAACCTCGTTACTCGAACTTAACTTCTTCTTGGAGCTTCTGGTATATGTCAACTTGAGCGTCTACGTTTACTTCACTAACAACCCAGTTGGCTAGACGGGCTTTCTGTATAAAATCGTTGATCCTATTAACGCCATTTACCTCTTTCAGAGTAACAACTAGCCCAAATCTTACAGGCTTTTTCTTCTCCAGACGTTCTTTCCGCTTAACGCTTACTCCCCACATTCCACTCTCATACGACTTTCTGGGTCTTAGGTCATCTCCAAACTTTTCACGGATGTGCTTCGTGTTATCCCATTTACGAAAGAGCTTTCTGGCATCTCCTTCTAAGGTCCAAGAGCCACTTACGGTCTGAACATTTTTATTAATAGTATTTATGCCGTATTGTGGCACACCATCTTTAGTTCTAAGCTTCGCGATTCTACCTATAGAAACATCTAGCTCTGTGTCTGTGTAGTCAACGCCTTGATTGGCAGAACACTCGGGGATGTAGCATAGAGTAGCTTTTGCTACGAAGGGGTGCATACCTTTGTTTATGGGTACTGGTAAGTTATATGCGTAGGTATCGTACAACTCTGAAGTACCGCTCATGATAAACTTAATCTCGTCGTTTTTTGATTTCACGATATCATCAATTTTTGTTGGTACAACACCATGGCCAATTAAGGGCGCAAGAGCTTGATTGTTTCCGGTATCATCCCAGTCTGCTGCAGCATCAACAATTAAGGCTTTTGCGACTTCGCGACTCAGGCCCAAAACTTCAATCAAATAGGCCAGTTTTCTTGCTATCCATGGAGCTGCAAATGATGTTCCTGAAACGAAAGCCTCTCCATTTGGCTCACAAACGCGTATCTTTTCGTCGTTACCACCGACATCACCACCTATTGCGCTGACGTCTGGTTTGTTAAAAAAGGAAAGAACTCTTCCTGTTCTAGAATAGGAAGCTTGATCGCGAGATTTGTTCACAGAGTTTACTACTATTGAGTTTATTGAATCTGCTGGTGCACCTATACGCATTGGCTCCTTGCGGTCATCAGGCTTGTTGGTGCCCGCAACTACAAAAATAACATTGCTGTCACATTGTATTTGATCTAATGCTGCCGCTTCAGGAGAGATAAAGTTTCCATGAACTTCCTTTGTTGATCCCAGTGATAGGTTCCACACTTTGATGCTAGGGTTCTTTTTCACTATCTCCTGTATGTCCTTGATGACGGTGAACGAACTGAAAGGCTTACTACCAACTACGCCAAAATGTTTGACCTTGAACCTGCCACAGCCGTCATTTAGATCTGGGTTTATGTTATGACCATCAACAATAATTGAAGTTACGGCAGTTCCGTGGCTGTAATCTGCCGGATCTTTACGATCTTTCGGGTCAATAATTTCAGAACTTACCATAGGTACATATTCAACCCATTCAGAGAAGTACACATTGTCGTCAAACAATGTATCAATAACCCCAATTGTTGGTTCATTTTGTGGCGTGGGTATGTATGGAGTTTCCCGACTTTTATTACTACTACCAACAATATCTTCTAGATCTAGCTCTGAGATATTTTCTACCGCCATCGCTATTAAGTAGGGGGCCTTTTCTTGCAAAGTTTTTACATCATCTGGATACAAGAGTAGAGTAGTTTTGTTTAAATTCTTGCCCAGAGTATCAATGCCGATCTTACTGAGAATATCAGATGCGTCCTCGTCGGTTCGATATATGGTAACTAGCTGCTCTCCTGTGGCGTTGGCGCTGTTTCTAGGAATATCAAAACTACTGACATAATGGGAATCAACAACTATATTCAAAAAGACATTTTCGCTAATGCCATACTTTTTGAAGTTTATATTTTTATCTTTGATTTTGCTTATATCATCATGGTTGATAGTACCGCCGAACTCATCATTAAGAACTTTCTTACTAATGGCTAACTTATCAACAGAATCTTGAATGATAGCCTCAGTAACGTAGTGAGTAATCACGTGTTTTGGTTTTGACGTGTCAGCATCAACAAAATGAGCTCCCACAATTGAGTCATTAGGTTTTTGATTCTCGCCATTATAAAAAATCCTGCTAATTCTATTGCTTTTCGCAACGACCGTAATATAGTGCACGTCCACCAGCGCACCACCAATCACAGTCTCTTTTCGCCAGAATTCGCCCAAGGTATTCAACTCAGAAATAAGTTTATCCAAGTGCTTAGCATCAACAGAGGCACTTTTACTTTTGGGCATATTTGGTGGTCCAGGTCTACCGCCACTTTTTCGCTTATTAAGGTTGCCTTTAAGCTGCAGTATATTGTTCATTGTCTATTCCTGTAGCTCCCTGGCAACTTTACTCTTTGATACCCCCGTAAGAATTTCTATCTCCCGAATGGTGAAGCCCTCTTCTTGCAGTTGTTTAAGGTCACTAGCACCACTGTGAACGGTTTCGTAGAGCTTTTTAAGGTAATCATACTCGTTTGAGGGGTCGCTAAAGGCAATGGCTGTCTTGATTATGTTCTTCATCTCACCAGGGTAGGGAATGTGCTTCATAGTTGCCACGATTTTTCTAAAGAGGCGCATACTCCTTCCGGCAAACTTAAACCTACCCAGAAGCTCATTCAAGATTATTTCGGCTACATCAATTAATTCATCTTTGCTATATCGGTTAAAGTTAATAATTGAATCAAATCTTCTCGTCAAGGCCTTATCAAATTGACCGAAGAGGTTGGTAGTTGCTATAAATACGACAGTATCTCCTAGCCCATCGAGCCCTTTAAGAACCGAAGAAGTAACGCGACCCATTTCTCGCAGATCGTTTGAGTTAACTCTGTCTAGGGCGATAGCATCAATCTCGTCAAACAGAATTATCGCCTTATCTGGATTGGGCAGAGCACGTATCTCTTGAAATACTGATGCTATATTCTTGGAGGTCTGGCCAAGCTTGCTATCAATAACGCTATCAAAATCTACCAAATACAAGTCACGCTCTAATATGCGCGCCATTTGCTTTGCGGTTTCAGTCTTTCCGGTCCCGGGATCACCTTCAAATAGAAATTTATTTATTCCAGCATGATGGTTAACCGCGCTTATCGCGCCAAATACGTCGTTCTTTATAGCGGTGGGGAGTGGCAGTGAATCGCCAGCCAGGTTTACTTTATGAAAGTAGGGAGATTCATATTCATGGTTTTGCGGCACGAACGTATTAGCGCCCGAGAGCAAGGCCATGATGTATTCGGCCAATTGCGGATCTCCGCTCTGGTCAAACAGGCGAGCGATATTATACGCTTCGTCACGGAAGCCTGCGTCGTTGTGCTCGGCGTAGTACTTAATGAGGTTGAGTATGTTTTTTTTGCGCATTTGTTCCTTCATGGTTCTATCGTAGCATAGCTGGGACGTAAAAACAATAATCTGGGACACAGTACGGTGTTGCAATTACCAGCAAATGGGTGTATTCTAGAGGTAATCGGGGCAGGAACCCTGAGGGTAGAAATAGGAAAAGCGCCTGCACAGCGCTTCCTTATACAAAAAGTTCCTGAACGAATTGTATAGTTCCTATGATACCACAATATCATTGAGTGGTAATTCCGCCGCGGAAAGGAACTGTTAAAACAGATATGGCACGTAAAATGTTTCATGTAGTCCCGATCGGTACTAACTGGCAGCTAAAGTTTGAGGGTAGAATTCTTGGTAATTATAGTCTCAAGGCCAACGCTATTGCAGAAGGACGACGCATAGCACAGGCAAACCAGCCGAGTGAACTAATAATTCACAACGCTGACGGCACTATTGCTGAACGCGAAACTTACGGTAATGATCCGTTCCCACCGCGTGGGTAATCGCAAACAGTAGCGTTAGAAGGGCTCTCTACGGAGGGCCTTTTTAGTACATGGTGTTGAAAAATAGTGAATAGGCTTATCATTAATGTATGTACACGTATCTCAAAAATCGTGAATATTACGAAGAACGTTATGACGATGCCACTGTAGCAAAGTGTCGATCAGGTGAGCGCATCGTCAATGATACTTTCACCGCGATGGAGAAAAAGCTCAGTAAGAAAGAGCTGACAGATAAATTACCAGGCTGGTATCTTCACTACAGCCAGTATTACTTCTTGTTCGTTGAGTCTGCCGCTGCCGAGCGAGCCGCAAATCGAGAAGTCACTATTGCCAAATGGATGGCAGAAGATCAGAAGAAGGACGAACGCCTTGCTTCAGCCCACATCTCGGGCGGAACATTTTGCCGAGCCTGCGGTAAAGATATGCGAGTTGTTAGTAAAGACTACATGCGCCGTGATAACCGTAAAGAAGACGACATCCTGATAATGTTTGAATGTGAAGCCTGCAATAAACGCATGACTCTCTGGGAAGATGGTATGGAATGGGAGGGCGCGAAACGCGAGTGTGAAAATTGTGGCGGTAAAACCACTTCAAAGCACACTAAAAAGCAGGATGTTATAACCTGGACTGAGACTTGCGAGAAATGTGGGCACACTACAACCGAAACGCTAGACTTGAGCGATACCGCAAGTGAACCTGAGTCAGTCGATCCGTACTTGGAGCTTGATCGTAAACGTTTCATATTCGGTAGTGACATGCTGTTCAAATACGACCAGAAGCTTAAACATTTCGAACGTCTGGCTAAACTCAATGCCTCAGTTGAAGATAAGGTTCAGCATGCCGATGTCTACGATGGTATCAAGCAAGTTAAGAAGCTTAAGATTGCTCAGCTTAAAGAACTGCTCGAGCCAGTCTTCACAAAAAACGGCTACAGTGACTTCAAGCTTGGTGACCCACGAGTTGGCCGAGAAGTATCACTTGAGTTCAGTTGCCTGGATACTAAAGATGACCGTAAAGAATATCAAAGCAAGAAAACTTTACATAAAGCAATTGAAAAGGCACTCGAAGACACTAATTGGCGGGTCATGAGTGCAGGTGTGAGTTACCGGCTCGGATTTCTGTCGGGTAGCCTTAGAGCTTACGAAAGCGAAGAAGATCTAAAGAGGTTAGTTGAGCAGCGTATGAAAAAAGGCTATGTTCCGAAAGTGGAGCTTAAAGAGCCTGCCAATCCAGCTGAAAAACCAAAAGGTGAGCAGAATGCTCGTGACATGCGTGAATCTGTACAGGTCTACTTCGATAAACTCACGCTCGGCGGTGTGCCAGCAGAAGTAACACTTAAGAGTGGCAAAGTTAAGAAAACTAGCATACCGGTACTAAGCGGGGAAATGAATCCACTTCTTCGAGTAGTCATACCAATGCGCGAAGATGATACCTCAGTGCCAAAGTTCATCAGAGACTATGATTTTAAATTTGGTGACAAAAATAAGGTTTCTAAAGTTCAAAAAGATAGCCAAGGCCGTGAAATACGTCGCATCTGAATTAACAGATAGCAAAGAAGTGATTTTGTAAGCTATACTTAAGATATGAGTATTCAAGATGAGCACAAAGATGACGCAGTAAACGTAGCACCGCACATTCACGAAGTAATTTTTGAAGACGACAAACTTCGTGTTCTCAAAGTTACTGTTGGGCCACAAGCCAAAGCTGAGATGCACTGGCATCCGCGAAATATTAATTACATTACTAAGTCAGGTAAACTTCGCTTTAATAAACCAGATGGTACGAGCATTGATGTAGATCTTGCAGAAGGCCAAGTTACATCAGCGGATACCAGCTCTCATGCGGTTGAAAACATCGGCGATACAACTGTTGAAACAATCCAAGTTGAGCTGAAAGGAGAATCATAGTGATGGCTGCGTTTGAAACCTGGAAAGATCCAGCAACCGGAGTAGAGTTTAGCTTTAGTCACTCAGATGAGAGTTTTACTACTGGTGTAATGTATCTACCGCCACACTCGGAGTTACCAAAGCATAATAGGCCTAAAGCTTTTGAAAATCTTAAACAAATTACTGGTAAGTGTAAGATGACAGTATTTGAACTTCAGGGTGAGGGCTCATTCGATAAAGTTCTGAATCCTGGTGACGAACTACGAATGGAAAAAGGTCAGTTTCACATTCATGCCAATCCGTTTGATGAGAAATCTTTTACACTTTTCAAAGCAGAGGGTGATATCACTGAAGTCGTGAAAGTATTACGAGATAATTTTACGAGGATTGGGTGATGAAAATAGTTGTAACTAACAATCAGTCATTTACCGATGAACAGCGTCAACGACTTGAGAAGCTCGGAGATGTTACGTTTTATGACTATCTACCCCAAACTGCTGAAGAATATCTAGAGCGAATTAAGGGTGCTGACATTGTATGCTCGGGTACTGCTGGTCTGCAGGATGCCCATCCACGAATTAAGGACGTTTACATAACTGTTGGCTTCGTGAGTGTCGCTTTTGTTGACCTAGACGTACTGCGAAAGAATAATGTTGTTCTCTCCAATGCGCCAGGTGTAAATCGCCATGCAGTTTCAGAATGGGTTATGTATATGGTTCTTAGCCTCATGCGCAGTTTTCCTAAGTTTGTGAACACAGAAGAGAAGTTCCGTAAAGACGGTAATCTACCACCGCTTACCATGGGGTTGGCCGGTAATAAGATGACGATTCTTGGTCAGGGCAATATTGCTCGTCAGGTGGCTAAACTTGCCAAAGCTTTTGACATGGAAGTTAGTCACTTCAAACGAGGGGATAACTTAACTGACAGTGTTAAAGATGCTGATGTGGCTGTGAATGCATTAAGTAGCAACCCATCTACATCAAAACTACTTAGCAAGGACTTCTTTGCAGCCATGAAGAAGGGTGGCTATTTTGTTGATGTAACTCGTGCCGAGATTGTTGATGAAGATGCCATGCTTGAATCGCTAGATGGTGGTCATCTTGCAGGTGTCGCCAGTGACTGTGGTGGCATACTGGTCGGCGACACAGATGACGTTCTGTATCAGAAGCTTTTGAGCCATGAGCGAGTACTTGTTACACCACATATCTCCTACAATACCCCGATGAGTATGAAGCTTGGTGCTGATGTTATGATCGATAATGTTGAAGCATTTATTAAGGGTAAGCCCCAGAATGTGGTGACGTAATATGCAATTCATAGTAATCGGTCTAGATGGAACGGACAGTGGAGCACCAGATCGCCGTCAAAAAGTACGCCAGCAGCATATTGATATGGGAGAGGAACTTAGGCAGTCGGGTAATATGTGGTACGGTGCCGCTCTATTAAATGATGACGGCACTATGAAAGGCTCCATGATTCTTGTTGATTTTCCAAGTGAGAAAGAGCTCCAAGAGTGGCTCGACAAAGAACCATATATCGTTGGCGATGTTTGGCGTGATGTAACTATTCACAAGTCTAATACTCGTGATCCATGGCAGTTTAATAGGTCGCAAGAATGGTTTGAGGCTAGAAGCTAGATATGCTCCAAGATAAACTATTTTGGCTCGGACTAATCTCTGTAATCATCAACCTGATTGGTTATGTGCCGTATATTCAAGGGATCTTTAAAGGCACGGTAAAGCCACAACGAATTACCTGGGGAATTTGGGTAGTACTGACTTCAATTACCTTTATCAACCAAGTAATTAATGGTGGTGGATATTCTGCCTACTTCTTTGGTAGTACTACGCTGCTGGTTACTACCGTCTTCCTGCTCTCTATAAAAAGAGGTATGGGCGGTCGAAGCAAATTTGATCTATTAGTTCTTTTTGCCTCGTTAGCTCTGTTTGCACTATGGGCGGTTACCCGTGATACTAGGACGACTACTATCATCGCCGTTACTATTGATTGTATTGCAGCTCTGCCAACACTCTATAAGGCATATGTCCATCCAGAAACAGAGGTTTACTTGCAGTGGATATTAGCGGCGGTTGCCGGTTTTTTCTCAATGCTGGCAGTCGGCACCTCTACCGATTACATCTTATACATATATCCGCTCTATATTGTACTTATGAATGGTCTTATCGTTTTGGCTAAGTTTGTAGGTAGTCGCAAGAAGGTCACAGTCTAAGCTATACTTGAACTATGAATGACAAAGGCAAAAAAATACTTGAAAAAATTAGGTACGCCACTATATCGACCGTTGATGAGACCGGGGCACCATGGGCCGCACCAGTCTGGTATGTATTTGATGACAACTTTGATATCTATTGGTGGTCACCGCTTGAAACGCAACATTCAAAAAATATCTGTAACAACCCCAATATATATGTAACTGTTTTTGATTCTACTCTCCCGGAAGGTGAAGGAGTTGGTTTGTACCTTCGTGCACGGGCTGGCGAAATTAGCGACGATGAACTTAATGCTGCTATCGAACGCTACAATAACTCAACGAAGATATTTAAGCTTGATCGAGAGAATTGCACTGGTAGTGCTCCAACAAGAATCTACAAAGCAGTCACAAAAGAAGGCTGGACTAACGATGGAGTAACTAAAGACGGCTTCTATATCGATAAGCGAGTATCACTATGAAACTCTACCGCTTCAGTCCAATCCAGAATCAAGAACAGCTCATGGAGGCGGTAAAGTACGTACATTTTGCTTGCTATAAACTTTGTAAGCAGTCTTTCGGAAGATATCTCCCGAATGCCGGGAATATGGGAGTATTCTGTCACTACGATGATGAATACAAAAACTTGGTAGAAATACGAAAGCAAATCGCTAAACCGTCAGATGATCCAAACCAAAAGTACTTTGAGCTATATGACCCTATAATCATCCCTTCTGAAAACGATATCCCAAGGACTACCTATACCCATTTGTATATACGCAAACCCGATATCTACCGAGCCCAAGTCGGTGACATAGATTTTTACCTTGAGCAAAGCGAATACGATGCATTAAAAGTAGAACTTGCAAACGGAAAAGAAATCCCAGGAGCTCGAATATTCCCTCGAAACGATTTAGATATGATCGAGCTGTATGACCCTGATGTTGATGCGCTCGGCTACGTAAGTACCAATACCATGTCTCAAAAAGTCCGTAAAAAGCTTTCTGAAGAAACAAATCTATGAAAAAGAAACTAAACGCACCACTTGGTGCGAGTCTTGTAGTGCTATCGTCATTTTTTTACGCAAGCTATGGCGTTTGGACAAAACTGATGGGAGACTTCTTTGAAGGTTACACCGCATCAGCTTTACGAAGTATTTTAGTGCTAGTGATACTCATGCCGATTGCTCTGGTGCTTCGAAAGTACGAGCCACTGAACTTGAAAAAGAATTATCTCTATATTATCGGATTGATAGTCGCCTCGTGTTTTATCTGGGGTCCTCTGTATTACTCAATATTGCATGCTGGGATTAGCCTCACACTTACGGTAGCTTACGCAAGCATTGTAATTGGCATGTTCGTCTTTGGCTGGTTGTTAGCAGGTGAGCGGTTCACTAAAGATAAAGCCATATCAGCATTCCTTGGTATCATCGGTCTTGCACTCATCTTCTCTCCAACGGGTTCAAACGTAGCATGGTTTGCTCTCGCTTTGGCAGCGGTTAGTGGATTAGGTTCAGCTTTCAATACGGTCCTTGTAAAGAAAGTTCCGTACAATGCCACGCAAGCAACCATTGTTATGTGGGCAGCTTCAGTCATTGCAAATATATTTATGGCAATTATTTTTAAAGAAAGACATCCAGACGTAGGTTTACATATGCAATGGATTTATCTTTTATTCTTTGCAATAGCATCTGTAATTGCCACGTGGTCACTAGTAAGAGGTGTTAAGCTTATTGAGGCTGGTGCTGCCGGAATTCTTGGACTTCTCGAAATCGTCTTTGGCGTAGGCTTTGGCATGATTTTCTTTCACGAGCGACCAGGCGCACTCGCACTCATTGGAGGAATCGTTATTATTGCGGCCTCGGCGATACCATACATCAAAGACTTTAATGTAAGGAAGGGTACGTTATGAAAAAACTGACTATCCTTCAGTGGAATATCTGGTATCTTGAAGGTATTAAGAATATTGCTCAATTCTTGAGTGAAAATAAAGCAGATGTAATTTGCCTGCAAGAGCTTACGATCAACTTCGATAAGCAAAACAATATTCATACACCAAACTATATTGCTGAGCAACTTGGCTACCACGTCTATTCCCAAGAAATAACTTTCGCAGATAAAGAAATGAAGCTCGCCAATGCCGTGTTTAGCAAATACCCAATCACTAATACAAGAACCGTTTGGGTAAATGAAGAGCAGGGTTCCGGTAATTATGACGATGAAAACCGTGCCTATGTTGAGGCCACACTCGATATAGATGGGGAAGAACTGACAATCGGTACGGTTCACATGTCATACACGCATAAGTTTGAACCATCGGAGCGCAAACTAGCTGAAACTACGAATCTAGTTGAAGCAATTGAGCAAAACAAGAAACGATTCGTACTAACAGGGGATTTTAATGCCGTACCAGGATCTCAAGTACTTACTGCTATTGAGCAGGTTTTAACGAACTGTGGTCCAGAATATAGTGAAAACACTTGGACAACAAAGCCATTTTCTTACGGCGGCTTTGAAACAAATACATTAGATTGGCGTCTAGACTATATATTTGCTACGAATGACATTAAAGCTTCTAAAGCGCAAGTTCTAAGCACCGGTTACTCTGATCATCTACCTGTTTTAGTTGAAATCGAACTCTAAAACGAGACATTCTCATAACATGCCATTTTGTGTCTCATTTGTCTCGTTTATACCTGTTAAATAGTTCGTGACCTGTATGCGGAGCCAAGCCGTAATAGATTAAGTCAGAACTGTTAATTCGGTTCTGACTTTTTTATATCCCAGACTAGAGACAAAACTCTTTTCCTTGCTATTATAGAAATATGACAAAGCTCATATTAATTCGAGGCTATCCAGGTTCTGGAAAAACGACTATTGGCAAGCGACTTGCCGAAGAGGGTGTCGGTAAGTTCATTGACCACAACGCTATATTGACGTTTATAGCCAATATAGCAGGTAATGACGACGGAATTTATGATGACATAGCAAGCTTAGAGCTCGCCATCACACGAAAGCTCCTGTTAGAGCATACAAACGTTATTGTTGCGAGGGGCTTTAGTAGTTTAGAAAGTCTGAAGCCCTATGAAAACGTTGCGATTGGGCTTGGTGTTGGGTTGGTAATTATTCGTCTTGATGTTGACCAAGATATTTTATCCAAAAGAGTGAGCAGTAGAGAGCGGTTTGTCGATTTCAATCCAACTGTGAGCGAGAAAGCCCTTAGTGAATGGGTGAAGGGCAATCCGCTTACGGATCATCCATCCGAGAAGACTTTTGATAATACCAAGCCCTTGGCTGAAGTAGTTGAAGCAATTATCTCAATAGTCTAGTTCATCGCTAAGTCTTGCTTAGTTATAGTTATAACTTCCTCTATTGTAGTGAGCCATAAAAAAGCAATCAGACTTTCTTCTGGTTGTTTTTTTATACCTGCAAAACTGTAAAAATGAAAAAACCGTGTGTTTGTCTGGGGTGGGGGAGCATAGCTCAACCATAATGTGACGTTATACGTCACCACACAGTAAACACACGGCTGCTGTCCCACGAGCACATTGCTCCGCACCATTTTTGATTGGGGAGATGAACTAGCGGGAAAGTTTGGTTCGGAGAGAATGAACCCATGGGACAACAGCGGCGTACGGCGACATCAGACTTCAGCTCCTTGCGGTTCTTGGTCCGCCTCAGTTGGTTCCTGCTCACCGGAACTGAACCACAGCCAGACACACACCATGATCAGGATGATCGAGGTAGGACCGGTAGGCTGCTTAGCGAACATGATGAACCAACCGAGATTCTTCGGTGCGACCACGACTTCTCCGACGATATCATCGACGGAAACGTGTGTACTATCAGCACTCTTGTTGGCGTCACCTTTGGTTGTGATGGTTCCATCGGCCTCGATTGAAAGGAGCCGGTGTGAAACCACCTGTCCGTTGTAGTTGAAGGTAATGACGTTACCGATGTGGTATTCGCCCTTGTGGACAATGACCGCACTACCGGATGGTATTGCGGGGTACATCGAGCCGGTATGGACGATGTACAGCTTGTACGGCGAGAACAGGATGAACCATGCCATCGCCGCCACAGCCGTGACGAGCACGACCGAAACTGCACTTACCAACACTCGTTTTACCACTCCAAACCTTTCAGATGGGAGTGCGAGGCACCACCCGTGTCCTTGTTCAGAGAACACAGAGGTAGTGCCCCGCACCGATGGATCAGGGCTGCTGGCCGACCTGCGTGGCCACCAGCTGGTAGGGCAGACCCTCACCGGTGCCGTCGACGGGACGGACGGTGTACTGGTCGTTGGTGGGGACGGGGTAGACGTTGAAGCCGGGCTCGGCCTGGGTCATCTTGCTCGCGTAGTTGAACGTGAACTGGAAGGTGCCGGTGCCACCCGGGGCGACGTTGTCCGCCAGCTTGATCTGCGTGGGGATCGGCCAGCATCCGGACGGCGAGAACGGTCCGCACGAGTTCACGTGGTCGTTCAGGTTGGCCGACTCGAAGACCGGGGTGCCGTTGCTGAGGATGTGGACCTCGCCGTAGGTGCCCAGGTTGTTCATGGCCGACAGCGCCGTCAGGTTCGGGAACTTCACCCACACATCCTGCGGGTTGTTGCCGGTGTTCTGGTACGTGAGCGTGGCCGTCTGCGGGACGCCGGGGAGCATGTTGCTGAACGTGAAGTTCATCGACTCCGGTCCGGCGCCACCCGACGGGGTGATCTCGATGGAACCGATGGTCCCGTTGATCGTGCCGTCGTGGGTGTCGCTGAAGTACGCCCCCGTGCTGCTGATGGCGAAGAGGAGGCCGATGATCCCGAGCGGTGCCAGGATGAGCGCCAGCCCCCTCTTGCGCTTGTTGCGGTTGCTGTTGTTGCTGTTGAGACCCATGTAGGGGTACTCTCCTTGTTGTGAAACGCACGGTTGCCCGTGCGTGCGACGCCCTGATTTGGGCATAACTCGATGATTATAAAAGATTTTGGTTTATTTTACAAGTATGTATTACTACTACTTTTGGTGATTTTCGATTCTACCTTTTTATAAACGGTTTTCGCTTACCATCCGTACGATGTATACACCCGATCCAGCAACATGGACGTCTTTTGCCGGCTAGAAGATCAGTACGAACTCTTTCGATATGTTGTTTTCTGGTTTCTTCCTTCTTAACAGTAACTGTCCAGCATATCCACTCGTTACGGGCTAGAGGAGTCAGATCCTCCCAACGCTCCAGAATAGATTCATCAGAAATAAGGACTTTTTTGAGATCGTCTGGTAATTCATGCACGACGCCGCCAGATATTTGTGCTGTTTTCATATATCTACATAGTATCGCACAAGTACGCCCATACAAATAGGGTAGTGAGAAATATAAATGACCCGCTTTCGCGCGGGTCATTATGTACGATTTGTGTTGATTTTCTAGTCCCTGAGCTCGCCACCGCGTACGGTAAGTGCGTAAATTACGAGTACGTCAACTACCATCATGATGATTGACCACAGCGGGTAGGCATTTATGAAAGCCATATTTGCCAAGAAGCTGAGACCGGCTAAAAATACCGCCAGTACACGAGCCCATATAGCACCGCGCAGCAGTTCCAAGCCTGCAGCAAAAATTACGATGCCGAGGACGAGATGTACCCATCCCCACGCAGTGTAGTTAAACACTACAAGATGATTCTGAGTCACCAAGTAGTATTCCTTACTAAAGATTGCTACTACTCCGGCGATACCTTGCATAACGCCTACTAGCATCATCATGAAACTAGCAAAATATGCCCAACCGACCCATCCGCTTGGGGTGTTAGTTTGTGCAGCCATAGAACCCTCCTTTGCCCACACCATTACTTATATTTTTATTTTTATCCTAATATCAAAATATGTCAAGCAATAGACTGTGCCGCTTTACTGCCACAGAAACAAGGGGAGGGTTGTTTCTTTTAGCCATGCACCTATATTCCGGATCGTTTCATTATTCCAGTACCAGTCAGGGGTTGCATAGTGTAGATAACTGATAGCACCACCGCCCGGTACAAAACAGACAAGACTTACGATACCTATCCAAGCAAGAACGTTTGTATGCTTAGCGAAAGCCTCGCGGTAACAAAGTAGCGTGAAGGCAAAAAGTGGAAGTAATACCGGAATAAAGTATCGTCCATTAATTGCCACCATCTGACCTAACTGCAGGTAGTCATGGTAGTTTCTGCCCCATACACTGAGTACGTATACCAGGCAGGCAAATAGCACAAACTGCATGCCCGGATAGCGTCTCCATATACGCAGACCATACCGTACACAAACATAGATCGCGCCCAGAAACAGCACCGCGGAAAGAAGAGCTGGGATTGGAGCGAGATGATTTTGGTAGTTTGCGGTATTGCCGGGACCGTTAATGACAAAGAATAGTCGGTGATGCATACCAAACAGCCAAGCCCCTGTGAAATAGACTGGCACCGGATTAACGCCGGGGTTACTTTGGGCAAGCTTATAGTTTCTAGCCCACGGACCATACCCCTGGCATTCTTGGACGCTCAAAACCTGTCCACATTGGGGGATAGGGTTTTTGTACCGAACAACATTAACACCGTAGGTGTATAAAAATAGGAATAGAGAGACGGTCAGAAAGCTAACATAGAGAACCTTAGTTTTTGTGCCGTATTTTTCCCATACCCGCTGAGCACCGTTAATTAACGTTTTTGCTTTCCGTGGACGGTAGCGCAAAAACACATACAACAGATATACCGCTATTGCCGTCAAAAACGGTAGATACGTGAACTTAACTAACGACGATAGCATTGCCGTCACTAAAAGAGTTAGTAATAAGCCCGTATTTACCTGTTTTTTACGCATATAGAGTTCAGCAACATTTATGGTCATTAATAGTGTCAGTGCCACCAATGGCTGTTGAAGGTTATCGTAATTCACATGGGCGGCCAGGAGGGGAACT
>JAKOXV010000005.1 GCA_029780855.1 bacterium
ATACGACAAAAGTAGAAATATTACGCCAGCTCATGCAAGGCACCAAGGTACTCGTCATCGACCCAGAACGTGAGTACAAACGACTGAGCGAAACAGTTGGTGGCACCTATATTAAACTCTCAGCCAAAAGCAAAGAGAAGATTAATCCCTTCGATCTTGCTACCACCTTTCATACCAAAGGTGATCTTGCAGAGCACGTCCAAGACCTAACGGCCGTTATAGACCTCATGGCTGAAGGACTAGATAAGCGCGAAAAAGCCGCAGTAGATAAAGCGATCTTGAAGGTCTATAAGAAAGCCAAGAAAGAACAGCCGCTGCTTGAAGATCTCTATGCAGAGCTTCACAGCCTGGGACAACTTCAGCTTTGCGAGCGACTAGAAAAATACATTAGTGGCTCAAGTTCTGAGATTTTCAATTCTCACACTAATATTCAACTAGATAACCGTTTAGTAATTTTCGACATCAAAGATATGCCCGCCAATCTGCGGCCAATCATGATGCTGATCATTTCGAACTTCATTCAGAATCAGGTGAAAGCAAAGCCTGAAAAACGAATGCTAGTAATTGATGAGGGCTGGCTTCTTCTTCAACACGAACAAAGTGCACGCTTTATTGCCGGCTTAGTTCGTCGAGCCAGAAAGTACTACCTCGGTGTTTCGTTCATCTCCCAGCAAGCCGACGATTTCCTAAAAAGTGACTATGGTCGCGCAATCGCATCGCAGTCAGCTCTGCGTATCCTCATGCGCCAAGACACCACGACGATTAAAACCGTAGTCAGCGAGTTTAGTTTATCTGAGTATGAACAACAGTTCCTACTTACTTGTGAACGTGGTGACGCGCTGATCATTGCTGATCAGAATCACGTTGCGGTTAAGGTTGTGGCTTCAGATAAAGAACATCCGCTCATAACTACTGATCCAACGGAGTTGTACGCATGAATGGAGGCCTGCTCGCACTGAATGTGGTGACGGGCGGGAATCTCAAGAAACAAGCAGCGTTAGTGCTCGCTACAATGGCCATTATTGTTGCCCTGCCATTTGCGGCCGTCTTTTCCATGGGCGAAAGCGTTGTATCGTTTTTGTCGGGCGTACCAAGCCTTGCAGCAGCTGAGTCACAAGGGTTTTATACTGGTGGGCCAGTTGAGGGTGATACCTATGCTTGGGGCAACTGTACATACTGGGCATTTGCTATGAGACTATGGGCAGGCTACCCGATACCAACCAGTTGGGGTAATGCCAACACTTGGGACGACCGAGCGATTCGTGATGGTTACATTGTAAATCATACGCCTGAAGTCGGTGCAGTATTTCAGACCGATAATGGTGAATGGGGGCATGTCGCGTACGTGGCTAGCGTAAATAATCAGTCTGGCGAATGGGCAATCTCTGAGATGAATTT
This sequence comes from bacterium, assembly GCA_029780855.1. Classification (GTDB taxonomy): domain Bacteria; phylum Patescibacteriota; class Saccharimonadia; order Saccharimonadales; family JAUPVS01; genus JAKOXV01. The sequence continues at coordinate 1,399 of JAKOXV010000005.1, forward strand.
TCTAGGGCTTAACATTCTAAGCAGACGAACATTCTCGGCAGACGCAGCCTCGTCGTATACCTTCATTCACGGCAAGAAAGGAGCAGCTTCGTGGAGCCCACTACCTATCTCGCTACCGTAGCTTACTATGCAATTCAAGTAGCATTACTGCTCGCTGTGATAGCACTTGCGTATTGTCTCGTCCGACTCATTACAATGACGATCAATCGTCTTTACTTGCATCGTCGCACTATGGTTTGGCTAGAACTAACGCCACCGGCATCTATTTCAAAAACACCTGAATCAACTACGCAATTATTCTCGGTCATACATGGGTTTAGAAGCGCGAGGACACTCAAAGAAAAATTACTTCGCAGAACACCTGCACTATCTTTTGAGATTGTTTCAACCAAACAAGAAGGTATCCGGTTCCTGGTGCAAGTTGAGGCGCGCAGTGCAAACTCACTACAAAAAGTAATTGCTGCATATATTCCAGAAGCAAAGACAAAGATAGTAGAGCATGCCGCAGACAATCCAGATCTTATTAATGAGTTTACGCTGGAACACCACTTTGTCTTGCCACTTGCACTAAGTAAAGCGTTTGAGCAACATGATCCTTTGTCATACATTACTGCCGCCATGACTAAACTCGAAGATAATGAACGTCTTTCCATGCAACTTATTGTCCAGCCAATAAAGCTTGTTGAAGCGAGTAGACTTTCTCGTAGAATCTTGGGCAACGAAGATATTTTAAGGCGTGTATCTCACGGCAAGCTATCTCCACTCGCTAAAGTTAGTGAATTGTTTTCAGGTGCAGTGCTAGGTGCAACCGAAACGATTGGTGAAGTATACAATGGCTCAACCTCTAGTTATTACCAAAATAAGTCTGCAAAAGATGCCACCCTCCAGGCGCAAGTTCAAAAACGACAACGTCCTGCCAGAACTCTTAGTGCGTTTGAGCTTGAGCTCATGGAGTCTATGCATCAGAAAGTTTCTCAGCCCTTATTTCAGGTTGACTTGCGACTAATTGCTAACAGTCCTCACTCTAAAGAGCAACTTGCTACCCTCCGATCGGCGCTTGATGGCTATTCTGTCCCACAGTACCAGGCGTTACGTGTTAAGGCACGATTGCCACTTATTCAAACCTACCGTACGCGACTTGCAGCCCTGCGGCTACCAAATCTAACCAGAAAACAGTCCTTAGTCCTATCTGCTAGCGAGGTGTCGAGCCTGTTCCATTTTCCAGCCAGCCACATTAGTAAGACTGATAACCTTATTACTTCACTTAGTCGCACCCTCCCAGCTCCTGTTTCACTCAAAACAAACAAAAAACTATCGCTCTACATTGGTGAGAATCACCATCATGGAATAACTACACCAATCGGACTTACCGACGCTGAACGGCAACGCCACATGTATATAGTCGGTGGTACAGGCAATGGTAAAACAACTCTGCTGCTTTACAGTATCTTGCAAGATATAAACAACGGCCAAGGCATTGCAGTGATTGATCCGCACGGAGACTTAGCGGAAACAATCTTGCATCATATTCCAAAAGAGAGGATGGATGAT
>JAKOXV010000001.1 GCA_029780855.1 bacterium
CAATAAAAGCATAAGGACTGAGGTTCGCTTTGCGTATAAAACAAATACTCGTTTTTCTCCTGAATGTTTCGGTATTTTTCGGAATATTATCTTTAGTTTTTGCCCCAGTATCTGCAGCAACTTCAAAGTTACTGTATGTGAGTTATGACGGTGTCAGCACTATGGATGTAAATACCATAAATTCCGATGGTTCTGGCAGTACCAACTTGACGAACAGTGGCGCAAACGAAGTAAACGGTCAGTTCGGGGTTGAGTGGTCGCCAGATGGCACAAAAATTGCCTTTGTTCGCTCTAACGCATCCGGTGGCGCACCCTTTAATATCTTTGTGATGAACGCAGATGGAAGTGGCTTAGTCCAACTTACAAATGACGACATCTCTGGACCATTTAACATAAGTTGGTCACCTGATAGCAGCAAAATTGCTTTTGTGGCGGCCGATACAAGTATACCCTCATATATCATCAATACAATTAACGCCGATGGGACAGGCCGGACGGCAATAACCAGCACCACCGTTGACGTTTGTCCGCAGTGGACAGCAGGTAACAAAATACTGTTTGCATCCTTTAGGGATGGGAATACCGAAATTTATAGTATGAATCCCGACGGCTCCAGCCAAACAAATCTCACCAGTAATGCCGGATCGGATGGTTTGATACTTTCATTCTGTGCTTTTTCGGTGTCACCAGACGGCAGTAAGGTTGCTTTTAGCTCAGATCGTGACGCTCCCGGGAATACCTATGAGCTTTATAGTATGAACGTGGACGGCAGTAATCAAACAAGGTTAACCACAAGCAATGCAACCGCGAATAATGCATTCCCGAAGTGGTCAAATGATGGGCTGAAGATTGCTTACGGTAGCAACAATGATGACCTAGGATCAGGAACAAATGGCTTTCAGATCTACACAATGGACGCCAATGGATCAAACCAGACCAGACTTACATCGTCAGGGGGGAACGTTTTAGTTACTAATTCTCTTTTTGGCGGCATTGAATGGTCGCCCGATGACAGCCAAATCGCTTTTTCGAGTAATCGGAATTCTGGCATCCAAACATTCCTTATGAATTCAGACGGTAGCAATCAGGCAGCCCTGGTCGCGTCAGGAGTTACGTTTAACCCGCGGTGGCAACCGGCGACCCAAGCTGGCGGCGGTACTTCTGGCGGCGCTTCGGGTGGTTCAACGTCTAGTGGATCACACGGCGAGTTAGCGCCAACAGGCGAAAATCAACGACTCTACGCAAGTGTAGGCGTCCTACTTATTGTCCTACCTCTAGCAGCCAGTCTTACGATCCGTCGACGCCGAACACACCCAACAGGTTCGCGCTAGAAGGGGTGGACTTCGCGACCACCTTGATTATCGATAACAGTGCGGTGCTCGGTACGAATTACTTGCTTTTTTTGGGGAACACCAGGAGGGCAAGGCTGTTCACCAGGACCAAGCGTCGTTGGCGTTGGGCCTGTTGGTGGTGCCTTTGGCCCACCACAGTCAACAGCAAGCCAACTTAGACCAATCGTGCCCAAAATAATACCACCAACGATAAGTGCCGGTCGCAAACAGCCAAACTGTGTGGCGCAGCCTTTGAGCTCGCGTGCTTCTTCTATTAATACTTCGCTAAGACTTGGCTCATCTGGAGTTCGTGGGGCCTTGGGTGGCTTGGGCGCTTCTGGTGGAAGTGGAGCATCTGGGTCACCCGGTCCAGCTTCGGGTTCGGGAACCTC
>JAKOXV010000016.1 GCA_029780855.1 bacterium
TGCCTCGTACGGCTCAGCTAGCTCAGTAGCTACCTTCACTGTCGATGCTCAGGGTCGCTTAACTGCAGCCGGCTCTACTCCAATTGCTATTGCTGCTAGCCAAATAACCTCCGGCGTACTGCCAATTGCTCGTGGCGGTACCAATACTGGATCGATCGGTTCGGCTGGTTCAGTGGCATACAGTGATGGTACTAGCTACAACTTCAGTGCTGTCGGCACATCAGGCCAGATTCTAACCAGTGGCGGAGCTGGAGCACCTACTTGGACTACCCTGAGTGGACTAGCCGTTACTTCGGCTACTGGTACTGCTAACCAAGTGTTGGTCAACGGTACTTCTGGTGCACCTCAGACTGGAGCAATTACACTTACCACACCCCAGGACATTGCCACCACATCAAGTCCAACCTTCAATGATCTGACACTTGGTGGTGACATTGCTGTCAATGGTGGCGATATTACTACTTCAGCCACCACTTTTAACTTACTGAATGTTACTCCCACTACAATAAATATTGGTGGGGGAGCTACAACGATGAACTACGGTCCCGGCGGAGCCACTGCAACCACTCTTAACTTTGCTGGTGGGTCTGGCGCTACGGGTTGTACAATAGCTGGCGCAACGGGTAATCTTACTTGCTCGGGTGCGATTGCTACCACTGCAACCAGTGGTACTCAAGGTTGGTGGAGTAGAAGCGGCACCACACTTAGCCCAACGACGGCCGGAGATAGTGTTTCGACAAGTGGCAACATCCTTACTACGGGCACAGGCACCATCACCTCGGCTGGCTTGCTGACCTCAACTGGTGGCATCACTACTTCGGGTGGCGCCTTCTCACTGACAGGCAGCGCAGCCTCGAGCTTAACTACTACAGCTGGAAACTCAATTTCAATTACATCTGGTACCACCGGTGCGGTGAGTTTTGACAGTGGAACTACTGGAGCTGTAAATATTGGTACCGGTGCGAGTGCTAAGACAGTTACATTGGGCAACACAACGGGTGCCACAGCAGTAAATATTAACTCTGGTACTGGTAACATCAACCTACAACCAGGTGGTACAGGTACTACTGCTAATGTACAAATTGGCGCAGGTGGTGCCGGCTCCACCACCCCCGATCGGCTAGTGTTAGATAGCAAGAGCACTGCCGGTGACCCAACCGGTACCAACGGGGCCATGTACTACAATGCCAGCACCAACAAATTCCGCTGTTATGAGAACTCCGCTTGGAAAGATTGTATTACAGCCGCTGGCGCTAGCAAAACTGTATACAAGCCTGCCGACCAGACACTGTCTACTTCTACAACATTTACCAACGACTCGGACTTAAAATTTAACATAGGAGCCAACGAAACCTGGACCTTCCATACTGTTGTGCAGGTAAATTCACCATCTGCGGCTGACATCAAATTCCAAATAACAGCTCCGGCCGGTGCAACTTGCCGAGTCGCGGCAGCTAACTACTGGTACAACGATACATTTTTAGGTACTGGAGTAAATAGTACATCTACATCCAATCTAGGTTGTAGCGTATCCACAGGCCTTATGAATACATTTGGATCGGCACAATATATAACAGTTAGTGGAACTGTAGAAAATGCAGGCACGGCAGGTACGGTTCAACTACAATGGGCGCAAAACTCGTCTAGTGGTACTACGACCGTTTATAGAGGATCGTACATGAATGCTTTCCAGAGTACTGGCGCTGACCTAGCGGAGGTCTACTATTCGCACGACAATACTGAACCTGGTGATTTGCTATCGATTGATGGCAGCTTAAATGCTGGAGTTAAAAAGACTAGTTCAGCTTATGAATCATCGTTGTTAGGTATTGTCACAACCAAACCGGGCTATGTGCTTTCTGATAGTACGGGTGCTGACCCAACGGCTCAGCCGGTACAGATGGCCCTAACCGGTAGAGTGCCGGTGAAAGTATCGAACGAAAATGGTGCAATTAAGACCGGAGATGCCCTTACAAGCTCATCTAAACCTGGTGTAGCCATGAAAGCAACTGGGCCTGGCTGGGTTATAGGTGTTGCCATGCAAGATTTTGATGCAGAAAATGGCAAGGTGATGACTTTTGTAAACCGCTCATGGTACCCCGGCGATGGTAGTAACAAAACTCCATCACTCACAGGACTGACACTCACAGACGGTGAACTTGCCGGCACAGTGGCTACCCAATCAGACCAATTGCAATCTGGCCTTACCACCAACGACCCCGTACTAGTCGGCCAAGCAATCAATGTACTTAAAGATGTTCAAAACACACTTGTTAGCCAACAAACCCAGCTCAACTCTCAGTTGGCAGCTATCAACAAGCTCAATGAGTTTACTGGCATCAATGAGCCACAGTCTTCAACTACAGAAGGCTCGGATCTAAGTAGCCTAAAGACTCGACTAGATACACTCGAATCAAAAAGCACTACAGTTGCCAATACCAATAGTATTGCCAATGCAGTCTTCAATGGAGGTATAGTTACTGGTGACGTTGAGTTTCAGGGGGCTGCCACATTCATAGCCCTTACTACTTTCAAGGGCAAAACTGTGTTTGAGGGCGACGTTACATTTGCGGGTAGCCTACATGTAGGTAGTAATACTGTAGGCGAGAAGATTATTGAAAGGGGTAAAAAGACTGTTAAGATTGTATACGGCAAACCATTCGATACTAAACCGGTGATAAATGTTACTCCTCAGGACTTCATTGATGGGCAGTATAAGGTGGTAGACATTACTGTAAATGGATTTAGCATTGAGCTTTCAAAACCCCAGGACCAGGATACAAAGTTCAATTGGTCCGCATTGCAGAAATAAAACATCGAATCTGTTGACACCTATCACCGCTTTGGCTATTCTAGAAAGAGACTAATCTAAGACTGAGGGGAGAGTTTTTACTTTTATGGAAAAGAAATCATTAAACAAGAATATGATCTTGGTAATTGTGTTGGGTGTTGTAGTAGCTGTGCTTCTAGTGGCCGCAATTTACTTCTATGTGCAGTACCAAAAGATTAAGAAGAATCCAAACATCGTAGCCAAGCAAGAAACCGACCAGCTAGTAGAACAAGTAGGCAAACTAATTGATCTGCCGAAAGACGAGACTCCTACAGTCGCGACTATTTTGGACAAGGACAAGCTCAAAGATCAGCCTTTCTTTAACAACGCCCAAAATGGCGACAAGATCTTGATCTACACCAAGTCTAAGAAAGCGATTATCTTTCGACCCAAGGAGAACAAGCTTATCAATGTCGGTCCAATCGCCATCGACCAGAAAGCTCAGCTTCCTGTGGTGATAGTCAATGCCGGTGGCGATGTAGCAGCGGCCGAAAAGAAGCTCAACGAATCTGGCGGTATCTCGATAGCTGCTAAGACCGATGCTAAGAATAAAAACAGTGTCAAGAAGATCACCGTCGTAGATGTTAGTGGTGAACAAGGTCAAGCAGCTCAGCAAATTGCTCAGCTACTCGGAGGCGAAGTGGGTAGCTTGCCAGCTGGTGAGGCCAAGCCCGACAATGCTCAAATCGTAGTATTTGTGAAATAGGCTGGGATACAATCTGGGACGAAAAAGCGGCAGAATGTGCCGCTTTTTTGTTATAATATAATTGTTATGGCAACAAAACAGGTCAAGCCTAACCATGTTGTACTAAAACGTATACTTATAGGTCTATCAGTAGCGTGTAATGTGCTATTTTTGGTGATTGCTTTCGCAATAAAAAGTGGTTATATGGATTATGCCATAGTGAATTATGTGTTTGGTACTTATTACAGTAACTATTATGATCAGAGTGGTAATATTGTAGAAAATGTTTCTTGTTTTTCTGGTGGTAATGGTGTTAGTGGTTTAGCACACGACAAGTCAGGCCATCTTATCTATAATGGCAAAGTCTATTGTATAAAAGGCTTTACTGCCGACCCTGAGTAGCCCAATTAACTATCCAATAATAATCTTTACAAGCCAGGCCAAACCTGCTAGTATAGTTGAGATAACGACAAGGTAATCACACATGAGCAAACAACAACTTATTGGAGACACCGTCATCTAGGACAAGTTGTACGTTCATGTGTGGTCGCCTCCAAAATGGAATCGCGGCCATTTTTGTTTCTTGAAAGCTAAATGAATTGCATAAAACGAGCATCAAATGTGCGTAGCTTGGATAGCCAAGCAGCACAAAAAAGCATTGCAATAAGCAAACGAAGGGCATATGGTGAATGCCTTGATGTAACCTGCCGATGAAGGACGTAGAAGGCTGCGATAAGCCTCGGGGAGCTGTCAATCTAGCTTTGATCCGGGGATTTCCGAATGGGGTAACCCAACACGAGTCATGTCGTGTTACTCTACAGTGAATTCATAGCTGTAGTAGCGGGCACCACCTGAACTGAAACATCTTAGTAGGGTGAGGAGAAGAAATCAACCGAGAGTCCCATAGTAGCGGCGAGCGAAATGGGATGAGCCAAAACTTAGTACTTTTTCCGCCAGCCGGCGGATTTTCCTTGAGTAATAAAGTACGAGGGTTGCGAGATAGTAGACGACCATTTAAGACCGAGTAAACACAATGTTTACACTGTCTTAAATGCGACCACCGACCAAGGATCGAGTGGGTAAAGTAAAAAAACAGAGAGCTTAGAGGAAGGCGCCTGGAAAGGACCACCACAGAGCGTGATAGTCGCGTATTTTAAAACTCTTTGTCTTTATGTCTACTAAACGATTAGCTTCATGCTGATCTACTCTAGTAGGACGGGGCACGGGAAACCTTGTCTGAAACTGGGAGGACCACCTTCCAAGGCTAAATACAGGTTACAATCGATAGTGTACAAGTACCGTGAGGGAAAGGTGAAAAGAACCCCGCAAGGGGAGTGAAATAGAATCCTGAAACCATATGCTTACAATGAGTCGGAGTCCGCCTAGGCGGATGACGGCGTGCTTTTTGTAGAACGATCCAGCGAGTTACTTTTTGTAGCGGGTTAAGACGCCTTCGTGCGTCGGAGCCAAAGTGAAAGCGAGCCTGAATAGGGCGACATATACGTTGCAAGGAGTAGACCCGAAACCGAGTGATCTAACCATGGCCAGGCTGAAGCGTAGGTAAAACTGCGTGGAGGGCCGAACCGTAGAGTGTTGCAAAACTCCCGGATGAGCTGTGGTTAGCGGAGAAATTCCAATCGAACTCGGAGATAGCTGGTTCTCCTCGAAATAGCTTTAGGGCTAGCGTCGTAAATTAATGTTTGGGGGTAGAGCACTGAATGGGTTGTGGGCTCCTAGTGAGTACCACGCTCAATCAAACTCCGAATACCAAACAATGTTATTACGGCAGTTAGAATACCGGTGCTAAGATCGGTGTTCGAAAGGGAAACAGCCCAGATCGCCAGCTAAGGTCCCCAAGTCAATACTAAGTGGGAAACGAGGTGGAATTGCATAAACAACCAGGATGTTGGCTTAGAAGCAGCCATGCATTTAAAGAGTGCGTAACAGCTCACTGGTCAATTGTGATTCTGCGCGGAAAATATAACGGGGCTAAGTATTGCACCGAAGCTGCGGACTTGTGCGTAGCACAAGAGTTTTCAGTAGACAGTTCTCAGTTCTCATTGAGTTTGCAGTGATCATTGTGTCATTGACAATTCATTGAAAATTGTTAATTGAAAATTGGAAATTCTCGTGCTACGCACGAGTGGTAGAGGAGCGTTGATAGGGCACTGAAGCCGTGGCGTAAGCCATGGTGGAGCGCTATCAAGTGAGAATGCTGGAATGAGTAACCATAAGGTAGGTGAGAATCCTACCCACCGTAAGACTAAGGTTTCCTGGGCCACGATCATCGTCCCAGGGTTAGTCGGGCCTAAGCCGAGGCGAGTAGCGTAGGCGATGGACAACAGGTTGATATTCCTGTACCGGTGATATTGTTCCCATACAAGACGCAGGATGGTAGCACGAGCGGCTTCATGGCTATAGCCGTCTAAGCACGTAGTTGTGCCGCAAGGCACAGTGAAACGCAAATGAAACGAGCTGCAAAGCTTGGATTCGTGTGAGCCAAACTGACAAGAAAATTGTATGATTAATAGATATCGCCGCCCGTACCGCAAACCGACACAGGTAGTCGGGTCGAGAAGACCAAGGTGCTCGGGAGAACCCTCGTTAAGGAACTCGGCAAAACAGCGACCGTAACTTCGGGATAAGGTCTGCCCCGCCACAATGGGTACAACCATGTGGAGGTTGCCAGTTTTCTAAACACGGGCTTATGCATAATAAATTCGAAACCAAATTGTTTATGAGGTGAGCGAAAATTACTTTTTTCGACTGATACATACCACACATGGTACGTAGAAGAAGAAAAAATAATTTGTAGCCATCTGATAACTATTTGGATCGGAGTTAGAATGCCATAGCTCGTGCAAAACGATTCTCAATGTTTAGACAATCAAAAGATCAACTTTAGAAAGCTGGTCCACGACGCAACACGTTTGTACGTATTGTGGCGGGGCCGCAGCTAAAGAGCCCAGGCGACTGTTTACCAAAAACACAGGTCTCTGCTAACTCGAAAGAGGATGTATAGGGACTGACGCCTGCCCGGTGCCGGAAGGTTAAGGAATGGGGTGCAAGCTCCAGACTGAAGCCCCGGTGAACGGCGGCCCTAACTATAAGGGTCCTAAGGTAGCGAAATTCCTTGTCGGGTAAGTTCCGACCCGCACGAATGGCGTAACGATCTGGGCACTGTCTCAACGAGGGACCCGGTGAAATTGCAATAGCGGTAAAGATGCCGTTTACCTACATCAAGACGGAGAGACCCCGTGGAGCTTTACTACAGCTTGGCATTGGGTCCGATGTTATGCTGTGTAGTATAGGTGGGAGACTTTGAAACCAGAGCGCTAGCTCTGGTGGAGTCGCAATATGAAATACCACCCTGTATGATGTTTGATCCTCACCGTGACCGTTAACCGGTCTCGGAACAGTGTCTGGTGGGTAGTTTGACTGGGGCGGTCGCCTCCTAAAGAGTAACGGAGGCGTTCAAAGGTTGGCTAAGTTCGGATGGAAATCGAACTGATAGTGCAAGCGCACAAGCCAGCTTAACTGTGAGGCCTACAAGCCAAACAGATGGGAAACCAGGAGCTAGTGACCCGCTGCATAACACGTGGAAGTGGCAGCGCTCAACGGATAAAAGTTACCCCGGGGATAACAGGCTTATAGCGCCCAATAGTTCACATAGACGGCGCTGTTTGGCACCTCGATGTCGGCTCGTCTCATCCTGGAGGGGGAGCACCTTCCAAGGGTATGGCTGTTCGCCATTTAAAGAGGTACGCGAGCTGGGTTCAGAACGTCGCGAGACAGTTCGGTCCCTATCTGATGTGGGCGTTTGGAAATTTGCGAGGAGTTGCTCCTAGTACGAGAGGACCGGAGTGAACGAACCGCTGGTGTATCGGTTGTGCCGCCAGGCGCAGTGCCGAGTAGCTACGTTCGGACGGGATAAACGCTGAAAGCATATAAGCGTGAAGCCTCCCTCAAGATAAGATTTCCCCATTAGGTTCGTGGTAGACGATCACGTTGATAGGCACTAGGTGGAAGTATGGCAACATATGGAGCCGAGGTGTACTAATAACCAATTGGCTTTTTGTGTGCTCTTTTTGTGAGTGCTTGAACTCCAAATCTTAGCGCATTCGATGCTCGTTTTATGTAATTCAGAGCTTAGTAAAGTAGCCTTCGTGCTGGTGCCTATGGCGAGGTGGGTACACCGGTTCCCATCCCGAACACCGCAGTTAAGCACCTCTGCGCCGATGATACTCCTTGTGGGGAAAGTAGGTCGGTGCCAGCACCAAGGCTATTTTTTTGTTTGACTAAGTTTTTTAAATGTAGGACAATAAGCCTAACAAGTATAAAGCTATGCCAGTTAAAACAAAAAAACCAAAACGCGAGCCTGTAATAGAAAGAACCTGGTTTGTATTGTCGATGGTTATAATAATAGTACTGGTAGGTGTTTTTATTGTGCGGTTCTCGCACGCGGCGGGTGACAATGCATCTCTAGGTGACACTATCATTAGCGAATATCATAAGTTGAGGAATGCGCGAAATGCATCGGCGCAGCCAACTCCACATCAAGTGCTGGTAAAAGCCTTTGGTGATTGTAGCAATACTGGGAACTTTACAAATACAAACTTAAATAATAGTAGTG
>JAKOXV010000021.1 GCA_029780855.1 bacterium
ATTTGTGGCTTGCTATGGTTGCCATTACAGATGTACTGTTCATCCTCATTGTGGCCTTGCTTGGCTTCCACGTTATGAGTGCCGCCAGCTTTGGCTTTGATGAACTTGAATTCAAACACTTGTTGCCAAGAATTGCGCTGGCATTCCTACTGATTAATACATCGATCTTCTTTATTGATGCGGTTATTCAGCTTTCCAATGTACTCATAACGGCCGCAGGAAAGATTACGGGCACAATTTCGGTCTGGGTGACACTAACCGCCGTCGTCAAAGAGAGTGGTGGCCAAGGAGCAGCAGCACTGCTCGTGATGCTCGCATTCTTGATATTCGCCGTTATTCTCCTAGTTTATTATGTTGGCCGTATCGTTGTTTTATTCCTTGGAGCAGTATTGTCTCCACTTGTCATCGCCCTGTGGCTACTACCAAGCTTCCGTGACTTTTCAGTATCAGCTATCAAAACCTACATCATGACCATCTTTGTTCTGTTCGTTCATGTCGTGACCCTGATGTTGGCGGCCACCTTATTCGTGGGCATGTCGGCAACAGATGGTAACAACGGCATCCCAAATGTCTTGATGTCGATGGTAATCGGTCTAGCCACCGTGCTAACACTTCTCAAGACTCAAGGTGTCATGATGCAGTTTAGCTATGTCGGCATGGGAGCACGAAACGCTCGTAAGCTTGGTGCACAGTTCATGAACGGCGTCAGTTATCTCACCGGCAAAGGACGCGCTGCAGTGGCCAGCGCCAGTGGCGCAGCTTCGGGTCGTGGTTCAATGCAACTCGCTACTGCAGGCGCGTCAAGTAGAACTGGAGGTGGGACGACCACCGTGTACAAGTCTCCGAGCAGTAAGCAACTCTCAAAAGCATCCAATAAGTCTAATCGCGCACCTACCGGAACCACCACGGAAGCGCCCAAAGCAACTCCGCGCAGTGAAGCACTAAAGCAGTCCTCAAAGAACAATAAGGAGACCAAATCATGAGAAGTACGGTTGTCCCAGCACAAGTAACCACAGTCGAGGATAGGATCATGGGCAGTCTCGGATTCTCCCAGCTTGCCCTCCTGGTGATACCTGTATTCATCGCAGCAGCTTTGTTTGTCATCCTACCGCCAGTCATGCACAGCAGTGCTTACAAGTACGCCATCATGATAGTTATTGGCTTACTCATGGGTATACTGGCAATCCGCATCAAAGGCAAAATTATCTTGTTTTGGCTAATCACCATACTGCGCTATAACTTGCGACCAAAATACTATCTGTTCAATAAAAATACTGACACGTTAAGAGATAATCCGCAGCACAATATGCAAACAGAAGAAGAAGAAGAAGCTAAGTCAGTCACGAAACGAGACACCGCGAAACTGCCAAGGCTGGCACTGCATGATGCTACTAGAGTTCTAGAAACTATTCAGCGGCAAAACAGTAACCTGAGATTTGAAATGACTAAGAAAGGAGGCCTACGTGTTCGCTTTACAGAAGTCGACAAGTAAAACTACCAGCCGACAACAGATTGCCATCAAGGGCGTAAGGGATAATATCCTGATGCTCCCGAATGATCAGTACCGGGCAATACTGAGCGTTTCTTCACTGAACTTTGAGCTTAAGAGCGAAGAAGAACAAGATGCGATTATCGACACCTATGAGAGCTTCTTAAACTCAGTTGGCTCGAATTTGCAGATCCTGATTCGTACCCGTGAGATCGACATGGATAAATATTTGGAGGATCTAACCGAACGGTTAGATGGTGAAGCGGAGCCAGTCTACCGTAAACAACTTAAAAACTACGATGAGTTTATTCGTTCACTCATAACGACTAATAAGATTCTGACACGTCATTTCTATTTAGTAATACCATACGGGGCGAGTAAAAAAGCAGACTTTGAACTCATCAAAGAACAGCTGAGTCTAAAAGTAGATATCGTATCTAAGGGCATGACAAGACTTGGTATGCACACCAAGCAACTTAGTAGCCTTGAGGTACTCGATCTCTTCTATAGCTTCTACAACCCTGCTCAAGCAAAGATTCAGCCACTCACTGAACAAGCTCTGCAGCTGATCCACACTGCCTTGGTAGAGAAAGGAGATGAATAATGAACGCGGTACTAGAAAAAATACAGCATCGTAAGAAGCTTCGAGAGGAAAAACAAAAAGAACTCAGCCTGACGTTTGGAGAACAGGATGCCGTTGATGTACTGAGCTATGCCGGACTTGAGGAGGGGGCAGACCACCTTCTTATTGACGGTGTATATATTCGTACACTGTATATTTCTGGGTATCCGTTTGTAGCAAGTTCTGGTTGGCTCGATAGTCTAATCAACTTCAATCATGACACAGATATTAGCTACCATCTTCACGAAGTTAATGCCCTGCACGCTCTACCCAAACTACATCGTAAAATTACGGAGCTAGAGTCTACTCGCCGGGCGATGATGAAAGCTGGCAAGATCGTCGGCTCCGAGGTGACTGATCCGCTTGAATCTGCCATTGAGCTGCGAGACAAGATTCAACGTGGCCAAGAGAAGCTGTTTCAGATGTCCATCTATATTGCTATTCGAGCGGATAGTTTAGAGGGACTTAATAAAACAACCAAGCTGCTTGAAGCCACAATGTCAGCACGACTATTTTACTCCAAAGTTGCCCGTTACCAGCAACTTGAAGCATTGCAATCTATCTTGCCGAGAGGAGAAGACCAATTAGCACAGAAGCGGAACCTGGACAGTAGTTCAGCCGCGCTTACGTTCCCATTCATG
>JAKOXV010000024.1 GCA_029780855.1 bacterium
CCGACTGTATGCCAGGAGGGGAACTACCGGAACTAACGTAAAGAACAAAATAGCCGCATTCGTTACTGCGCGGCCCACACCCATTCGTAGCAGCAACTTTCTAAACAGTACTATGCCGAGCACAAACAAGGCGACGTTTATAAGCCGCATGGCGATAATCTGATACATTTCATTGGTAGTAAACTGACCTACTAACCGATACGGAAAGCTCATAAGATAGTGGTGAATGTACGATGGGTCTCGGGTAAGCGTGCTATACATACCGGAATTTGGTGGTTGAGAAAGAAACAAGGGCCCCCACTGCTTGGCATACAGTCGGATAATACCCACATGATAAGCTTCGTCAAATGCCATCGGAAAGCGAGCAGACACTGCAATCCACACAGACTGAGCAGTGAACAATAGGATAGTTAGTAGATAGAAAAGGCGACTTTTTATGATTCTATAGGTTTTTGTATATAAGGAGCTCATGCGTTTGCTCTTATGGTTTCACGTTTAAGTATAGACTAGCCTTAAGTTAAAACAAAAAAAATATTTGAAATGCTTCGCTTCAAGGACTATGCTTATGGTAATAAGCAGAAACGTTTTATGCCTAACATATTAGAACTCCGCGATCTTTCCAGAACATACAAATTAGGTGATGAAGTATTGAATGCCCTGGATCATGTTAGTCTTACGGTTGAAAAGGGACAATTCATTGCGATCATTGGACCATCCGGTTCAGGCAAATCTACACTTGCGAACATCATTGGCGGCTTGGATAAGCCCAATAACGGTACGGTGCAGATAGATGGCCAGGATCTTTCCAAAGTACGCGATAACAAGCTATCTACCTACCGCAATCAACACATTGGCTTTGTATTCCAATCATTCAACCTCCAACCACATAACACCGCTTTAGAGAACGTTATGCTGCCTCTAGTTTTTTCAAAACTTAAACGTTCAGAACGTAAAAAACGGGCAAAGGAATGCCTGGAAGCAGTAGGGCTTGGCGAACGACTCAACCACAAACCTGATCAACTTTCTGGTGGTCAACGCCAACGCGTAGCCATTGCCCGAGCACTCGCAAATAATCCCTCAATTATTATTGCGGATGAGCCGACTGGGAATCTCGATTCAGCCAAAGGTGCCGAAATCATGGACTTACTAAAATCTTTAAGTAAACAGGGAATTACACTAATAGTCATTACGCATGACATGAACGTAGCTAAACAAGCTCAAAGAGTACTAGAAATGCGTGATGGTAAATTGACGGAACGGCGAGGGTAACTACTTTATGAGGTTCTCAGATTACATTCTAATTTCGTTACAAAATATATGGCGTCAAAAACTACGTTCCGCCCTCACCATATTCGCTGTTGTGATCGGCGCAACTTCAGTAACCATAATGCTAGCACTCGTAACCGGAGCAAAGGGCTTTTTCACGTCTCAATTTGAAGCAAATGGCGTTCTCCAACAGGTTGTTGTTTCGCCAAAAGCAGACATCACGAATTATGACGAAGCGCAGCACGGTGGCGGTGGAAACTGCGATAGTTGTGTAAAGTTAACCGATATCGTAGCCAACAAGATAGAGGCGTTGCCGCATGCGACCGGCTTGGCCAGAGTTTTAACATCTGGCTCAGTTGAAGCCATAAAACTTGGAGATAAGAAACTTACCGTTAACCAAGTTAAGGGCTATGATACAAACGGTGTTATAACCAGAACTATGGTTGCGGGCCGTGATTTGGATGGAAATGATAAAACCGGTGTCATAACAGTCTCTTCAGACTATGCGGACAAACTCGGGTTTAAATCTAATTACGGCAGCCTAGTAGGTAAAAAGGTAGACCTCATCACACGCAATTGGTACACCGGCATCGGGGCAGATATACCAAAGCCACAGATGCAGCCAGGAGCTAATAATGAGCCAAATAATAAGTCTACCGTTCTCAGCGCTACGGTTGTTGGTGTATCAGATTCTAATTCCGATTCACAGGTTGTACGTGCACCGCTGGACTGGGTGCATGGTATGAATATGAATCAAATGTGGCAGCCTGATGAAGCGTACAATCAAGCTGCGCAAGAAAAATGCCAACGACGAACACCAGGACCGTGTAATGTTGAACAAAAGTTGGTACTGGTTTCTCAAGATATGGTTGAACGAAATGGCTATGATAGTTTTGTAGTAAAAGCTGATGCCACTAGCAATACCGCCGGCTTGGTAACCGAGATCAAAAAGCTAGGCGTAGGGGCCGCTGATGCACAAAGCTACATTCAAAGTCAGATTCAGATATTTAACATAGTCGGTCTAGTACTAGGCGGTATAGGCGGTATCGCACTTCTTGTAGCAGCGATTGGCGTTATAAACACTATGGTAATGGCAATACTTGAACGTACCCGCGAAATCGGAGTTATGCGAGCCTGTGGCGCAAAAAGGAGCACGGTTCGCGCACTTTTTACCTTTGAAGCGTCCTTACTAGGATTTTTGGGTGGCATAGTTGGTATTGCAGTAGGATATGGTTTAACTCGAATTGCAAATGTCTTCATAAATAAACAACTGGCTAGCAATAGCTTCCAGGTTCACAATATCATTGCCCTACCGTTATGGCTGATTGTTACCGTGATAGCTGCGACCACCGTTATCGGTTTCTTTGCAGGTTTGTATCCAGCTAGTAGAGCCGCTAGGCTGAACCCGGTAGATGCATTGAGATACGAATAACACTACTCCCGGCGGAGCGCATCTATTGGATTGATGTGTGCAGCTCGTCGGGAAGGGAAGAATACTACTAGTAGACCGACGATAACCATAAACCCTATCATCAACGCCACTAACCAAAGTGGCGTAGCGAAAAGCGTAAAGTTTTGGGATACGCCGCGATGGTGGGCATAGTTGTTAAGAATTACATTTAGGACCTTTCCAACAATAACTGCACCGATGATTCCAATGATTGCTCCGGCGATGGAGAGTAGTACTGCTTCAAAAATAAATAGCTTACGCATATCACGGTTTCTACCCCCCAATGCCATCATCAGACCAATCTCTCGCGTTCGCTCAAGTAGAGATATGGTCAGGGTATTAAACATACCCAGCACAGCAACAATCATGCCAATAGCACCAAACCCAACGAGGATAAAGTTAAAGAACTTAAATATTTGGTTTACTTGATCCACCGTGTCAATTGGTGAACTGGTAGCAAAACCAAGGCTCTCAATCTGTCTCCGCAGCGGGTTAACGTTTTCACTTTTATCTGCCTCTATCTTGATCTGGTTATACACTTTGACACCAGCCACCTGAAACTCAGCGTTAGGCATGAACACTTCACTACCAGATCCGGAATCAATTACGCCTATTACCGTGTAGGTATCACTCATCTCTGTTTTGTCTGCACTTCCACTTCTTAGGGGGATCCTAATTTCCAACTTTTTATTGATCGCATTTTTGGCGTCTTTAATTCCTATGGATTCAAGCAAACTGTTATTTACTAGCACTGATTTTGTATCGGTTTTCTTCAAAAGTCGCCCCTTTGAAACACTCAGATTGGACATAACCTGGTAGTTTTCATCCACACCGTACACGATCGTATCTACTTCGCTACCTTGTAACTTTAAACTACCAGGGAAGGAGTAAGATGCACCGATGGTACCCACGTGCGGTAGGTTCTTTACTTTGTTGAAACTATCTTGATCCAGCTTCAGGATTCTCGAATTGGGAGTAGAGATATCAATGGATTTTATTGATTGATTACCAATAATCTGGCTCGTCACTAGGTTTTGCAAACCTAACCCAAAGGATAGAAGAAAGAAAATTGCACCGATTCCAATGACTACTCCAAAAATCGTTAAGAACGTTCTGAGCTTCTTATTGACCAGATTTCTAAATGCAATATGGGTCAGCACTCGGAATGAGATGCTTCCTTTTTTCGCTTTTTTTTCTTGCTCAGCCATCTACCTTAACTCCCGTACTCTTCTTTTGTTTAGTTACTGAAAGGCGATCAATTCGGTCCTTCATATCCTGCATTAATGCAGCGGTTGTTGACTGTATAGAATCGTGTTTCAGTTCCTCTACCTGTCCGTCAGAAATATGCAGCAGGTGATCGGCGAGCGGGAGGTACTCCATGTTATGCGTCACTAGGATAATAGTACGACGGTACTCAGACTGGTATCGTTGCAACAAATCCATAATCATATCGCCGTTCTTACTATCCAAGCTTCCGGTAGGTTCATCAGCGATCAGAATCATCGGATCGTTAACCACTGCCCGAGCCATAGCAATTCTTTGTTGCTCACCTCCGGATAGTAGAATCGGATATTTTTTCGCATAATTCTCCATACCGATGCGTTCCAGTGCAAGTTTAGCGAGGTCATTAGCCTCGGATCGTTTATAGCCAAGAAAATAGAGTGGCATAGAAACATTCTCGATAACATTCAAACTATTGACCCAGAAGTTTTGTTGGTACACGATACCGATCCGGTGAGCCCTAAAGCGCGCCAGTTTATCTGGTTTAAACTGGTATACATCTTCGTCATTAAAGAGGATATTACCTTCTGATGGCCGCTGTAGACCAGTTAGGATGTTTAGGAGTGTCGACTTACCAGAGCCAGAAGGGCCGTATACTATATTGAAGGTATTGTTCGTAATCGCAAAGTTTACATCTTTTAGAACATGTATGGTTTCATCGCCAACGTGAAACGATTGAAAGATGTTTGTAGCTTTAATGAGGGTTTTGTTTAAATCCATACTACAGCCCAAACACCTTTCTGAGCGTATTGATAACAATAGTAAGCACACTATCAGATGCTCGGCCAATAATTGCCGACTGCGGATCACCGGTGCCGGCGTTACCGGATTTATCTCTTGAAATTGGCTGCACGCTATACACCTTGGACGTCGGTAGGTCAGATACGATAACGATATGCTCAAAGGACAGCCCAGAGTCTTCGGCAGTTTTGCTGTTAAACACTGTCGCCCCGGAACCCTCAGCATACGCTACTTGGCTTGTTGAAAGTTCATCAGTATGCCAGGAAACAACAATCTGTCCACGCGCCTCCGCTCCGGTTCCGCGGATTGATGTTTCTACCGAAACATTACTGATCTTTGGCGGGCGAGTATCAAGTGCTGTATGGAACGTTTGGCGATCAGACACAGCCAGGTTGCCATCTTTATCTCTAGATTGCGCCAAAACAAAATACTCACTATCGTCTTCAAGGTCCCTAATGACGATTTCATGATTGGTAGTCAAATCAGAAGAGAGGGAATCCGTGCCGTTTGTTCCCACCTTACCGTAGGTGATAGTACTGGTGGATGGTACGTTTGTTACCCATGACACCTTCTGAGTGCTGGTGGGCTCTCCCGCAACGGGTTGGAAGGTAAAGTTACTTATTTTAGGTCGCGGCGGGGTAGTAAAGGTGTACACATTGCCCGTATAGGCATTACCCTCGCTATCGTATGACGTCAAGGTATAGAAGTATTTAGCGCCATCGTCCAGTCCCGAGAGGTCCACATTATACGTTGATTCGGATTTTGATGTGTTCACCGTTTGTATACCACCGTAAGCTTCGCTTTTTCCGAATAGTACGCTCACCTTGTATGCATCACTAGACGTAAACTGAATGGTGACATTGGATAGACCTACTTTTGGTGTAGTTACCTCTTTAATTGATGGTGCGGGAGAAGTTTTGAACGTGTACTCTTGGCTAGTGCCGATGTTGCCGTCTTCATCGGTCCATTTAGCAACAAAATAGTAGGTGGTTCCAGCACTGAGGTTATCGAGCTGCACGGTATGGGCACTTACTTGGTCAGATACCGCTACTTCAGCGGAACTATACTTACCGCTCGCTGTTCCAAAGGCGATTTTAGAATCACTTCCACGATCAGTACTCCAAGTAATCGTCGCCTTACGAGTCGTAATGCCACCAACCGCCGGTTCCGATACCAGATTCGCTGGCGAAGTAAACTTACCGGTAGGCAATAAGTGTACAGTTGTACTATCGGCACCACAATTATTGGTACTATCACATGCTTTTACTTTGTAGTAGTAGGTTTGTTGAGACAATCTGGCGTCTATATACGTGGTGCTGGAACTACTACCAACCAAACTAAAGTTAGTGTTATCGGTAGAACGGTAAATCTTGTAAGACGCTATGCCCGCACCAGTATCCGTTGGCTCATCCCACGTTATTGCGAGACGCCAGTTACTGGTTGCTTTTATGGACACGTCGACTATGTCGGCATTTCCTGGAATGCCCGGAGCAGGTGTATTGGCAGAGAAATTAATCTGTCCATAGCTTGAGTAATTTATATTTCCCGACTCGTCTTTAGCTGCGATATAAAACGTATTTGTGCCCGGTTGGGTGGCGTACGGTCCAGCTCCCAAACTCGTAACGCCAGGACTCGTATACGTACAGTTTGTGCTTGATGGCACAACATTAACCGTATAGCAGTAGGTAATTGCGTTCACGTTGCCAACGTAGCTAGAAGGAGCCGACCAGCTAAACGCAAAGGCATTGGTCGTGTTAGATGAAGGCGTGGCGACCACATTTTGCGGCTCACTTGGGGCTCCCGTGGTGTTTATTTTTAGTGTTGCGGTCGTATAGGTAGTTGTAACGTTTCCGGCTTGATCCCAAGTTCTGAAATAGACCGTATTAACACCTTCAGCGATGTTATTGTAATCCGGCGGATCTACTGTTATGTAGCTTCCATCATTTGTAAGAAGGTCTCCTGAATCGCCGGTGCCGGTATGACTATCACCGTACCAAGGCGAACCTTCAATCCTATATTGCAAACCTGCTAAACCGGAATTAGGATCGCTTGGTGCTCCCGTACCAACCGTTGGCCATGAAAGAGTTATTTGCTTGTCGTTCACAAAGCCCGATGGACCGGAAATGTAGCCCGGGTTAGTTGGTGGCGTGTTATCAAACTTGAAATCAAACTGGGCAGTTGTAGCGCTCAGATTACCAGCATTGTCAATTGCTTTGATACGTAGGTAATATGAAGAATTGGAAGTGGTTAGCGGTGTTGCAATATACCCAGCAGAAGACATATCTACATTCGTTCCCGAAACAATGAACTGACAGTTGCCACCTGTCGCAACCGGACTGTTTCCTAAGAGACCCTTAGTCGTAGCCGGATCAGCAGTATTATCTGTTCCTAGGTACAAACAATAGCCCTTCACACCGGAATCGGCATCACTGCCAGCTGTCCAGCTAAAGTACGGAGAGCTGCCGTTAGTCCACGAACTAGCACTAAGCGTCGTACCGCCGGCAGCTTTTAGTGCGGTAATGGAACTTGCATTAGTACTTGGAGCGGTAGTGTCTGAAGTTGCGGTTGCGTTCACGGAATTCAGAGTGACTCGCTGGTTACCATCACTTTGAAGTATCGCCTGCCACTTCAGCCCGCTAAACGTGACAGGGAAGGTAGCCATGTTTGCATTAATAACCGCAGCTGAATTAGCCTCACTAGTATTGTTTGAGGTTACCCACGCTGTACCATTCCAATACTTCCATGTTGTTCCATTGTCATCCGAAAGTCGGTATATGATTGTGCCGCCATTTGTCGATTCATTAGTAGTAAACCCGTCCCAGTGCCAGACACCGCTCGTCCTTACCGAGCTGGAAGGGGTAATGGTCTGTGAAGTCATAGTGTATGGTTTAGTTGTGAATGAGGATCGGGCAGTGTCACTTACTCGGATCTCGTCTAGTGTACCATCAAAGCTGGCTACTGGCTTACCATACTCACGACCCCCGTAACCCGAACCGATAATTAATGATTTTGTTGAATCAGGGATAAGTACGTTGGTAGTTGTGGATGCATCTTGAACCCCATCAATAAACAGTTTCATAGTAGTCCCATCGTAGGTAGCAGCAACGTGATGCCAGTTTGTATCAAATGAAGCTGTGGAGGATTCAAGATAGGCGTTATTTCCCCAGCTATAGACCAGACCATCGACATTCGTTGAATAGCCTAATCCAACATATAGTTTGCCTTTGTATGGACTAAAAGATTCTACCTCTTCGATTGTTGAGGCCCAACCATTATTCAGACCGTTACCACCTATTTTAGTCCAACTACCATCTGCATATTTCCAGACTTCACCGTCGCCTGTACTATTTCCCAAACCAGCGTAAAGATCACCGTTATATACAGCGAGCGTCTTGACCTTTTCATACGTTCCTGTTGTCCAGCTTGCATTCACATCGTCACCACCGATTTGGGTCCAGTTAGTTCCGTCGTATTCCCATAGGGTTGCGTCACCTGTCGACGAACCTAGTCCAGCATAAAGCTTGCCGTTAAAGGGCATTAAGCTCTCAATGTCTTCAATCGTTGCGGTCGCCCCCCAGCTGGTATTTACGGCATCGCCGCCAACTTTTGTCCATATAGTGCCGTCCCATTTCCAGACTTCACCATCTCCCGCACTCCGCCCCAGACCAGCGTAAAGTTCACCGTTATAAACCGCCATTGCATAGACGTTTTCTGCGTAAGTTGTCCAGCCACTGTTTAAACTATCACCACCGATTTGCGTCCAGTTAGTACCATCATATCGCCACACTTCTCCATCAGTACTGCTCGCTCCTAAGCCTGCGTAGAGATACCCTCCATAGGCCGCTAATGAATCGACTTCGCCGTGACGGCTTGCCTGGTTCCAACTGGTATTGAGTCCGTCACCACCCACCTGAGTCCACGTACTTCCATCCCACATCCAAACATCACCATCTTGGTCAGTGCTAGAGGCAGTGGTTCCAAGCCCCACATAAAGCTTTCCCCCGTAACTAGCCATACTGATAACTTGCTCGTACGTATTAGGAGCCCAGCTATTATTAAGTCCCTGACCACCGACAATCTGCCAAGAAGTACCATTAAACCGAAATACAAGGGCCGCCCCAGTAGTGTTTCCGGTGCCTGCATAGAGATACCCTCCCTGTGATTGCATTACCTGCATGGCACTAATGCCATAAAAGCCCCAGCTATTATTTACATAGTCGCCACCAATTTGCGTCCAGGCTGTACCGTTCCATGTGTACGCCAATCCGGCACCGGCAGAATCATATGTACCGGCATACAGTGTTCCGCTGTCGTAAAGCAGGGTATTAACTAGGTCTCCTTGATTGGTCGACCAGCCGCCATTTAGTCCATCGCCACCAATTTGCGTCCAGGCTGTACCGTTCCACTTCCAGACCTCTCCGTCTCCGTTTCCTGTACCGAGTCCTGCGTAAAGATTGGTGCCATCATACGCAAACGCCCCGACTTGTTCATAGGTTGTGTTTGCCCAGCTGCTGTTTACCGCGTCACCGCCGATCCTAGTCCAGGCTGTGCCGTTCCATTCCCATACTTCTGCATCTCCAGATGAATCGCCGAGCCCAGCGTACAATTTAGTACCAAAATATCTAAGCGACCGGACTGTTTCAAACGTACTATTTGCCCAGCTGCTGTTTACCGCGTCACCGCCGATCCTCGTCCACGCACTACCGTTCCACTTCCATACTTCCGCGTCGCCGGCACTCGCGCCCAAACTAGCGTACAGGTTCGTTCCGTCATTAGTTAACGCTGCAACGTCTTCAAAGCTGGTGGTCCAACCACTATTAATACTATCACCGCCTATCTTGCTCCACGCCGTGCCGTTCCATTCCCATACCTCCGCGTCGTTGGCGGACGATCCTAGCCCGGCATACAGTTTGCCGCCAAAGTAATCTAAGGACCACACCTCTTCAAAGGTGCTGATGGCCCATCCACTATTGATACCATCACCACCTATTTTGCTCCAGTTGCTACCGTTCCACTTCCATACTTCCGCGTCGCCGGCACTAAGTCCTAGCCCGGCGTATAAGTTTGTTCCATCGGTTGAAAGCGAATAGACCCCCTCAAACGTCTGAGATGCCCAGCTGCTGTTTACCGAAGACGGCCCTCCGCCGATCAAGGTCCAGGTTGTTCCATCCCACTTCCATACTTCCGCGTCGCCCGTGTCCACACCAATACCGGCATACACATTCGATCCCATTTTGATATATGCATTGACTGACCTTTTTCCGTTTTGGTCCCAGCCTCCGTTAACATCATTTCCACCCTCTAACGTCCAAGAATTGGCATTTTTATCAGCCAGCTCATAGGTAACTTTTCCCGTTTCATTGTCATAATACAGCTGATAGTCACCTTTATCGAGTATGCCTTCGCGATGAGACTTGGTCCCTGCAGAAAAATTGTTATTAAATTTCGTCCATGCCTCTAAGCTATTCTGTTGAGACAACGAGAGAGAAGGGGAGTCAAGAACAGTAACGGAAGACGTTGAGCCATTAAATGCCAGTCCATTATTTAGGTTTGCTGCACCAAACGTTCCGTTTGCTACCGTACCGTTATTATTGTTGCCTGAACTATCTGCAGCCGCGGTACCACTAGTTTCATCAAAATGGTACAGCGCCTTTGTATTCGCATCGGTAGAGTAGTTTTGTGCTTTCATCCGAGCAGTCGTACCGCTTGTCTCCAGACCCGAATCCAGGCTGTAATTTGCAGGTGTAGTAAAGTCCCAACTATTGGTTAGGTCAGAAAGAGCCTGGGTTATTTTGTAGGCGTTTAGCATCATAAAGCCTACCCCTAGTACATAAGCGGCAAGCACTGCGTAATGTACCTTTTTGTGCCGCTCCCATTCGTGCCACGCCTTATACCAGGCAACCCGACTCATCAGGAAATAATGTGGACGGCTTGCTACATGATGATGAGATAAACGAGCAGTTCTTATGCCGGAACGGAAAACCGACTGACTAGTCCGCTTAGAATGTTTAGCTAGTGGACGAGCACCAGAATGGTAAAGGTATTTTAAGGGACGCCTAGACAACGCAAGCAACGGTGCTACGAGCTGAAGCCGGCAAAATTGAAAAAACTTCCTTACCCTCATAGTAAATAAATGTTGGTGTTTTCCTTTTATTTTCCTCTCTCAATTACACTGAAGTATAGCATAAGTTTTATAGGGTAATTGTAATTATGCACAACATTTTATTGTTTTACTGACATCAGATTCTCAGCTAATAGCAAAATAGCTTCGATTTGCTATAGTGAAAGCAAAAGTAAGACTATGTATGCCATATAAGGAGGGTTCATGTTAAAAAAAATTGCGAGGTTTTCGTACCGGTATCGCTGGATGGTGGTTGCATTTTGGCTAGGAATACTGGTAAGTATTTCGTTTTTGGCCAACAAATACGGCGATGCTTTTGCAACTGAGGTGCGTACCAAAAACTCCGAATCACAAAATGCCGCCGATTTGCTCCAAAATAGATTTACAGCCCGCTCCGGAAGCACCGGGAACATTGTAATAAAGAGCAGCAAACCAATAACAGACCCAGAGGTGCGCGCTTCATTAGAAAAGCTTTTTGCTGAAGTGTCCCAGATACCTCATGTCAAAGAAGTCCGCGGGCCTTATGCTGCCCTTGGCAAAAACCAGGTAGCGCCTAGTGGCAAGATCGCCTATGCGGAAATACAGTTTGATAGAGGGTTTCAAACGCTTCCAAGCTCATCAACAGACGAGGTTTCCGCCGACGTAAACAAGGCAAACATTTCAGGAGTGCAGCTAGAATTAGGGGGTGATGTGTTTGGGAACAAAGTAGCCCCAGGCAGCACCGAAGCTATCGGCATTGTAGCTGCAATTATTATCCTGCTCATTAGTTTTGGTTCGCTGCTGGCAGCAGGTTTGCCGATTGCGATGGCTCTGTTCGGAATTGGCATAGGTATTGCATTCGTCAAACTACTATCTCATGTCTACAGCTTGCCTGATATTACCATCCAACTAGCCAGTATGATCGGTATTGGTGTTGGCATAGATTATGCATTGTTTATCGTCACCAGATACCGCCAAGAACTGCGGCGTGGTAAAAATCCGGAAAATGCGACTATCACCGCGATCAATACGGCGGGGAGATCGGTTCTTTTTGCCGGCACGACCGTAGTGGTATCACTACTTGGCATGATACTTATTGGCATCAGTTTTATCAGCGGGATGGGAATCGGGGCAGCTTCCGTGGTGGCTATCACTATGGCAGCTTCGGTGACGCTATTACCTGCCATCCTGGGTTTTGCCGGCAAAAATATCGATAAGCTAAAGCTACCGTTCGTGGGCAAAGAAAAGCCCAAAAACAAAAGTTTCTGGTATCAGTGGAGCATGGGGCTACAACGTCGGCCATGGGTAGGATTCATTGGTGGACTGAGCATACTGGTGCTACTAGCACTCCCGTTTTTCTCAATGAGACTCGGCTCGTCGGATGCGAGCAGCCGGCCAACTTCGGACACGACCCGTAGAGCATACGATATTATGGCAGAGGGGTTTGGTCCTGGTTCTAACGGTCCACTCATTTTAGTATCTGAAATAAGTAGCAGAAAAGATCTATACACCCTGCAAACACTCACAAAGAAACTGAACGAAACACCAGGAGTAGCCTATGCTTCTGTCGCCATTCCAAACCAGCAGTTAAACGCTGCAGTGCTGCAAGTAATACCAACCACTGCACCGCAGGATGAAGCAACAAGCCAGCTCATTAGCAAAATCCGAAGTTCCATTATTCCAGAAGTCACCAAAGACACTGACATAAAAATATATGTTGGCGGCCTGACCGCTGCTTTTGACGATCTCGCAGACACCCTAAACGCCCGCCTACCGCTTTTTATTGGCATCGTACTTGCGCTTAGCTTTTTGCTGCTCTTGTTTGTATTTAGATCCATACTTGTGCCCGTAAAAGCAGTGATCATGAATCTACTGTCAATCGGCGCTGCCTATGGCGTGCTAGTAGCAATTTTTCAATGGGGGTACGGTAAACACCTCCTAGGCCTGGGGGGGACGGGTCCGATAGAGAGCTTCGTGCCCATGATCATGTTCGCCATTCTCTTTGGCCTTTCTATGGACTATGAGGTGTTCTTACTGTCCAGAATCAAGGAGGAGTACGACCAAACAGGCGATAACGGCAAGTCAGTAGCAGAAGGACTGAATCACACAGCGCGAGTAATAACCGCAGCCGCTCTCATCATGGTAACGGTATTTGCAACCTTTATCCTCGACAGTAACCGGGTGATTAAGGAATTTGGTCTTGGCTTGGCTGCCGCCATACTTATCGATGCCACAATCGTGCGTATGATACTCGTTCCCTCAACAATGGAACTTCTCGGTAAAGCAAACTGGTGGTTCCCAAAGTGGTTAAACTGGCTGCCTCAGGCCCATCTTGAGCCAGAAGAAGCACCTAAAACTACCAAGAAGAAGTAGTCTACTTACTGATCGTTAAACCGGTTTTTGTGTCCACTACGGTTTTTTTTGTTTCAGCAATTGCAGCAGATGTTTGAGCTATCTGTTCCTTGGTTGCTAATGGCAGGGTAAAACTAAATACCGAACCTCTTCCAGGAGCAGAAGACTCTAGTTTTATTTCGCCACCCATATTTTCGGTAAGCATCCGTGAAATATATAATCCCAGACCCGTACCCCTTGTAGTATCCCTCGTGAGCAGACTTTCGCCAGCCTGCTGGAATTTATGGAATAGTAGCTGCTTGCTTTCCGGCGTCAAGCCCCTCCCGGTATCGGCTACCGTCACATATAGATACTTGTTATCCTTGACTTCAGCGGAGACCGAGATACCGCCTTGGTCTGTAAACTTCGCTGCGTTACCGATTAAGTTATACAGTATTTGTTTTGTGCGCTCTTGGTCAGCATATACCTGAGGTAGACTCGCAATTGTCTTAGTATCAGTTTTCAGGTATAGTTTCTTTTCTTTTATCACCGCGTGCATTTCGTAGATTACGTGTTCAATTACTTTTTCTATTTCGAAGGCCATTTTGTTATAGGCCACTTTTCCTTGTTCAATTCTAGATACATCCAGAAAGTCAGTGACAATCTCAATTAGTTGGATGCTAGAATTCTGTATATCCCTTATCATTTGTTTCAAATCAGGCTCTTTTTCCATAGTTTTTTTGTAGAAATCAAGCATCATACCCGCGTTTCCTCTGATCGCGGTAAGGGGCGTTCGTAACTCATGTGAAGCAATCGAGAAGAATTCATCCTTGCTCCGCTGAAGTATTCGCTCTTCTGTTACGTCGTTAAGCAGTATCACGTTTCCTATAATTTCTTCATTTTGGATAATCGGTGAAATGAATACACTTAGAATCCGATCTCCGTGGGTGGCTTCATTGAAAACCATAGACTCCCGATGCTTAAAGCTCTGTTTGATTTGTTCGGGCAAGCGTTTATGGTGTGCTACCGGCATATCAAGATCTTCGATGTCGAGCGTTCGCTTGTTGCCTTGGTTCAGTATTTTGCGAGCCGCGGCGTTTGTAGTCAAAACCTTAAACTGCTTGTCAGTCATTATGAACCCTTGCTGCAAGCTACCGATAGAGGCCAGCAGACGGGCCTGTGTACTGGCCAGTTGTTGGGTGCGCTCGCGAACCTTGCGGTCAACATTAGCTTTTTCGTCCTGAAGCTCAAGGTATGAAAGTTTAAGCGGGGTTACGTCTGTGATGGCTAACACATATCCTAGCAGCCCCCCTTCTGAAGAGGTCCGGGAAATAGAGATGCGCAAGTACCTCGTTTTACCGGCATGGTGAAAATTTACTTCATTTACAACTTTTGTTTTCACCGAGTCTTTGGCGGCCTGGAAGCCCTTACGTAATGCCTCTTGCTGGTCATCGCCAAAAGAGGCGAACAGTGATTGGTGGGATAGCTGTGAAAACGATTTTCCAAGTAGCTGTTCGGCACTATCGTTCATAAGTTCAATTTCATATTTTTCGTTTAACACTAACACCGATTCACTCATGGTGTTGAGTATTTCTTGGGAGATAGAAGCTGGAGTCACCTTAAAAAACTGGTACCGCTTCATACCATAGAGAATCATGAAAGCCATGATGGTGCTCAAAAAACTATGAGATGGTGGTAATTTTAGGCCAATCGCAGGACCGATACCATCAGTTATGAACCCCCCTATAATTGGCACGCTTATTGCTAGTAAAAAAATGGTTGCTTGTTTTTTTAATACTGGGCTAGTCACTTTGCGTCGGTAAAAAAACATGATAAAAATCGCAACGACGCCAAAGAGCGAATACCAGGCGAGGTTAAAGAAATATGCTGGTCCTACTTCATTGTTATAGCCCCACGGCATCAAAAAGGTATGCGATAGCTCATTGTAAAAAATTAACGGTCCATTTGCGTTAAAGAAAGTAATGACGCTGGCCCCTATCAGTAAGCTAGCCAACATAACAGCATTTCGTTTAGACGGGTTTACCAGTGTGAGGATAAACATCAATATGAGTAGCGGTTCAAGTGCCAAACCGATAGTGCTAAATTGTGCCCAAAAAACCGCCGCTTGTGGCGTGGCGGACAAACGCATCATACATTCTGTAAAAGAGAACAGAGTAATAGACGTTAAGAATACCAAGTACCACGATGTTTCCTCATTAGATAGCTTGCTACGCCACAAGTAGAAAAAGAAAATAATATTGGCCAGACCTCCAATAAACGACATAACTGCATATCCGTTGAACCGCAGATTAAAAATATCGATCGGACCAAACTTCTGTTGGGATAGAAGCAAACCGGCAATCATAAAAATCATCCATGCCACCGCTATTCTGACGACCCATTTCGTATTAATAGTGTTCACTAAAGCCCTGACTTATCGTTTGCCTTTAGCAGAGATAAAATATAACCGAGTGAAAAGGAAAAAACCGAGGGCAATTATGGGAAAGATTGCCGCTAAACCGATTATTGCCGCTGCTCCATATGCTTCGGCGCCATATGAAGGTTGTATCTGAAGATTGGGGAAAGCCAAGTATGGAACATTTGAAAAAGCTAACAGCACTGGGGTGACAAGTGTTAGTAGCGCAAAATACATCCACAACATTTGCAGTTTTTTATAAAGCACTGTGAGCGCTATGGTTATGAACGATAGAATGACTAAACCACTCCAAAACAGAAACGGCCAACTGATGAGCCGGTCGTCTACACTGTGTGTCGATATCTGAATTGTAACAGCAGCAAGTATGCTATACATAAGCGCAACGAACATACATATTTGGTACAGGAAAATGTGCTGGTCTTTTCTGTGTATGT
Source organism: bacterium (assembly GCA_029780855.1). Taxonomy (GTDB): domain Bacteria; phylum Patescibacteriota; class Saccharimonadia; order Saccharimonadales; family JAUPVS01; genus JAKOXV01. The sequence continues at coordinate 16,041 of JAKOXV010000024.1, forward strand.
AGAGAGCAAAGCTGGTTGCAAGTGTGAGTAAGCCAGCAACGGAAGTTAAAATCAGCGACCAGCCCATGTTGTTGCAATAGAACTGCTTACCGGTAAGCAGTGTTATGCCTGCTGCAGTGAACGACAACGGCACCGTTATGCTGCTTAGTACGAACAGAATATTAGCGGTGGTAATGCCCTGGGAATTTTTATAGTAGTAACCATAGAGAACAACTGCAGCACGAATAAGTAGGGCGGTGAGTCCTACTCCCAAAACTGTCAGAACGAGCTCACTGATTGGTACAACAGCTCGGTTAAAGAAAACCACAAAACTGGTAAATCCGAACACCAGAAAGACGTTGGTTATTTCCCATATAGGCGTGAAGTATTGTTTGTTTTTGTCAGCTAGTTTGGCGTTTCCGGGGAGTAACTTTAGCAGTGCAATACTTAATTCAAACGCACTAAGGGATGCATAGCAGCCGAACAACAGCATGACTAAAAATAGCGCAATATTAATGACTGGCATTTGTTACCCCATTGTGATTCATCGTTCTTCTAAGGATAGCTACCCCCAAGGTTATGAGAGCTAGGTACATCAGGGGAAAGATAAAACCATAACGGATTACCGCATCATTGTTGGTGAGAGCTTCTGCTGTAGTTAGGTAGCCATATACGACATACGGTTGTCGGCCTAGTTCCGTGAGGAGCCATCCAAACTCAGTAGCCAATACACCAAGAAGTCCGCAGGCCACCAGAGCATACAACATCGGTTTTGAAAAAGCCCATTTCTTTCTCCAAAAATACAGCCCCAAAAAGATCAGGGGAAATCCGACGATTAGCATGCCGGCTGCAACCATTCCATCAAAAAAGTAATGTACCACCAGTGAAGGGCGGGTGTACTTGGGGTACTCGTTCAAGCCTTTTACTTCAGCGCCAAAATCGTTCGCTGCCAAAAAACTCAGTAAGCTAGGGATCTTAATGCCATACTTAATTTGATCACCTTGGACAATTCCACCTACTACCAAAGGTGCGTTTTTCTGTGTTTCCATCAATCCTTCAGCTGCTGCGAGCTTGTATGGTTCATGCGTAGCCAGATACTTTCCAGAGCGATCACCCAACCCGGCAACCGCAATACCACTCAGCAAACCGACGATAGCAAGCCCAACAATAACGTTGCCCATCCACGAGCGATCCTGAACATGTTGCTTCTTCATATATAGCCAGGCGTATACAGCCATGAATACCAACGCACATGCACAAATATAAGCCATAATAGAGTGGCTCAGCTGTGTAGCAGTAGCCGGATTGATGAGCGCCTTCCAAACATTAATATTGGTTGGCTGGCCGTCAGCTCCAATCGTAAAACCTTGCGGCTGATTCATGAATGTATTAACGGAAGTGATAAAGATTGCCGAACCAATAGATCCTACCCAGATAGGGATACTACAGAGCCAGTGATATATGGGTTTGAACCTATCCCAAGAAAGCATGTAAACACTCAGGAAAACCGCCTCAATCATAAACATGGTACCTTCTAGGGCAAAGGCGATCCCAACCGGTTTGGTCACAAACTCCATAAACCGGGGCCAGAACAGATTGAATTGCATGCTAATAATTGTTCCCGAAACAGCACCGACGATAAATAAGATGACCAAAGCTTTAGACCAGGTTCTCGCTAGAGCTCGGGCCCGTGGACGGTGCGTTACAATCCCGTACAGTTCCAGTCCAGAAATGAGCAGAGGCAAGGCCACTCCAAAAATGATAAAAATTAGGTGAAAGCCAAGGCTATCCCCCATAAGTGCTCGGCCTGCTGGTATTCTTTCCATGATCTTATTGCTGTTTCTCTTATGTTTATTAGCAGTATAGCGTAGCTATTAGGAATTTACTACGAGTCCACCTAGAAAGAGTTGCGGATATGGGAAAAGCTATAGTCCCAATCGGCATTGGCTTTTTTATGGGGATTGAATATATCCTCCGGATCAAATATTGCTTTGGTCTCGCGGAAGAGCTTGACGATGTGCTTTCCGTACATCTGTTCTAACCATGGCCCGCGGACTAATCCATCGTTATGCTCACCAGAAAGGGAACCGTGGTATTTCAGAACCAGATCATTTACTTCTTTCATAGCTGGTGTAAGTTTTGCCCGTTCTTTGGGGTCTTCCAGCTTCATGAGCGGTATAACATGAAAGTTCCCGTCACCCATATGACCGGCAACGGTGGCCATAAGCTTATACTTATTGATAACTGTGCGTAGTTTGGGCAAGAACTCCGGAAGATACCGAAGAGGTACTACCAGATCATCAATAAACGGAGCAGTGTGCTTATCTTTGACTTTTTTCCGTAACAAGTTAAAACTTTCACGGCGCATGATTCGGAACTTCCAGGCTTTTTCTTCCGTATTATCACCCTCAAGTGCTTCCAGGTGAAAATGTTTGAGATCATTCTGCATCGCATCTATCTTTCGGTCTACTTCCTCCTGACTTGCACCGGTAAACTCTATCAACAGAATGAGTTTGGGTACGCCCCTAAATAACACCAGTGCATCAGGAATAAGCTGAAGACCAAGCTTGATAAGTTTTTTCCAGCCCAAAGTCTTGTGAAAGTAAAAGAAGAACTTAATCGATAAATTGAGGGTATAGTTATCAAACGATTCAAAGGTAGCCGGCTTATGCTCCATCACGGTGTTAATAACGTCACCAAGTCCATCAATAGATTTCATGAAAGCTACCAGCACGCCTGAATATTTCTTGTCCGCAACTAATTTGAAATCTATATCCGTTACCAACCCTAGCGTACCTTGCGACCCGACGATCAATTGCGTAAGGTCAAAGATGCCGGTTTCCCGGTCCCAAACGTTCCACAGATTGTATCCTGTTGAATTCTTACTGACGTCTGGCTTAGCTTTCTTAATCTCATCATAATTATCTTCAATCAAGGTAAAGATCTTTTTATAGAGCTTGCCCTCATAATCCTTCTGGGCCATTTTCTTAATTAGTTCCCGACGATTGAGTGGTTTGACGACATACTCGTGACCATCGGCAAAAACAACTTTCAACTGATTAATGAACTTCTCGGTTTTCCCGTATTCTAATGATTTCTCTCCACCGGAATTGTTCGCGACCATTCCACCAACCGTACATAGCTCCCGGCTGGCAGGAAAACTTGGTAACAACGCATGATGCTTCAGGGTCTGAGGTTCAAAATCCCGATAATACACCCCTGGCTGAACCCGAGCACGGTGGGCATTCACATAAGAAATAGTTTTGAAATGTTTGGTAAAATCAACGATTAGCGAATCATTAATCGCTCCCCCAGACATATCGGTACCAGCACTGCGAGCGGTGAGCGACAGCTGGCGCTCCTTTTTCTTGGCTTGTGCGGTCATAGAAACGAGTAGCTGGACATCAGTAGAATCTTTTGGCGCCACAATAGCCTGTGGCTTAAGTTCAAACATTGAAGCATCGTGGCTATAAAAATCTAAGCTTGCCTCATCGGTGTCAATTTCACCCTTAAACCCATTTTGTTTTAGTTTTAGTAGCAATTCATCCATTCCCATAAGCTTAACCAATAACGCATTTTGTATCAATATTTTGTATACTAGGCCCATATGCATAAGAACAAACATGGATGCTAAGGAGTGCCGATGAGAAAACGGAAAGTTCTAATTCTCGGTGGCGGGTTTGCCGGTATTAAAGCGGCTCAAGACCTCAGTACGGATAGGCGTTTTGATATCACACTCGTTAGCGAAGAGGATCATTTTAGATTTTATCCGGCCCTATACCATACGGCCACGGGGGGTGCTAGAAAACTTTCCCAAATTTCGCTGAGCGAACTTTTTAGTAAAACATCAGTACGAGTGTTGAGGGCTAGGGCAGAGACAGTCCACCGAACAACCAAAACAGTACACACAAAAGGAGCGGGCACTATTTCGTACGATACGCTCCTCATTGCCCTCGGCATGACGACAAACTATTTTGGAATCCCGGGATTAGAGCAGTATTCATATGGCATTAAGTCCGTAGATGAAGCCGAACGATTTAAGAAACATCTGCATGACCAAATACTCAGAGATAAAAAACCCGATCTGCATTATGTCATTGTTGGTGGAGGTCCTACGGGGGTAGAACTCGCCGGCATGCTCCCGAGCTACCTCTCGCAGATTATGAAACACCATGGAATAAAACATAAGCGAGCACATGTAGAGCTAATCGAAGCAGCACCACGCATTCTTCCGCGATTACCAAAAGATGTATCCAAGGCAACTGCCAGGCAGCTCCGAAAACTCGGAGTTGCGGTACGCACTAATCAAAAAGTTGAAGCCGAGACAGCTGATGCCCTGATGATAAACGGCAAGCCCCTAAAGAGTCATACCGTGGTCTGGACAGCTGGAGTAGCCTGCAATTCTTTCTTTTTACAGAATAATTTCACCATGAGTGAACATCATAAGGTTGTAGTTAATAATTATCTGCAGGTGGAAGGAAACATATATGTCATGGGGGATAATGCCGATACCCCCTATAGTGGAGTCGCCCAAACTGCACTGTATGATGCCCGGTTTGTGGCACGCAACCTAAAGCTTATAGCAAGCGGTCGCCCACCTAAACAGTACAAACCCAAACTTCCGTTGTACGTAACACCCACCGGTCCAGGCTGGGCTACGCTCGTTTGGGGCAAACTTCACCTACATGGCTGGCTTGCCGGCGCAGTACGCAAACTTGCTGATTTAATTGCCTACCACGATTACCAACCATGGTGGTCCGCTTCAAAACGCTGGTTAGCCGAAGAAGCTCACGAAGAACCGTGTTTCATGTGCAATGACTAGTTCAGCGGCCCCTAAGTACTTCATGACATAATGTACGTATGGCCAAACATTTTAGTACCGAACTTGAATACTGGGTAAACAACACCAAGCACAAAACCATCGCCTCACTCAACGAGTTAGCTGATGAAAAAGGTTTTGCTATTCTTTTTTTACTCTTAATGTCGATTCCGGCATTGCCGCTTCCTACCGGCGGCGTAACACATTTGTTTGAACTCATAGTTATGATTATCTGTTTGGAGCTTATCATCGGGAGACGATCATTATGGTTACCTAAGAAATGGCAAAAACGGAAACTACCGAAAACCATAGAGACCAAGACTATTCCTTTTTTAATAAAAATTATCCGTTGGTTTGAACGCTATTCGCGACCTCGACTTGCCGGCTTGCTCAAACATCGCTTATTCTCTCCCATTATTGGCCTGATTGTATTCGGATTTACGCTTGGAGCTTTCTTGGCTCCACCTTTCTCAGGCTTGGACACGCTGCCTTCTTTAGGCGTCGTTTTCCTTTCTATAGGTCTGATACTGGAAGATACGGCAATTTTGCTCTTTGGGATCTTGGTCGGTTTATTAGGAGTACTTTTAGAAATCGGGCTCAGTAGCATTATCGTGCATCAGTTATCTCGTTTGTTTTAATTTTTCTGATATACTTCGTATTAAGCTAACGTATATACATGGCAGAAAATACACAAACACCTAACGGTACCGATCCGATCCTGCCGCAGAAACCGCGGAAGGATTTGATTACGCGTACATCTGAAGCACCTGCTCAGATGCTTGAAAAGACGATCGAAGAAGCTCAAAAAGTAGCTAATAAAGTTCCTGCCACAAAAGCACTTAAAAAGGGTAAAGATTACTGGCACATGCTAGGACCAGGCTTAACTACCGGAGCGTCTGACGATGATCCATCTGGTATTGCAACTTACTCTCAAACGGGCGCTCAGTTTGGGTTCCAGTTTCTGTGGCTGTCGGTCGTAACATTCCCACTTATGTCAATCGTACAGGAAATGTGTGCGCGCATCGGCTTAGTAACCGGAAGGGGACTGGCCGGTAATATCCGTTTACATTTTCCTAAGCGAGTACTTTACTGGAGTGCGCTCCTTCTATTTGCCGCGAATACTTTTAATATTGGGGCTGATTTAGGAGCGATGGCCAAGGGAGTTCAGCTACTTCTACCAGGATGGAACTTTGCCGTTTTAGTCATCGGTTTTACTCTTTTGAGTTTATTTTTACAGATTTTTACTCCTTACGCCCGGTATGCTAAATATCTTAAGTGGCTCGCTTTAGTACTTTTTTCATATGTTTTATCGGCATTGCTCGCAAACTTAAATTGGGGTCAGATATTGAAAGAAGGCTTAGTCCCTAGCATGCAGTTTAATAAAGAACAGCTACTGTTACTTGCCGCAATCCTTGGTACCACCATTTCGCCCTACCTTTTTTTCTGGCAGACCTCTCAAGAAGTGGAAGAGCAAATCGTACAGGGAAAAACTTCAATTGCACTACGCCGCGAAACATCTCCGGACGATATGAAAAATATGCGTGTAGATGTATGGTCGGGCATGCTTCTTTCTAATGTTGTTATGTTCTTCATTATTGCTGCGTGTGGAGCATTACTATTCAAAAACGGAATTACCAATATCACCACCGCGTCACAAGCAGCAGAAGCACTACGACCTTTTGCCGGCGATTCAGCGTACCTGCTTTTTGCCATCGGAATAATAGGAACCGGCCTACTCGCCATACCAGTACTTGCAGGATCTAGTTCGTATGCGCTAGCAGAAAGTTTTCGCTGGAGAGGTGGCCTAAACAGCAACCTCAAGCAAGCCCATGCATTTTACGGTGTGATTATTATTTCCATGCTGGTGGGAATGGGATTGAACTTTGTGGGTCTAGATCCCATCAAAGCGCTAATCTACTCCGCCGTCTCAAACGCGATCGTGGCACCGCTGGTACTTATGCTAATAGTTCTCCTCAGTAGCAACAAACGGGTAATGGGCGAGTGGGTCAACAAACCATTTGTCACCTTTATGGGATGGACAGTTACTGTAGTAATGCTGCTTGCTGGCCTCGGTGCCATCTGGTCGCTATTCTAGAAATTCAGCTCTGTCATAATGGTATTCTACAAGATGATCAAGAGAGTCGAGCTCTGAATCAGTCAGGTTGAACATTTGGGCATCCCAGTTTTCCTGAAGGTGTTCAGCACTGGTAGCTTTCGGAATAGGTATAGCTCCGGTGGCTATAGACCAGCGCAATAACACCTGAGCCGTAGATTTATGATGATTTTCAGCGATCCTTTCTAGCAACGGATAGGAAAGATCGTGCGCTCGAGTAAGTGGGGAATAAGCCATTACTGCTATGTTGCGTCGCAGGCAGTAGCGAAATAACTGGTTTTGATTCACAAAGGGATTAAACTCAATCTGATTTACCGCCGGACGAACCGTGCCTTCTTCCAACATTTCGTCCAGGTACTCTATGTCGTAATTACTAACTCCAATACTGCGACAGAGCCCCTGTTTTTGTGCACCCTCCAATCCTTGCCACATATCTATACGATTACCGTCCATAGGGGGCCAGTGAATGAGTAGCAGATCAACATACTCGAGCTGTAGCTCTTTCAGGTGATCTTGAAGCCGTTCGGTTACACCATGAGGTATCTGAGAGGGCATCAGTTTGGTGACAATGAAGAGTTCGTTTCGATTTACATCACTGGACTTGATCGCCTCACCAATCTGCCTTGCGTTGTTATACATGACCGCCGTATCAATCAAACGGTAGCCAATTTTAAGCGCCCTAGCCACCACCTCTTTTGCCTGGGTGCCTTTGAGCTGGCTTGTCCCCAATCCAATGACCGGCATAGTATTACCATCATTTAACGTGACGGTTTCTTTTTTCATAAAACCTCCCTGAATCTTTCCATGATACCGCCAACCACTATACGTCCGCTGTAACCCCGTTACTATTAGAAAACCCGCACACTACAATACTGTGGATATTTTTGATGTGAAATATTTCGTAGTAAGCATTTCAGGAACGGAGTATGCTGAGGGCGTAACTAATAGGTAAGGAGGAAGTGGTAATGAATGACAAAGCTAAACTAGTCCTGTTTTCTCTCGCCGGAGCAGCGGCAGGCGTTGCAGCAGGTGTGCTTCTTGCTCCTCAGAGTGGCAAAAAAACTAGACAGCAAATAGCCAGTACCGCGGAAGAAGCGAGTAGCAGGGCCAAAGATAAAATGCACGAAGGCATGGAAGAAGCAAAAGGAAAGTTAGACGATAGCCTCAAGCATGCCCAAGAACTACGAAACCAGCTGGCAGAAACTATCCGGCTCAGCAAAGATGAAGCTCAGCAAAAGAAGGAAGATGCAAAAAACCAGTTTAAAAATCGACTGCGCGAAGCGACCGATGAGGAGGACTAAGCTATGAGTATTATTTTATGGATTATATTTGGTGCATTGGTAGGCTGGATTGCCTCATTAATCATGAAGACTGATGAAGAACAGGGAATGATAGGCAATATAGTCGTGGGAATTGTCGGTGCGTTTCTTGGTGGATTTATTTCTGGACTATTTGGAGGACCATCAGTAACGGGATTCAATCTGGTAAGTATTTTAGTCGCCATTGTGGGCGCCGTAGTATTGCTATTCATTGTTAAGCTTTTCACGGGGAGAAGTTCATCTTCAATCTAAAATTGTGCTGATTATCACACGATTGCTGTGAGATATTTCCTAGCAGCCTGCTGCCAACCTATATTAAGCTATAAGCGTTAATGAGGAGAGGGTAGAATATGAGAAGATCCGGGGTAAAAACACGAAAGTTATCCAAAGGTGAACTACAATATTTAGCAAGCAATAAACCATAGCGATGGTCGACGCTTGTGGTCATGGAGGGGAGGCTACATGCATACAAATGAAGATAGCGTAGTGGGACCGCCACCATTCGATCCGGCAATGCCGATAAAGTAGCGGTACCACGCACAGGAGAAGTTTCTTATCCACAAATGCCGAATCCTTACGAGGATGGGACTTACCCAACCGCCAGAGAGGCGGGTACATAGAGCAGGGTATAGCAGACCAAAATCGTAGGGATTTTTCTATTTTATTCGTACCGTAGCGCTTCGATAGGGTCTTTGCGTGCAGCAATTGCGGCCGGCATAACTCCAAAAATTATACCGATACACCACGCCGCTCCCGTTGCACCCACAATAACCGGAACGGTAATAACAGGGTGTAGGTTCGTACCGATTCTAATCCCAAAGTTAACGAGCAGCGCAACTGAAACGCCAACTAGTCCGCCAAAGAAACTGAGTACCGCCGCCTCTACTAAAAATTGATTGAGAATCTGCCGATTCGTCGCGCCGATCGCTTTTCTGATTCCGATTTCTCGGGTTCGCTCTGTAACCGAAACCAACATTATATTCATAATTCCAATTCCTCCCACGAGTAGAGCGATACCTGCAACCGCCGTAACTAACTGGGTTATGAGATCGACACTTTGCTGGGCGCTCGCTAAGTTTTGGGCTTGGGTAAGTACCGTAAAATCTTGTTGACCGGCATGTGATACAAACAGACGATGATTAATATCCTGAGCAAAGGCATCGGCCTGTTTACTATCCTCCAGCTTCACAATAATGTCGGAAATTGGCACCGGTGCGTCAGCAAGCTGTTTGCTAACGTTATAGGGAATAAATATAGCTTTGTTGAGGTCTGCACCCGGAAGTAACGTATCGCTCCCAAAATCTTCAAATACTCCCCGTACAATAAAATCCTGACCACGTAGTTGGAGCGTCCTACCAATAGGTACGTTTTCCTTAAATAATTGTTCGGCAACCGATTTTCCTATAACCACAACCTCACGGTTATTCTCGCCGGTGCTAAAAAATACCCCGAACTCAACCTTATGCCCGATTGCAGTGGCAAATTCGTCAGTAGTGGCAATAACCGTACTCCCGGGTAATGTTTTGCCGTCTACCTCAGGAGTTCCACTACCTGCACCAACCGGCACGGCAGCCGAAACTCCTGGAGTTTGTGATACGACTGAAAGATCTTTTTCTGAAAGTGAAGCATTTCCCTTTGAAAAAACATTATTTGTAGCGAGACTTGGAAGTGGCTGCTCTGCAGGGGCCCCACTTTTAACAATAACCAGATCTTTTCCAAAAGAATTGATCTGCTTAGATACTTCATTTTTGACACCCTCACCTAAGCTCACCGTAGTAACTACTGATACAATTCCAATAATTATCCCTAGCATTGTCAGAAAACTGCGCCACTTGGAGGTACGCAATGAAGCGATGGCAATTTTTACGTCACCTTGCATCATAGCTTTCTGTTCCTTTGCTTTGCCGAGGAGCGCTTTTTGGTAGTTTTACGTTTGCGAGTTTTAGGTTGCTTACCAGGCAGAGCGTTCATGAGCGCTGAAACGCCCGCCAGATCATCTTCTTCTGTCTTTTTCTGAACGCTAAAAATAAATCGTTTTGCTCGCGCAGGCACTTTGCCGACATCAGTCTGTTCGTCATGCATAATCATGCCATCTTGCATATAGATAACTCGACTAGCGTAGCGAGTGAGGTTCGGGTTGTGTGTTACAAGTAAAATAGTGTTGCCGCTCTTATGGATATCACTCAGCAGTTCCATAACTAGCAAGCTTGCGGCGGTATCGAGGTTGCCGGTTGGTTCATCGGCGATAATGACATCCGGATTATTGACGAGCGCTCGGGCAATGGCTACCCGTTGCATCTGTCCACCACTCAGTTGTCGAGGAAAATAGTACTCTCGATCTTCCAGTCCGACACGCTCCATAACAACGCTTGCTTGCTTCAATCTCCGACCATGCAGCATGCCTTTGTACGCAAGCGGTAGAGCGACATTTTCTAACGCCGTGAGCTTAGGCAAAAGATTAAAGGACTGGAATACAAAACCGATTTTATCTCGACGTATTTTGGCCTGGCGTGAAGCGCGCAAACGGGCGACTGAGCGGCTGTTAAAGTTGTACTGCCCATGCGTCGGTCGATCTAGCATGCCGATTATATTCATCAGCGTAGATTTACCGGAACCGCTTGGTCCCATAATTGCCACAAACTCTCCTTTTTCTATAGAAATGGAAATTTCATCCAAAGCTACGGTTGTGGCATCGCCGAAGCCGTACAGTTTACTGACGTCTTTCAATTCAATAATTGGCATACTTTGTCTAGTGTACCTCTGATCCAACAGATTGCACAAGGTGTTTTTGTAGTAAAATTTCAGTTATAATGGTCGGGTTACACTGAGGAGAGGTGTCCGAGTGGCTGAAGGAGCACGCTTGGAAAGCGTGTGTGCGGGCAACCGTACCGCGGGTTCGAATCCCGCTCTCTCCGCCATTAGGAATATATACTATAATGTTGTGTGATATAGTTAAGCTATGACTGAATATGCTGAACGCTTTTATGCGATAGCTCAAGAACAACAGCACACTCCTAGACGCGCACATCCAGGTGTACCGGCATTTATTGCTCGGCTTTTTAGGTCCCAGCGACAGTGCGAGCTTGATGCCGTCCACCAATCACTTAATACTAAGAAAAATGAACTGTGGCAAAACCTATCGTCAGAGGAAAAGGATTACTATGACCCGTTAGCCGTGCTCATTGGCCCGCATGGTCCTGGCATTCCATCCGAAGGCTGGTCCGACACCTTCGATGAAGAAACGGCACGCAAGATACTCGAATTTCTTCCTGAAGAAGATTAGCAACAGAACGAAGTGACGCAGTTTCGTCGTTTACGACTCGTCAGCATGATTCATGTACTCATGGACTGCGTAGGTGAGAAGAGGTAATGGGATCGCGTGAGCGATCAACCAATAGAGTTCTCCTCACAGGAGATTAGCGTTCTCCCGAACGGGTTGTTTTGTTATAGGCACTACGACGCCCAAACACGTACACCGAACCACCGGCGGCTCAAGTTTACTTGTTTTATTAGCCTTGAGTAGCTAGCACATCATCCGATCAGTCCGACGTCTCTCCGTCATCGATGACGGCAGTCGCCTGACCGTTGGAGCCATGGCCGTTCATGGAGCCGTTGCCGAGGCTCTTCATGAGCATGGCTCCGAGTCCACCGACGATGTCCTGGTTGCCCTGTGGGGTGATGTGCATCACCTTGAGCTCCATCGGGTCGACTTGTTGCATCGCCGTCTCCGTGCCGTGGGAGATGATCTCTCCGAACGTCTCGGTGGGGGTGATGACAACGAAGCCGATGGGATGGATGGGGGCAGTCGTGCCTGGCGGCAGAACGGGACGCTGGACACCTCGCATGCCGCCGTTGTACAGGAAGTGGCGGACGTCCTCGAAGTTGCCGAACTCCGCCTTGTAGGTGGCGGACTTGGCGCCCGTCGGAAGCGGCACCCCGACCTGCGAGATGACCAACCCGATGTGATCAGGGGGGACCTGAACCCACGGGTAGCGCTTGACCGAGTAGAACGGCCAGACCTTGATGCGCATGCCGGGCATGAGCAGGTCGGCCTGGTAGCCGGCCTCACCGTTGAGGGCGATCAGGCTGTTGCTCTTCTTGCCGAAGCGCTTGGTGACGAGACCGACCTGGCTCGGGTCGATCGCGTGGAATGAATTCTTGAGCACCAGCAACACGAGGAGTGCCACCAGTACTACGGGGATGATGATTTGGAAAGGAACGCTGTCCAGGTTCATTGAACCTCTTTCTCTGTTGGTGAATGGAGGACAAGCTAAAAAATTATAGTATCTTTTTGTAATATAGTCAATATAATGTGCCTCATACAATACAGCTTCCGCTTCCTTAGCAGCACAGCCTGAAGCTGCTATACTTTTGCATATATGAAGATTTATAGTTGGAATGTAAACGGCATACGTGCCGTAGTGCGCAAAGAAGCACTCGAACCGTTTATCAAGAAGCACCAGCCAGACATCCTATGTCTCCAAGAAACAAAGGCAGAGCAGGGTCAGGCGGTAATTGATCTGCCCGAGTACGAGGAATACTGGAACTCATCTAAGACCAAGAAAGGTTACTCCGGAACGGCGATATTCACAAAAATCAAGCCGATTTCCGTCCACAACGATATTCCAGAAAAGTTTGTAAAGTCAGCCGGACTGCTTGCCGATAGTTATGGTCATAGCAATGACGAAGGACGGGTGATGACAGCAGAGTTTAAAGACTTTTTTCTCGTTACTGCATATACACCAAATGCCAAGGATGACCTAACCCGCATCCCGTTACGAGAAAAATGGGATCAGGCGATGATAGCGTACTGTGCAGACCTGCAAAAAAAGAAACCTGTCGTGTACTGTGGAGATATGAATGTGGCGCATACGGAAGACGACCTAGCTAACCCAAAGCCAAATATTGGCAAAAAAGGGTTTACCGCAGAAGAACGTTCAGGTTTTGACGACTGGCTGGCAGCTGGGTTTGTTGACACGTTCCGTATGTTTAAACAAGGAAATGGCTACTACACCTGGTGGAGCCATTTTGCCAATGCTCGCGCTCGTAACGTTGGCTGGCGGATAGACTACTTCCTCGTTTCCGATGCGCTCAAAAGCAACGTAAAGACCGCTGATATTCACCCCGACATTACCGGCTCGGACCACTGTCCGGTCAGTATAGAATTGGAGATATGATGGACACCAAGGAATGTTCGTTAGTATTCTTGCGTCGAGACGACGAAATACTCTTAGCCATGAAAAAACGTGGTTTTGGAGCAGGTCGCTACAACGGCGTTGGAGGCAAGCTTGACCCTGGCGAATCGGTTGAGCAGACCATGATCCGAGAATGCGAGGAGGAAATCGTCGTAACACCTACCGAATACGAAAAGGTAGCCTATCATGATTTTGTCGGTGAAGATGAGGAGGGTAACAAATGGCGGATGTTAGTACATGCTTTTGTCGCCACAGCCTGGCAAGGTGATCCTGTTGAAACAGAAGAAATGGCACCTGAATGGTTTAAGCTCAGCAATATACCATACGACAGTATGTGGTCAGATGATCGCTACTGGCTACCACAAGTTTTGGCGGGAAAATACGTAATGGGAAGATTCACGTTCAACAAAGACGATGAGATGCTCGATAAACAGGTGGAAGTAGTCGAACACTTAGAGAGCTAGCGCAATCCGCGGCGAGTGCTACACTGGTACGTATGAGAGAAAATGTCGCCGCAGGACAATGGAATACGACCTGTGAAGAAGTAGAATCGGAGATTGCACCACCGGTTACCTTTGTGGAATCGATTCTTTTTCATCTTTCCAAACACGCCAATGCGCGAGGACTGCACATCGGGTGCGACGACGGTAGAAATTTCTTCCCACTGCTGGATGCGGGGATAGATATCTCAGGCGTTGACGTTTCAGATTCGGCCGTGCAGCAGTTGCGCCAAAGTCGTCCTGACCTTGCAGATAAAATCAGTTGTATCAATGTTCTCGAAATTAGCTCCGAACAATACGATTTTTTGGTCTCCATAGAGGCGTTCCAGCACGGCAGTTGGGAAGTCGTCGAACAGTATTTTGAAAAGTGCGACGAGCTGCTGAAGGCGGGAGGATTACTGTTCTTACGCGTTAACGCATGTAATACAGAATTGAATCGTCAGCACACCGTTACGCAGATGAGCCCGAGCGGCAGCTTCACGGTACGTTGCTTAGAAGGCGAAGAATCGGGTCAAGAAATCCACTTTTTTTCCCAACAAGAGCTGGGTTTTCTAGCCGAAGATTTTGGGTTTGATATTCTCTCGCCACCGCAGGAGATACAGAGCGTCAGAGGGGATGGAACGACTAGCAGTCAATGGGAGACCGTATGGCAAAAGTGCATATGAAGAAATTCGCCGTATTTGATATCGATGGCACGCTTATCAGGTGGCAGCTGTACCATGCCGTAGTCGATCGACTCGCAAAACGCGAATTGCTTGGTAGCGGCGCTAGTGAATCACTTCGTGAAGCTCGGATGAAATGGAAGCGCCGTGAGCATAGCGAAGCGTTTAAAGAGTACGAAAAGGCTCTGATAACTATCTATGAATCTGCGTTAAAGCAGCTACCAGTCTCTGAGTTTGACGAAGCGGTACACGACATCGCTAAGGAGTACAAAGAACAAACATACACCTATACTCGCGATCTTATTGCTGAGCTTAAATCAAAAGATTATTTTTTGCTGGCTATTTCCGGTTCTCAAACGGAAATCGTTGAGCAGATTGCCCAAATGTACGGATTTGATGATTTCGTCGGCACTATCTATGAAAGATCCAGCGGTGCATTCACCGGCAAGAGCTTTATTGCGAGCCTGAACAAACGGCAGGTTCTAGAAGCGCTTATAAAAAAACATGGCTTACGCACAGAAGGCAGTATTGCGGTAGGCGATAGCTTAAGCGACGTAGCAATGCTCGAAATGGTGGAGCGCCCAATTGCCTTTAATCCAGATACGCAGCTGTTCAGTGAGGCAAAAGTGCGACACTGGCCAATCATCATTGAGCGAAAAAATGTAATCTACCATTTGGAGTACCGAAATGGAAGCTACGTATTGGCATAGACAAACACTGGAAACACCGCTATTTGACGACATGCTCTGGAGCCGTCCTGAAAACAAACGGCATGCTGGTAAATTACTGATTATCGGCGGTAACTTGCACGGTTTTTCCGCTCCGGCACAGGCATACTCGGATTGCGTAAAAGCCGGTGCCGGTACGGCAAAAGTTCTACTTCCCAACGCTCTCCAAAAAACGGTTAGTTCTATCCTAGAAAACGGCGACTACGCACCGAGTACTCCGAGCGGCAGCTTTTCTCGTCAAGCTATGGCCACATGGATCGATGCTGCAGCTTGGGCCGATGGTACATTACTCGCAGGGGATCTTGGAAGAAACAGTGAAACTGCCATAACGATCGAGCAATTCTGCACAAAATATACGGGACCACTGACTATAACCAAGGATGCCATAGACTACTTTTATACGAACCCCTCCGTAATACTAGACCGCCCAAATACGGCTCTGGTACTTTCACTGGCGCAACTGCAGAAGCTCTGTCAGACGGCTAAGTGGCCGGATCCGGTTACCTTTGGCATGGATCTGCTGCAACTAGTCGATCTACTGCATGCCCTCACCAGCCAGAAATCACTGACTATAGTTGTATATCATCTGGAATCAATACTGGTTGCCAGCAGGGGAATGGTAAGTTCTACCCGGGTAGGTAGCCGTGATAGCTGGCGGAGTATTACCGCCTCTTATGCAACAGTATGGTGGATCCAAAACCAGCAAAAACCGTTTGAGGCCATAACTACAAGCATTTTTGACGCGTTTGGTCCATAATGAATGCTGGTAATTTTTATAAAAATATTGTATAAATAAGGTATGTCTTCGCAAGAATACAGTCCGTCATTTTTTGGCGCAGACCGCAACCGGGAAGATCTATCTCCTGAGCAACAGTTCGCACACTACTATCTCCAATGTGGAGATCTTAGTTTACGGGCTGATTTGTTGCGCCATGTTGGTGATGTGCTCGTTAACTCAAAAGACCATGACCTACGCTATTTAGGTGCTTGGGCGTACTTGGAGGCTGCCCAGCCTGGTCTGTTTAGTATGGAAGAACCTGCCCAGACTAACCAATCAGATACCAGTACCGCAGAACTAAATACCCGAGCATTTGACGTATTTTCTGCACTGCAACGCCGAACTCCTTACGTTGTAGAACCAGAGGATATGGCACGGAGAAGTATTAATAACTATTTTTTCGGCATTAGAGCACAGCTTACAGGAAACCTAAAGCCTAGCTTTAGCACACCAGACAGGTACCGAAACGGTCAAATAACCCAAAAAGTGGCTGAAAACTATGCCCAAACGGCCGTAGAACTGCGCCGCCAGGATGAGCGCTTGACAGCTATCCGAAGAAATTTATCGGCAAATGATGGTGAAATATTCGAAAAAACTGCTGAATTACAGGGAAGAACCCGCGGTCTGGAAGTCGAAAACATGCTGCTTGGGCTCAGTTGGACGGATCTTTCTAACGGCGGCGATTTATTGCTTTTGCCAGCATCACCTCGCCTAGATTTTGCGTTCAAAGAGGGGAGTGAACCGGTCGACATCATAGCGATCGATCGCCAGACAGAAGAACACCTTGGAATATCCACCAAACGAGATGCCTACTATTCACGCAAAAATGGCTATCAGGCCCCCGAAGATCGGAGAATTTTGGAACTCTACGGAGATAGGGACTTAGGTTTAGAGCCAATGATTAGCCGATTCCTCTATGAACCGGGTGAATTTACCGGTTTTGACCCTAGACTCGCCCGAAGGGTTATGACGATCTTAGAACGCCGGTTTGAAGAAATCAGAGCCGAAACACCAGCTACCACAGCTTCTACCACGTAAAACACCCCAGCGATGCTAGGGTGTTTTACTTTGGTGGGCAAGGAGGGAATCGAACCCTCACTCCTTGCGGAACACGATTTTGAGTCGTGCGCGTATACCAGTTCCGCCACTTGCCCAGGGTAGATACGGGTGGGATATCGGGGAGTATTGTACTATACTTTAATCTGTTAAGGCTAGTATAAGCACTATCAATGGATCCTAGAGATAACCCAATAACCAGCGACAATCAAACTGAACCACAATCATCTGATGGTCAGTTAGCTGCTGATGTAATACGGCACAAGATTGATTCACTGTATGATTCTGAACCGAATGCTGCAGAAGAACAGCAGGAGGTCAAACTAGTTACCCCACGCTCCAAGCATCAACAGTTCATGTACGAGCTCACCAACTCTGGTAAATCTCTTGCAGAAATCCAAACCGACTGGCATAACTACTATGAAAACCTACCGGATAACGAAAAGCATGAGGTCTGGCAGGAGTTCTACGCAAATCACGCCAAAGCGAAGGAAGCTGTCAAAACCGCTTCTTTAAAACAAACAGCCGAACCCGTTTCAGTTCTTGAACAACCTCCCTCTACTCCAGACACGCGGAGAACCGACAAACGGAGCGTAGAATCCATAAAGGAGCAGATTCTTGGAACCGTCAATGCCCGCGGTAAATTGAGCGCCAAACACCACCTACAGTCGCTGCTTTTCGGCCTGGGAGTAGGCACAATCGTGGTTCTTATATTTCTGTTTGGATTTTTCAACGAACGGTTTATCGCGCCATTCATCACCCCAAGCCGTACGGTAAGCAATACGCCGATTATTATTGATCCTAACAATACTGCTGTCAGTAATAAGCCAGAAGTTATCATTCCAAAAATTAACGTTGAGATTCCGGTGATCTATGAACAAAAGAGCGTCGATGAAGAGTCAATCCAAAAAGCTCTCGAAGACGGCGTGGTCCACTATTCCACAACCTCAAGTCCCGGTGAAGTAGGAAATACAGTAATTTTTGGCCACTCTAGCAACAATATACTAAACAAGGGCAAGTATAAGTTTGCATTTGTGCTACTGCATAAACTCGAAATAGGCGATACGTTCATGCTTACCAAAGACGGAAAGCGGTATGTGTATAAGGTATACGAGAAAAAGGTAATCCCCCCAACCGACGTATCGGTACTGGGGCCAACCGATAAAACTGCCACCGCAACCCTCATCACCTGTGATCCACCCGGCACGTCAATAAACCGATTGGTGGTAATCGGCGAACAAATCACTCCTGATCCGAGCACCAACACGGCGAGCACCGCCATACACTCCAACAAAACACCGACAATCGTCCCAAGTAACGCACCAAGCTTATGGCAGCGGATACTTGACTGGTTCCGTCGGTAGCAGCTACTTAACCAGAGACAAATCTAGATCGGTTTTTGTAAGCGCAAACTGCCCCGGAGTGCTCACCGAAGGACTCACGGTATACAACCTACGGTAATCACGATCAAAGAAGACCTTAAAGCCTGGATTGTTGGCGGTTAGGGTCTGGACATTTATTCCATCGTAATCAAACACTACGAGCTTACCTCCGCTCGTAATATACATACGGTGACCATCCATCCAATAGGCATGCATTCCGCCATCTAGGGGCAGGGCAAGTTCATAGCGGAAGTTTCGCTTACTTTCAGCATCATACACTGCAAACTTGCTTCCGCCCTCCGCCACCATAAACCGAGCGTTCTCCGAAAACGCGGCATATGTCGGTTGTTCAGCCCTCAACACTGCCACAATCCGGAGCGGATTTGAAGTCTGGTGCTTAAGGGCGTCCCAGGCATTGAGATAGACATACACCTTATTTTCGGCTTTGGAACCGGCCATCATATACCAGTCACCATCAAACTTAGCTACATCCAGAAGGTACACGTCGCTTGCTGCTACCTCTCTAAGTAAATAGTTACCGCTACCATCTTTTACCATTACGCGCGTCATACCCGGAGCAGCTTTTTGGGTAGTGGCGAACAGCAGCACATCATTACCATATGATTTGAAATCTAAAACGCTTTCAACTATCGGCGTTACCAGCTTGTCCTTCAGTTCGGCAGTCGAAAGTTTTTGCGTGGTAGCATCGTAGAAATAGTAGCGGTCATAACTTTTATCCCGGAGCGATACTTTGGTTGGATTCACCAAAAAAGTCTTGTTTATGTTGAATGAATTCGCCGGTGTATCACGATCAATTAGCAGAAATTCAGAACCACCGCTAAAATCATGTCGCAAAAGGACGTGTTTGTTATCGGTAGACCATTCGACCGCCGTAAGGCTGCCCGTAGACGGAGCAGTTTCGATATCTGCTGGGATAGTAATGGCAGTCGGTGCCTTTTTTGGATCGTTGGCATCATAGACATCAAATATCGTGGTTTGCCCCGGCTTTTGGACGAGAATCCAGTGCCGGTCTGGGCTTTGGGTAGCCAACTGCGGAGTCGTGGGATATACCTGTTCGTCCGCAGTATTTAGGTTAACCGGGAACAAGAACGGGTACACAAACCGTTCAATTGTTCCGCCAACCAAACTGAACGTTCGTTGCCACGGGCGGTAGCCGTCCCTTTTTAGTTCTAGTTTATAAATATCAGACGGCAGGACCAGACGTGCTCCAGAATTTGTTTTATAAAGCTTGTTGTTCAGGTAAATACTAGCTTGCTGTGGTTGTGCAGAAACAAACACTAACCCGTTCTGAATGATATCGCCAGTTTTTCGGTTGAGGTCATAGCCACGCGATTGAAAAATCAGAATAAGACTGCCTAAACCGATCATTACGGCTATCAGGAAATAACCGACGAATAATCGTATCTTATGAGCTCGTTTTTTGGCGGGGTCTAAAAAATCCATATATATTTTTGATGTAGCACTTCCAGTTATACCACGGATACGCCACACCGTCACGTAAGTATACGCTTTTTAGCTGAGAAATATCCCTTGCAATAACAGGGGAGTTAGGGGTACTATTAAACAAGTAGGTACCATAAGCGATATTCGGTACAACATGTAAGAGGGTAGAACGTGCGAAAAACCAACACAATCATTGAGCTTAACGGCAAGCATTACGATGCACATACCGGCCGGCTGCTCCATAGCAAAGACTCTGGTGAAACAAAGCCAGCGGCATCGCACACTCCCAAAAAAGGCACGAATATGGATGGCTTCGTACGCGCCAAGCCACGAACCAGCTCAACCGCGCGGCGGCAGCCCACTGTCGCTCAGCGCAAAAGAGAGCACTCAAAAACACTAATGCGCCATGTTGTCCAAAAACCAAAAGCCGCACAAAAAACCCCAACCGCCGCACATTCCGCCACAAAAACCACCGCTCTACCCGCTATAACAACCCCGGCGGACCTGTTTGCGCTCCGTGATAAACGAGCATTTAGTATCAAAAAAAGCCCACTCATCAGCCGTTTTGGCGAACCGGCGCATGCTGCACCAGTTAATAAAAAATACGCTCCGCTTGCCGTCACACCAGCACCAGAACACAAAAAAGTTGCAACACACAAGCACCCGGCACGAACCCACACTTCTCATTCAGACCACATTGCGAAGGCGTTAACCAACGCTTCTAGCCACAAAGCCAACAAAATCCGGAAAAAGCGGATTCATCATCGCGTCGCTAAAAAGCTAGGAATCAGCGCCACGGCAGTTAGTGTTTCAGCCGCCGCTTTGGCATTTGTCATGCTTGGTGGGTTTTATGCCTACCAAAATGTCCCGAACATAGCCATGCGCGTAGCCGCTAGTAAGGCGGGCTTTAACGCTTCAATGCCGGGGTACGTTCCATCTGGTTTTGCAATGAACGGTAAGATCCAAGCAGCTTCTGGGCGCATTACGGTTAGTTTCTCGTCGCGTACTGATAACCGAAACTTTCAGCTGATCCAAGAGCCATCAGACTGGAACAGTAAATCACTACTTGATAACTACGTGGCCAGTGCGAGCAAAAACTATCAGTCCGTAGAATCAAAAGGGAATACCATCTACATTTACGATGGATCAAATGCCACCTGGGTAAATCAGGGCATATGGTATCAAATACACGGCAGCTCCGATCTCAATAGCCAGCAGCTACTCAATATCGCTTCAAGCATGTAGATATTTGTGCGATTTTATGATTTAATATATCTATGAGCTTTTTTGAAGAAAGCAATGCTCTAACCAACGAACTGATAGTCGCCACCGAACAAATGGGTGTATTCCTGGGAGCCGTAGCGCTCGCCGGGTACGGTGCATATAAAGCGATAAAAGCGGTACACGACTCCGCTCAAACACCACCGGATAATTACCCCGAAAATTAAATATCAGATACAATACAGCTATGTCCAAAACCCGTACCAGATTCGCTCCAAGCCCGACCGGTTATTTACACGTCGGTGGAATTCGTACCGCACTATTTGCGTTTCTTTTGGCTCGTCAAAACAAAGGTCAGTTTATACTGCGATTAGAGGATACTGACCAGAAACGAGAGGTTAAAGGTGCAGACCAGCACATTATTGATAGTCTGCATGCGTTATGGATCGAGTACGACGAAGGACCAGACAGCGGTGGGCCACACGCCCCGTACCGCCAAAGCGAACGGCTGGAAATATATAAGAAATGGGCCCAAAAACTTATCCAATCTGGTAGGGCATATGCCGATCCTTATACACCACAAGAAGTTCAGGCCTTCAGGGAACAAGCGCAAAAGGACAAGAAGCCTTTTCTGTATCGGAATCATCGGCCGAAAAATCCTCCGGCATGGGACGGGAGTCAACCATTACGATTTAAATCAGAGCCAAAGCCGTACCAATGGAACGATGCGGTAATGGGAGAACTGTCTACCGGACCAGAAGTGATTGATGATTTTATACTAGTAAAAAGCGATGGTTTTCCTACCTATAACTTCGCCCACATTGTGGATGATGCGGACATGCAGGTAAGCCACGTAATCCGCGGGCAGGAATTCTTGGCAAGCGTGCCAAACTACCTCAACCTCTACGAAGCGCTCGATATTACACCGCCCGTTCTTGCTACCATGCCGCACATTTTAGGCACGGACGGAAATAAAAAACTTTCCAAACGTGACGGTGCCAAAGACGTGCTGGATTATATAAGAGAAGGGTACTTACCCGAAGCGCTTATAAGCTTCATTGCCACATTAGGGTGGAATGATGGAACTACCCAAGAAGTGTTTACGCTGGAAGAGCTTATCAAAAAATTCAGCTTAGAGCGGGTTGGACGGTCTGGTGCACATTTTGACGAGCGACGCCTGCAATGGGTTAACGGCCACTTTATCAGAACTATTGACAGCGGTGCTTTATACACCCTGTGTCAAGAGTTCTGGCCAAAAGAGGCTACCGACTACGATGACGAATACAAAAAGTCAGTGCTTGAACTAATAAAAGAGCGGATGAAGTTTTTGGCTGAACTTCCAGAGCTTTCGCGCTTCTTTTTTGTAGATCTACCAGTAGACGAAACGTTGATTAGCTCACACAAGCAGCTAAAAAAGATGGACTCCGACGAACTCAAAACGCTTCTTAACGCTGCTAAGGCAGAGCTTGCAGAAAGCGATTTCAGTGCCACAGATCTCACGAACCGGCTCAATGGGCTACTTACCATCACACATACCAAACCAGCCGTCCTCTTCAGCCTCATTCGTATCGCTACGACCCAAGCAGCAGCTAGTCCCGGCCTCGCCGAAACTCTCCACGTACTGGGGAAAGAACGATCGCTAGACCGCATTGACACACAGCTTGAAGCGCTCTAAAACAAAAAAACTCCACGCAACGATACCGTAGAGCATACTGTTTGTCATGTAAGTAAAAATGGCAGATGAGTTTGGAGAGCGATACGCAAGTGGTGGCAGGGAAGCCGATTGTTTGTCGCGACTGCAACGAAAACTTTGGCTCCCTGCCACCACCATGGATCTGCTCAGACCACGAGCGGCGGATCGAGCACGAAGCCCTTCACGCGCAGGATCTCGTGCGCCTCGCGGATGAAGAGCATCAGCTGACGGACGGACCGGCTGGTCTTGATGGCCAGGTTGCCGGGCTCGGCTCCCTTCAGGGTGAGGGAGAACTCCGTGACGTCTCCGAGATCGAAGATCTCCCGGATGGCCTCGCGGATCGGGCCGGGCATGCGCTCGCCGCTCTCGTTGGGACGATCGAGCGAGGTGAAGTGGCCGTGTCCGGTCACGTAGTTGCCGTCGAGGGGGATATGAACCCATCCTCCACGCCAGAGTCTCACCCGTGGTTTCACTGCGGTGCTTCCTGACATAGTCGGGGTACCTTTCTCTCGCATTGTATGGCTACAGCTACCACCGGTAAGGGAACAGTACCAGTAATAGCTATAGCCAACACACTCATCTGCCAAGGTGCGTTTGAGAGCTTAAAACTCAATCAAACTTGAACTTTATTATACTTTATTTTTTAGTATTAGTCAAGCAATTCATAAGCGGTATAGCTACGCTTGAGCCTCAAAACGCTGGACTGCATCGGTGACATCTTTAGCTAATCGGTCTATCTTTTGTTCTAGCAGTTCAATCTCATCTTCTACATGGGCTAGCTTGGCGAGCGACGTCGCGGTCATACTCTTCAGCTTCTCGGCTTGGGCATTGGCGTCGTTAAGCCGAGCTTCGCTTTCATAAGGATCCCAAAAACTAAATTGTTCTTCATCAAAATTATCTGTCATTTTTGCTACCTTTCGTCCTTTTGGACTCATCAGCGTAAGCACACACTTACGGAGGATAGCACGGAGTGGTTGATTCAGAAGAGGGAAGAGTCTTACGCTGGAGGCGTAATGCTCGATTCCATTCTGAACCAACACACTCACGTGACCTGAAATTCAGGATTTGTGAACGGATGTTCCGTTCAGGAGGGAAGGTCAGCCGTTGGCGACCTTCCCGGCGACGACGACGACGGCACCCGGCTCGAGCTGGTCGTCGGGCTCGATCTGGCGGCCGTTGGCCGTGATGGCCTTGCCGCCGGAGATGTCCACCCCCGCCTTGTCCAGGTACCCACCGGCGGTGAGCCCCGGCTCGTAGTCGAGGGTCTGGCTGTCACCGCCGAACTCGGCGATCCGAACCGTCCCGGCCGGGACGACCTCGTCCGGCGTCAACACGTCTGCTGCCATGATGCACTCCTTCTCACGTTGTTGAGAACTGCATGGTCTTGAGGTCCGACATGATGTTGCTTCGGTACGACTCCTTTCTAATGAAGAGGGTGAGCTGCGCCACCATCAGTCCCGCGAGGGTGGTGGGTGGATGAATCACCGTCCGGGCTGCACAAGGCAGCTCGGCCGCTTCCTCATCCGGGAAGAGCCACTGCTCGTACTCCGCCTGGGCATCGAAGTCCGACGGATTGAGTGACAGTAGCTGGAACTGCTCGCCACCGATGCGACCGTCCATGAAGAACGGCACCAGTGGGTTGAACTTCACCGCCTGCCAGATGCCCATACGGCTGGCCATGGAATCCACACCGGCGATCACCACACCACTGAGTTCTGACGTCGAGGTGACGTGCTCCTCGTGGATGGTGACCTCACAGGTGGAACCCTGGCGCTCGACAAAATCCATGGCCGCTTTGGCCTTGGACATGCCGATGTCGTCGGGACGGTAGATGAGCTGGGCCGGGATGTTGTGCGGCTCCACCTCATCACTGTCCCAGAGCACCAGATCCTTGATGCCGAGCTTCATCAGCGGCAGCAGTACGGCAGAGCCGATACCGCCCAGGCCGACGAGGTGCACCGGCCAAGCGAAGGCCTCGGGATCGAAGATCTTCAACTGATCACCGTAGTCGATCATCAGTCATCACCGACCCTCAGAGCAAGCGGCTCCAGGGAACCGGCGAACAGCAGCACATCATCCTGCCTCACCGAACGGTTGGGCAGGAGCGGACGGTGCTGCTTGACCTTCCGGGCGATCTCCCGCCGGCACTCGTCCTGGATGAGGACATCCGAGGGAACCCGCACCCGCAGCTGGAGCGGCGTCCAAGCCCTGTAGGGCCTGAACATGTCCAGACGCAGATCGAACTCCCCGCGCTTGTTCAGCACCAAGCTGACCATCCAGTCCGCCTGGTAGTCCTCGATGTTCCGAAGATCCACCGAGGAGAAGTAGGCCTCCATGTTGACGTGCGAGTGCCACTGCAGGCGCAGACGACCGCTGTTGCCGCCATCCCGCTCCATCTCGAAGAGATGGCGGTGCAAGGTCTCTTCCGAGACCTCCACCGAACCGGGTCCTGCCACCTGCTCGAGGATGTAGACATCGTCGACCATGAGGTCGCCGTTGCACAGATCGAGCAGACCGAACCCGCTGATCTCCACCGGACATGCCTGCACGTAGGCCATCAACTTCTGCCACACGTGCATCGGCATGAACAGTTTCGGGGGTCTGATGAACCCCGGATCACCTGGTTGCATTGCCATTACTTGGCCTCCTTGAAGGCTAGGGGAACCCTTTCTAGGTCATCGTCGTTAACTGACTGCATGCAGTTGACCGCCACCTCAACACCTTCGAGGATTTGACCCTTCTTGATGTGCTCATCGATGATGTTGGCTCGTCTGCCGAAACAGAACGAATTACCCATGCGGTACACCGGGTAGCTGCCGCGCCAGGACGATTTGGTACCGTCCCGGAGTTCATCAGCATGCCAGTGACCACTGGGAAGAATCCGGAGGTCGAAATCTCCAAGATCGTACGTCTTCCCCTTGTAGGGCAACCGCGGCTTCACCAAGATGCTCAGACCGTCATTGACGACCCGTACTCCTGCCACCCCCTCCAAAGTGAGGAGTCGATCAAACTCCGATACCAGTTCTTCCTGAGACGGCAAAGCCTCCTCAATATCGATACCTTCCCGTTGTTTGATCTCGGCAGAAACTTCGTTCAGCTCGTGCTGCGCCTGGGTGAGTAGTTGCCCGTAGTGGCGGAGCTGTTGCTGGACATGCTCACGGCGTACGTTGAGATGGTTCAGCATATTCTGACGCGCTTCCTTCGTTACCGAGGTGCGCAACGCCAGAAAGGCATGCAGGGCAGCAACGGGAGCTTCGACAAAGCGATAGCTCCCGGCTGTTTGAGCCTGAACCGTGCCACCGTTATGTGGAGTGTCTTCTGCCGCGACTTGTCGCCGCTTGGCTCGCACCCGTACGATGCTTACCAGGTAGAACGGCCATCCAATTGGTGTTAGCAGCACAAACAGGATTGGCCAGATTCGATGCCACTCGAAGTCCATGAGGTACTCATCTTCTTCGTAAGCACAGAAGACGTACACGCCAAACACGGTAGACATGATGGCCACAATAGAACCCCACACCAGCCAGCGATATACTGACCAGAACATGGAAAATCCATCATATCCGGCCGTATCCAGCTCCACCGGTTGCCCCGTATCGCTGATTGATTTGGCCGCATCAATGATGGCACTGTCGTTGGTAGTCAGCAGCTCGTTATCATGCATGGTGAGCATTTGCCGGGCAAATGCTTTACGAGCTTCGACCTGTGCTTCTGGAGCAAGGTCTTGGCCTACGGTCGTAACCGCATCCATGAAGTGTTGGCGATCACTGGTGGTGACATCTCGGCTGGTAGTCGCACTACTGGCCCAGAGCATGATAACCAAGGCTCCAAGAAACAGGACGAAGCCTGCCAGAGCCAACATGAACCTGATTCCTTCACCATCGTTCAAGCTGTACAGACTGAAATGTCTCCAGTCATGTCGGTTTCTGAGACGCATGAATTGTAACCTCACGTGTAGATGAACAGTACTTTTTCTAGCGGTAAACGGGTACCGCTCGCTATCCGCTAACCGCTAGAAAAAGAGTATCCACACAACAAACAGGTTACGTCGTCGCCATATTCTTAAATTACAAAAGGCCATCCCTGGCCTTTATAACAGTATTATACAATTTTAGTATGTTTTTTTCAATCAGTTTTTGAGCCTTCTGCCCACCCGTATAGGTAACGATTCAATGCGTTTGCATTGAACGGTTGCATATAGGGGTGTTGCACGGAGTGGTTGATTCAGAAGAGGGAAGAGTCTTACGCTGGAGGCGTAATGCTCGATTCCATTCTGAACCAACACACTCACGTGACCTGAAGGCTAGAAGCCCAGGATTTGGAACATTGACGAACTCAGTCCTAAAACATCAGGAAAGAGTGGGTGGGGAAGGCGGGAAGCCCTCAGGAGTTGAGGATGTCTTCGATCTCGACGATCAACGACTTCAGCCGATCCTGTCCGAAAACGAACCGGATGTGCCGTCGAACGACCGAGGCCGAGACAGTCTCGTCCAGAGCAGCCAGGAGCAACTGTGTCGCTTCCAACTGGTAGACGAGAGTCCTGCCGATCACCGTGGCTTCTCCGTCCTCCGGATCCATCGGTCGACTCCTCACCGGGCTGACAGGAGGCATCTCCTCGCTTGCCGGCTCAACCCTGCGCTGCTCATGAAGGGCGGGCACGGTATCCTCGGCAGCGACGTCGAATGCCCGATTGCCAGGAAGGAGGTTCGACACCATGACCTCGCGGTACTCGGCGACGATCTCATCCAGCGTGTCCTTGTGGGACTCGACGTAGCGGATGAGTCGGTGCTGCTTGTCGGGATACAGCCCGCTGCCACGCAGGATGAGGTCGTAGATGCCGTTGGTATTGGCGTATCCGATCTCCTCCGTAGCTCCCTCGACCGTGATGAGGTCAAAGGCGATCAACGTGGCGAAGGACTGCGTCACCGCAGGCAGCGCCTTGAACTCCTCGACCTGGTAGCCGAGCAGCCCCAGGAAGACGCGCAGCCGAAGCTGCTCAGACCCCTTGGGAATCGTGCCCGACTGCCAGGTACGAACCGTGTCCTCCGTGACCTTGGCAAACTGCGCCAGGGCTGGAAGGAGGTGGTTCGACTCGAAGCGCTCGAAGAGGTCCTTCTGGCACTCAGCGGAGGTTCCGCTCATCAGTGCCATCAGTCCTCCTCCCCGAACTCCTCGATGTCGCTGTCGTACATCCCCCGGCGCAGCTGGAGCCTGCGGGTCCGCCGGCCGGAGTTGATGTGCTTGACGAAGTGCCAGTAGAGCGTGTCCGCCGCCATGCCGCTCGAGGACGCCAGTCGCATCAGCTCCGGGTCGTCGACCGGGAACTGGGCGAGCTTGTTGACGACGCTCTTGTCGACGACGAGCTTGTCGCCGTCCCAGAAGTTGACGTGGTCGCTGAGCACCTTGGCGAGGGTGATCAGGAACGTTGCCTTCAGGAACGGAGCTCCCTGGCGGTAGGCCACCCGGCGGATGCCCCAGGCCTGGTCGACGACGTCGAAGAAGAGCCGGATGTTCTGGATGAACGTGGCCCGACCGACGTTGTCCATGATCTTCTGCAGGCCGTTGGCCAGCTCGATCACGTTGGAGCCCGAACCGGGGCCGGCGTGACCGTGGAGCCGCCCGACCACCTTGACGAGGGTCGTCGCGGTGAGCAGGTCGTTGCCACGGCGCATCTGCTGCTGCCAGCAGATCTTGTCCGTGAGGACGAAGGCCTCGCTGCCGGAGAGCTTGTAGAGCGCGTCCATCGCCGGCACGGTCACCCGCTTGTTGCGCAGGGTCACGTTGCCGGAGAGGCCGGTCTGACCGACGTTGAGGTCCTCGAAGCGCTCGCGCTCCCACTCCTCGTTCGTCCCGAAGTGGATGACCGCTCCCAAGTGGGGGATCACCTCGCAGGACTCGTCGAGCAGCATCTCCTGTGCGGCCGAGACCCGCTGCAGGCCGTCCACGATGTAGACGGGGTCCTGCAGGTAGAAGCTGCCGCTGACCTCACGGCACCGCTGGCCTCGCATGCCGAGGTCGATGTCCGGCACTCGGCTGCGCATCAGCGCCTTCTTGAGCTTGCGGATCTTCTCCTTGGAGAGGATCTCGCGCTGGTAGTCGTCGACCTGGAGGAAGCCAAGGCTGTCCGGATCGATGACACCGCGCAGGACGATCTCCCCCTGAGGGGTCTCGTCGAGGGCGGCGTTGATCACCTTCACGCTTTCGCGATCGGCCATGATGGATGGGTTTCCTTTCGGTGAGGGGTTAAGCTCCCATGCTTGGGATAGCAACCCACTACGCTGTCAATGTACGTGCCGGTGTTTTTAGTGTTGGCGCACTGATGTTCTTTTGGCGCAATGCCTTAAGAACCACCTAGTTTCCTAGGAATATCCCTCTGGGATTCACGCAGTATTTTATCATAAATATGCAGTTTTGTAAACTATTTACCTGAGATGAATGGTGGTACCGTCGTCAGAACTGGGGGATGGTACTATCTGGCTAGTTTCCTGCTTGTTGAAGGGGGAGTCAGTTGTTTTCTTTTTGCGGCGCCGAGTTCGTTTGCGCTTGGGCTTTTCCGGTACCGGGTCAATCATTACCTCAGTAGCTACCGGGGTAAGGTGCGTTTCAGGTTTTGGATCGGGCTGTTGAGATTTATCGGCTTGTGGTGGCGTTGGCTTGGGCGATTTCTTTTGATTGTTTTGAGTATTTTTTTGCACGGTATTCGCTAGCTGCTGGGGCGTAATGTAGCGGTCTTGCACATAGACCTCTACATCGGCACGTGTAATCGCGAATTGCTCACGGCTATGGGCGATTATCTCATCGCTAAAATCATCGGTCTGCTGTGGCAGATTAAGGCTGAAAGCAGAAAAAGCTGGTACTTTTTCACCATCAATCGTCATACTGATTATAAAATTGCGGTTGTGCATGTGCACTAGATCATACTCCGTAAACTTGGGCTCAAAGTAGCGAGCCATGGTGCGGGCATCGTCCGCACTGGAACGGAAGGAAATAATTGACCCGACGTTCCCAAACACCGCGTCTTTTACCGTATCCATCATCTGTGCAATGTACTGGTTTGCAACCGTCAAGTTCAGGGCATACTTACGGGCTTCTGACAAAATCGTCGCAAATGAATCAGTCGCAAAGTTCTGGAACTCGTCCACATACAGATAGAACGGAACACGATCTTTTTCATCAATATCTGCACGGGACATTGCACCCATCTGGATTTTGGTTACCATCAATGCACCAAGCAGCGAAGCGTTATCTTCGCCAATCAGACCTCGGGACAGATTTACAATCAATATTTTCCGATCATCCATAATCTGCCGAATATTAAAGCTACTCTTGGGCTGGCCGATGATATTCCGCACAATCGGGTTAGCAGTAAAGGCGCCCACCTTGTTCAAAACTGGCGCAACAGCTTCGGTGGCGAACTTATCATTCCAGCTCGCAAACTCAACGTTCCAAAAATTTATCACTACCGGGTCAGTTACGTGCGAAACAACATCTTTACGGAAACTTTTATCGGTGAGCATTCTGGTAATATCCAGCATGGTAGCATCGGGGTACTCAATGAGCGCCAGCAGAGTGTAGCGCAAAATGTACTCCAGCCGTGGGCCCCATGATTCAAACATGCGCTTCAAGACCCCAATAAGTTCAGATACCGTTGTGGTGCGAAGTTTAGGATCGCCAACTTCCAGAGGGTTAAACGCAATTGGGAAGTCGGTATCAGCAGGATTAAAGTAAATAACGTCTTTGGCACGTTCACGGGGTATGCGCTTTAGAATGTTGATGGCATAATCGCCGTGCGGATCGATGACCGCAAACCCGTGGGGGCTGTAGATATCGGAGATAGTAAGTAGTTCCAGCATACCGGACTTACCGGTACCGGTCTGACCAATGATATAAAGGTGGCGTGAACGGTCCTGCCGCAACAGCCCAAACATAGTGTTGTGCCCCCGAAAGTTAGTGACCGCAATAGGGGAGAGGTCGGCATGATATTCATTTCCTTCAACAATCGGCAATGTTGCTGGCGGCTCGGCGGTAGCGGTCGATGACCACAAGATATTTGGTGTTTCCACGCTGGTATGAGGTAGGTGATACAAACTAGCTACCTCTTCAATATTCATGGTAAAGCCCGGGCCTTTATAGCGTCGTTCGGCAAATAGCTGGATTCCATGTGGTTCAGCGGTAATGTACTTTTCAGTAAATCCGTTCAGGTAAGTAGAATTAAACTGCTTAAAACTGGATATAATCGCCTGCACCCGCATGCGAGCTTGAGAAGGAGAAGTAACCCCCCGGTAGACCAGCCGAATTGCTGCTTCATAGGCTATTTTTTGGCTCTTTTGTTCAGCGCCACTGATCTGAGCGTTTTGATACTCACTGAGCTGTGCTGGCTTTCCATCAGATTGCTCTGGTGGCGCCCATAGAGCCCCGGCTATGCCTTTCATGCCGCTACCTTTGGCTGCTTTCATATTAGCAATGTATTTTTCTGTCTTCTTGTACCAGTTTTCTGTTGCTGGCTGAACAAGAACTTGAATCCACGCCTCTTCGTTCATCTCAAACTTGGCTAACGTAGCGGTGATCGCAGCCAACGGGTCAACCTCAAAACTGGGAAACGTTTTGATAGGCAACACATCGTTTTTGGTAAATTTGAGTTCAGCAGTAAGTTGGGTTACGTGATCTTGCTCTGGAGGAACTACGGCGTAATCATCTATTCGTGTTATATGAACAGTAGGGTACTGGGCGTAAATCTGTTCCTCTACGAAGCTTTCCAGCTCGCGCGGAACCCAAATATAAAAACCGATCCGCTTTTGTTTAACGGCAATTTCCATACTTATTCGTTCGCGCGCCTGTTTAGAAGATCCGTAGGAAGACAGCAACAACCCATGCACGCTGGCAAACATCTGCTCGGCGGCAAGCTCTTTTTTGTCGTTCGTGCGGGGAACCTGCAAGAGAAGGGTAACACCGTCGGCGGTATGAGTTGGTGCTTTTTTAAATAGTCGCATACGTTTACACTACAATATCATTAAACTGTTATATTTGCAAGGTTAAGCTGTTTGTACTCATACTATTGTAGTCGCTTTGGGCTCGGAATGAAACGGCTATTAACATTGGCAAGCAAAAGGGTAAGTTGCTACAATACTGCTTATGATTGATGATATTGTGCCGCCGGGTCCGCCCGAGCAGCCAAATAAAAATGCGCCGCGAAGCGAAAAACCCCCAAAAACGACTGAACTACCAAAGAAAGAAGCATCGGAAAATACCGATTCTCATCCTGCAGAGTTTGCAATTTCGGGTCATAAGTACGTCAAAGATCGCCGATCGTTCCGGATTTGGCCGAGTCATCTGGCCAAGAAATGGCAGATACTTATCGGGGCGGGTATTTTTTTAGTTACCGCTGGAGTTATTGGCGGTATCCTCTGGTATCAGCACACCCACAAACCAAAGGTCACTAAACCGGTGGTAGTAACCAAAAAAGCTCCACCGCCGGCGCCCACAACCGTAGCATCACCCCTGACAGGAGTGCAAGTTACACCAGAATTGGCTAAACACATCGTAACCGGTGTAATGATAGAGAACAGTCCCGATGCCAGACCTCAGTCAGGCCTCAAGGATGCCGGCGTGGTTTACGAAGCTATCGCTGAGGGCGGTATAACCCGCTTTTTGGCTCTATTCCAGGAAGCAACGCCCGATTACATCGGCCCAGCTAGAAGTGCCCGGCCATACTACCTTGACTGGGTACTGCCCTATGATGCCGGCTATGCTCATGTAGGTGGCAGCCCCGAGGCGCTCGCCCAGATCAAGCAGCTCGGAATTAAAGACATGGATCAGTTCTATAACAGCGCCTACTACTGGCGAGTAAGTAATCGTTACGCGCCCCACAATATGTACACCAGCATAGCCAAGCTTAATGAGGGTGAAGCCAAAAAAGGCTGGACAACAAGCAACTTTACCGGCTTCGCCCGTAAAGCAAAAGAAGAGCCGGCCGCTACTCCGACCGCCAAGAGTATTGATTTTGCCATCTCTAGTTACCTATACAATGTGCACTATGATTATGATGCCGCCACCAATTCTTACCTTAGGAGCGAGGGCGGTAAACCACATATGGACGAAAAGTCCAACTCACAGCTTGCGCCAAAAGTGGTTATTGCGCTGGGCATGCACCACTCTATAGAGGCTGATGGTTACCACAGCGCCTACGCCACCGTAGGTTCTGGTCCGATGTTCGTGTTTCAGGATGGCGTACAGACTCAAGGCACCTGGACTAAGGCAGACAGAGGCTCTCAGTTCACCTTTACTGATGCAAACGGCAAGCCGCTAAAACTGAACCCCGGACAAACGTGGATAACTATGGTTGAGGGCGCCAGTAGCATTACGGCGCAATAACATTATGGATCATTTCACCCGCCTGAAGCGCCAAATACAGAGTTACGCATTCATACTTGGCGCCATCGAGGTCACATTACTTGTTTCTGCGGCTTGGGCGGCAGGCTTTTTCTTTAATATCAACCAGACAGTTATTGACTTAGTAGTTCTGGTGTTCGGCGTGGGAGCCGCGTGGTTGTATGCCACACTTGTCACCAACTACGCTACCGAACCAATAGAGTTTCTGTGGCGCGCAATCTTGCATGTATCGCCGAATCACGTTGGGGTTGTAGCCCCCAACCTCAATGATAGCCATGTGGGCAGGGAATTAGTCACCAGTTTGTCGTTACAGGTCTACCAGCTCGCCAGTACCAGCGGGGCCATGCAGCAGGCTTCTCCAAACCACAGTTTGCTAGTTGCTGAATCAATGGCCAACAATTTACCGTTACCCCTGTTTGCAATGGACAAGAACCAAAACATCACCTTTGTGAACGAAGCGGGATTACACTATATTTCCCGTACCGCGAGCGACACCGTAGGGAAGCCATTCTATGACGTCTTGGATTTATCGTTTCAGGACAATCAAACGTTTGACGCCTGGCTGCAGGACTGTCGAGCAAATAAAGTGACTGACAGCCGCTCTTGGGAACGGGTCAGAATGAAGCTATCAGACCAGAAAACCTTGCGTCAGTTTGATATGGCAGCCTACTACAACAAAGAAAACTCTGCTGGGGTAGAAACGGCTATCGCGTTCTTTGATCAGAGCTCTCGGTACTCTGCAGATGACAACGCACTGAGCTTCATCGCCCTTGCCGTTCACGAACTCCGGACCCCGCTAACCATGCTTCGCGGGTACATAGAAGTTTTTGAGGATGAGCTTGGCAGTCAGCTGGACCCCGACCACGCCCGCTTTATGCATCAGATGAATGCCTCTGCCCAGCAGTTGACTGCTTTCGTAAACAACATACTCAACGTTGCTCGCATAGAAGAAAACCAGCTCACCCTGCAGTTAACCGAAGAAGATTGGGGTACTGTGCTTAGTAATGCCGTCGCCGACCTTACGCTGCGTGCGCAGGTGCACGGTCTCACCATTGAATGCTCAGTTGACGGCAATGTACCGGCTGTGGGAGTCGATAAAGTTAGTATTTACGAAGTAATCAATAACCTGATTGACAATGCCATCAAATACAGCGACAACGGGAAAAAAATCGTCATTCATTCATATGTTACAAAAGACGGCATGGTTGAAACGACCGTGCAGGATTTTGGCATCGGCATCCCCAGCAGTGTGATGCCACACCTGTTTGAAAAGTTTGAACGAAACCACCGCACCAGGTCACAAATTGGCGGGACCGGGCTGGGACTCTACCTCAGTAAAGCGATTATTAACGCACACGGCGGAAATATCTGGGTGAAATCTAAGGAAGAAGAAGGTAGTGTTTTTGGATTCACCATTCAGCCGTACGCTAAACTTGCCGATGAACAGAAAAATAGCAATAATAAAGACATTGTACGTGGAGCCCACGGCTGGATTAAGAACCATTCACTGTATAGGAGATAACCATGAACCCAGACAACCCCATACCGCAGACCCCCCAAACTCCGCGAAACCGCCGAGTGCTTTGCATAGAGGACGAACATTTCATTGGCGAACTATATGCCCGGGCGCTCACTAAAGCTGGGTATGACATAAACGTAATTGTCGACGGGGTCAAGGGGCTAGAAGAAGCCAAGACCAACCAGTATGACATTATTCTGCTCGATCTCATGATCCCTAATATGACAGGCATAGACCTACTTAAGAAGCTTCGCACTGATGTACCTAACCTAAAGGCTAAGATCATTATTACAACCAATCTGGAGCAAAAAGAAGAAACCCGTAAGGGCATTGAAAGCCAGGCTGATGGCTACATTATCAAGGCCGAAATTACTCCTCACCAGCTCGTACAGATTCTTGACGGCATCGCCTAGGCTCGCTTCAAAAGCAGCTCGAAATAGCGCGTCCCCCCAAAAGGGATTTTTTGTTTAACCTTTTTCTGACCCTCTAGCGACTGGGCCGCTGCAATGACAAAGCTGCCGTACTGATCATTTATCTCATCAACGGCCGTAGTAAGCCACTCGGCCTTATTGACCTCATCAAACAAGCTTACCTGCGCTCGAGCCGACGCTGTTAGTTGGTAGCAGGTGATCCCCATAGCGCTCACCACCAAGTGTCGAGGCCGCTGATTAAACAGATACAGCGCCCGCTGGTAAATGTCACGATCAGTAAAAAAGGGAACCTTGAACATTTTGCGCTGATACCAGCCATCACCTGTCTGGAACTGTGCCCAAACCAGGATTCCGCGGGCGTCACAGGCGTTATACCGCAACTTTTTGCCAGTAGTTTCGCACAGGTACTGGAAGCGGGGGAGTAGCACGGCTTCGTCAGCGGTGCGTACGTCTAGCACAAACTGACGGCCCACGTTGCCTAATTTCGTTTTATAATCATCCACCTCATAGCCCCGTAGACGTTTATACCAATCTTCGCCCACGACGCTCTGAAACACCAACCGCTTGAGCGTGTCGTCAGAAGCATCCAAAAATTCTAGCGGAGTCATGATGCCGGCAGCATTTAGCCGAGCCTTGTAGTGGCTGGCAATCCCCGTAAGATCGGTTAGCTCCAGCTCTTTGTATACGGCGCGCAGATTACGGTAATCGATCCGATCCATTCCATCAGGCTTGTGCAAACCAGCAGCTGTCTTGGCTAAAAAGCGGTTGGGACCAATACCAATATTAACCTTCATCCAACCGCCTAGCTCCCTCTGGAGTTCTCGCTTTATCTCGCGTCCAATATCCTCCAGGGGGCGTGTATTAATAACTTCTCGGGTACCATGAAAATCAATCACGCCCTCGTCAATACTCTTCATCACTACATCGGGTGAATAGCGCTTCATAATTGTCGCCAGCTTCTGGTAGACATAGTGATACTTGGGCGGATCCGTCTCTAACATAATCAAATCAGGAACTAGCAGGCGAGCCTCATCGTAGCGCATGCCCACCTTCACACCGAGCGCCTTGGCTTCATAGGAGGCCGTAATGACGCAGCAATGTGGCGTGATGCGGTTAGTAATGCCGATTGGCCGTCCGCGCAAAGAAGGATGCGCTTGCTGCTCGGTGGTAGCAAAAGCGCTGTTGAGATCGATATGCATGATGAGCACTTCTTCGGTGTTGATTGGTAGAGTAAAGCGTTTCACGCATGCCCCTCCAACACGGCAACTAACGTCCACGTCAAACCCTCGGCGTCAAACTCTAGCCGGTAATCGTTTACGCCGTCGCTCATGTCAAACACATGCACCATCCGCTGGCCTTTGGCCGTAGGGTGTCGCAAACCCAGTTCCGTAAACACGATCTCTTGGTTCCGAAACTTCATTTTAGCGGGGTAGCACAACATGCCGACCGGTACATTCCTGCGGAACATTGCCAGTACTTCTACACGCTCATTAATAATGGTCATTCTGGGATCCTTACGCCGGGCGGGTTCCAACGAGCGTCCAGCTGTCATTTTCTAGGCGTAGGCGGTAAATAGTACGGCCGTCCGTCATATCAAATAGCTTAATCACGTGCTGTCCTTTGCGCACCAGATACTGAAAGCCATCCTCAAACGTGCAGCGCGTATTGCCGAATTCAATTTGCTTAGGCAGCATCCTGAACTGGCGTCCCTTCAAAAAGTAAAAGGCGTTTACGTTAACGATTTCGTTGATTGAGTTCATATCCAAAGCTCCTTCATTCATGAGGTTAAACGACAAAAAGCTAACAAAGATTACCGATGTTAGCGAACGGATTTTGGTTGTAG
Source organism: bacterium (assembly GCA_029780855.1). Classification (GTDB taxonomy): domain Bacteria; phylum Patescibacteriota; class Saccharimonadia; order Saccharimonadales; family JAUPVS01; genus JAKOXV01. The sequence goes on from JAKOXV010000024.1 coordinate 53,132, forward strand.
GAGCTGCCTGGTAGAAGGAACGAACCGTTCTTTCGCGCTTTCATAACAGGAAGCTTTTTGCTTTGGATAGGCAGGGCAGGGACCGAAGTATGCGCGCCAATAATTCATAAAGTCTGTAGGCTATGGAAGGCCAGAGGCCCACTCATGCTCACATGACTACCTTTATTATACCAAGCTTGGCAATCCTATAAACGTAGTAATTTTTGATATACTGACCGGGAAATGAAGCTACACATCATTACCATTGGGCAACCCAAACTGGCATACGCAAAGCAAGGTTGGGAAGAATACCTAAAACGCCTCAAACTTTTTCATGACGTCCGCATTACCCATATTGCGGACAAGCATAATGAAGCCGCGCATATTCTTGCTGCAGCCAGCGGCTCGTACAAGATCGCCCTGGAAATAGCCGGAAAACAGCTTACCAGTCCACAGCTAGCAGATTTTTTAGAAAAACGCGCCCAAGCCGGACAAGAGGTTTGTTTTATCATAGGTGGACCAGACGGTTTACCAGACGAAGTTACTGACAAAAGCGATTACCAATGGAGCCTATCGCAACTAACGTTTCCGCACGATCTCGCCATGGTAGTACTAATGGAAACCCTGTACCGCGCGAGCAGTATCGCGAGCGGTTTACCGTACCATAAATAGGCTACGTATCTGCGAGATTCCTCACGTTATGGCCAAAAAATAAGCGGTATACTGGCACTATGCGCAGACCAGATCAGCGTGACGCTTACAAAGGGAAGGAACCCTCGTGGCTTCTCAAGTTCCGTGAAATTGCCAATCCACGCGTGTTCTGGGCACTTGCCCCAGCTCTCGGATTAGCGGTTCTTGGTCTGGTTTTTGTCGGGGGCCGAATCGCCCACGTAGACCTAAAGCCGGCAGCTCCGACTCTGCAGACTGCTCAAGCAAACGCCGCACCTGAACCCAAGAATGAAGCAGCATCAACAGCCTCTGTACTAGGGGAGACTACCACGAATGCGTCGACACAAAAGAACCCAGGCACCAGGTCGTCCTCATCCTCCACAAAAGCGGTGCTGCCCACACCCAGTTCGGTTGTTCAAGAAGTTTGCAATCAAGCTGCCAAGCAATCGGCCACTACAACCTACAACGCCGCCATGTCCGCCGAAAACGCCTACCACGATAGCGTACTGGCATCTTTGGTCGGCTATGTCCTTAATACGCTCAAACTAGCCGATGAAAACGCTCGTCATGATTCAGCTGTAAATAAAATCAACCAAGACTACCAGACCAATCTTACGACCGCTAACTGCAGCGGCTAGGCAGTCGGTTTAACGTACAGTGCCAATGCGCTAACCACCGCAACTATTGAAATGCTACATATTGTTATGAAGTAGTCTTGCAAAGTGTTGCCCTGAGCGTGGGAGATGATTTCCAGTATTGAGCCCACAGCAAACAGCAACCACCCGAACAGTAGCACTAAGACACTCGCACGTAGGGTTTGGGAAGCTGACACTTTTTTGAGCGAAAAGTGCACAGCAACCAAACTCACAAACAACAGCACAACAGAAACTATGCTCGCAAATCCATGTACGAGAACCGCCGAATTATCGATCAGTGGTCCGCAAGCTTTAGTTGCCGGATCACAGGAAAGGGGAGTTAGGGCAGCTAAAGCAACCAGTAACCCAAACCCGGCGAGTGTACCGACCGCTAGTTTTTGCCAACCGGATTTTGCCTGCCCAAATAGCCACACGCTTACTCCTAGCAGAAGAACCCCCGCTAATACATCAGTAACGATAAATAACCAGTTATACGGGTGATGCAAGGCTTGCAATTCACTAGCCAGTGAATACCGTTCTACCTGTGGATCAAATATGTACCCTAAGGGCCATGAACAGTACAGCAACGCAGCTACAAGACCAGCCCAAACAGCCAATTTGTTGCCTCTCGACAACTGCTGGTAGGTAAGTTTAAGCGCTTTCATCCTACACTAAAGTATAGCAAGGCAATGTCTTACTCAGGATAGCAGTTACTAAAGTCCGTCTGAAGCGGATGGACCGTCACCGTGGTATCGTCTTTGTCCATTGCATACCAGGTGTAAACGTGTTCACCTCTTCCTTGTGCTATTTCGTTACCACGAATATACGCCCGGGTATTTTTGGGTGGGGTTTTCAGCCGTTTCCGCTGTTCGTGCACCGAATTTGTATGTGAAAATCCCTGCCAGCCGGCTACTTTCTTTTTTCTAATCCGCTCAGCTATACCACCACCTATCCAATCCCAGGCATAATCAAACTTACACATTGTTTCAGAATCGAGTGTCACACCGGCTTTTTCCATTTTCGCTTCCATGGCAACCAATCGTGCAACCGATTCTACGTATGGAGCCGTAGCCCGCATATCTCTAGACATAAGGTCGGCCACATCAATTATTTCCCCCAGTACCTGCACACTCTCATCGTCGAGATACCCGACCTCTTCATGTGCCTCAAATATCGTTTCTGTTATTCCTCGCAAAATATCAGCCGGGTACAAACTGACCGGCTTCACCTCATTGATATCTGCTTCTACCGTTTTTTCGTTACCAAAACGTCCAACCGTCTGGGCTGCCTGAATGGGTCGCACTAAATGCGGGATATCTGCTTGCTCCGGAGAAATTTCTAGCAGCTTCACAAAAGCGTTGGTCAAGACCAGGCTCGCCCGCATGGGCCAGGGAAAGTTTAAGGCATCGCTGGTAACCGTTTCTAACCTGCGCACCCCGATATCAGGCTTAAAGCTCGTACGTACTAGCGGCCTGTCCGAATAGCTAGATGCTGAACGGTCAACTTGGTTCGTAACAGACAGACGGGGTGAATGGTGAAAGTGCGTTTCACCGGCAACATTTAACAGCAACCCGCCCGAGCCAAACAACGCACCCTTAGCCACATTCAGCGCGGCCAGTTCTGCGATGTCCCAATGTGAAAAATCGGAATCTTCCAGTGAAGTCGCAGTGTTTATGTGTACACCCCGGGAGCTGCGATTATGATCAACATTGCGGCGGTTAATTTGAAAAGACTTAATTACGCCTTCTTGGAGCAGTAGGTTCATAGCACCAAACAAGATTTCATCACCATCAAAACTACGCAGAACACACTCCTCAGCGGTTGTTACCTCCGGGGTCGCATACTCTGGACCGCTGGGGTCAAAATAAAACCGTCCTCCGTTAGAGAGCATTCCAATACTGTTCTTTTTGAGGCCTAACTTCTCAACGCTTGTCGCAATCTGCTCGTAAGGCACCACATCCTTTTCGTTTTCACCCGGTGCCTGATACAGGCCTAGTTCGCTGTCCAGTGAGTGACATTCACCAATAATTTCCTGACTTTCACCCGTATTGGTGACGACCATCATAGAATACTCAGTTTCTATCCCATATAGGGTGGGACTCGGTGTAATTCCTCGCATAAAGCAATATTGCGATATGTTCGCAATATTTGCAAGTGCACAAAAAAACAATTAGCCGTAACAAAGAAAATACCCGAGCTTTCACTCGGGCATTTTCTTTGGTGACCTCACGGGGAATCGAACCCCGATTGCCAGGATGAGAACCTGGTGTCCTAACCGTTAGACGATGAGGCCTTAAGCGTGGGAGCAATGATTTTGTGCTTTCAGAAAATCTTGCTTCTCGCGAAGGCGGCCATATTGTGCAGCAATATGAGGCCTAGTTTTATGTTCCGTGGACCATAAAATACTATCACAACAGGGGTAGGGAAGCAATAACACAAAAAGCAGCTCGGTAAAGAGCTGCTTTTTATTATCTACCCATAACGGGCGACACCTAGATGCATACATTTCAAAACAACTAAGGGAGGGGTGCGTTGTTTTGGTTTCCCACCTAAGGTCTCCACATACTTTAGCACAAGCGTCAATAGTCGTCTAGATTTCCGAATAGTCTTCTGTGGACAACTTTCTTAGGTTTGCTCTAGAGGTAGAACCCATGTCATAATAGTTATGGTAAAGCCGGAAAACACCAACATGAATACAGCTCCTGAGGTAACAGGATGAACATGCTACTACTTGTCGGCGCCGTTGGCATTATTGCAATCGGGGTGGTTTTTTTTATTGCCGTAAGACTCCGTTCTAAGCGCAAACATCACAGTGCGGTTGATGCTCTCAATTCTTCACTTAGCAAAGAAATGGCTAAATCCGACATTATCCTCAGCGCCATAGAAGATGGGGTAATCCTGATCGATGCGAGCCGAACAATACATGTCTTTAATAACGGTGCTGCTAACATTACGGGTTGGCCGGTTAATGAAGCTATGGGGATCGATTACCGTTCGGTAATGAAGCTCGTTGATGCTAAGAACCAGGATTATCCAGAAGCAGACCACCCATTTGCTCGGGTTTTCACGGAAAAGAAAACCATCCGTGACAATACCGCAACGCTCGTTTCCCGATCCGATAAAAGGATTTCGGTTAACATTAGTGTTTCTCCGCTGCTAGATAAAAACGAAAACGTTACCGGAGCAGTTGCGGTTTTTAGGGATGTCAGCACGGAGCGACAGGAAGAAAAGCAGCGAGCTGACTTTATTAGCACCGCAAGCCATGAAATGCGCACGCCGGTAGCTGCTATTGAAGGCTACTTAGCACTAGCTCTGAATGATCATGTTAGCAAGATTGACAGTAAAGCCCGAGGATATCTGGAGAAGGCCCATGAATCAACCCAGCATCTCGGCCAACTCTTTCAAGACCTGCTCACCAGTGCCCGAGCCGAAGATGGCCGTTTGAGTAACCACCCGATGGCGGTAGAAATGGGTGAATTCCTGGAAAAACTCAGCGAAGATCTCCGCTTTTCTGCCGAAAAGAAGGGACTCAAGATGGAATTTGTGGTGGGTACTACCGATAGCGTTATCGATGCGAGCAAGGGCAACACTAAAGTGTTGAAACCACTGTACTACGTCTTTGTTGACCCAGAGCGTCTCCGCGAAGTCATCACTAATCTGTTCGACAATGCGGTCAAGTATACGGAAGCTGGAAACGTTTCAATCGGTTTAACCGGCAACAACGAAGTCGTTCAGCTCTATGTCCGCGACACCGGTCCCGGCATACCCTCAGAAGACATTCCGCATCTGTTCCAAAAGTTCTATCGAGTAGACAACTCCAGCACTCGCACAATCGGCGGTACGGGATTGGGGCTGTTTATCGCCCGTAAGATCATCGAGCTATACAATGGCCGTATCTGGGTAGAGAGTGAGCTGGAAAAGGGCAGTACCTTCTTTATAAACCTACCACGCATAACTCCGGAAAAAGCGGCGCAACTACAAGCTGCTGAAGCCGCCAATACCAACCTGAACCCACCAATGCCAACAGGCAGTGGAACATGATACAATGCTAGTAACCATAAGTTTTTTGCACTAATACAGGGGAAAAGTACATGTCAAAAGTAATGCTCGTCGAAGACGATAATAACCTGCGGGAGATATATGAAGCCCGTCTGGCCGCAGAAGGATACGAAATTGTATCCGCCCATGATGGCGAAGAAGCGCTGGCTCTTGCGGTCAAGGAACGGCCTGACCTTATCATATCCGATATCATGATGCCCAAGGTTAGTGGCTTTGACATGCTCGACATTCTCCGTACCACCCCTGAGACTAAAGACACCAAAGTGATTATGATGACTGCGCTCAGCCAGGCAGAAGACAGAGCACGAGCCGATAAACTAGGAGCCGATAAATACCTCGTAAAATCACAGGTAACCCTCGAGGATGTGGTGAAGACTGCTCGAGAGGTACTTGAAGGTAGCGCAGCCCCCACAGCCGGCTCCGCACCGGCCACAGCAAATCCTACTACCGCCGCAGCGGCAGTCACGGACTCTCCTGAACCTGCAGCACCTGCAACACCAGCGCCAGCACCAGAGCCAACTCCCATGCCTGTTACGTCGCCGCCAGCCACCCCCAACCCGGCTCCGACATCAAGCCCCGCGCCAGCGCCTAGTCCTGCTCCAGCTCCTACACCGCAGCCAACGGCAATTCCCGTTTCGGAACCACCTGCAGAACCAAGCAATACACCTGTAGCTTCAGCAGCCCCCAGCTCCGGTGAACCGGCCCAAGCTAGTTACTCTGTAGCATCGTACGCGCCGCCCGCTGAACCCGCCACCCCAGCGCCTAGTCCTGCTCCAACTACTGAACCTGAACCGGCCGCGGCAGCACCAGTAGTAGTTCCGGAACCAGCACCAGAAGCCGTTGCATCCCCTGAACCTACACCAGCTCCACAAGCCTCAGATGCAGAGCAAAAAATCCAAGATTTTATCGCCAATAACGCTACTCCCGCACCGCCCGCTGAACCCGCCACCCCAGCGCCTAGTCCTGCTCCAACTACTGAACCAGTTCCACAACCAGAGCAGATCACACCTGAACCACAACCCAGCACACCACCAACACCTATCCCGGTAACTGATCCGGATCCTACGCCGCAACCTCCAAGCAGCGAACCAGCTCCAGAAGCAGAGACTGAGGCAGACACCGAGAATCAAACTGAGCCGGACAAGCACAAAAAAGTAATAAAACCGCTCAATGATCTCAATGCTCCGCGCGTTGATTTAAGTGAACTACTCGCCAAAGAAGAGGCCAAGCAATCAGAAGCATCTCCTGAAACACCGAGTACGCCTCCCACAACCCTACCAGGCACGCTTCCAAATCCAGAGGATGCACCAGAACCAACTCCTCCTCAGCCCGGGCAAAGCATCGATCCCAACAGTATTTCACTTTAGCGTGGTAAGCTAGCGTATATGCGCATAAATAAATACATTGCTCTAGCCACCGGCATGTCCCGGCGGAGTGCCGATGCTGCTATTGCTGCGGGTAGAATACAGATAAACGGTGCCACGCCGAAACCCGGCCAACAGGTAGAAACGTCTGATGTGGTAACCCTTGACAATAGTGTTATTACATTGCCTGTCAATACCACCACACTACTCCTCAATAAGCCCGTCGGTTACGTCTGTTCTCGGGACGGCCAGGGGAGTAAAACGGTCTATGATTTACTGCCTGAAACACTCCACAAACTAAAGCCCGTGGGCCGCCTCGATAAAGACTCTTCAGGTTTGCTACTGATGACTAATGACGGTTCGCTCGCCAATACGCTTACACACCCACGGTATGCAAAAGAAAAGCGCTACGAAGTCACTCTAGATAAAGCCCTGGATGAATCTGACCGCAAAAAAATTGAACAAGGCATAATGCTAGAAGATGGTACAAGCACACTAAAGCTTACCGGTGACAGTACGCACTGGACCGTAACGATGACCGAGGGGAGGAACCGCCAGGTCCGCCGGACTTTTGCAGCACTTGGCTATAATGTACGTAACCTGCACCGTACAGCTTTCGGGGATTATCAGCTCGGCACGCTTGGCATCGCAAAATACGAAATATTAAATTAGTTTTGTCAATACTTACTACCTCTGTTATAATATAGGGAATGAGCAAAAAGCTTCCCATAGTTGCAATTGTCGGACGTGCCAATGTTGGTAAGTCTAGTTTGTTTAATGCGATTTTACGTCGCCGCGAAGCGATTGTCGCCGATGAGCCAGGCACCACTAGGGACAGTATTCTAGCCAAAGCCTCGCATGAGGGCAGGGACTTTTGGATTGTTGACACAGCCGGTATTAAAGACCCGGAAGACGATTTTGAATTCACCATCCAGGAGCAGATATCTCAGGCAGCCGACAGTGCCGATGTTATTTGGGTGGTAATTGAGGCCGACGTTCCCATTACCGAAGAAGACCGCCGCGTTGCTAAGATGGCGCTCAAAACCAAAAAGCCGGTATTTCTAGTTGTGAATAAAGCCGACAAAGCCAAGGGTAAGAAAGCCGATGATTACCTGCGGCTTGGTATTAAACAAGTATATTTGACGTCAGCTACCCAGAATCGGGGCATAGAATCAGTTCTAGATAGCGTTGTTGAAATAATTCCTCAGGCCACCCACATTCAGGCTGATGATGTACTACGGATTGCGCTACTTGGCCGACCGAATGTTGGCAAGTCATACCTGTTCAACACCCTCGCAAAGAAGCAGCAGGCGATCGTAGCCGATAGAGCCGGTACTACCAGAGACATCAACCGTGCTACCGTACGCTTCAATAACCAGGAGATTGAACTCCTCGACACTGCCGGAATCCGCCGCAGCGGCAAAATAGGACAGGGAGTTGAGCGCTTCAGTGTTATCCGGTCACTGAGCGCTATCGAACAAGCCGATATCTGCCTGGTTCTCATGGATGTAAACGAACCGGGGACGGCGCTTGATCAAAAGATAGCCGGCATGGTCAAGGAAGCTGGGAAGGGTATGATCTTGGTCGTAAGCAAATGGGATAGTCTCGAGGAAAAAACGCCGTTCAGCCGTGATCAGATGGCCAAGGTGATTGCCCAGGACTTTGTGTTCGTGCCGTGGGCGCCGCTCATATTCACCAGTTCCGTAACCGGTCAGAACGTAGCGAAGATTTTTGAACTAGCCCAAGAAATCTACGAACGCCGCAAAACAATTATTAAAACCCGTGATCTCAACCGCTGGCTAAAGGAGGTGACGGAAAGCCACCCACCGGCAGGTCTCAAGAATCGTGCACCAAAACTGAACTACATCGTACAAGAGGATGATAATCCTATTCCGAGCTTCAAGGTGTTTGGCGCTCACACCAAGTTCCTACACTGGAGCTATAAGCGTTTCATGGAGCGAACCATGCGGGAAAAGTGGGATTATGCTGGCACCCCAATCCAATTTTGGTTCATAGAAAAACACGTCACCCACAAACACGGCACCAAACCGGAGTAATCAGTCCGCTGCTGGACAGCAGGGTTCTGTAATGCGAAACTAGAAGGCAATGGGACTTTTTGTAAAGAAAGAAACGAATGACAATATGCCGCTCTACAACCTCGGTCTGGAAAAGACGGTGGTAATTGTAGGGCTCGGCAACATCGGCGCCGAATATAATCTGACTCGCCATAATATCGGATTCTACTGTATTGACCAGTTTGCTGAATCCAACGACTTTCCCAAATGGACTCAAAAGAAGGATCTTAAGTGCGAACTGAGCGTGCAGAGTATCAACAACAAACGCGTGGTGCTGGTAAAACCTCATACCTATATGAACCTGAGCGGTGAAGCAGTCCAGGCAGTGCAGCACTTCTACAAGGTGCTAGCAGAAGATACCGTTGTTATTCACGACGAGCTCGACGTACCGTTTGGGCAAATCCGTATGCGAACCGGCGGTGGGTCGGCCGGACATAACGGTATAAAGTCACTTATCCAGCACGGCAATGAAAACGTGGACCGTATACGTGTCGGGATTCATAACGATTTTGCTGAAAAGGCAGATAGCGCAGATTTCGTGCTTGGGAAGTTCACGGCCACCGAACAGGAAAATCTCAAAAAGCTTTCCAAAGAAGTTACCGCTATACTGACCGAATATCTCTACGGCGGCACGTTGCCTCACGAAACCAGAACGGTGTTTGATTAGCCCTCCGCTAGCCAACTGCTTTACAAAGGGATTATAATATAGGCAGATAAAGAGGAGGTGCGTATGAAAAAGCTACCAACTAGATTCATGGGGGCAGCTTTGCTCCTCGTGTTGCCTCTACTACTGCTTGTCGGTGTAGTGAGTGCTCAAACAATTAAAACAGGAAACAACGCTACCGTCCCCTCTGGGAAAGTAGTGAACAGCACACTTTTTAGCGCCGGGAATAACGTAGACATCGCCGGAACAGTAAACGGCGATGTTTTTTGTGCCGGCCAAACCGTGACTGTGAGCGGTACGGTAAACGGAGATGTGATCTGTGCCGGTCAAACGGTAACCATCAGCGGTAAGGTGAATGGTAATGTACGGGTAGCTGGCCAGAGTGTCACTATTAGCGCTCAGGTTGCTCGTAATGCTACGGTGGGCGCGCAGTCATTTATTTTGAGTGATAGTGCATCAGTCAACGACCTCATGGGAGCAGCGACGTCCTGCACCATAAACGGTACCGTACAGCGTGATTACGGAATGGCTTCAGATACCGCCACTATAGCCGGTACGGTAGAGCGGGATGTGAACGGTGCGGTAACCAATCTAACCCTCACCAGCACCGCTAAAGTCGGTGGCAGTATTACGTACACCAGCGCCAACGATGCCGATGTAACGAAAGGTGCTGTTATCGGTGGTTCGATCACCAGAAATGAACCAAAGACCCAAAATAACGCAAAGGTAAACTACACCGTCATTCCATACTTTGCAGCGTTCTTATGGCTGGCTTACATCTTTGTTGCGCTGCTCATAATCGCCCTCGTGATGGTTCTCCTTTTCCCAACAATGTTCGAAGTAACCACGAGGCACGCTGTTAATCACCTAGGACGCACACTGCTGATTGGATTAGGGGCGGGAATTGTAGCCCCGGCGCTATTTATTGCCCTGATGCTCACCCTCATCGGCATTCCACTCGCACTACTGTTTGGCCTGGTATGGTTCCTCATTAATCTGGTTGCCCCAATATTTTCAGCGTATTTACTGGGTAAGAGTATCGGTCGCAATATCAAGCATGCAGTAGTGGTAATGTTGATTGGCGCATGTATTCTACTGGTTACGTACTTCATTCCGTTTGTCGGGTTCGTCACCCTCATTGTAGCTGAGTGGATAGGTATCGGCATGATCCTCACAGAATTAGGGCGACGCGTTTCACGCCCCGAGTACAGCACTGACGTCAAGCGCTAGTTTTGGAAGCAGTATCCGCTAATGGTATAGTGGTACCTAAGCAACAATAGTCGGGCACCGCATGCATATAAAAAAACTGAACCAGAACGGCTTCCATCTCATATACTTACTCTTGGTTTTGGCAGTTCTTGGAGTCATTGGTTTTGCGGGTTGGCGGGTTTACACTGTACAGCAGCAAAACAAGGCGGCCCTTGCGAATGCCGATAAAATAAACCGTGATGATCCGTTCGTGAAACAGTACGGAAGTACGTGCAGCAACGTAGCGATTAGTTCATTTCCCAAATCCCCGATCGCTGTGGATCAGATCCGCTACATAGAGCCCATGGGCAAAATGTATGACGGGCATGTGACCCCGGTAGACCACGTATACATCTCACCCCTAGACCCAAACGCAGCCGACAACAGTTACTCGGTTGTTATGCCTGCAGATGGGAAAGTGGTAGAAATTAGTCGGATGCCTGATAGCTACATCGGCGATCAGACAAACAGAACCGTCGCACCTGAAGACCATCGGATTGTCGTTTCGTTCAATTGTCGCTATTACGCGATTTTTATTCACGTTCATCAGCTATCCGACAAACTGGCTGCGGCTGTAACCGGTCTGCAGGCAGGGCAGAACAAGTCAACTGACATATCACTAAAGGCCGGAGACACCATTGGTAAGATTGGGGGTAATCCAGTTGATTGGACACTCGTAGATGTCAAAACTACCCTGGCCGGATTTATACACCCAGACAGTTACGAGAGAGAACCATGGAAGGTTCACTCCATAGATCCGTTCAGCGCCTATACGGATAGTTTAAAATCCCAGCTCCAGGCCAAGAGCTTACGCTCCGCGGTGCCAATAGGGGGTAAAATTGATTATGACAAAGCGGGGACTCTGGCCGGGAACTGGTTCCGGCAAGGTACCAATGGGTACGCCGGAACAGACCCTAGCCGCTACTGGGACGGGCATCTTTCGATCGTTCCTGACTATATCGACCCCAATACCACAGTGGTTTCAATCGGTAACTGGCAAGGCACCGCAAAACAATTTGCTGTAAAGGGAGACGCCGATCCTTCGCAAGTTACCGTCAAAAACAGTCCCGTAAAGTATGAACTTATAGAACTTGGCTACGAAACGCCAACAGCTGCACCGTGGGATGGGAAAAGCCTTATAAAGGGGCTTAAAGTGTCACAGCGCGCAACACAAGTAGGCACCATCATGTTTGAAGTCCAGTCCGATGGCACGCTGAAAGTAGAGAAGTTTCCCGGCCTGAGCGCCGACCTAGTAAGTGCCTTTGGGGCCAATGCGCAAATATACGTTCGCTAAAACAGTGGCTCGGCGCTGTCAGCAGAAAAGTCTAGTGCCTTCGCTGCATCCTGAGCTTGTGTAAGTAACTGCTTTCGCATTTCTGCAGCAGCATGGTCAGTACCTTCTACGGCTACTAATTGGGAGATTATGTTTCCATAGGAAACAGCCGCCGGTTGATCCAGCACAATACTGGTATAGAAGGGATCGTATTCAATATGTCTCATAGTATGTAACCTTTCTTTAGAATACTGTGTACGGGTAGTAGGTCTCAAAAAAAGGACCTCCAGAGAGCAAAAGAGTCCGGTGGACTCTTTTGTAGGCAAGAGCGAAGCGTCACTCGTTTTAGTTTCAAAAAAAGGACCTCCAGAGGGGGTGGGCACCGCTGGAGGTCCTATTATTGGGCTCGATAAATCGAGCCCACCACACCCTTCAACCCACCCCAGTGAAGCGTCGATGTCCAAAACTCTTAAAGACTCGCGCATCCACCCATGAAGGGCAGAGTACTGGATACTCACTTTGATATCGGGAAGTTAAAGGGGTTAGTATGCTTTAGAGCGCTTACAGTCATAGAATGACCAAAACGCTAGAATAAGTGGAGGGTAACAACTTATACAGCACGCTCTAAAACACTCTAACAAATTGTTAGAATTTGGGGGTATAAGGTACGTAAACGTAATATTACGCTTACGGATTGCTATTTTAGCAATATTATGACTTTTGTCAATACTTTTTTGTGTTTTTAGCAACTATATTACACAAAACCATAAGCTTATTCTGGTATACTGACAGGGATAGCTGATAGGCAACTGAATACCACATGAAAGTTCGCACCCTAACCGCCAAATCTGGCACCATGCCGGCTCGCTTGTTACAGGTGAGCCCTCCTCCCAGCAAACTGTTTGTCCTGGGCGACACACTAGAATCGTTACTCAAAAAGCCGTGTTTGGCTGTTGTTGGTAGCAGAGCTGTCAGCCCTTATGGTCGACTGGTAACAACCGAGCTTGTGGAAGCAGCGGCCCGAGCGGGCGTTACCATCATAAGCGGTCTAGCACTTGGGGTGGACGGCCTAGCACACTATGCCGCCTTGAACGCTCACGGGGGCACTATAGCAGTACTGCCGTCGCATGTGACAGAAGTGTATCCCGCCTCACACCGGCAGTTGGCTCAGCAGATACTCCAAAATGGTGGGGTATTGGTGTCGGAATATCCTCCCGGGACGAATGCCCGCCGAGAGAATTTCATCGAGCGGAACAGATTAGTATCAGGTTTAGCAGATGCCGTACTTATTACAGAAGCAGCCGAAAAGAGCGGCACGCTCCATACCGCCCGCTTTGCATTAGAGCAGGGAAGAGATGTCTTGGTAGTACCCGGGAATATCAACAGCCCAAATAGCAAGGGGACGAATACCCTCCTAAAGGCAGGTGCCGAACCCATAACGTGTCCAGAGGACATACTCGGGCACTTTAACATCCACGAAACAACAGAACAGATGGAGCTCATTGGTAATAATGCTGAGGAGCAGGTTATTTTGGATCTACTACGGCAAGGTGTAACCGATGCTAGTGAACTCCATGCCCTCAGCAAGCTCGCTACCCATACGTTTAATCAGACCCTTACCATGCTAGAAATCTCTGGCAGGATTAAACCATCTGCTGGTAACTGGTATCTGTTATAGTCTTGTATAATTATCGATAATATGCTATAATTAGCTAGTTTTAGCAAATTGCTGGAACGCACCTGAACAAGGAGTAGATATGTACAAGCGGTATGTGATCGCCGCCCTGGTGTTCTTTGCGCTCATCATGGTTGGGGCCGGCTTCGTCGCCAACAACGACCCGTTTGACACGGGAAGCCCGTGGATGAACTGGCTGACCCTGAGCGTTGGTGGTTTCATCGGCGTGTTCATCGCCCTGATGACCTTCATCGGCTCTTGGGAGTCGAAGGGAATCTCCGATGAAGGCGAACGTTGGGTGGTCTTCTGTGTCAGCGTGGTTGGAACGGCGTTCTTCGGAGCCATGATCGTGGGGATCATCCTGGATGGCGCCTCAGATACGTCAGCCCATCTCGGATGGACGACCTACGGTGTCTCCCTGATCCTCATGAACGTGGCCTACCTGGTCATGTACCTGATGCCGGAGCCCAAGTCCGCCGATGCCCTCAGCCTGCACCGAGCCGCGTAGGACCATGTCGCCGGAGCCGGGGAAATCTTTCTAACGTCGATGACGTTATGAAACCCCGGCTCCCACCTTTCTCCTTGTTCAATTTTCGCTTCCATAACTGTGTAGTTATGCTGATGAGTCCAAAAGGACGAAAAGCGTAAGAATATTGACTTATTTACAATTTTAGTATAAAATACTGTAGTCACAACCAGTGACACATCAAGAAGCAGAACCTTTACACCACATACCCAACCAGAAAGGAGCCTTTGGCTCTCTAGTAGTACCAAGGTAAAACCGCACAAATTATACTCTCGGATAATTTGCACGGACCACTTGCTTTCCATAGGTGCCGTAGCGGCGCACATGGAAGAAGCAGATGTGAAGAGGAGTGGATACGAATCTTCACCTGCTACATGCTACACCTGGCAATACCCCATTGGCCGAGAGGAGAAGATCCCGATGGGTAAGCGGTACACTCTACGTTGCGGATCCCCGCGACCCCAGTTCCGTAACTGGGAGATCGTGTGGGAGATGCACGGCACCGTCCACTTCTGCACCGTGCAGCTCTCCGTCCGCATTACCGAACCGGAGCTGGTGCGCGCTGCTGCAGACGTGCCTGACGAGGCCGAGGCCTACATCGTGCCCTTGCTGGCATAGATCAAGCCTACGTGCGAGAGAGAAACGAGTACGGAAACTCGTAAAAAATCCTGTAATACTTCGGGGAAGTTCCGGAGCGCCTCCGTTTCAGTGTGTTCGTGCACGATTCGGCCAAAGCGGTCAACTATACCTTTCTCTCTATTCTTCTGCTTCTTGATACACACGCTTCCATAACTGTGTAGTTATGCTGATGAGTCCAAAAGGACGAAAAGCGTATAATGAAAACTGAAATGGAAACAAAACATCTCATATATATAATGGTGGCAATATTTTCTACTCTTGGTGGATGGCTCGGTGGCATCATGGACCACGGTAATTTCTTGGGGATGTGGAGTATATTGCTGGCTGGTATAGGCGGTTTTGTAGGCGTATACGTAGGCTACAAGATCGGTAACAATACCTAAACTGCAGTTTGCTTTTATACACAACTTGCCGTAAGCTCTTAGTTTGTTACTAAAATAAGTACGGTATACTACCCATTACGCATATGGCAAAAAATCTCGTTATTGTTGAAAGCCCCGCTAAAGCCAAGACTATAGAAAAGTACTTAGGCAAAGACTACGTTGTTAAAAGCAGCTTTGGTCATATTCGTGATTTACCCAAAAAGGGAATTAGTATTGCTATCGATAAGGGGTTTGAACCGACCTATGAAGTTAGCAGTGATAAGAAAAAAGTTGTAGCCGAACTTAAGAAGCTTGCTAAAACAGCCGAAAACGTCTGGCTAGCAAGTGACGAAGACCGCGAAGGAGAGGCAATTGCCTGGCATTTATGCAAGGCGCTCGGATTAGATGATAAAACGACTAAGCGCATTGTCTTCCATGAGATAACCAAACCAGCCATTTTGAGCGCCATAGAGCAGCCTAGAACAGTAGATAAAGACCTCGTTGATGCCCAACAGGCTCGCCGTGTTCTAGACCGTTTAGTCGGCTATGAGCTTTCACCGGTACTTTGGAAAAAAGTACGGACTGGTTTGAGCGCTGGCCGCGTACAATCCGTCGCAGTACGATTGATTGTGGAACGTGAACGAGAAATAAAGGATTTTAACCCTGAAGTTAGTTACAAGGTAACGGGGCTATTTGACGCCAAAGGCACCGAACTCCCCGCTGAACTACCGAATAAGCTCGCCGATGAAGTAGCCGCGACGGCATTCTTAGAAGACTGCAAACATGCAACATTTAGCGTCTCAGCAATTGAAGCAAAGCCAGGCACCCGCAACCCTAGTGCTCCATTCACTACCAGCAGTCTCCAGCAAGAAGCCGCCCGCAAGCTTGGCTATTCCGTACGCCAAACTATGACCCTGGCACAGCGGCTGTATGAAAATGGACACATTACCTATATGCGTACCGACAGTACCAACCTAGCCGGTCAGGCGATTGCCGCCGCCGAAGCCTATATCCAGAAAAACTTCGGTAAGGAGTACCATCAGGTTCGCCAGTATAAAACCAAAGCTGCCGGTGCACAGGAAGCGCACGAAGCGATTCGCCCAACCGACTTTGCAGTAACGAGCGCAGGATCAGATGCGCAGCAGAAAAAGCTCTATGAACTCATCTGGAAGCGAACGCTTGCGAGCCAGATGGCTCCCGCTAAAATCGAACGGACAGAGGTGAGCATTTCACTATCAAACCGGACCGAAACATTGCTCGCAAAAGGGGAAGTTTTAACGTTCGACGGCTTCATTAAGGTGTACGGAGGCGGCAAAGACGACACTATCCTACCGCCAATGGGACAAGGCCAGGATCTGCCGCTTGTAAGCATGAAGGCTACCCAATCATTCAGTAAACCAGCAGCCCGGTATTCTGAGGCAAGCTTGGTGAAGAAGCTAGAAGACTTAGGTATCGGCCGCCCAAGTACCTACGCGCCGACCATCAGCACCATTCAAACCCGCGGGTACGTCGAGAAAAGTGATCTGGAGGGAACCGAGCGTACCGTTCGAGAACTTACACTTATGAAGGGAAGCATCACCACCTCTGATAGAACAGAGGTGACCGGTGCCGACAAAAACAAACTGCTACCAACCCACATCGCTGAGATGACAACCGATTTCTTGGTTAAGCATTTTGCGTCGATTGTCGATTACGATTTCACCGCAAAGGCCGAAAAAGGGTTCGACGATATCGCCGATGGCAAAGAGAAGTGGAACACCATGATCGCCGATTTTTATAAAGATTTTCATCCCCTTATTGATAAAGCAGCAGATGTTTCCCGCGAGGAGACTTCACAGGCAAGGGAGCTCGGAAAAGACCCTAAAAGCGGTAAGCCGGTGATAGCCCGTTATGGCCGATACGGCGCCATGCTACAGATTGGTGAAGCAGAAGACGAGGAAAAGCCTCGATTTGCGCCATTGCCAGATGGAGCGACCCTAGAAACGGTCACCTATGACCAAGCCATGGAAATGTTCAAACTACCCCGCACGGTAGGAAAAACCGAAGACGGAGAAGACATTAAGGCAAACGTGGGACGGTTTGGTCCCTACATTCAGGTCGGTAAATTGTTTGTATCAATAAAAGGTCAGGATCCACTCACTATTACCGAAGCAGAGGCGCGCCAAGCTTACGGCGAAAAGCTCAAAAAAGACGCCGATAAGTACATAGCTGAATTTGATAGTGGCATAAAGATTGTAAATGGCCCCTATGGACCGTACATCACAAACGGCAAAAAGAATGCCCGTATCCCTAAAGAAACCGATCCAAAAAAACTTTCAGAGGCCGAGTGCAAGGAAATACTCGACAAAGCTCCGGATAAAAAAAGACGCTTTACTCGTCGCAAAAAAACCAGCTAGCTCTCAAGCTTGTAAAATCATTCTACTCATGGCATAGTACAGATCTAGAGGAAAACCCTCTAGTGTACGCCATTACGTACACGTTCGTACCTTAAGGGGGCAAAATGGCGGAGCTGCAACAGAGCACCGAGGCACGGTTGAGCGAACTGATGTACCATCCGGATTCCCGGATACATAATTGGGAAGACGAGGTCATGATGCTCGTGTACCGCCTGCTTGGTGAACATCAGCAGGCTACCTGGCGCGAGGCCGAACGGCACTACATGAACTGGTGGGCCAGCGCTCGGCATATCGACAAGAAGGATCTACAGCGCAGCATCGATTCTCTTCCGGGACTGTCGGTGCACATCAAAGCCGCTCTCCGTCGTGCACACATCACCACCATCGGGATGCTTCTGTATCTGACAGATGAAGAGCTGCTGCAGGTCAAGAACATCGGTGAAGCACGCCTCAAGATCATCAATGAGGCTCTCAAGAAGACCCGGCTGGCTCGCTACAAGCGGTCCGCACGATGAATCACCTACCCATGGCCGGAGGGGCAAAACTACTCGAGGCGACACTGTCGCACCCCTCCGGCCCACCCCTTAAGGTACACGTTTCAACCTCTCTATTGACTTTTATTATAGATTTCTGGATAATATGTTGCACGTCAAGCAATTGAAGTACCTACTTATTCGTAATGATCTAGCAGAGGCACGATGAGGCTATCAACGCCACGTTGGTGTAAACCAGCACAATCGTCGCGTCTCGCATTCCGTGGGAAAAGGAGTGATCCCCATTCGGGTAGATCGCCGCTTTCAGCTCAGGCTGTCAGTCCAAGTAGCGAAGCCCTTCAAAAGGCTGCCGCCACCACGGAATGTTCTCCTGCTCGAGTAGGTTAATGGAGTTGCCCGCTCCAAGCCGACTCGCAGGAACGCGTAGACGACCCATGCTGTCGTCCGCGCTTAGGATGTCCTGGCTCGCGCCAAGTACGCTACCCGCCAGCCGAAAGGCCGAGCCAGGGCATCCACCACACACTTCAAATTACGACGCGCGAGTTCAGTGCAAGAGAAACTGGTAGTAGCACCAAGGCTTACCCCTATGGTAGCTCCCAACACTCTTCCACATCTACGAACTCGCTTTTTTCTTTATAGAGGGTATCCTTTGGTTTATCCCCAACTTGCTATCTGTTAAGAGATATTTTGTTGTAATGTTGTTATGCTTTATGTGAGCACATAAGTCTATTTCGTGATAAAATAAGTTCATAAAACACTAAGTTTGACTTTTAAAAATTAAAGTTATATAATTATACTATTACAGCAGGGAGGGGTAGGGCGTTACCCCTGTTATTACAGAGTATAAGAAAAGGAATAATCATAAAGATGGCAGAGCAGTCCACCAAAAAAATCGATATTGAAGCCGTTGTTCAAGACGTCCTTGGCGTTATCGAACGGGAACGAGAGCGAGAAATTGTTTCGCGCCGTTTTGGATTGTTTGACCGCAAAGAAACGTTAGAGCAAATAGGGGAGCTGCTTGGTATAACCCGTGAACGTGTTCGTCAGCTCGAAAAGGCCGTAGTCACTCGTCTCAAGTCTGCTTCAAAAGATCTGCCACACATGACTGAAATCGAAAATGCCTTTGTAGCCGAACTTGAAGGCATGGGCAATGCCGCTCGGATTAGTGATCTCAGCGCTAAACTTACTGAAAAAAACGAACGTACCGACCAAGCCCGCGTTTCATTCTTAGCCGAACTATCCCCTAAACTGGCGGTAATTGATGAGAACGATCATTTCTACCACGCAGTTGGAATAGCAAAACTACACAACGAAAAACAGATGAAGGATCGCGTTGCTAAAATAATTGACGCCATAAAGACTATTGGAGAACCTACTGGCATTGATGCAGTTGCCACGGCCGTTAAAGATAGCGATAAAAGTCATGTAGAAGCACTTGCTAGCACCAGCAAGGCACTCGCAAGTCTGCACGGTCGCTGGGGACTAGTGAAGTGGCCTATGGTCAACCCTAAAAATATTCGGGACAAAATTTATGTTATTTTGTTTGAAAAGGGCAAACCGATGCACTTCAACGAAATCGCTGGAGAAATCAAGAAATCAAGCTTTAAGCGCAAGGATGTGACCACCCAGGCAATCCATAACGAACTCATCAAAGATAGCCGTTTCGTACTCATCGGCCGCGGTATTTATGCGTTGAAAGAGTGGGGATACAGCAAGGGAACCGTAGCCGATATCATCACCGATGTACTTAAGAAGGCCGGTGAACCCCTGCACCGAGACGAAATCGTCAAACGCGTCCTCAAAAGTCGCCAGGTAAAAGAAACCACCATTCTGCTTAATCTACAGGGTAAGAGCCAGTTCAAGCGCGTTGCCAAAGCTACCTACACGCTCGCAAACTAAAAAGCATCACCATGACTACAGTGACCTCCACAGAAGTGCCAGAGCTTTCTCTGGAGAACTTTGTAAATACCTTTCCGCCTTCAGATGTTCCAGAGCGGTTGGCTAAAACTACCGCCCAGACGTTTACGCGGCTTGTACGGCCGTATTTCATTAATCAAGAAAGAATGCAGGTCAACCATCCGTTCACGTGTCTTGACGACATGTTTGAGCGAACTAATAGGGAGCTTGAGATTGCTGCATCGTTTCTCGGCACCCTCGTCATACCCCATTGTTTTGGAATCGTTAGAGCTGCAGATGCTTTGGAAGCAGCAGAAAATGTTGGTCACCGTGAAGATATCAAAACCCAGGTAAGACTAAACCGATACTTTGCCGATATTATTCCTCGTGGCTATGTCGTGGCCGCCGAGGTTCCGGTTATTGATCGATTGCGACCGTTTGATGACCTCACTGATGTGTGCGACGAGCTCGGAGCATTTCAGGTATACCGTGATCACCAAGAAAAAGAGCAGGGATACTACCTATATGATGTTTGGAATGAAACACAGTTCGTAACTGGCTCAATACGGGGACAAGCGTCTGAGGGGCCTGAAGAATTCCTTGTTGATATTGAACCTATGTACATGACCGCAAATTGAACATTTTGCGAACATTCGCTATAGAGACGTAGCAGTACAGAATACTGGTTGTTGTGTAGTCATCGCAAAACATAGCAACGAGAGCGGGGAGTAACAAAAATTTAAAATTCAAAAACTACAAAGTAGCATCCAAAACAAAAATAACACATACAAAGGCATAAATAGAGCACTCACCCGAGCCTTAGACATAACGTCGCACAATGTATATTTTGCGACTTACATATATGGTTTTAGGATGATTAACTATACCTCTCCTAACAGGGGAGTTTTTAGCTTTACGCACATAAAACCGTAGTTTCACTATCGTGACTGTTATTCCGTGTGTAACTACGGATACTATAAATGGTTGCCCCTATAGTCTCCGTTGTGACATATGTCGCTTTATACAACACTCCAGACTTTTCCACATGTGCGTATTTGCAATATTTGCATTTTACTGTTTTCGATATTTTTATATATGTTTTTCCCCACCATGGCGGTTTTTGTATATATTTGACTTTCTCCCCTTTTGGTATGTTCGTATAGATTTTTGTGTTTTTCAGCAACATTACGTAAACTGAACAAAATGCGAACTAATGGGGAGTAGAAGTAGGGGGAGTTCTCCATATCATCGACAAACCGTCTATCATTTCTCTAGGCATTATTCACCACCTTGTAGGCTCTACACTGCTTACTTCATTACGCTCGGTGCCAGCCAAAAGCCTCCCTACTACCCTACGTACCACCCGAATTTTTTCTGAAATATTACTACCCTCAACTATTGTCCTGCTAGGATGGCCCGACCAGGCATCACGTACCGCCTCTTCTAAGATAGCTGCTTGTGCAAGTTCCTCGTAGCGATATGGATTGTTCTCTTTACCATACCTGTCGGGATCAGCAGTGGCGAGCGATTCTAAATGGATGACATGAGCATAGCGGGCATATTCATTACATAGATCAATGCCGTAACGTAGATGAAACTCATCGGCTCCTCCAGGTGTGTACGCAAGTGAGTCTGGTCGGCCGCGATCGGTCACCACAGCTAGTGCACCAATTCTCCTGGCATAGGAAGCACTCAGTTCCTCGTAATGAAGCTGTAGTTCCAGAACGGATGATTGAAAATGATAGTGCCATTCATCAGAATATTCCATATCTTTTCCTGGCTGCGGGAAACCGCCTTCGAACAGTATGGTTGCCGCCTCCTTTGCAAAGGTGATAGCTGTTCCGTACTCTGATGCAATCGCCTGTAGTACGGTCGTCTTACCGGCACAGGGTCCGCCCGTGATAGCTATGATTGGGACTGATTCTTTACGTTCCATACGTAAGAAAGGATACACACTACACACCTGAGCAGCTAGTACAGAGGTGTTTAGTAAAATTGTTTTGACTAAAGACTTCTAATCATTGCCGCTATACTATAGCTATGCACCGAATACAGAAGTTTATCCTGACCATGCTGATCACACACCCACAGAGCAAGTACTCAGAACTTAAACCACGGCATATGGAAGGTAGTAAGTTCACCTACCATCTACAGAAAATGATCAACCAGCAGCTCGTACAAAAGAACCAGGACGGAACATACTCTTTAACTTCCAAGGGCAAGCTCTTCGCAGACCGTTTTGAGCTTGATACGCTTACCGTGCTGGAACAGCCCCGCATTGTTTGTTTAGTAGCCTGCTATGAACCAAGCAAGGGTTGGCTGCTATTCACCAGGAACCAACAGCCCACAATTCATATGGCAGGCTTTGCAAAAGTGGATGTAGAGTTTGGTAGCATGCTCCATGACCAGGTCAGCAGAGCTTTTACAGACCTGAGCGGCCTGGAAGTTGCACTGAACTATCGTGCCCATGGTTATGTAACGCAGAAAACCCCTGATGGCGAGTTGGAAAGCCGCGTCATGATACACCTATACTATGGCGAGAATCCTTCTGGAGAACTCCGATTACAGACAGATAGCGGAACGTTCGGGTGGTATTTGGATGATGAACTTACAAACATGCCAAACCTAATACCGAGCACCGTTCCACTTATGACAAAATTACAACAATCCCCCTCCCCCTTCTTTTTTGAAGAAACGTATCAGCTCGCCTAACTATTTGTAATAGACCCGCCCCTCTATCCGTACGTCAATGTACTGAGAAGGCGTTATGTTTTGTTTCTGTAAGGTCTCATTAACCGCTAGATAGTCCCCTGCCGCAATCCGGGGATCAGTATCCACATTAAATTTTATAACGTAGGGTTTATTGCTTACCCTGACTTCCATTTCTTTTGCAGCCACCGGTAACCGGATGGATTGCACACTAATATCTTTAGATTTTAATTGAGCGATAACTTGGGTAATAAAGTCCATTTCACTAGCAGGCAAAACACCCTGCCCTACCTTTGCCTGCAACCCGCTTTCGTCATTTACTACCAGCAAACTCATCCGGGTAGACTTGGCGAGGTCGGCAGCATTCATTATTGCTTTCCCGCGCGAATCAATTACATAATTTCTGTTACCAACCGATAAAATTATCTGTGGCTGAGCGGTATCTATGGAGATGACTGGGCGACGGCTTACGAGCGGAAGATTGAGTGACGCATCAGCAACTTCGGGAAATTTTTCTAGAAACTGTGCATAAAATGCATCTGTATTTATGGTAAGTTTTGAGCGGTTAAAGATGGAGGAATTAAGAATCTCTTCAGCTCCCTTTTGGTAGGCTTCTCGACTTCTCATGGGCGTAGCTTTGGCGTCTGGTGCGGATAGTAGAATCTTAGGATTCGTGTTTAACCCCAAGCAATACAAGACACTTACCACCACTACCGTCAACGCAATCAATGACGGTAGATTTTTAAACCACTGGCGCTGCAGGATCGGAAGTTTCTCCCGCTGTGTTTTTCGTGATAACTGACCAGGATCACCTGATCGTTTTGCATAGTAAGAAAATGCCGGACTATTGCCAAGATCCCTGCCCGGCTGTCTTCTGGAAGAGTCTTTTTTACTTTTACTGCGCAAACTCACCGTCTTATTTTTCTCCTTGTTCGGCAACATCAACGAGCAAATCGGCTAACTTATCCGCCGCATCAGAAATGGTAATTTGGTGCATTTTGGTGCCCAGTTCGCTTTGCAATTCAGTATTGTCGAGTAGTTCCCGTAGCGTCTCCAACAGAGCCACTGCGCCGTTTTGATTCAGCTGCTCTTCGGTGACCACTTTAACGGCACCGGCTTTATCCAACACCTCAGCGTTTTTTAATTGGTGGCCACCGGTCAGTAACGGGTTTGGAACCACGATGCAAGCCTTTTGCTGCACGCCCAGTTCAGCAAGCGTATTTGCACCTGCCCGCGTTACTACTACATCTGCCGCCCCTGTATAGAGGTACAGGCCTTCAAGAAATTCTTTTACCTGTAAATTACGGTGCTGATATCCTTCATACACCCCCAGATTTCCCCGACCAACCTGGTGTATGATGTGCAGTTTTGGATACTGCTCAAAAAGCGCAGGTACGATTTCGCGCATTGCAGTATTAAGCCTTTGGGCACCCAAACTGCCTCCTGTGACGGTGATAAGTTTACTGTCTTGCGGAATAGCTAGTTCATCACGGTACTGGGCTTTTAGCTCATTTGTGACCATGTGGTATTGATCCCCCACTAAGACGCCGACGTAGGTGGTTTTTTCGCTCGGATAGGCATAAAACTCTGCCGGCATACCGGTGGCATGACGAACTGCCCACCTACTCACCATGCGGTTAGCCAAACCCGGTAACGCATCTGAATCGTGTGTAACAAAGGGCATGCGCCGCAGTGCAGCGGCTAATCCAACTGGCATGCCGACATACCCGCCCTTTAATAGAATTACATCTGGCTTAATCTTGCCAAGCAACCGGTAGCTCTCCCAGAACCCCAGCTTGATGCGAACGATATCCGCCAGGTTCAAAAAGATGGTCTTAAAATCGAAAATCCGCCGGATAAACGATTCGCCGTGATACCGACGAAACTTGCCTGCATGTATAAAATACTGCTCATCAAACAGTTTAGTGTCTTTGGTGAGATCAGCAAACTGAGAGTTTTTCTCTCCGATATAGACAATCTGTATGTTTGCATGTGAACGCTTAAGCGCCTGGGCGACGGCTAACAGCGGTGTAATGTGGCCGCCCGTCCCGCCCCCGGTGAGCAGTACTTTCATACCTGTTTCCTTCTGATTCTAGGTTTGATGGACTAAAGCTAGTATACCGTGAAATCTGGAAGATCATACCCAATGCCCCAGTCACAAACAGCAGACTGGTACCTCCATAACTGATGAATGGCAATGTTATCCCCTTCAGCGGCAGTAATCCCACCATAGCTCCAATGTTGATTATAGCCTGGGTACTAAGCCAGGCTAAAATCCCTACAACCAGCAATTGACTGTAGACATCTGGCGCCCTTTCGGCAATCTTAAATAACCGGGCAAAGAAGGCAGCAAATAAGCCGATCAATACCGTTACGCCGATGAAACCAAACTTCTCAGCTAAGATAGCAAATATTGAGTCATTCTGCGCCTCAGGCAGATAGCCGTAGGCCTGTACGCTATTTCCAACTCCGAGTCCAAACATTCCTCCCGATCCTACTGCTATCAGCGCCTGACACACCTGATAGCCGCTGTTTTGACAATCTTTTTCAGGGTGCAAGAATGTTGCCAAACGGTCACGCCGATAACTAGACCCGGCCACCAGTAGTACCGCTCCTATAGCCACTACTCCACCTACCATCACTACTCGTTTTAGTGGAACTCCGGCTACAAATGCCATAGCAGTCATAACGGCCACGATGACGCCAATCGAACCAAGGTCACTCTGTATCTTTCCTACGATAATACCGAGTACTACCAGCACTATTAGTAGTGGTTTGATCGTTTCCGTTGTGTTGCCAAGTCCGCCCTGGGCCTTTCTTTCGGCAAAAAACTTAGCCAGCCATACGATAAGAGCAAACTTTAGAAGTTCAACCGACTGAAATGAAAAACTACCCAACCTCACCCACCGGTGGGCAGGATACTGCGGTATAACCGGCATAATTATAGCTACTACGGTGGCGATACCTGCTACCACGAGCAGTGGTTTGCTCCAATGCCGCCAGTATTTGTAGGGAATGTTGGCCATGACAATAAACCCTACAATTCCCAACACAATTGCTATCAATTGCTTATTTACATAGTAGTTATCACTAACATTCTTTTGGGCAGCCAAGCCCGGGCTGATCGAGTATATAACAATTAATCCGACGACAAGCAGCAGTATACTCAAAATTGGCAACCAGTAATCCGGGCGATGTCGCCTACCCGTCCCGCCCTGTTCTAATACCGAAGCGCGTCTGCCCACGCTAGCGCTTCGGCCAATCATAGCCACCTACCTACCAAGAATACGATTAAACCGAGCACTCCCACCACTTGTCCAATGACCCAAAAACGCATGGTTATTTTGGTCTCAGGCCAGCCACTAGCTTCAAAATGATGGTGGATTGGCGAGCTCTTAAAAATCTTCTTACCGTTCCGTAGCTTCTTTGAGGTAACCTGTAAAATAACCGAACCGGTTTCTGACAAAAATACGAATCCTATCAATGGCAGAAGGACCACCGTGTCAGTTAGCATCGCTACTACTCCGAGCGCCGTACCAAGTGCAAATGAACCCACATCTCCCATGAAAAACCTCGCTGGAAAAATATTGAACCACGTATAACTCAGCAAGGCGCCAACGATACTCATACAGAAGCCGGCTACACCGTAACGGCCCTCAAGAAACGCAATAATGGCATACATCGCGAACGCTATGGAACACAGACCGCCAGCCAGGCCATCCAGACCATCAGTAATATTGACGGCGTTGGCAGTTGCGACTACTACCAATACAAACAGTGGCACAATCAACCATCCCAGGTGGAACGATCCGTATACGGGGATGTGAATACTGGCCACGTCTAGTTTGAAGTAAAAGAACAATCCGCCAACTAACGCTACGATCGTGGTCAAGAGAAGTTTTAGTTTTGAAGGTAACCCGGCTACCCCCAGCCCAGAACCGCGAATGTTGATGATATCGTCTATCAAACCAACCAGCCCTGCTCCGGCAAAAGCCGCGATTGGCAGCCAAGTTTCGGTACGTTCCAGATTAAATAGAAGTGTCACAATCCCCACCGCTGCTACAAAAATCAGACCAGCCATCGTGGGAATGTGACGTTTGTGTTTTTCAGCATGTAGCTTTTGAAATACTTTTGCCACTTCACCCGTCACAGAAGTACTTCGCTGTTTTTTCCACCACTGCCCCCGGTAAGCCAGGGTGGTATAGAGTGGCGTCAACACCATACTGACCATAAAGGCCAAGAATCCTAGCCCAAGTATTCTAACGACGGTTGCGGTTTGTACGGTTACATTTAGTGTCGACATAAAATATTCCTTTTATTATACCTGTTACTGCCCTTTGGGCGTAATGTTAAAGTTGTTTATTAGCATACTGGCAAGATCAGAAAATATTGGCGCTGCAGCCCGAGACCCTGCATATCCGCCTATTCCCGGCTCATCTACCCTAGTAACTATTACATACTGAGGAGCATTGCCTCCTACAAAACCCATAAAGGTACCGTTAAACTTATCTTCAAAATACCCTCCGGAAGGATTAGCGATCTGTGCGGTACCGGTCTTGCCGCCAATCGTGTAATTGCCTTGAAAGTTAGGAAAACCATACAGAACATGGTTCTTAGAAAACGTGTATTCCATAAATTCCTGAATATCCTGTCCGACATCGCGTTTAACTACGTTACTGCGCACAATAGTCGGCTTAGCATCCTGTAGGCTTCCCTTAGAATCGGCGTAGCCGTCAACTAAATGCGGCTTGTAGTATGTACCGCCGTTTATCACACTTGATAAAGCCGCGCCCATTTGTAACGGCGTAGCAGTCATACCCTGCCCAAAGGAGGTGTTGGCATACTGGAGATTGAGCCCATAGCCCTCGTTTGGGTCGGGTATAGTTCCAGCGGCTTCATAACCCTGTTCAATGCCCGTTTTCTTACCAAACTGATAGTGGTTCGTCATGTAGTCAAACCAGCGGTCCCTAGCTTGTTTATTAATCTCTCCGCCGCCCATCTGCATTAACAGCCACGTTGCCCCCGTGTTAAGTGACAGCTGTAAAATATCAGCGATCGTCCGCGTGCCAGCGCCGCCATCTTCTTCAATGTTAGTGATTTCAAAACCGTCTACCTTGAAGTGACTCGGATCATAGTAGCTTTGATTCTTACTAACTACCCCCAAATCTAGCGCCGCAGCAGCGGTTAGCGGCTTCATGGTTGAGCCAACCTCGAGTGGTGCACTGACCGTGCCGTTCGTAAATACGCTGGGATCATCAACTTTATAAAATTCACCCGGATTAAAGGTTGGATAGTTGGCCATAGCCAGAATTGCACCCGTATTGGGATCCATAATAAACGCTCCACCAGATTTTGATTTTGCACTATCGAGACCTTTTTTAAGTATCTCTTCCAGCTGTTGCTGCATCGCAATGTTAATAGTTAGCACGATCCGCTTGCCTGCCACCGGTTCTTTAACGACATTATCTTTATTTGCAGCGAGTGGCACTCCGGCGGCATCTGTAATTGCCTTTAATTGTCCTGGCGTACCTTTTAGTTGGTCATTAAGCGCCTGCTCAATGCCATACTTTCCAATACCTTCATCATTTACAAAACCGAGGACTTGAGCCGCCAGATCACCCTGCGGATACGTCCTTACGCTCGTTTCCTGAGTGCCGATGCCTTTCCACGCAAACACCGCCCCTCGTTTAGACGCTAGTTTTTCATTTTCAGCTTTGCGAGCGGCATCAATCTTGTCCTTTTGCTGTTTCGTAAGTTTTTTGGCCAAAATCACGTACCGTGTGTCCGGTGTTTTGATGGCTTTTATATAGTCACCACTACTCCCACCAATCACACTTGCAATCGCAACAGCAGACTTTTCAGCGTCAACAACATATTTAGGATCAGCATACAAGGTATACCGTTTTTCGTTTAGCACTATCGGCAATAATCCGTCGCCATTATGAGCCTCAATCACCCCCCGCTCTGGTTCTATCTGATACTGTTTGAGCTGGCTAGCGAGCGCCGCTTTAGAGTAATAATCATGCTTAATAACCTGTAAATAAAATAACCGAACCACCAGTACGGAGCCAACCAAAAGCAATGCCACATACCAAAGACGCATGCGCTGCAAAGCGGTCAATCCGCGGCCAGAATATATAGGGTTCGAATTTGGTCGCATAGCGAGCCTAGCTAGTATAGCTTAGTTTTGTACCGTTGCCGAAGGCGCGACAGATACAAGATTCTTTGCCACATCACTGTTCTGAATTCTATCAGCCGCCTGCAGCCGGGCTGACGAAATTTCAAGATCATCGTGCTGTTGCTGAAGCTTTGTTGCCTGATCTTGCAATGAACTGATTTTGTATCCGTAGGCGTTTGTTTTAGTGACCTGCGTAAGATACAGAAGACCCAAAACGCACGCTAGGACGATCAAAATAATTGTATTGCTGACCGGTCCTATTGTTCGGGCAGGTCCACGGAAACTCGTGCTATTTTGATTGCGTTGTCCAAAACGCTGGCGATTCATTGCCATAGAACTTGAATATGTCATCTTATTTTAATCTTTGTTTTTATGTTTGTTTTGGTGGTAGGTGCCACTGTTTTGGCAGCACCTACCGCTTTCGCTAAAAAGTTTCGTACAAGTTCTTAGAGAACTTTAACGCGTACTTTGTAGCTACGGGAGCTACTTTTTACCTGAATTGGCATGTAACTAGCCCCTTTCTTTTATGTGTTTATTTTCTCTGCGGCTCGAAGTTTAGCACTTCTCGCTCGCGGGTTAGAAACAATTTCTTTGTCGCTACCGGTGACTGGTTTTTTGGTAAGAACGGTAACTTTGGCTTCATACCCTTCCGAATATTCCGCAAAAATTCTTTTGACGATCCTATCCTCAAGGCTATGAAAACTTATCACCCCTACCCTTCCACCAGGTTTTAGCAGATCTATCCATAGTGGTAACGCTTGCTCCAAAAGTCCTAGTTCGTTATTTACGACAATACGGACGGCTTGGAAGGTACGCGTGGCCGGATGAACCTTACTGTGCCCTGGCCAGGCTTTGGTAACGATTTTTGCGAGCTGTGTCGTGGTGGTAAAGGGACGATTGCGCACAATCATCCTGGCTATTTGTCTGGCTTTTGGTTCTTCTCCAAAACGCCACAGGATATCACTCAGCTCTTCTTCCGTGTAGCGATTCACTACATCTGCGGCAGTCAGAGCTTGACTGGTATCCATACGCATATCCAGCGGTGCATCAGTCGTAAAACTAAAACCACGGCTCGCTTTGTCAAGGTGCGGTGACGACACGCCAAGATCAGCCAGTATCATATCGTACTGCTTTCCAGCATTGCTCAGTTGCTGGCTCGCGGTCAAAAAATCTGCATGTATGATATGCGCCCCTTTTGATGCGAGTGGCTCAAGCGCTGCAATTGCTTGTTCGTCGCGATCAACCAAAGTCATTAACTCCGGTGCCGCTGTCTGTGCAAGTATTGCGCTGGCGTGGCCGCCGTATCCTGCCGTCATATCTACGTAACTTTCACCTTTTTCTGGTTTCAGTATCGTAAGTACGTCGTCGAGAAGTACGGGAATATGATTGTTCTGATCTGTTTGGTGCATGCTTTGCATTCTCTATGTTTGTTTTTGTTTTTGCAAGGTCATTCAATGGTTCAATTCTCTCCTATTATGGAATTGAACGATAGATGCCTTGCCAAACTTTTTGTTTTTGCAAGGTCACCTATTCAGCAGTCAACTTTTTGTTTTTTGGTTGTTTTTGTTTTTGTTTAACTGCTTTAGGACGGCATGTAGATGTTTTTAGAGAAAGGTATTTCACTTTCGAAACGTCTGACCATCTTAGAGCAAAAGTTGAGAGACTTATGTGTGAGGTGGAGTTTTGGGAGGTGTTTTGATAGAAGGTGCTAAGGTTTTTATAAAGTGGTGCCTTCGGCCACTTGTTGACTGCCGAATAGCTAACCTCGAGCCCACGTGCAATCACGTGTTGTATTGGTTTCTATTCGTGTATTCGACCCTGGTTGTTAATGAACTGCTAATAAACCCGGCTCAACCTGCCATGAGGCGCCAGTACCTACCTGCCCGGACCGCTACTACATCCCGCGAGATTCCTGCGTAGTCCAGCAAGTGCTGTTCAAGCGTGATTCTGCCCTGTTTTTGATCCAGGTCGTTATCACACTTTCCCATCCTAAACTGCACGTTCAAGTCGGCCGTTTTTTCGTCCAGGATATTACCCTGAAGTTGTGGCTCGACCTGTTGTTCCCAAACGGATTTGGGATACAGGTGCAGGTACTTTTGAAAGCCCCTAGTGATTACTACTCCTGATTCAAACTCGGCTCGAAGTTCGGCTGGTATTGTCAGCCTCCGCTTGTCGTCAAGTTTGCGTTGAAAGTAATCCACCATGGTTGCCTACAGTTTTTAGCTGTAATTTTTGTTTTGTGGTGTGGTTGCCTTGTTTTTGGCTACCCACTTTTACCCACTGACTTGAATATACTACCCACGCTTACCCACTTGCAAGTCTTTTTAGGATAAAAGCTACATACTTATCCACAATTGTGTCCACATATAAAAACACACCACATATGTGGTGTGTTTGGTAAATTTTTCGTGTCTAACTGTTTCCGTCGCCTACAAAGTGTGTGCCTTCAGGCAACTCAACACCCTGGGATTGCTGCAGCCCTGCATTTTTATCAGCCTGAGACGCTATGAGATTTTCAGCATGCTGGCGAGCGCCACCTTCTAGTGGCTTGCCTTCAGCGTCAACTAAATGGGCAGCAATATTCTGCGGATTTTCTTCTGGGCCGACTGTATGCATTTCTCCCACTTGCTCCTGCAGTTCTTTCGTGTAGTCTGGAACATCGTGTTCTGCACGATAGTGTAGTCCTGCGGTAACGCTAGCAGCTGCTAAGCCGAGTCCAAAACCGACCCTTCCGAGTTTACGCACTACACCGGCCTTACGGTGAGTACGGCGCTCAATCTCTTCTGGAGGTGTATCCATACCCTCATATAACCGGGCTATGCCAGCCGGGCTTGCTTCTTTATGTTGATTCCATGGGTGTTGGTTTTTATTCATAACGCTTTGCATTATAGCATAAGCTTTATTATGTGTCAATATTGTAGCGTTATTGCTACGTTTGTCGGAACTCGTGCAACAGCTTTGCGAGCCATTTTGCGCTCGGGCGGATCGTGCGCTTCATGCCATGCTTTCGGTCTACCTCAACTAGTCCAAACTTTGGCCACCAACCATATTTCCACTCAAAGTTATCCAGTAGGCTCCAATGTAAATAGCCACGCAAGTCTACCCCTTCGCTTAGCGCCCGCTCCATAGCAATGATCGTTTCTTCCAGCCACCACTGCCGATACTGATCATTTGCATCAGCTACGCCGTTTTCTGTGATGAATATCGGTTTTTTATGGTGAGCCCAGATACGAAGTAATAGCGGATAAATGCCCTCCGGCTCCATGTACCAGCCTAAGTCATTGAGCGGTATGCTCGGATTATCTTTGCGGGCATTCCGATAGTAATCAGTGAAGTAATAATTGAAGCCGATGAAATCTTGCTGATTGCGGATCCGCCGGTAGAACCACCAGTTCCAAAAGTAGCGCATCACCTTGGTAGATATCTCATCTCGAATATCGTGAGGACGCTTGGCCTGAATGTTTGCGAGCTGCTGGGCAATGCCGATCTGTAGATGTGGATGCGCTTTCTTGAGCAGTCTATAGGCACGCTTGTGTGCCACGACAAGATTGTAATAGACCAAAATGAAACTAATGGGACTTTTTTCTTGTGGCGGCCATTCACCAGTTAAATATCCGAAAGTAGCGTATACGTTCGGCTCATTTAGGGTAATGATATGGCGCAAATCTTGTCCGAACTCCTCCGATATCTTAGCTACGAACCTAACGAAGTATTTAATGTTACTGCGCTTTTTAAAGCCGCCTTTTTCTACAAACCAAACCGGCATAGTCCAGTGCCATATATTAAGGAATGGTTCAATATTTCGTGCCCGTAGCTCTTTGAGGTAATCACGATAGTGTGCAATCGCTTCATCGTCCCAAACACCCTCCTCTGGTTCCAGCCGTGCCCACTCTATTCCAAATCTGAAAGCATTCATGTTGAGCTTCTGAAGGATATCAAAGTCCTCTTTGTATCTTCCGTAATGATCAATGCCATTTCCAGAAACATAGTTGTTTGCATCCTGCGCTTCATCCTTAAAATCAGGCCATGTAGGAATGCTACTGAGCCGCTCTTTGGCGGTCTTAGCGAGTTCCGCGGCATGTGCCAGTTCCCATACCGTCCAATCGTTGTGGTTGCCACCCTCTACCTGATGGCTCGCCGTACTAGCACCCCAGTAAAAATCTTTTGGAAATATTGATTTTTTCATAACTTACTACTACTTTACCGTTTTTTTAGGTAAACGCATATATCGCTCCCGTAACTCGGGCTCAAGGCGCTCCAACGAGTAGCGCAGCATAGTCCTCGGCATATCGTTTGCGTGCCTATCCAAAAAATCCAAGAGAGCACCTTCGTCTTTTTTACCCGCTTCCCGTAGCATCCACCCTGCCGCCTTATGTATGAGGTCTTGAGTATCGTGCATGAGTAGTTCTGCCACCCGAAAGGTGTCATCAAGCTGACCGACACGAATAAAATGCCAGGTACTTACCATAGCTATACGGCGTTCCCATATACTATTGGACGCTGCTAGACGATAGAGCTCATCCCGCGGCTTATCCATCAAAAAACCACCTATAACGTCGCGACAACTAACATCTACAATATCCCAGTTATTAATCCTATCCGTGCGGTTGAGGTAAAGGTTGTAGAATTGTTGCTTCATTTCGGGCCCGGCGCGCTTGGACCCTTCGGCCATGATAATGACCGCCGCTAAACGGTGCTCATGGATGGGGCTCTCCAGTAGTTTTTCAATTTCATCAATCGGCAGCTGTTGGTACTTGGCGGCAATCTTTCTGATTACTGGTACGCGCAAACCCAAAAATACGTCCCCTTCACCGTACTGCCCCTTTCCGGTTTTAAAAAAGCGTTGCAAAAATTCTACATCTACAGGATTGGCCTTTGCATTCAGCTCTTGCTGTACTTCAAGTGCGGTCATGATTAATCCTTGTACGCCGGCATATCAAGTAAATCCTGGATACTCGCCACATTTTGCATAATGCGGTTGGCCATGTAAATGTTGTTTTTGGAAAGCTTCTTAGCCGTATTGAAATCAACAACCTCAACCTCGATCTTCTCGCCGGGATCGGGCTTGAGTGGCCCTCGTTTTTTGAGCCCCGTGGCAATGTAGCGATAGCACCACCAGTCCACCTTATGACTGCCGATATCCTCAATCATTACGAGCTTAAGATTCTCAAACTCCATACCTGTCTCTTCAAGCAGTTCTCTTTTCGCCGCAACGAGCGGGTCTTCACCTCCCTCAATATGACCACCGGGAAAACCCGTATTTGCCGGTCGGCCAGGCTGCTCTTCATGAATGATCACCAACTTATTGTCAACTATGGGAATAATACCCACTGCATTGGCCCGGGAGGCCATTTCAAAGGTAGCGTGGGTGCCATCGTACAGTTCTTGATCCCACTGATACAGATCAAAGATTACGCCTTCAAACACTTTCCGGGCGTGCTTTGGAACTTTGCTTATTGCTCGTTGTTTCATCGTTTTAATTCTACTATGAAAGTTGGTTTAGGCCTGCGTGGTTTATAATGTGCCTAATGAAACTTGCAAAAATACATCACCGAGAAAAACTTGAACCTATGTGGCACGTCCAGCTCGCCCTGCTAGCTGCGATCGGTATTCAAGCTGCGTTAAGCGCTCGTTTTACC
Organism: bacterium; assembly: GCA_029780855.1. Lineage (GTDB taxonomy): Bacteria > Patescibacteriota > Saccharimonadia > Saccharimonadales > JAUPVS01 > JAKOXV01. Next base: position 87,612 of record JAKOXV010000024.1, read on the forward strand.
ATCGGACCAAAGTATATTATTGCCGTTTTTGAAATCATTGCCCTGCTGGCTCTCAGTATTCCTGGGCGCAAAGCGGTCCCGTCCAATAGGTCTGCAATGGTGAGACGATTTTTGGCGTTCGGACTTCTGGGCGTTGTAACCGTCACCAACATCGGTTCTTTGATTTTAGTTAGTCATGCGTTAATCACCGGCAACCACACCAGTGGTCATGCCCTCATTATTTCTGCATTGGTTATTTATGCCACCAATATCATTGTTTTTGGGTTACTGTATTGGGAACTAGACGGCAAAGCATCCGAAGGCCAGCCTATGGATCACCCCGACTTCCTATTTCCGCAAATGATGGTATCTGACCATATCACCAAACAGTCCAATTGGCATCCCAGCTTTTTTGACTACCTATACGTATCCATCTCAAACGCCACGGCATTTAGTTCAACCGACACCCTGCCACTTACCTATCGTGCGAAAGCCCTAATGGCCATTCAAGCCTTAACCGCCATAACCACCATCGCGCTCGTAGCTGCCCGAGCAGTCAACATCCTGGTCTAAAAGATTAGGGTTGAGCGATAAACTCAACAAGGAGCTCTAGCGCAGCGATGATCAGTGCCAACACCACTAAAGAAACTGGCGAAATCGGTACAAACAGCAAGACAACGAATCCCAACACCAGTATCGCGTATTCGATAGACTTTTTATGGGAACCAAACCATTTAGTCACGGCGTTTTCGTGATTTCCAAATATACTCTGATGTAACTTACCAGCAAATAGATCTTCTATACGCCCGCGTATCACTGCGGCGCGGCGTGTATTCCCCGTAATCCAAACTACCAGGGCTACCATTCCAAACACCACGACTAGCGTCCATGTCTGGACCAAAAATCCATGAGAAATAGTATCCCATATTTCACGGACGGCTTGCTGGTACTCTGAAGCAAAGCGGTCAACCGTGATAGCTCTCGCAATCCGTACCGCAAGTAGACTGGCAAGCAGCATAACTGCATACAGAACAGTCAGTCTGAGAACCATTCTTCGCCTTTGCTTTGATAGCCAAACCGCTAGAACCGAAAGCGCTAAGAATAGCAAAATCGTGAGTACGCGCACTACCATTAGGTTATTAACTACCCAGTGGGCCGTAGGTAGCCAGGCTGCGTCGGTAATAGTTACGTTCCCGATGTTTGCGGGTAATTGTTTGTTTGCCAAAAACGCTAACTTTGTACCCTGGAGCTGCTCGGTGACTTTTTGGTACAAATCATTCACTTCTATAGTGCCATCACCCTCGTAATCTTTTACGAAGGTATAGAGCCTTTCATGTAGTCGAGTGTTTGCCTCCACCCACACAGTAGCGAATTTTTCACTAGAGATTGCTTGCTGCAACGTCTTTTCTGTGTACGTTTGCAGTTGAGTAGTTAGCGGTTTAGCTAAGAAATCGGCTTTTGGCGGTAGAGCTTCTTGCGCTATTCGCTCAACATCAATGTTTTGGAAAATTGCTGAGGTCGTTTTCTTGGCGAGCGCCTCTTGTACGGCGGGTTGCGACACTACTGGACCTACGGCCTCTACGTACGAATCAGTCTTTACTATGGTCCGCGCCGACCAGAACAATAGGTTCCCCACCACAAGCAGTGCCGCCGCCAATCCAATGAGGCTTACCATCAAAACAACTTTCCAGCCGTGGTGGTCTGTGGGATCGCTACGCGGTTTGGACAGTTGAGCCTTCAGTCTACGATTTTCAGCCCGTAGTCTTTGCAGTTCGGCATCGGAATTGGAACGTCCAGCCATACACCTAACCTCTTATGAGTCCATAGTATACCCATTTTTGCAAAATGCAAACTATCAGGATTTGGGGTTCTTTTTTGATAAGCGTTTTTGTACTCTATTGCGTAGTAGGTAGCTCACGCTACTGGCGATAATACCGACGCCTATGAGTATATAAAAAATCGTAAAAAGCTTTCCGATGTCGGTTTTTGGAGTTATGTCGCCGTACCCAACGGTGGTTAGCGTAACCACGCAGAAGTAAACGCTATCCAGCCATTTCAACTTTTCAAAGTGATGGTAAAAAACCGTCCCCGACGCTAGCACTACAACTATCGTAAAAAAGATGCGGCGTGGGTTTATGGCATCAAGCACCGGACTAGGGCTCTTCTCGCTATCAGACATCTATGTGCTTCTCTTTTTTTGTTTGGAAAAGTAGAAAATATACACAATCGGTAGAATACCCAAGGTATTCAAAATCAAAAACAGCACGAACCATACTTTGTCGCCCTTTCGTGCAGCCTTCCAGAGAGCAATCGCCTTCCAAACCAACTCCCACAAAACTATAACTACCCAGACATACCAGTAATCTTTATAAGCGTTCAGATCCATAGCTCTTCCTCCACGTTATATAGCTGTACTATAGCACCGCGAACAGGACTTAGGCTAGGAGTACTGCTTGGTTATCGCAAGTATTTCGGGGGCATACTTGTCTGCTTTGTTTGGTCCAAAACCATGCACCCGAATAAGTGCTGTTTCATCGGTTGGTTTATAGCTTGCGATCGCCTCCAGTACAGTATTGTGGGCCACAATATACGCCGGCACGTTATCTTTTTTTGCTCGAGCAAACCGCCAATTTTGCAGCGCAGTGAGCAGCGCTTCATCAACTTCCATAAGTTCTGGCACGGCAATTTCCGGCAACTCGTCTGGAGTAACCCGCGCTATTTCTGCTGATGCCGATTGAAGCCATGCATCAAGCTCATGGATTTCTGGATGCAGTTGCATAGCCATCCTATTTACTCCCACTAAAAATAATCCCTGCAAGTCTCGAACGCGTGATAGAGCCACGTACCCCATCCCTGGCGTAAATGACCGGCTAAGGTCGATCATGGCAGCATCCAAACTCATTCCCTGGCTCTTATGAATGGTTATCGCCCATGCCAGCCTTAGTGGTAGCTGTGAGGCTTCAGCTCTTTTTTTACCGTCTTCTTCTAGCGCCCAGGTATGCATTTCTACGGTAATTTCTTTACCATTCCGTGCAAGTTTGACGATTGGGAGATCATTCTTAAAACCAACCACGGTGCCCCTACTACCATTCACATACCCCGCACCAAAGTTGTTAGCCACAAACATCACTTCTGCACCAATTTTTAACTCTAGTTCTTGTGGAGCAAGCAGCCCCCGCATGAGCTGCTCAACCTTTGCGGCGGCTCCACGATGTTCCATGGTAAATACTTTGCTCTGGCTCGGTATTGCGCCTAACTGCTGTGAGTTAATGGCGTCAACATCAATATTGTGGGAGTACAAGCGGGTTACAACCTGTGCTTCACTGGGTTGTTTCCCAATCCGCTCCTGCAACACATCATGGTGATAGTCCTGTATGTCATTCGTGCGCATAGCCTGCAACACATCCAGCAGTTCACCACCAGCTTGGCGATGCTGTTCATGAATGTAGCAGATTGTAGGGTTGAGTTCTTTCCAGGCATCAGAAGTATGAGCAAAATCAACCGCCGACGCGCCTCTACTGACCGGCGGTAGTTGAAACAGATCACCCACCATAATGACTTGCATACCACCAAACGGTGCATCGCTTTTGCGCAGCAGCTTGGCGGCCTCGTTTACCATATCGAGCCGTTTGCCGTGAAGCATCGAAACTTCATCGATAATCAAAATGTCAGTGCCGTTATAACGCTTTTGCAAACGATCGTTTTCTGCCAACCACTTACGGTCGGCGGCAGTTAGCGTTTCTTTGATACCCAGCCCCGACCACGAGTGAATAGTTGTTCCGTTGATATGCGTCGCAGCTATTCCAGTACTAGCGGTAACGGCTAAAGTTTTGTGCTGTTTTTTTGCCAATTCAATAAATTGGTTCAAGACGTACGTCTTGCCAGCCCCCGGAGCGCCAGTAAGAAATACCGAATCGCCCAAAAGCATCACCCTCAATGCCTGCCGTTGTGTCATAGATTTCTAGTATATCAGTTTAGCTGCCTAGAGTGACTATGCTTTACGTTTTGAAAGATTCAGCCTTTTTCTGCGGAAATCTTTATGTTCCAATTTTTGGCGGAGCTGATCAAGCCGAACAATGTACTCCTCAAATGGTTTGAGTAGCGTGGAGTACTTCCAGTTTGGAACCATAATGTGTAGCAGCCGCTTTTTCTCTGCAAGGTATTCGGCCAGGCAGTAAAAGTCCCCATCAGCAGAAACTATAATCGCTTTTTGGTAATTGGGCATCTCTTTCATGGCATAGAGTACAAGCTCTGCATCAATGTTTCCCTTAACAGTCACTTTGCGATCATCGTCGGCATCCTGCTTGCTTTCTTCAGGAGTCAGTTTGGCGACCGTTTCTATGGTTGGTTTAAGCACAATCAAATACCCAGTATCATGGAGTTGCTCATACATTGCTTCGTTTTCTGGAACATAGCCAATAAAAAGATAGGCTTTTTTAACGTTATACTCTTTTTCGAGATAGTTTAGAAACTTCTTCCAGTCTATCTTCCAGCCTACTTTTTGGATGCCAAGATTCAGATTTTGACTATCTATAAAAGCGTAGGCTACTGGTTTATCTGCTTTTTTCATTACTCTAATCATACCGCACTCATAGGAGAATCGCGACCAGGGGGTTTATTGAGGCTTCGTCAGGGCACGTATGAATCGGGACATTTCATCGCAATCGCCTTTAGTTACGGCGCTATTACTAAACAATTCCTGCCCAATCTTGTTGCCCTTGGCAGCCATCCGATTAAAGGGACTATGGTACGTTTGAATGTGTGGTCGAACGTTTAGGGTTTGGTTAGCCAGAACAAGATGGCCAGACTGCAGGAAAAGCTGTAGCGTTTTTGTGAGTTCGCTCGGTACAGAATCAGCAGTATGGGGCGGTATTTTTTCCGTATAGGTTACCTGTAGCTGTTCAATGTCATCAAGCCAACTAAAGGAAGCGCTCAAAACTGCATGGACTGGTTCGTCACCATAGCCGGCCACCATACTTTGTTCGGCCACAATCCTATACGTCCGATGATCAGTCAGGAAATATGCTTCGCCCACTGATCGTTCGGATAAGCGAGCCAAATCAGCCGCCAGAGAATAGTAGTCCAGCGCATCCGCCGGCACGCAATCATCGTTACAGTATAATTCTGGACTCTTCATGTTTACTCAACTCACTAAGTTTTACTACAGTACTCCCGCCAGCCAGTTTTCACAAGCGCTACGCGTTCTCTGCGGCAATACTATTTGCCCGAAACCTTTACAATTTCACGAGCTAGTGTGTCCGAATTATGCCGGATTAAGCTTCTGCTGTGCCCTATCGCATCGTTCTTGTTTATTTTAATTGGTTCGGTATCAATGAGCGGTAAGCCGATAGCTTTATAGTGCCTATCATCCATTACTTCTAGATCAAATTCAACCGGAAATTCACCATCATGGGTATATTTTTTCAGCATGGTCGGTGTCGGTTCATCCGTATTAAAGACGACATAGTCCAGCGCCTTGCCACCAATGAATCGCTCAATCTCATCGGCATAATCGTGTACTTTAAAGCCGTCAGTTTGTCTTGGCTTAGTAACGAGATTACACACATACAGTAGTTTAGCCTTTGAGTTTAAAATAGCCTCTCCTACCCCGTCCACCACCAGAGCAGGAGCTAAGCTACCATAGAGACTACCGGGTGCAATCACAATTACATCTGCTTCTTTGATAGCTAGTTCTGCCTCCGGCAGTATCTTTGCATGTGGCTCCAGGTGCAATGCCGGTCGTTTTGTCCCCATAAAATCCATGGTGGCGATTTTGTGCTCACCTTTAGTTCTTCTGCCTTCTTTATCAATCATCACGAGATGAGATTTATCGAGTGTAATCGGCAGTACCCTGCCCTGAATCCTAAGCAATTCGCCAGCGAGCTCCACCGCTTCATAAAAGCTATCTGTCATCTTTTCTACGGCACTCAAGAACAAGTTGCCAAAACTATGACCTTTCAGAGATCCCTCTGCAAACCGATAACTGAATACATCCCGGAGCTTAGAAGATTCACCTAAAGCCACAAGGCATTGCCGAACATCTCCGGGAGGAAGCACGCCGAGCTCATCTCTCAGAATACCCGTTGATCCGCCATCATCGGCAACATTAACTAACGCCGTGATATGCTCGGCATAATTTTTCAACCCACTAAGTAGTGTGAAGCTTCCGGTACCTCCGCCAATTACTACAATGTTCTTTGTACTTCGCATTAGTAGTCTCCATAGTAATGCACTGTGCGCTTGCTATACAAAGACTAATTTACAACGTCGAAATCTATTTGTATGTTAGATTTTTTCGTGCAGTCCTTTGGCAACTGATATGAATTGTTCCCTGACTTCTTTGGTCATAGGATTCCCTCTTTGAATCGTTAGAAACAGATCATACGTGTGATGCTTCTCTAGCTGTACCAAAGCGAGTAGTTTTTTGAACGATGGCGTGCTCAGCTTTTGGTCGTGTAGTCCAAAATCTTTAAGAGCATGCGCAATAAAAAAAGTTAGTCCATGAACAACGGCCATTTCTTTATCATGCTCTTGCGCGCTCATAAAGACGATTTCTATACCAAGGTTGCTCACAAAATCAGTAAGTTCTTTGATTGATGTTGAGTCAGAATCTTCTGGACACACCACCAAGGTATGTCCAGACAATGAAGCCTCGGCGGATTCAGGTCCAAACAATGGGTGCGTAGCTAAGAGAGGCTGCTTGGGCAGTATATTTTTAATCAACTGCACCGGCTCCATTTTTACAGAACAAACATCTACCACCACCGAAGTCGTGCTGAGTTCCGGCTTAAGTTTCCGAAGCATCTCCGGGTAAACGCTCAGCGGAATAGAAAGCACAACATAATCACACTTGGCCACCTCCTGTAATGAAGCGCTCCATTTTGCGTCCACCTCCCTCCGAGCATGCACCTTCACGCTACAGTAAGGATCAAGTTGGCGAGCCAGAAATGAACCAAAACTACCAAAGCCAATAATACCAACTGTTTTCACGTTCCGATTTCTTCCGGTAGGTTTTTGCAAGAAAGGACATTTGCGGAGCGAGGAACTACATGTATCGCTTTAAATGCCGCAAGTATTAGTTGTAGATCATGTATGGTAATCTCACTGAGCCGCGATTCATACACTTGCGTGTCGAGGGCAATTTCACCGTACCGGTACAAACATTCCAAATCTTGCTGTGCTACCGGTTGGGTAACAAAAACCTCCCGGCTATAACCCATCACTTCATCCTCCATATCACCGTCTTCGTCGAGAATTGAAAAGCTGAAATGCTTGGCATAGCGGTGTGGGTTACGCCAGTTTTCTGGAATCCAGAAAAAGTACTGATGCTCTGTGGCTAAATACCCTGGCGGCTCCCCACCATCACTAACCGGGTTCAATAATCCTCCTACAGGATGTTCAAATCCAGTATTCATGTGGTTTTGCGTCGCAAAGAACGACTCTACTGCACCTGGTGACCATTCGGAATCAATAGGGACGACATCCGCAAGGAACATATGGTAAATAGTTGCATCTGATTCAGCATCCCATTCAGCCCTGAACTGAATAGTTTGTTTATTGGGCTCTTCATCAACATGCTGTTCAAAACCGACCCGCACCCATGTATCAGTTGTGACAAATCGATTAGCGACAGGAACGAATATCCGTCGGGTAAAATCCCGAACTTGCCTATCGGTAACCGGAGTGCTCAGAACCTCTCTGTTCCACTCAGTCTCTTCCATACTTTCAATAATAGAAGGTTACATACATTTAAACAAACGAGCACGCAATAATCACAACGAAGCTATTGTTTCAGGACATAAGCGCAGGTACTTCAGCGGGTTGAGCCGGTGTTGTTTCAGGATTAGTTTCTGAAACAGTATGTAGAATAGTTGCATTTGGCTTTTCTCTTACTAGTGGCGGATCACCAAACGCCAGTTCAACTCCCCACTTACCAATATTAACGTAGTAGTCTTCCTTTATTCCCAGTTGCTCATTCAAATCGTTCAGAAGCTTTGCTGGTGTCTTTAAGGCAAACGCGTAGTCAGTTGACTCAGTACCAGCAATAAATACCGGCGAAACAACCTGCCGATATAGTCGCATATCATCATTGGTAGCAGGTATTACCGAACGCAAAGCTAGTTCGCCAGCCACCACTGGTCCACGACGCCACACAGAACCCAATTCTTCAATAGTTCCTTCATGTACCATGCCAATCGGCCTGAGTCCGTGACCTGGAATGAACAAGGTTTTGCTACCTCGTTCAGTGGCTTCTGCAAGCCCCTCAGAAAGTGAGTTAATTCCTTTTGCCATATAGGTTGGACGCATGGTTTTCTCCCTCTTTTGCCGATTTCGGCATAGTTTATGTACTACTCACTTTCGGCTTCTGCTTCCATTTTGTCAAGCCGCGTGTAGTAATCGGGAATCTCCTTCAGATGTGCCCACGCAATGCGTCCGGTAAGGTGCGGATCGTCCTTCGTTACATTCGTTTCTTCTCCCCATTCGCTTCCATGTTCTAACTCAACCTCAAGACCCCTACGAAATTCTTCAATTCGTACCTCATCCCAATTAATACCCAGTTCATCACCGATTTTCCTTGCTTCATCCGGTGTAAATTGCTTGCCCATACTTCCCTCCTTTACCAGTGATTTCAGTATACCGCTCACTGCAACAAAAAGGCCATTCTATCAAACTAGAAACCGCAGTCGCCAGAAGTCAGTTCTAGCTGGTTGCCGGTATTTTGGCGGAGTATCCGTTTGCCTTGATCAGCCATTAGCATTTCTTGGTCAGAATCGCGTGGATCGATGCGTTGCTCACGAATCTCAGTTGCTGCACGGAGACTATGCCCAAACTCAATAACCTCACCTTCGTGATCAATCTTTTTTTCAAAAGGCAAATCAATCAGCTCAAGCTGCATGTACTGTGCTACTTGAAAATCATCGGCTGGTACTTCGAAAACTTCCATATCAAACAATAACCCGTACTCTATGTATATATTATTGAATAACTGGTTCGTTTGGCAAACCTGTTTCTTCGAGAACTGCAAGCTCTGCTCGTGCGTTCCGTTCCGCCGGGTCGTTCATCCACATAAAGTCAGGATGGTAAAACGCACCAGTGTAGCTCCGCAGGAACTGCATTCTTGCTCGCACGTAACTTTCGTGTGTTTGGGCTCCACTCCCCACCTGCTCCTTATATATCGCTTCCGTATACCAACCGTAGGTGTCTGGATCTGCAGCTTGTATAGACTTGGTGATGTCACACAGTAGAGATTCACGTTCCAGACGAGGCCGCTGGTTTTCGGCTGCCTCAATCAAAACTGCGAGCGGTTCGAGCCGCACCTTACCGATAAGATTCATCTTTTTAATCTGCTCCTTGGCGTATGCGGCGCTCAAAAAGCCGTTCTGGGTGCTACCGGGAATACATGTGATCTTGTGCCAGAGCAGTGCAAGCCACATTTCGGTGTACTGTTCGCAGCCTTCGTAGGGCTTTAGTTGTGCTAGACAATCTGCAACGTAGTCCAGATTATGAAACACACGCTCACTTCCGTTAAGCGCAGCAATTGTAGTGTCTAGCACGTCGGTCGCTCTGGACAAATCTACACTTGCTAGCTTTGGTGTTACTATTTCATCCCACCCAGACCGCACAAATGCTTCAGCATCCGGGAGCTGCTCTATTCCTTTTTCCATATAGTGCCCAATTATCAACACTATGCAGCGCTTTTGCAAGCATAAGCTTAGTTGCGTCTACTCTGTTTTTTCGCCGAGCGCCGCGTAAACTTGCTCAAGTATTTCTGACCATAGTGTTTCATGGGCCATAATGTTTGGATTGTCTGCTAATTCTTTGGGGTAGCTATATATCGGCTCAGCTCCATCGAATGCACTACCATATGCGATCCGAGCTTGCGCAAGTTTCCCGTACTCATCCCACATATCAGGTATTAGTATCGAAGCCATGATCGCCTCACCCGGATACCCCAGTAGCATCCCAAACGGTACGTCATTCGACGCGGCTATGAGATCTACGGTATCTAGGGGTAATTTGGTGTCTCGTCGTTTTAGCATGGCCACTTGACGTTGCCAGACCAGCCACCAAAGGGCAAAATCTTCATACCGTTGCATTTTGCGCGGGCCATACTGCGTCCAGCCCGGTATGTAGCCGTACCGGTTTGGAATGTCTTTCAGAGCATCCTGATTTACTAATGAATACTTTCCTTCTTCGTTCTTGTCTCCAAGTACTTCAGCAGTTTCGTCAAGGTACAGGATGCCATACTCAGCAAAAAACGCTTCGAGCTCTTTACGTAGCCCAGCCGACGCTTCGTTGCCAAGATCATAGTAGGTATCGAACGCACGAACTCCTGATATTGTCAGCACCTCGCTTGGACAGCGAAAGTTCTTTTTGTACAGCTTAGGAAAGCTTTTCCTCAGCGCCTGCAGTGTCGGAATTGCTCGACTTGCGTAGTCCTGGGAGGATTGAGGCGGTAGCTGGTAGTTAAAAGTTCCGTAGACTGTTTTCATCCTGTGAATATTGTACCGTACTATGCGGTTCGCACGATGTTATAGCGTTTACGTAATCCTGCTAATCTTTTGTGAAAGGCACCGGGCAGATCGAACTCAAACTTTTCTTCTTGAAGTTGGGCGCTGTACACCAGTAGCCTTGCGGCTATAGTGAGCGTTTCCGGAATGTTATGTATTGCCTTCTCGCGAGAACTCGCGTGGTCAGCATTATGGCGATTTCGCCCAATAACGCCCATAGCACTCACAACGGCAGCCAGCGACTGATCTTTTATTCCGGTACGGACACTCGTCGCAAACGTTTCATCTACCGTGCCGTTAGTCCTGCGAATAGTATCTAGATCTAAAATTCCCCACCGCACAAACCGCAGGGCATACTGCAACGAATCTGGAGCAATTTCATTCTCGGCAAGATCGGGCTGCCAAAATGCTTTCCGTTCTACCGAATCAACGAGCTGCAACAATACATGACCAACATTCCGTTCCACGGATTGAGGATTATGTCTAGCGGCCGGATCGCCTTCCCAACCTCCATCCAATACATCATACTGGTACAACTCTTGCGCGAGTGGCTCAAAATCAATACTTTCATCCATAGTCATTCCTCCCGCCACCCATTACTCTTATTTGATTGTAGCAGGTTTAAAGATTTACTTACTGTTCAATAATTTACGTAAAAATGTACTAGATTCCGATAAAATGCTGCACAACAATAATTTCATGTCCTTCATTTAAAAAATTACCACTTTCACACACAGCAAAACCCTCATTCGTGTATGTGTCATCTAGTATATTATCTCTATGGGTTGTACTTTTCATCCAACCATCAATTACTGACTTTGAGTCTTTAAAACCGTAAGCTAAGTTTTCGCCAGCTTTTTTATACTTAATCCCCGCTTTCTGAATAAACGTCCACGGCAGCATACCGTCAGGTGTATTGTGTGACCAATAGTTTCTGCTGACCATATCTCTACATTTTTCCAATGCCGAGTTATTGAGTCGTACATCTAGTACTAAATCTTGTAAACCATCATCTTCCCTGGCCTTATTCGCATACTGCCAGAGTTCATATATATCAATATTTCCAAATTCAGCTTTGCTTGACGCTAGCTTTATCGTACTTTGACCTGAAGGACGATCGGTAACCACGGTCGAACCCGTTGCCTTAATAAACAACCAAATGGCAAGCCATCCCAAGACTACTAACAACGTGTAAGCTGAAACGATGACAAGCAAAACTTTGCCTATTTGTTTCGCTCTGTGTCTTTTCATCTACACCAATTCTAGCACTAAGCTAGTGACTAAACCCACATGAATGATGGAGTGTACGAAAGCGTATGTCTATGACGCTAGGAGCATCCTGCCGCTTAGCAATGAACGCCCAATAACTGTAAGCCGGCTGCCATTTCTTTGCATACTTTCTTGTTGACACAAGAAAGTATGGCGGAAGCGAGCGTAGCGCGCGGAGAATTTAAAAGTTGTGCTTCTGTTTTAGTTTTTCGTTGTTGTTTTAGTCCTCTCAAGTTTTGTAAGAATCCATTCGATTACAGGTTCTTGATTTGTACTGTAAACGGAGATTAATTTTTCTAAAATCAAGTTCGTGTCCTCGCAGATCCTATCCCAGGCTTTGGTCTGCGTGGTGGATAGATGAATCTTGAGCCCTGAGTAAGCAGCGTCATTCGTAGCGTAGTTATGCGCCATGCTATTCCTGAATACTCTAAGACTATTAAGCTTTTTCCTATCATTTGAATCAATAAGACCGTACTTCTTAAGTAGGTTTATTTTCTCAAGAACTTCCATTCTACGGATTAGATCCAAGATTTTTTTGATATCTACTCCAATACTATACGTCCCACAATCTACAAGTAACAGATGGTTAGCAATGAATTCGAGTTGGAGGAAGGAATCAAGAAAAGAACCCCGTAAGTGCGTCGGTGTTATCCCTTTTTGTAAAGTCCTTACTTCACCAAAATTAGCGGCAGCATTACCTTCACCGTCGTCCCAAAAAAGCAACTTTTTTGGACTAACAATTAAGAATGGCTGGTCGATATCCGTCTTTTTGCCGAAAGTTCCTGCACCTATCCAATAATGTAATATTTTCTGTATCCTTTCGTCGTCAGTAAACTTTGACCACTCTGCCCATAATTTTTTTTCAATATTTGCTCGTTCTTCCGCATTAAGCTTATCAATATGCTTACCATCGCCCTCGCTGGGAACTAATGGCCTATCATCATTGCTCATAAGAATTTTGCGCTACCTATACTGTCCTGGAAGCTCGATAATATTAACCCGCTTCTGTTCAGTGGTATCCCTATCCCTCACCGTCACCGTGTCATCTTCTAGTGTTTGAAAGTCAATCACCACGCATTCGGGCGTACCGATCTCGTCCTGTCGACGATAGCGTTTACCAATGTTTCCGTTGTCATCCCACATAACTGCCCCATGCTGTTTCTTAAGCATGTCATATACTTCACGAGCTTTTGTAACCAACTCCGGCTTGTTTTTTAGCAGCGGCGAAACGGCAATTTTAACTGGTGCTAGATGCGCAGGAAGCTTCAAGTACGTGCGCTTTTCGCCATTCACTTCATCTTCTGTGTAAGCACTTACCAGCACGGCCATGATGGCCCGCTCTACACCAAAACTAGGCTCTATCACATGCGGCACAAACTTAGTGCTTGTACCCTTAACGGTGTACTCCATGCTCTTACCAGAGGCATTTTGTATATTCATGAGATCAAAGTCGGTACGGTACGCCAGGCCCAAAAGTTCATCGCGCTTGTGTGGAAAATCAAACTCAAAATCTATGGTTCGCTTTGAATAGTGCGCGAGGTCATCTTTGGGGACTTCAAGCTTGTGGACCGAACTTTCTGGCAGACCGAGATCACTCAAGAACTTCTCAATATCTTTGACCCATGCATCAAACAGCTTTTCCCAATCTTTTGGATCAATGAAATATTCGATTTCCATCTGTTCAAACTCACGAGACCGGAACACAAAATCTCGCGGGCTAATCTCGTTACGAAAAGCCTTACCTTGCTGGGCTATACCAAACGGCAGATCCGGGTAAAAACTATCCACGACGTTTTTGTAATTAGTAAAAATACCTTGGGCAGTTTCTGGGCGTAGGTAACTAATGCTATTTTCATCCGCAACTGACCCAACATTCGTCTGGAACATCATGTTGAATTGCTTCGCTTCACTGAACGTGCCGGTTTTACCACAGGTTGGGCACTTATCGCCTTCCAGATGATCAGCACGGAAGCGCGAATGACAGTTACTACACTCTACGAGTGGATCAGTAAACGTGGCGGTATGACCACTGGCTTGCCACACCTTCTGGTCCATAAGGATAGCTGCATCCACACCGTACATATCTTCTCTATCTTCTACGAATGTCTTCCACCACAGATCCATGATGTTGCGTTTTAGGGCAACACCCAATGGACCAAAATCCCACGTACCGGCTAGACCTCCGTATATTTCAGAACCCTGAAATATAAAACCGCGCCGTTTACACAAGGAAACGATATCTTCCATACTAACTAGCTTTTTGTTGCTCATTAATCCGTATTATAACAGATGTAGAAAAATCCAAAACCTGCGTATTTCCTGTAAAGCAGCGCAATACGCTCATGCTATAATGCTAAAAATTGGAAATGGAGATACAATGTACGACGACACAACACCACCAACACTATCTCAAATGCCCCAAGCACCTGTAAGTCCTCCGCCAACTGAATAACCATTACAAACGCCGCCAGCCCCATCACCACAAGCTCCCCAATAACCAACAGCACCCCAAGATCCAGGTAAAACACTAGCTATCGTAGGACTGGTATTTGCATGCTTTATGCCGCTTGTTGGTCTGATCCTCAGCATTATTGGTAAATCAAAGAGCAAAAAAGCCGGAATACAAAACGGATTGGCTACGATTGGAATCATACTAAACGCCGTATTTTGGTGATTGGCACCCTTATTTTCGTAACGTTAGTGCATGCAACAATGACTGGGGTTCAAACAAAAGTAAAAGATCAGGAAGTCCAAGTTGATCTTAGCTACGTAAAATCTCAGTTGGCTCACAACTATGACAGCAATGGTATTATGTATCCTCACTCGATCAATTAAGCGGCATTGATCCTCAGGCAGTCATTCCACCAAAAGGATACAACTATACGTACACCCCAGAACCAACTGGCTGTACACAATGGCAAACCTATACGCTTTCTAGTACGCTCTTTGAAGGTACTGGGTACATGAAACGCCCCGGCTAGAATCTATAGACTAATGTATCGGGTCCGCATGACGAACCGCTAAACGCACACCGACAATAAAGAGTTCTGCTTCTATTTGCCCTGCTTCTGCAACTGGCGTAATGGTGTTTCCGCGTAAACCACATAGATATTCAGGGGATTCAATGTCAGGATGAGGTAAATATGCGGTAAAACCGGTGTAGGATGGAGAAACGGTGTAGTTTGGATAATCCCGACTCCTTATTAAACCGAACAGCGCGACTTCATCAGTACTAACCTGAAGGTTATCAACCGTAAAGGCAATTGCGTGATTTTCTGCTGCTATTTCAATACGCGCTGGTATAGTTTTGCAAAGCGACACCCGTGCCATATCTGAAAAGCCCAGGACGATCCCCCGTTCAACAACCGGAACAAATGTCCGCGCTTGAAACTGGCTGGTTTCTGGGTCATGATTTTTGACAAACTTAAGCAAACGATCGTAATCACGCTCTTCAGAGCTGCGCAAATGAATGCGCTTACGTAAGTAACCACCAAACGACTCACCACTTGCCATAGTTTGCTCATAATACTCCTTGTTTGTCAAAAATAGAAGACTATGTAGTGAGCGCTCTAGGGTCCGTCACATTTTTAGAGGTGAAAAAGATACTGCCAAACATCATTATCAATGATGTAGTTATGATGACAAAGAAGATTATGCCGTCATTAAATTGAGTAAGCTGGAGACCTTGCGGAATCTTATAGAACAGCAGGATCGTCACCAACCCGCGCGGAGCATAGAACAACTCGGGTACGACGTGCTTCTCAACAAACAAACGCAGATACGCATAACGAACCACATATAAGATCAGTACAATTATGCATCCCACCACTAGGACATTACGATTCAACGCACCGCTAAGATCTATGGTGTATCCGAACAGTATAAAAAAGAACGTCCTAACCATAAAAGACGATTCTCGGGTGAGCGATTTGAGCGGTTCTACAATTTCCCCTAGCCCCCTGTTAGGTGCCCAAGTCCGTGCATGCTCACCCGGTACTTTACGCCAATTATTTATCAGCAGACCAAATATTAGCAGAATAAGCAACGATGGTAGATGTAGCAGCTGGCCTGCCGAATACAGAATCAGCAGCGTGGCAAACATCAGAAAGAACTTTATGTTTACCCGACTATGCGTCAACACCCAAAGCAAGAGCAGCGACATGACAACCGAAAGAATAATGGCTACAAGTATACCGCCCGCCAATAACCCCAGTGATTGAAGGGTAAAAATTCCCTTAGCAATAAAGTAGTCAAAGAGTAAGATGCCCAAGATATCGGAAAAGGACGATTCGTATGTCAAAAACTCCCGCTTTTCTTCTTTTAGTATGCGGCTGCTTGGAATTACCACCGCACTGCTTACCACTGAAAGCGGAATGGCGTAGACAATACTTTTGAGCCAAGACTCGCCCAGGCGAGCATGCAGAACCAGCGCTATGCCCACACTGGACAGTAGCAACACAAACAACGAGGAAAGCAGCGCGCTGCGGATCAAACCAATTTTTTTACGGGAAAATCGGAGGTCTAGCCCCGCTTCTAACACGATCATGATTAATCCAACAACACCTAGTAGCTCTATCACTACAGCAGGAATATCGATTGCCACGCCAAAGTATTTTAGGACACTGTGCAGCACCACGCCGGTCAGGATCAGTAGTAAGGCCGTAGGTACTTTAATGCGATGACTAAATGCTGAAAACACATATGAAATCAGGATGAGGCCGCAAAGTGCCATAATCGGCAAATACAGATTTGCTTCATGCATATTGCTACCATTTTACCATTAGCGAGTTAACGAATATATTGCTTACGTATGGTGGACACCAGTTGAAAGCAAGGACCTAGCACTTTTTGCGCATCCTTAACCTGCGAGAGATGCGTCGGTTCGTCCAGCCCAAACACCAAACGCAAATATTTTATATGTGCGGGTGTTAGCAGTCCCTGTTCGGTTTGCGCGAAGGCCATGGCCTCAAAATCAAACGTATAGAGCTTGTCCTCGACCAGGCGCTGCTTGGTTGTGTCAGTTTTGAGGTTTGGTTGGTGACCCGCCAACTTCAGCAGCTGGGCGTCATACCAAAGTTCCAAGACTGTTTCATTGAGGCCAGTATTGAGAGCTTCAAACGCACTGACCAAAAGAGTGTAGTACTCTTCTCCTGGTTCGTCCTCCGTGGCCCGATGGATTCGTTTAAGCAGTTCGTATCCCAGCATGGTACGGGTAAGATCATCTATAATTTTTCCCCAATGGGTTTCCAAGCGGCTGGATATGAGCGTATCAATATCCCCACGCCCCGGTATATAGCTCAGTTGGGAAATACTGAAAAGTTCTATTCCCCCGGCTAGCTTACTTTTTATTTTACGAACACCTTTTGCCATCAACCGAAGCTTGCCTCGATCAGGAGTAAGTACGGTCAAAATACGGTCGGCTTCGCCGTAATCGGTCCGGGTTAGCACTATTCCAGTTGTCGTTATGGAATTCATGCCGTGGTGAGTAGCGCTCTGTTTACGGTTTGGTTTAGGTACGCAAGCGTAGTTTGGGGTTTGTATAAATGACCAACGATACCAAAATGATGCCAAAATGTATCAATCCCCGATTGCTTTTTAGGAAGCATTGAGTGTAGTAGCACGGGTATGTGATCCCATTCCGGGTATGATCTGAGTTCATGCAAAAACTCCACCCCATTGTGTTCGGCTAGTTGTAGTTCAACAATAATCAGATCAATCGTATGTTCATCCATTGCATGTATGGCGGTTTCTGACTTTTGACACCAGTGCACGATATGCCCATCAGCTTCTAATCCACTTACATAGCTACGAGCTAGTATTTTGTCGGGTTCTATAAGTAAAACTTGCGCCATACTACACCAGCGCTAGTTGGTAGCTGGGATGCAAAGTAGCCGCCAAGCCAGTTAATTTATGATGCCTCGCAACCCGTAAACGAGATTCCATGGAAGTAAACAGCGAATCAGCGATAAACACTCCCGCACCGGCATGTGCGGTTACGTTCCTGAGCGGTTGCCTGGCCTGACCATACAGAGCCTTTCCCTGCCGAAAAACTGATTGACTAAGGGTGTTATTGTGGCAAAACACGCCCGTTACCACTCCACCCCTGCTCTTGTGCGCTGCTAGTACATAACGCTTGCAATCTTCGCCCGAATCAGCAGTAATCAACGTCGTCGCCAGACCAACGATAGCAGTCCGTAGGGCTTCTTGGTGTGCCATGACCGGCCCGTATTTCCCACTGAGACGTACTTCGATTTCACTGTCGTACTGCTTGGCCAGTTTATCTAGCATATGAGCACTATCATTGAGTGCCGCTGACACGGTTACTGGCTCCAAGATAAGCGACTGCTGCTGGCTTAATTGGTGGCTTAACAAAAAACTGTCTACGAACCACATAGCCCGTGAAGCCGCCGTTTCAATACTACCTAGCAGTGCTTTGTCAGGGGTAGCTTGCAGCAATTCGGCTTGCCGGGCAATTTGCAGCAACGGTAGTTTTAGTTCTTCTGCCATTGCTTGCAGGAGTCGCGCGTTCTTATCTGCCTTCAGTTGTGCCGGCATATACCCTCTACCTACCCCGTTAGTTTCTACGTGTAATTATACAATAATTTTGTTCAACAAATTTGCATTTTTGTCGTAATATTTATAAACAATAGCGTTACTGCATCAGTATGGGATATCCGCGTGGAAACGTTTTATCTTGATCGGCGAACTTTTTATGGCTCAAAGGTGAAGTTTGGCAGAATATTGTTATTGAAATCGTTCAAAAATTCGCTTGATTCGGTCCAGATTTTTAGGGTTTTATCACGCATTGGCAGAATTACCATGTAACCCTGTTTCCGTGGAGCAACCTCGCCTTCCAAACGCATTCCGGTGACTGATTGTACCTTTGGAGGGACGTATGGAGCGGCCTTAATTTTACCTATCTTAATCTGTGATTCATAGCTTTTTAGAGCAGTCGTGTAGTCGCTCCCCAGCACTTGCACACGGAGCGCGAATGAAGTCTTAGAGGTAGTCCCCGGTACAAACACCGGATGGAAGTAGCCATCTATCGGCGTACTGCCACGATCTTGCTCGTTTACGTAGGCTCCCCAGGTCTTCGGATACTTAATAACAACACTGCCAAAAGCGGCCGGTCCGTCATACTCTTTTAGCGGTAGTTTTTCTTTCTCGGCAAACTCGTTATCTTTGGCGGTGGAAGTTTGCTTTTTTGCCACTTCCACTGCAGCCGCCACCTTTTGATCGGTATTGTACTTATAATCTTGACGACTCATGTAAGCCCATACTGCAAAGCTCCCTGCAGCTACCAGCAAAATAGTTACCACAATCAGGGGAATCAGGAAAACGTCTAACGCTCCTGTGGCATTGAGCTTCTTCATACCGTTAATGGTAATGGAATTCGCCTATGCAAGCAATAGGCATCAGTACTGGTACAGATACAGGCCTTTTTTAGTTTTGGTTGGCTTTTTATCTTTTATGGTAAATGCGAAGCTTACTAATTTGACCTTTTTACCTTTTTGTTCCTGGATAATCTTATTGTTCAATTTTTCCATATATTTATCAAGCAAAAACACAAAGATACCGTCCGCCGCCGGCCACTGTTTTTTCCAGAAGTCACCCCACACTACCGTGATCTGCTTGCGGTAGCGGATTGTTACAAACATCGAAACTATACACAGTAATGGATTTAGCTCGTAGCCCACTACATGTAGCCCTCGTTTGGCAGCTGCTAGCATGACACGCCCATCCCCACTACCTAGCTCTAGCAAGGTTTGACCAGGCTTTAGGTCAAGTAGATCAAGCGCATCATCAGTTTGTTTCTTTAAGGTTGGCAGGTACGGTGCTCCGAATAAAATCACAAAGCCGAACATTAGCAGCACCACCACAAACACACCAAACAGCGCTTCGATGATCACGCGGACGTATCCCATTGTTGTTTAATCTTTTGAACTTTGTTTTCGGCACCTTTCAGGTACGCTTCTAGCTGTTCTACGATTTCCATACCCCGCTGATAGTGCTTAATCGCCTCATCAACATCCATATCGGTAGAATCCATTTGCGCTAGTATTACTTCTAACTCTTCATTCAGTTTCCGATAGTCAAAATCCTTTTGTGTCATAGTCCTATTCTACCTTAGCTTTCCTCAAACCGTCCCGGAGACGTAGCGTTACTTCGTCGCCACGAGTAATATCCGAGACAGATCTCACTGTTTTACCAGCTTTTGTCAAAATGGTATATCCTCTTTCGAGTATTCGTTCCGGACTCAGTGCTTGCAGTAGTTGCTTCGCACGCTGCAGCGAATCGTTTTCAGCCTTTACCATACTTTCGACGCGTTCATAAAGCTGATTGGTGCTACCGAATAAATCCTGCTGCGCCCGCAGAACCCGACCACTCAGTAACTGCCCTAGCTGTATTTGCCAAGTGTGTATCCGGTCTAGTTCTTGCGGTTTATCTGGTACGAGAAGTTGTGCCGCATTACTGGGTGTGCTGGCTCGATGGTCGGCTGCCAATTCTGCCAGGCTGATGTCTACTTCATGCCCAATAGCCACAATGGTAGGTATGCGGCTAGCAGCAACCGCACGAGTTACTTGCTCTGTACTAAACGCACCGAGATCTTCGGCACTACCCCCGCCCCTAGTAATTACTAGTACTTCAGGAGGATTGGCATGGGCATTAAAGAATTCGATTGCCTGCACAATCTGCCCCACCGCTGCATCACCCTGTACTTGCACATCGGCTAATCGGATTTCCGTACCACTCCAACGCTCGTTCATTATTTTTATAAAGTCTGCATATGCTGCGGATTCGCCGGACGTGATTAACCCGATCGTCTTAGGTGGATACGGTAAAGCGCGTTTACGTGATTCGTCAAACAATCCTTCACTCTTAAGTTTGGCCTCTAGGAGTGCAGCAGCTTTCTTAAGAGACCCCTCGCCCACCGGCATCATACTCTGCACGGTTACACTAAACCCGTACAAGGGGTGTAAACGCGGCGCTCCACGTACTTGCAACATCATCCCATCTTCTAGCGGACCTGGCAGCATGTACACCGTGCCAAAAAACCGCACAGAGGAGTACTCATCCTTTAGATCAAAATACACCCATCGATTCTTGCTAACTCTAAAGTTCGCTAGTTCGCCCGCAATCACGATATTTGGATAGGCGAACTCCAGTGTCTGATTCACTAAGCCGACAAAGTCGGAAACGCCCAAAACTACATTGTCCATACCCTACTCCTGTGGTTGGAACTTATCGTCACCATGCAACGCTTTGTGGTAAAAGAAATAACCCGGAATAATCTGAATGGTCATATTGATAATACGGTACATAACCGTCACCGGCAGACTCACCGCCGCTGGTACACCCGCCGCAGCCAGGACAGCGGTCATCAAAGCCTCGTATATACCCACTCCGCCGGGGAGCACTGATATCAGTCCTGCAAAATTAGCCACCGCATACGCCAAGATTACTGCACCGGGGTTTACCCAGTGCCCGAAAGCGATATAGACCACATAGATTGCTAATATTTCAGTAAGGTTTGCAAAAAAAGCAAACAGTACTGGCCGCACTAGTTGGCGTAAATCTTTTTTTATGAGCTTGTAGTTTTCGTGCAGATCAGTAAAAAGATCTTGAACCCGTTCCACATTAATTGTTTCGGGATGTTTCGGACGTACCAGATGTATGAGTTTATTGAGCGCTTTGGTTACCCAAGTAAAGAACGTTTTTATGCGCTTCTCGCTCTCAATAATAAATGCCGCGCCAACCGTTCCTACAACCAATAAAGTCGCGAGCGAACTAGCCACCAGTATGGTTACCCGGTTAGCCTGCCCACCCAGCGCTAAAAATAGCAAACCAAGGAGAAGCAGCGGCTCAAACGCAACGAACAGCAAAATAAATTTGAGCGCCTGTACCAGGGTTGCCTTACCCGGTGAAATCCCTAATTGCTTTAAGCGAACACCAAAATACGAAAAGCCCGAAACTCCCCCACTTGGAAACACGTGGTTCACAAAATTGAGTTCTAGGGCAACCTTAAACATGTTTTTGTAGGTAGTTTTATCGCCCAAGATTCCAAACATGTAGCGATACATCCGAGCATAGGCGTCATAGTTCCATACTTCTATCGGCAGAATAAGCAGCAAAGCCCAGGCGTTTATACGAGCTAAGTTATCAATGGTGTCAAAAATCTGCTCCCGGATAAGTATAGTAAGGACAATTAACGCCCCAACCGTAACAAGATTAAGTATTACCTTCCACCGCTTTTTCTTTTCTGCTTCAGACATATTGATAAATTATAGCACTACGCGTATTTGCTTTTCCCTCTAGTGGTATTTCCTAACACCTTTAGTATACTTGAACCATGCAACCACAATCTATTGCCCTATTGGGCCGACAACCAGCCCTCGGCATCGCCGAACTAGAGAGCCTATACGGTGCCGATGTGTTACACCCATTAGGTGAGGGCCTAGTACTGATTGATATGCACCATTCCGAGATCGATTTTAAGCGTCTTGGTGGTAGCGTCAAACTAGGAAAAATATTGACTCAGCTGGACACAAATGATTGGAAGAAAATTACAGAGTACATGACCAAAAACGTACCGAAGCACCTTGACGAGTTTCCCGAAGGAAAGTTGCGCCTTGGACTGAATGCCATCGGTATAAAAGCCTCTGTCAACGACATCAACCGTAGCGGTCTCCAGCTCAAGAAAGCCATCAAAAACGCTGGCCGAAGTGTTCGAGTAGTTCCCAACAAAGAGAATGAGTTAAACAGCGCCCAAACCCTACATAATCAACTCACGGGACCTACCGGTTTAGAAATGGCGGCCATTAAAGAAGGCACTAAAACTATCTTGGCGCAGATCACCCAGGTTCAAGACATTGACGCGTATGCCAAGCGCGATCAAGCCCGCCCCAAGCGCGATGCTAAGGTTGGTATGCTACCACCCAAACTTGCCCAGACCATCATAAATCTGGCTGCACCAACATCTGACGCAACGGTGCTCGATCCATTCTGCGGAACTGGCGTGGTACTGCAAGAAGCCTTACTCATGGGGTTTGCAGCTTATGGCACTGACCTTGAACCGCGCATGATCGAATATACTGACGAGAACTTAGCCTGGCTGACAAGTGATACATCAGTAAAAGCCCCCTACACCACTGCTGTAGGAGATGCGACTGCCTTCACCTGGCAGAAGTTTGATGTGATTGCCGGCGAAACGTACTTGGGCCGACCATTCTCTAACCCTCCAGACGAAAAAACTCTCCGAGATGTCATGCAAGACGTGGATACAATTCACAAAAAGTTCCTACGCAACGTTGCCAGCCAAACAGAACCGGGAACTCGGCTCTGCATTGCCGTTCCAGCCTGGTTTGTCCGTGGCCGCACCTACCACCTTAAAACGCTTGATTCTCTCGAGGAATTAGGGTATACTCGTATGAGTTTTGTTCATGCCCGCAATGAGGATCTGGTGTACCACCGCGAAAACCAAGTTGTCGGCCGTGAACTGGTAGTAATAACGAGGAAGTAATATGTCACACGTCAAAGCAGGCGGTTCAAGTAAAAACGTTCATGATTCACCCGGTCAGCGGCTCGGTGTTAAACTATTTGGTGGCCAAAAAGTTAAGACTGGCCAGGTAATCGTACGGCAGGTTGGCCTCACTAAGCGCGCTGGCAAAGGCACCAAGCTTAGCCGTAACTTTACCATCCACGCAGATCGTGACGGTACCGTGGTATACAAAACTCGCCGTATTCGCCGCTTTACCGGCAAAACTGTGCAGCGCACAGAAGTCACCGTAGAATAATCACCGCTCTACTATTAAAAAACGCCCCCTTTCCGGGGCGATTTTTTATTGAATATTTCCCTCCTTACGTAGATCTGCAAGTATAGCGTTTAGGTCTTCACGACTAATAACGTCATCATCAATAGTTCGTTCTCTTGGTTGAGGTAATTGCACAGCCTCCGACGTTTTGGGCGCAGGTGCAACATACGATGCCTCAACAGGATATTTGGCATTCAGTTCGATGGCCGTTCCTTGCTCACCCTGTAACGAAGCTTTAAAGGCAGTACGACTATACGTATTCTCATCCGCCTGTGCTTCTACGCCATACAGCTGTTGCGCCAACTCATCTGCGCTTGGTACGTGCGTAATGAGATCGGGACTGTTTTGTGGTAGTTCAACTGGCATAGTTACTCCTTATCGCTTTCTTTTTTTGATGTTTCTACATTGGTTTTCATTGCGGCATGGGGCTCAAACGGTTCTCGGAACATATCAAGTAACCGCTCCCCAAAACCCTTATGAACAGTCTGGGTGTTGGCAGTAGTAGCGTCCAAAACGGGTGCTTCCACTACTTCGCTAGCCACTACTGTTTCACCAAGCGCATGTCCACTAAAATGCGTCACTTCCTTAGCTCCGCTCGAACGTAGATGTTCTGGTACGGGAGATTTGGCTGCTTCCATAGCCGATCGTGCAATCTGCACGGTGCGTTCAGCGTCTTCCCTTGCCCTTTGCTCAGGTGTTTTGAACTCTATAACTTCAGCATGTTCTGGCTTATCATAGCCAGAAAATGAGTGCGATCCAATTTCTAAGAATCGTTGACGAGCATCAACTACGTTACCTGGCTCGATTTGATGATCGGGGCCGATTACTGGTGATTGTTCTGTACTGTTTGTTTTATCGGACATGAAAACATAATAGCATAAGCTTGATAAAATGTCAATTGCTATGAATGGTTACTACTGCATGCTCAGGTGGTGCTTGATGCGTTCTACCACATCAGCAATCACCACTTGTGACTTAACCAGATAATCATCAGCACCAAGCTGTTGGGCTCGTTCTTTGTCAGAATCTTGGCTTAAAGCGGTGAGCATGATAACTTTGGAGTTGCCCACTTCTGGAGTGTTTCGCAATATGTCGAGCACATCAAAACCACTCACCTTAGGCATCATGACATCGAGGAGAATCAAATCGGGACGGTACTGCATGGCAGTAGATAAGGCATCTTCGCCATTTGGCACACGTTTCACGTCAAAGCCTTCCGCCTGTAAGCGGGTCAGGTACACATTTGCGAGCGCATCATCATCTTCTACGAGTAGAATCTTTTTAGGACCTGAGTTTGAGGTAGTCGGTGCTGATTGATCCATATTGGTAATGCTACAAGATTTCTGTGCTTAACGCAACTTATTCATGGCTTCCACAAAGCCGTTAAAAATGGGGTGTGGTTTATTTGGCCGTGATTTGAATTCGGGGTGGAACTGACTGGCCATCAAGAACGGATGATTCAGACCTTCTATCATTTCAACTAGGTGGTGATCAGGCGACAATCCGACGGCTCGGATTCCCCATGATTCGTATGAATCACGGTAATCATTGTTGCACTCGTAGCGGTGCCGGTGACGTTCGTCTATTTGTTTAGCTTTGTAGAGTTTTTCGGCCTTACTTCCCTTCATTAGGGCACAGGGATAGTTCCCCAGCCGCATGGTACCACCGGTGTTTTCTTTGCCTTTTTGGTCGGCCATGGTGTGAATGACCTGATTGGGACTCTTAGGATCAAACTCCGTAGAGTTAGCTTTAATAAGTCCGAAGTTTCGCGCTGCAGCTATGACTGCTACCTGCAAGCCAAGGCAGAGACCGAGGTATGGCAATTTATTGGAAAGCGCATGTTGCGCTGCGGCTATTTTGCCCTCTACTCCCCGAGAGCCAAAGCCACCCGGTACTACAATGCCGTCCAAACCACTCAGTGAACGCGAAATATCGCGTGATTTTTCCAGGCCTTCGGCATCAATCCATTTAATCTTTATACCAACGTCATTCGCCCACGCTGCAGCACGTAGTGCTTCAAAGACACTCATGTAGGTGTCCGTATTATCCATATATTTGGCAACAACGCCGACCTGTAGCGGTTTTTTATGCTCAATGGTCGCTCTTTTTACGACTGCTCGCCAGTCTTTCAAATCCGGTTTGTGTACCCGAATATCCAGGCGTTTACTAATCACCTCGGCGATATTAGTATCCTCTAGAGTCAACGGTACTTCATATATGCTAGCGGCATTGGGCAACAGTGCTATGGCTTCTTCCGGCACGCCACTGAACAAACTGAGTTTGCGGACTACACTCGCCGGAGCCGGTTTTTCACTCCGCGCTACCAACACGTCCGGAACAATTCCAAAACCACGTAGATCACGGACGGCATTCTGTGCCGGTTTGGTCTTTACCTCCTGGCTTGCACCCAAATATGGCATATATACCACGTGGACAAACATGCAGTGGTCGCGGCCTATTTTGAACGCAAATTCACGGATTGCCTCGATCAGGCTGAGACTTTCATAATCACCTACAGTACCACCGATTTCTGCAATGTGTACGTCAAAACCCTCGGAAGCTTTCTGGATTTCTTCCTGGAAAGCTGAAGTGACGTGCGGAATATACTGGATTGTTTTCCCCAGGTATTTCCCATCTCGCTCATCATCCATAACCCGACGCAGTACCCGTCCGGCCATTAATGAACTACTCTGTGTTAGCTCCTGGTCTAGAAATCGTTCATAGTGCCCCAGATCCAAGTCAGTTTCAGCCCCGTCTTTAGTAACAAAACATTCACCGTGCTCTGCGGGGTTTAACGTACCCGCATCGTAATTGAGATATGGATCACACTTTTGGATGTTTACTTTGAGGCCTCGGGCCTTTAGGAGCTTTCCGATAGAGGCGGCGGTAATACCCTTTCCTAAACCGGAAAGCACACCACCTGTAACAAAAATATACTTGGTTGGTCGTTTGGCCACCTGTTTTCAAGCCCCCGTTCAGCTTTATCCTACTATGCTACCGTACTCAGTTACTTGGAGCAAGAAATAGATGATGTAAAAATATCTTATTGTTCGAGCAAAGCTTTGGCGGCTTCAAGCTGCGGGTCTTGGCCAGCCTTGATTTGATCCGCTGTTATCTCAACCTTTTTATCAGGCTGGATACCGTCTTTGTTGATGTTCTTGCCCGCTGGAGTGTACCACTTAGCAACGGTAACTTTCAAGACACTGCCATCACCAAGACTTACAAGTTGCTGCACACTACCCTTTCCGTAAGACTTCTCGCCTAGTAAGGTTGCGGCGCCGTTGTCTTTGAGCGCACCGGCGGTTATTTCACTAGCGCTAGCACTACCACTGTCAATCAACACTACGGTCGGTACGCCGTTTAAGATACTGTTGCCGGTAGCGTTGTATGTTTTTTCTATTATGCCGTCACGTCTTTCAGTAAGTATGGTCTTTCTTTGCGGCAACCATAGGCTAGAAATATCAACCGCGTCATTTAGTAAGCCACCCGGATTGCTGCGCAGATCGAGGACAATTCCCTTAACATTTTGATCTTTAAATGATTTGGCGGCCTTTTGGGCGAGTTCGGTGGTGTCATTGCCAAAAGTGCTGATATGCATGTAGCCAATGCCGTTTTCTACTTTGTAATCAACACTCGGGATGTTTATGGTATCACGGGTAATTTCAAGTGAAATTTGTTCTTTATTATTCCGCACAATCGTAAGCTTGACCTTGGTACCCTTCGGTCCTCTGATTCTGCTTACCGCCTCTGAAACCGTAAGATTGGTAGCGCTCCGGCCATCAATCTCTGTAATGACGTCTTTAGATTTTAGTCCGGCCTTTTCAGCGGGAAATCCAGATATCGGTGCAACCACCGCAATGTACCCGTTTTCTTTACTGAGTTCAGCCCCAATGCCGGTAAACGTACCATTCAGCTGAGAATTAAAGTCACCATATTCTTTGGCAGTCATGTATTCCGTATATGGGTCACCGGCAGCATTAACCAGCCCTGATTTTAACCCGTCCATCAACTTACCGGTATCCAATGAGCCATCAAAATTTACTTTGAGAGCCTTATACACTTCATTTACCGAAGTATAGTCGAGGTTTGCCGGAAGGTTTTTAGCCACTGGTTTGGTGCCTAGACCAAAGGTTATCCGATTACTGCCTACACCCCAGCCCAGCATAAATACGCCCACTACGGCGATCGCCAGGAGCATATTCTTTACAAAGGGCTTACGAAATACCGAACCCTTGCTAGCTTCTTTGTTTTTCAAACTATGGTTCCCTCTCACGTTTTCATTAGATACCTGTTTATTATCGCACAAATTATTACCATAAGTATAAAAAAGCCCAAGGTTCCTCAGGCTTTTTTATACTTTTTGTAGCTTTTTAGTAATTACGGGTCATGTAATGCAGCGTACCATCCAGGTAGGTATTGTACTCGCTAGTAGTAAAGCTACTACCTGAAACTGATTCAACGTACATGGCATGCCCCCAGTAGCCGGAAGTACTGATCGCAACATCTCCTGGTTGCGGCGTTCGATATACCGGAATCCCACGTGCATATGCAGCGGCAACCCAATCCTTTGCGTTACCCCACCCAACTGGCGCTTCTCGGCCAGATGCTAGCACTGCCCATGCAGTATATGATACGCACTGTCGCGTACAGTAACCCCAAGGGTCAGGACCGTCATTATCTACACAGCCCGGTCCAGGACTCATACCAAAACCAGCGTTCCGGTACGGATATGATTCTGGGCTAAATCCACGAGTTGCTCCCGGGAATCGGATAAAGTAGTACCCACCATCAGTAGAAACGTTTGCCCGACGCTGTGAGGCGATAAGTTCGGCAATCTTCTTTTGGTTATCCTTAGTTTTTTGGTTGAACTCTAACTGCTGGCCTTCATTGTAAGCGAGTAAGTTATTCTGTTCAGCTTGAGAGGCACCGAGTTGCGCACGTTGCGCTTCTTGCTGTTTTAGAAGCGCCTCTACGGCTTCTTTCTTGGCGGTTAATTCATGCCTGAGTTCAGTAATCTTATCCAGTGTTGTCTTGATCTTGTCCTGCACCGCATTGCGATACTGCTGTTTATCTACAAAATCACTCAGATCTTTACTAGATGCGAGCATTTCAAGGGTTGAAATCTGCCCCTCAAGATACATCTGGCGGATATTCTCTCCAAGCAGCTTTTTTTGCTTGACTAATTCTGCCTCTGCATCGGCTATCTGCTGCTGTAGCTTTGCTTGCTCCGCTGTATTCGCATTAATCTGAAATTGCACGGCCGTTATTTCGGCTTGCAATTTATTTATGGCATCCTGATAGCTCGTCGCCTCGCTTTGCAATTGGTCCAGTTTATTCTGGTAGTCATTGTTTTGTGCTTGCAACGCATTAATCTGGTCTTGGATAGACTGTGCATCAGTCTTCTGATACTGCGGAATACCCGCAACCGCCAGAAGTAGCAAGGCAACCACAAAAACGCCTGCGCGACCAATAAACCGTTTATTTATGAGAGATTTTGCTTTTGATTTCATTTTGTTTTGCGTTTTTTGTTTGCTGTTATGCACTCGCATTATACCATGACCCTCCATAGTGTCCAATAGTGGTGCCCCTTGCCAACGCGTGGGACTTTTTGTTTAGTTATAAAGTAAGAGTTTTATTTCGGTGACTTGAATTTTAGGTATCGCCGGGTGGCAAAATAGGACGATGCGGCTCCGATGACTATACCGATTGCAATCTGCCCTGTCAATATCAGCCAGTAGTGTCGTATAAAATAGTCATTGGCGAACTTTATATCCAAAAGTCCTAGGCTGCTC
>JAKOXV010000011.1 GCA_029780855.1 bacterium
CTTCACCTATGATGACGAAAATCGCCTGGTGACCGGCGCAAAGAATGGCGTGACGCTGGCAAGCTACACCTACGACGGCGACGGTAAACGCGTGAAGGTCGAGGAGGGCGTCAATACGACGTATTACATTGGCGACTATTACGAATGGCGCACCTATCCGACTGTAAAAGCGGTCAAATATTATTACGCAGCCGGCCAACGTATTGCCATGCGGCAGCCCACTACGCTCACCTGGCTGCTGGGGGATCACCTGGGCAGTGCCACCATAACAGCCACAGAAAACGGTGCGCTGGACACGGAACAGAGGTATACGGCCTGGGGCCAAACGCGCAGCGGATCGGTGACGACGGACCGGCAGTACACCGGGCAGATCAGTGAGCCGCAGTTGGGAATATATTTTTACAACGCCAGGTACTACGACCCTTATATTACACAGTTTACCCAACCTGACACGATTATACCCGATCCTTACAATACACTGGACTGGAATCGGTACAGTTATGTCCGATATAATCCGCTTAAGTACTCAGATCCGAGCGGTCATTTTTGTTACAACTCTGAAAATAACAAATTCTCCGATGGCGATTGTTTTGACGACATGCAACAAGAGCTGTTGGATTACTTTATTGAACAGCTCGAATCTGGGGATTATACGGATTTAGAACTAATGGAGAACTTAATCAATAAAGCGCTTGGAATGAACTCTAATTCAGTTATCGCATTACGAGCAGCTTCCGAAATCGTTCGTGAGAGCACCCCAAGTGGTTTTGGGTGGAGTTATGAGGCAGGTTCAAAGTTTTTTTACGGTAACCATACAAATGCAGAGTTCGATGATTCGGGTTTCGGGGACCTTGCTGATACGGGAACTCCAAACCAAATTGCCCATACAATTGGAATTGCTTATATTGCCGCATTTCAGGAACGTGACGGTCTAGGGTTCTTGACAGGCTTACTCGTTTGGGGAAATGAATTCGGTAAAGAGCAGTCACCTAAACAATCAAACATAGATAGAGATTTAGGCTATATTGCAGCGGATCTCGGTAATGCACTCGTTACTAACAAAAGTGAAGCAGCTAGCAATGCCGTTTCTCAGATTGAAACATACAACTATGCAGAAAGACATACACCTTGGTGGCAGAAAGTAAAATGGCCGTGGTCAAAATAGCCTGGAGCATCGTTCTACATGCGCGGTTCCCACTTTAGAAACACAGGAGATAAACATGGCCATCATCAAGAAGGTGGTAAAAATTCTCGCCATACTAATAGTGAGCCTAACCCTGCTGATTCTTGGCTTGACAAAGCCTACTTGGCCAAGTAAGGCTAAACTTTGCCAGGATGTAGAAAGATATCTTCCGAAAGCGGACTGTATCCGACAGGAAAACGCACTAGAAATTGTTAAACGGGCCTTTCCAGAAGGTGAGGTATCATCAAGGGATGTGAAAAGCGCTTTGGGAGAATACCTGCATGCTGAATATACGACCACATATGGTTATAGAGAAGTATATTACCTAAGCGTAAGACCCATGGATTACCTTTTTAATTATTTTGATTCATATGATTTTAGATACGACAACAATGGGGTACTTAT
>JAKOXV010000018.1 GCA_029780855.1 bacterium
GATTGGCCCTTGTACGATCGAGGTAACGCTCGAAGAATTCCATGATTCTGATTAGTAAGAGGGAACGATACAACAATAACTTCCTGAACATGCATCGTAGGCACCCTCTCTGAAGTTCTGCCTAAAGTGTAATCGGCGGTAAAAGATTGTATAGTAAAATTCTGTGTCTGCGCTTTTACATGAGATACCGCACCCAATAAAGGCACTATGAAGCTGCACATAAGAGCAAGAAGGGATATTTTTTTAATAATTCTCATAACTACAAGCATTATACCGAATATAAAAGTGTTGGTCGGCTTTTTATAATAGGAATATATACTAGGCGCAGACTTACCTGACGTACTATACTTACTGCTATGCAAGCTTTGCAGCCTAAAGTAATTTTGGGCGTAGCAGCCCATCCTGATGACCTTGATTTTGGCATGTCTGGAAGTATCGCCCGCTGGGTTAATGAGGGTGCGACCGCATACTACCTCATCCTAACAAATGGGAATAAAGGCTCCGAGGACCGCACTCTAAAACCGAAACAGCTACGAGAGATCCGCCGCCAGGAACAAAGAGCTGCGGCCAAGATACTCGGCGTATCGGAGGTATTCTTCTGTGACTATAACGACGGCGAATTGGATTGCTGCAAACCGGTAAAAAACGATATCGCGAAAATTATACGGCAAATAAAACCGGACGTTGTGATGACCATGGATCCTACAATGGTCTACGATGCCCCAAGAGGATTCATAAACCATCCCGATCATCGCGCCGCTGGCCAGGCCACGCTTGATGCAGTGTACCCCCTCGCTAGGGATCATTTGGCCTTTCCGGAGCTACTAAAGAAAGGGCTGGAACCCCATAAGGTCGGAACTGTATTACTGGTCAATTTTGACCACAGCAACTTCGCCGTCGATATTTCGGAGGTAATAGAGACTAAACTCCGCGCACTTGGAGCACATGAAAGCCAGTTCGCACATAAACAACAGACACTTGATTTGGTTAGAGATATCAACAAACAATCTGGCAGTAAATTGAAAGTAGCCTATGCTGAGGAGTTCGTCAGAATAGACATCCAGTAAGGCATAAGCTGTTTGAACCGAAAGGCAATCCAGTATAAGGTAGAGGTATGGAAACAATAAAAAGCGTCTGGAATACCGTCCAGCCTTACATCGACAATCCTGTAATTCATATTTTGCTCATAGTTACATTTCTATTTATTGCCCAGAAGATTATTCGACAGTTCATACACAAGATAGTCCGCAGTATCGTCAAGTCGCATCGCTACCAGACCGTTCAAGCTGAACGGCAACGCGAGCAAACGCTCGAAGGCGTTTTTCGTGCAGCGAGTGCTGTGCTCTTGTGGATTGTAGGCATTCTTCTCGTACTAACTTCGTTAAACGTAAACGTACCCGCCTTACTCACCGGTGCCGGTGTGGTTGGAATTATCGTTGGGTTCGGCGCACAGAATTCCATAAAAGATTTTTTGGCCGGTATTTACATCATCTTAGAGAATCAGTACCGCGTTGGTGATATCGTTACCCTTGCTGGGGTATCCGGTCAGGTAGAATCAATTTCTATCCGCATCACCCGTTTAAGAGATTTGGATGGCTACATGCATATAATCCCGAATGGAGAAGCAAAAGTAGTTACTAATATGTCCTTTGTATTTTCAAACGTAAATCTCAACATTGGTGTCAGTTACGACGCCGATATCGACAAGGTTATCAAGGTAATAAACGCCGTCGGAAAAGACATAGCTCAGGATGCTACCTGGCATGAATTCATTAGTGAACCGATCGCATTTCTACGAGTCGATAGCTTTGATGATTCCGCGGTTAAAGTGAAATGCATCGGTAAAGTAGCCCCTGGTAAGCAGTGGGATGTTGCAGGCGAATTCAGGCACCGCATCAAAGATGCCTTTGACAAAAATGGTATTGAGATTCCATATCCGCAGCGCGTGGTTCACAGTGCAAAGAAATAGACTTACAACCTAACAGCTTTGAGCTTAGTGTGGGCGTGTTCCGCAACCGTATCGAGCAGGCTGTTGATTTCAGTAGTAGTCAGCGTCCGCTCATTATGCGTAACCTGGATTCTGAAACTCATGTGCAGATTGTTTTTGTGTTCCGGATGGTAAATATCCAGAGGACTTAACGATATGACATATCCATGCTCACTCCTGGCTCGTTCTAATGACTCCCCTACAACCTGATGAAGTTCAGCATAACTGACCGTTTGTGAAATCTGAAAGCTGATGTCTTGGTGTGTCGAGGGAAATCGTGAAAGTGGACGGTACGGACGAGCACCCCGATACTGTTGTAACATCAGAACATCTAGTTCAAAACCTGCGGTGAAGGCTGGGAGCTTAAAACCTTTTCTAGTGCTCGCTCTAACTTCTCCAACTATACCGAGCAGAATGCCGTTTGCTGTCTTGATATATGCACTGCGATTTGGTTCAAACGGGGCTAAAGCCTGCTTATCAGTGTCATACTTAGGAGTATGAGTTTTGGTCAGTTCATACACCAAGTTATCGAACCCTAAGCGATGCAACAATTCATTGGCATAGTATTTAGCCCAAAAGTAGGCACTACCTTTGGGTGCCGTCTTATCGTCAGCAGCAACCACCAGAGCCAATCTTTCTTCTTCTACTGGCAGGCCGTCTTCATGAACATTGGATTTGTCATGGGCTTTATTAATTTCAAATATGGCAAAAGATTCATGACCAGCTTTTATATTGGGATGCACCTTATCTAGCAAGCTTGGCAAAAGGCTCATGCGGTAGTACTGCAGCTCGGGACTAAGAGCATTACTCAGGCCGTAGGCAAGCTGCTTGTCTTGACCGGCACGTTCGAGGAGGTTGCCGTGCACAAAGCTATACGTTAATAGTTCGTTTGCACCGGAACGGCTCAAAATATCACGAATATCACTCTTTAGATCAAGTAATGGGTTAGTCTGGACTGGCGCTACGCTGCGTAGCGGTAATTTTAGCGGTAGATGATCATAGCCTATTAGTCGTCCGATTTCTTCCACCACATCTTCAGGAACCTCAATGTCAGTACGCCAGAATGGCGGCATTACTTGCAGTTCATTTCGTTTATCGGTAATTTCAAATTCTACGTTTTCTAAATGTTTTTTTATTTCATTGCCGGTTAGCTTAAGCCCAAGACGCTCATTTACAAACTGTGGCGAAACCGTTACATCGTGTTGCCGGAAAGTGTCTTCTTTAAGATCATGCACCTTCCCCGCCACTCGTCCTCCGGCGGTATCTTTTATCAGGCTCAGCGCATAGGAAAATATCCTATCGTTCTGAAGCGGGCTTTGCCCCTTGTTGTACCGAGTCACTGCATCGGTAAATAAACCGTGGGCCATACTCGTGCGCCGGATTGAGTACATGTCGAAAGTCGCGCACTCCAGAAGTACATTGGTGGTATGTTTATCAACTTCCGTAGCACTGCCACCCATGACACCGCCCACTGCGAGTAAATGTTTCGGCGTGGCAACCATGATCGCTTCTTCGCGCGGCTCAATCGATTTACCGTTTAGAAGAGCGATCTTTTCTCCTTTTTTCGGGTGTCGGAGTACTATCTTGGCCTCACGTGATCCATCGAGTTCTAGAATCTTATCATAGTCAAAGGCATGTAGCGGTTGTGCAGTCAGCATGGAGATGAAGTTAGTCACGTCAACGATATTATTTATGGGATTTATACCAACCCTAGAAAGGTATGATTGCATTTTTATGGGTGATGGCCCTACGCTCACGCCCGCTATTGGTACCATCAGGAATCGAGGCACTAGACTCGTTAGCTCATTTGATACGCGCAAGTCAAGTTCTTCACCCTGGGAAACCACCGCTCTAGCGTTCTTATACCATTCAGGGGACTTAAAGGCTATGTTTTGAATACCGGCTAGCTCACGAGCAATCCCCAAAATACCAAATAGATCTGGACGATGCGTAAACATCTTATTTTCGATCTCAATAATCGTATCGTCTAGGTCATACACCTCACTCAGTGCCGTTCCAGCGCTAACTTTATCGCTGATTTCTAAGATTCCATCATGGTCATCGTTAATCGCCAGTTCCTTACCGCTTGCGAGCATGCCGTTACTCATCACTCCACGAATCTCACGGGCCTCTAGAGTAAACCGTTCTGTATCCCAGGAACTCGGAACTACACAATGTGGCGGAATCCAGGCGACCAGCATGCCTTTTTTTACGTTAGGAGCACCACATACTACCTGTACATTTCCATTACCGTCACGAGAAATCCCTTTCGTAACGCCACCGTCGTCAATATTGCAGACATGTAAACGATCGGCGTTAGGATGGTCCTGCACATCGAGAACTTTTGCTACGACAATCCCCTCGTAACGTTCACCAAGATTGAGTACTTCTTCGACTTCGCCTAGTTGCGCTCCAATCGCCGATACAAGCTCCTCGGTAGAGAGCTTGATGTCAGTGAATTCCTTGACCCAGTTAACGCTTACTTTCATCTAAAATTGCCTCAAAAACTCAAGTTTACCCGACTCAAAATGACGTACATCTTCAATATTTTGTTTCATCATAACCATACGATCTATGCCCATACCCCAGGCAAAACCGGTGTATTTTTCAGGATCGATCCCAGCCATTTTTAGTACATTCGGGTGAATTAATCCGCAGCCAAGCAATTCGATCCATCCCGATTGACTACACACGCTACAACCTTGTTTTTTACAGAATGGGCAGCTGATTGCAAACTCAAAGCTAGGCTCTGTAAATGGGAAATAGTACGGTTGCGTTTTTACCTCTAGCTGTTGCGAGAAGTACGTTTCCAAAAAGGTTTTTAACGTAGCTATCAAATTACCGACGGTTACACCTTCGTCTACATACACCCCTTCAAGTTGATAAAAAGTATGCTCGTGCCGGGCATCTAGATCTTCATTGCGAAACACCCTACCCGGTATTACTACACTGATCGCCTCACCCTTTTCAAGGTTTGCTTTATATGTTGAAAGTACGCGGTTTTGCATCGTACTAGTGTGAGCTGGTGCTACCAACCCTTCGCTTGTCATAAAGGTGTCATAGTCATCCCGAGCCGGATGACCCTCTGGAAAGTTCAGGGTTTCAAACATATGATAATCGTCATCAAGTTGACGCGACTCAACTGCAGTAAAGCCCATTCTATAAAATATAGCCAAGACCCGCTCCAGCTCACTCATTAAAGGATGCTTACTGCCAAACTTACTACTGAGTAATCGTGGTCGCTCAGCTTTCGGGATATTACGGTCAAATGGCGCGGTGACGTCTATTGGTTCTGCCGCCTCTTGCTCGTCTTGAGCCTGATCAACTAATTTCTGTAAGTAGTCCTTAAGTACATTTATTTCTTTGCCAAAATCTGCTCGTTTTTCTTCTGGTAACGTCGGTATTTCGGCATATAGTGCACGTAATTCGGTTGCCCGTAGGATACTGGACTTGTCGTCTAACGTCTTAATCCGCTTCTCGAGTTCAGCTGCAACATCGGCGATCTTTTTATTACTATAAGTCATGCTGTGAGTAGTATATCACCGATGTTAGAGAAGCTAAAATAGATTGACCACACCAGCACATCTGGACAGTAATCAAAAGAGATGCCAGACTTAGAGCATGGCACAATTTAGTTTTGATATCGTTTCAGAGTATGACAAAGCAGAGATGAATAACGTGTTTGATCAAGTCCAGAGAGAAATCACCAATCGGTACGACTTCAAGGGAACCCCAGCAGCCATTGCATGGCTCAATGATGACAAGACAGGTTTTAAAGTCACCGGCAACAGTGATTATCAGATTGACGCAATCCTAGATATCATTCGTAAGAAGTTAGCAGCCAGAGAACAAAGTCAGAAAGTACTCGATACCAGTAAAGAACCTACTGCCTCCAATCTACAGACATCACAGGAAGTGCCCTTTAAGCAAGGCCTAGATCAGGATAAGTGCAAGAAAATAACCAAGCTAGTACGTGACGAAATGCCAAAGGTTAAAACCCAGATTCAAGGGGATACGGTTAGAGTAATGAGCAGCAGCAAGGATGATTTGCAATCTGTCATGGACCTTATTCGAACGCAGGATTACGACTTCCCGGTAAGCTTTACCAATTACCGATAGCCTTTCCGAGTGCTACAGTGTAGATATGGATTCACTAGAAGCTATTCAAGACCGTAGCGAGGCGGTACTTGCCCATAACCGACTTCACGGCGTTACCGTCCCAAACCGCGACATTTTCCCCAAGCAATTCTCCTGGGATACTGCTATTATCGCCGAGGGCATAGCTACGTTAGACCCATATCAGGCTGCACACGAAATCCAAACTATGCTTTCTAGTATGTGGCGCAACGGCATGCTACCAAATGAGGCACGAATATCCGACGAACCAGACGTATCAGAAAAATACATTTTTAGAACCGCTAAACATCCCCAGAAGCCAAAGGGCTACCAAACCAGCGGCATCGTTCAACCTCCTTTACTTACCGCAGCCGCATTAGAAGTGGGAAAACGCCTACCTACACAGGACCGAATTGAGTTTTATAAATCGATCTTTCACCCCCTAAAAAAACATCACCAGTACCTGTTAAATCAGCGAGTAGTTAACGACGATGGACTAGTAGCGCTCATGCATCCTTATGAAAGTGGTATGGATAATACGCCACCTTGGCGAGAAACCCTCTTCATTGCATATTCAGCACAACATGAAACCGCTTGGGGGGCGCTAAAGGAACAGCTTGGAAAATTCGCCATCTCCGGGTACCGGCATTTCCTTGGTGATCTCAAGGAAATCTCCATACAAGAGCGTTCAGACAATGACGATGTGATAACCAGCTTCTATCAAACACGCAAGATAAGCGGCTACGGGTACGATATGGCGAAGATTATAGAAGACCCCGCTATTCCACTCATTGAGGATGTGGGATTTAATGCCGTGCTCGACGCAGCCAATAGCGCTTTAGTAGAAATATCAGACGACTTATTTGATCCTCTGTTCCAGATCGACATAGACTTACGCATCAAAATGGCACGATTGCACACAGCTATAGAAACCAAACTTTGGCATGAAGATCCCCAAAAACCCCATGAGTCCGGATACTACAGCCGTGACGCCCGAACTGGTCAATTGATACTTCTACCAACTATCGCCAGTCTATACCCGCTTGCCACAGATATTGCCGAAGACAGACAAAAACACTTACTTGGCACGCTGAGCGACATCAACAAGTTCAACACAAAAAATCCGTTCCCGTCAGTTCCTATTGATTCTGATCATTTTCATCCGACCGCCTACTGGCGAGGTGTCGCGTGGCCCTTTCCCCGTTACATAATTGAAAAAGGTCTGATGCGAATCGATCATATCGACCTAGCTCAAGAAATAGGTTTAAGAATCCTCGGCCGATCTGCAGAGAAAGAAAAGTCAGAATATGAAAATCCACTCAGCGGAACACCACTAGGCTGCCGAAACTTTTCACCAACAGCTGCGCTCGATCTGCTTTTATGTGAAATCCTGTAAGCAAAACCGGTATACTATGGAGTAATGGATACCGCCGATTTAACTGAACAGGCAAAAACGGTTCTCGCCAATAACGATAAAGACGGTAAATACACCATCCCGGCTGCAGGACTTTACCCACATCAGTGGCTCTGGGATAGCTGTTTTATTGCTATTGGTATGAGTCATTTCGATGTAGACCGTGCAAAAACTGAAATTCTCAGCCTTATGCGGGGCCAGTGGGCCAATGGCATGATGCCACACATGATATTCAGCAATGACCTTGCCCACCGCCAAGATAGCAATATATGGCGCAGCTGGGTAAATCCTTTTGCTCCTGATGATGTAAAGACAAGCGGTATTACCCAGCCTCCCCTGCTCGCCGAAGCGATAGTTAAGATCGGAAAAAAACTAAGCCTGCCAGAACGACGGAGCTGGTACCAAACCGTGTACCCGGCCCTGATCGCCTACCATCAGTGGCTATATACAGAACGTGACCCCCATAATGAAGGTTTAGTGTTACAAATACACCCTTGGGAAACAGGGCTAGACAACACGCCCTCGTGGATGTACGAACTCCATGAACACCAACTTAGCTGGTGGATACATGCCATCGGCGCCCTGCATTTAGAGCCTGTAATTAACCTATTCCGTCGAGATACTCGCTTCGTCCCACCAGAACAACGACTTTCTGCCGTAGATGCACTGGCATTGTTCAGTGTCCAGAGACGGCTCCGTCGCAAGGGATACAACATTCAGCGGATACTTACGCACTCTCTATTTGCGATTGAGGATGCCGGCTACAATGCCATACTTATCCGGGCCAACACTCATCTAAAAAACATCGCTAAGGCAATCGGGAAAAAAGTGCCACAAGATCTCGCTGACAGCATGAAAAAAACCGAGGAGGCTTACGAACAGCTTTGGGACGCCTACGCCAATCAGTATTTCTCACGTAATTTTGTAACCCATAAACCAATCAAAGTTCCCACAATCGCCACCTTACTACCACTATATGGCGGCAAAATAACCAAAGAGCGTGCCGAACAGCTCGTTCAGCACCTCCTAAAAGCTAGTGAATATAAATCATCTTTTCCGATTCCTAGCGTACCACTCAGCTCAGAGTGGTTTAATGAATTCGATTACTGGCAAGGTCCATCCTGGGTTAATACCAACTGGTTGGTCATCCAAGGATTGCGACACTATGGATACGATGATCTGGCGGATTCCATAACCAAAACTACTCTTGATATGGTTTCAAAATCAGGCTTTTATGAATACTTTTCACCACTTTCCGGGGAACCCGCCGGTATTCCGCACTTCTCCTGGACCGCCGCACTAACTATTGATCTACTACAAAAATAGCTTACTCATCGGTGAGGGGCCGTTCAATCAAGAGCGGCTCCACTCCTGCGCTCTTATCCGAAATCCTTACGATATCCTTATCTATCTTTTTCAATTCTTTATGAGCGGTATTGTAGTGATTAACCGTAGTTCCCAGACTATTACCCAGTTTCTGCATATAGGCATCGTAAGACTGAATATGCCGCCCAAGTTCGCCAACCCGTTTTTGAATATCCTTAGCCTGCTCCTCAATCTGTAGGCTCCGTAATCCCTGTAGTACTGTCTGGAGATACGCCATAAAGCTCGTAGGCCCAACGATTATGACGTGCTTTTCCTGGAATGCGTATTCAATCAAATCGCGTGAATTTGTAGCGGTCGTACCTACTTTGTTAATCAACAAGTCATAGAACAGCGATTCACTCGGAATAAACATAAACGCAAAGTCCATGGTGTTTTCGCTTGGTCTGATGTATTTACTCGTTTCATCGATTCGATTTTTCAGATCCGATTTAAATTTACGGACCAACGCCTCTTTTGTTGCTTTATCAGCCTCTTCTATAATTCGATTATAGTTTTCTAGACTGAACTTACTATCAACTGGAAGGACTTTTTCTTTTTCAAGGAAAATTGCAGCATCGACAATTTCGCCATCTTTAAACTTATGTTGCATAGCAAAACGCCCCGGTGGCAACACGTTTTCTAGAACGCTTTGGAGGTAATATTCACCCACTACTCCTCGCTGCTTGGGATTTTGCAGCACGTTCTGTAAAGTTTTTAGCTCAGTGGCGATATCTCCAACCTGACGATTAGTTTTATCAAGTTCAGTTAGCTTTTGGGTAACGTCACGGATAATTTTGGCACTTGTAGCAAATTGTTGGGTCATCTGCTCTTGGCTCTTATCAAGCCGCTCCGTCAAATGACTCTTTAGCCCATCGTTTAGCTTCTGCATGCCTTCTGTTAGCGTTGCCATGTCTTGTTTCAGTAGTGCAGAAGATGATTCGTCCTTTAGCTCTCGCATCTTCATGCTCAAATAAAAGATGGTAGCCGCAAAACCGGCTACGATCACTGCAATTACCCCCACATATACACTCTCCATACTTCTATTGTACCCCAAGAAAAGATGTTTATGCTAGCTAGCCAATAAAACGATGTGCAATCAATATTGCAGCCCCGACCAATACTGCACCAATAAGCACTAGTGCCACTTGCCAATCAATAAGTTTACTCTTTTCTCGTGATTCATTAATACTGGGAATGATGTCGCTGGCTGCTACATAAATAAAGAAACCGGCAGTTGAACCAATTAGCCAGGACAATAAAGCTTCCTGACCTCTAGCAATTTGATAAAACAACACCGTACCAACTGCGGTCGTCACGATCGCGACTCCGTGAACCATAATTACACCTTTTACTTTCAAGCCGCGCTGGAGCAAATATCCTGAATCTGCAATTTCCCGAGGAATCTCGTGAAGAGCCACGGCAATAGTGGTTATCACACCGGTAGCGGGCGATATGAGAAAAGCCGCCGCGATAGCTGCTCCATCAATAAAGTTATGCAGCCAATTACCACCAGTAGCAAGTACGACCACCGGATCGGCTTTTTCCTTATGGGTAGATGCCTGTTCAAATGGTTCCTTACTATGATGATGAAACCAATGCAACCAACCTTCCAGCAAAAAGAAAAATAACATACCTCCAAGGGCAGCAATCAGGACGGTGAGCGGTTCGTATTGCTCTACGCCATCATGGAGAAAATCTAAAAATGCGGCAGCAAGCAATGCGCCAGCCGCAAACGGTGTTGCATACGTGGCTAAACCACGGACTATTTTTTTATGTGTCAGTAGCGCTGTGCTTGCAAAGAACACAACAAAATCACCGATCAACGATACGCCAAGCACGAGCCAAACGGATGGGTTCATATCTGTTTTCCTTTCTGCATGAAGCATAAACGCACATGGCTTTTTCTGCAAATTTATCGCAATTTTTGCTATAATTGCAGCATGTCAGCCAATTCGGCCTTTGAAGAATACCTCCGGGAGAGCGACTACAGCGTGACGCGTGCTCGGCGGCTGGTATTTGCTGCTCTAGAAAATCAAGAACCTCAGAGCATAGCAGAACTTCTGAAAAATCTCACTAGCATTGACCGAGCAAGCGTTTACCGTACCGTAACACTGTTTGAAAAGCTTGATATAGTACGCCGTATTCAAATCGGCTGGAAGTACAAATTAGAACTTACCGAACAGTTCAACTTTCACCACCATCATCTCATTTGTAAAAATTGTGGCACGATAATTCCCCTCCGTGAAAATCCAACCATTGAAGCATCCATCCTAGCACTTGCTACTGAGTATGGATTTAAACCAATCGATCATCAGCTTGAAATCCAGGGATACTGTAGCACTTGCCTACAAAAAATGACCCCGGCGAAATAGCCGAGGTCGGTGGAAGTCTCTCACTTCCATTTCTAGCATAAGCCTAAACCAGCCGGTTTTCAAGCCCTATTTCTCTCCAATAGTTTCATCCACAATGGATACGATTTCTTTAGGGTCGTGTTCACTTTTAATTATATACTTCAGCGCACCTTTTGACATTGCGGTACTCATATCACCATCACCCGCTAGGTTGGAGAGCATGATGACGGGGATATCTTTTAGCGCAGCGTCTGCTTTTATTTTCTCAAGCGCTTCCATACC
The DNA here is from genome assembly GCA_029780855.1 of bacterium. GTDB lineage: Bacteria > Patescibacteriota > Saccharimonadia > Saccharimonadales > JAUPVS01 > JAKOXV01. The sequence continues at coordinate 11,516 of JAKOXV010000018.1, forward strand.
GTTCATTTTGGGCATCATCACATCCATAAGGATCACATCGGGCTTTTCTGACTGCGCCTTAGCCACACCCTCTTCTCCATCATTAGCAACTACAACGGTATAGTGTTGAAAAGTGAAGATCTTCTGATACATTCGCTGTATAAGTTGATCATCTTCAACGATCAGAACTTTTTTGCTTGTTGCCATGGGTTTGGGACTCCTTTTTGGCGTGTTTTTAATTACTTCAATTATACACCTAACCGGAACATATTACGTCATATAATAATAGTCTATAGGCGTAGTTTTCTAAATGGCGGCCACAGATCCGAGGATCATGAGAATTACAAAAATCATGATGAGGGTATTCTCAAATAGCAAAGTAGTAGATAGCGGTAGCCGGAATACTCTGTGGAGCCACGTGGCGTTCACGCTAGGGCCTCTGCGCATCAGGTTGCCTAGCAGACTAACTGTTGCCTCGGTTGCTATCAAAACGGTCACGATATTCCGTAACACCGCAGAAAAATCTAAAATAAAGAAGATTCCTAGCAGCAGTTCGATGATCGGATATGCATAGTTGTATAGCGGGTACCGCTTTGCAAAACGGTCATATTTAGGAAACGTTTCCAAAAAACTTTCATAGGTAATGAGCTTAAATCCTCCAAACAGGAGCATTATTCCACCTAGCAGCCACCGGATCCAATCAGTCCAATGGAATGACACTGTGGTACTCATGAGGGTTGCGGCAGCAGCCACCAGAAGCAGAATGAAAAGGAATTTATAGTACTCTCTTTTTGTGCTTTTAGCGGTAATATGCTTGGGTCTTGCCATGCTTCATACTATTTTACGATAGCCACAAGCGATTTGCGAGACTTTTCCTGCAGCGTACAATAAATACCGATGCAGGAAACACCACTAGCTGAAAAACTTCGTCCTATTACCATCAAAGATGTGGTAGGACAGGAACATTTACTTGCCAAAGGACAGCTTTTACAGCAAATAATCGTTAAGAAGCAACCGGCAAGTCTAATTTTGTGGGGTCCGCCGGGAAGTGGCAAAACAACACTTGCCAGAATTGTCGCCAGTGCGCTTGATGCAGATTTTATTGAAATTTCTGCGGTTACCTCCGGTATTGCTGAAGTCAAAACTATCATTAAACGAGCGGAAGAAAATCGTCGTTTGGGGATGCGCACCATACTGTTTGTTGATGAAATCCATCGCTTTAATAAAGCGCAGCAAGACGCTTTTTTGCCGCACGTTGAAAGCGGTCTCATAACCCTCATTGGCGCAACAACAGAAAATCCTAGCTTCGAGGTTATTACCCCTTTACTCTCTAGAAGTCGAGTGTTAGTGCTTACGCCTCTCCAAAAAACTGAGATAGTGACCATCCTAAAACGTGCCCTCAAAAAAACCAGCAATACAAAGAGTGTTCCAAAAGCTTCGCTTGAGTACATAGCGGAATTGTCGGGTGGTGACGCTCGTGTAGCATTGGGCAACCTGGAACTAGCTCTTTCTTTAAGCGGGGAGAAGGTCGATATAGAAACAGTTAAACGGGCCGCTCAAGCAAAGCTACCCCGGTATGATAAACAGGGCGAATACCACTACAATCTCATTAGTGCCTTTATAAAAAGCATGCGCGGGAGTGATGCTGACGCCACCTTATACTACTTGGCCCGTATGCTTGAGGCCGGCGAAGACCCCAAGTTTATCGCTCGCCGAATGGTAATTTTTGCCAGTGAAGATGTCGGCCTCGCTGCTTCTGCAGCACTTAACGTAGCAGTCAGTACATTTTTAGCGGTTGAAAGAATTGGCATGCCAGAGTGCAACTATAACCTCTACCACTGTGCGCTTGTTTTGGCAAAAACCAAAAAATCTCGCTCTGTTACGGAAGCTATGCAGAATGCCCAGAAAGCGGCTCGTGATTTCCCGAACGAACCAGTGCCATTACATCTCAGAAACGCCCCTACAAAACTAATGAAAGAACTTGGGTATCAAGAGGGGTACCAATGGCAGGCTGATTTTAAACATGCCAAGGGTTTTTTGCCAGAGAAGCTGAAAGACATTACGATCATTAATCCAGAAAACACTTAAAAGCTGACTATTTTGTGAAATAATTTATATCTTTTCTGCTCTCCAAGGCTTATGCTTTTTATGCAATATGTAATGACATGGGAGGGTATCATGGCAGAAAAACAATCTAAAGGACGAGGTTGGCACGGAGATTCAGAGGGGCACCGACGAGCAGGTAGGCTCGGAGGTCAAAAAAGCGGCGGCAATTTTAAAAGGGATCGCGCTCGCGCAAGTGCCGCCGGAAAAGTTGGCGGAAGCCGATAGCGACATTAATCGTTTAAGTGCTTTTCAAATTCTTTGACTATGTGATGAGGGTTAGATACGGCGAAGAGCGTAATTCTATCCTCATAACCACGTGAAGCAAAATCCAGACGAATATTTCCATAGTGCAATCGTTTACCGAGCGCGTCTTGGTTCAGCTTAATGCTTTTTAAGAATTTCAGTTCATAGACCTTATCTTCTTCATTCAAGAGCCCTTTGTCTTGGATGAGGTGATGTTTTGAGATGTAAAATCGGGATTTGAGATAATCGGTTATCACTCCGCCGATCATTACCGCAACAACCAGAAACTTAAGCGTGTGGAGTGCCAGCAGAATTATCAAGAAAAATCTGTCAGTGGTGGTGTTCGGTAAAACCAGTAGATACATAACCACCAAAAAGGCAAAAATTGTATCGGCTGTAAAAAGTATCAGTAGTACTCGAAGCAGTAAAAATTTTGCATTTGGCCGAATTACCGTAACGTCAAACATCGTGAGGCCTCCTTTTGAATTCTTCTACTTCTATTGTAGTACATCGGGTAAAGTATTTGCGTAAAACTCACCACGCTAATCAATGAGAACAAAGTTCTTTAATGCTTTGGATAACGTGGTCCGATTACCCTCGCCCTGATATGTTTTTAGGATTATCCAGATTAGGTAGCCACCCAAAAGTAATGTTTCACCCAGTAATGATAACTGGTACCAGTTAGCTATTCCTGATGAACCATACGTTATCCAACCTCCCGCTACGATGAGCAATATCGAAACCGCCCGCAGAAAGCGCCAAAGCGGTGCTGCTGCACTTTTCCTGGTTTTCGTTAATAAACCATCGAGCACTACGGTTGCTAGCATACTCACCCCCGCAAGTGCTACGCCAAATAAGTGTACTTTGTACGGTACGGGCTTCCAGCTTACCGGCATCAACGCCACTAGATATAAGCCAAGTACCGTCAAAGTCACTAAACCAGTTACCGGCATTGTTCGCTCCCACGATCGAGATAAATAGTTGCGCCACCGCCACATTCCGTATGCCCCAAAGAATACCGATCCAGCAAAGTACGGGGCCGTCCGCACGTCACCACCAAAGTCACTGAACGCCGTACTAATTTGCACCATGTCTGGACGAATGATGAAACACAGCGTAAAGCCGGAAAGCATAATACTAATACCTGCTATACCCCAGAATCTCCCATGAAGATTCCGTATAAAGCGGAATAGTAGCACCTTATCGAGAAGGACGCTTATACGCCTCTTGCGAAACGTAAACCGATAGTACTGCTGTTTCTTCTTTGTATTTTTGGGCATAGGATACCTGGTGTTCGTACCCTACTATGCGGGTACCGACCCACAATAGTCAACACTACTACTACATTCCTAATTACGCTTCTGCCCGGTTGTTAATGGGACATTCGTAAAAAGTGTTTCCACCGGATGGGTGTAGCGCTGTCCATTTTCATGGTCATGACGGTTTACTTTCAATTCGCTTACCGATACCAGCAAATCATAATTCCCACTTTCTGGGATTGCAATATTGGTACCGTAATGGAATAGCCACGGGTGCCACAGAAACGGAAGTTTGACTGTTAATAACTGTTCGTCATCTCCGCTCGGAAAGATTGACACTGAGACATCGAGGTATGGAATAAATCTTCCATCCTGCGAGTCCTGGACAGTTATCTCAAGATGACAATTTTCAAAGTCAGGATTCCGCCATTCAAGCTGACCATTGGTCCACTCATACATTCCCTCCGCATTTTCTTCTGCATACGAGATCATGTAATCTTGAACTTTTATACTTTTTCCTCGCCCTGCCTCTTCGCGCATAGCCTCGAGCGACTTAGTAAACGCATCACCTTGGTCACGGGCAAGCCGAAGCTGCTTGCGGTCGGCTTCTTTGCTTGTCTTACCTGGTAATGGTCGTTCATCTGATTTAGACATGTCTCCACTATAAGCAGGAAGACTACGGTCCGCGATTAGTTATCTCATAGACCGCCCGTTTAGTTCTTGATAAGAAGCGATAGTCCTTCATAAGGCCGCAGAGAAACAGCAAAGCTACTCGTACCATCCACGTTGGCGATCTTCTTGTCGGTGAACATGTCCATCACGGTAGCATCGGGGGTGAGGTGCTCTGAATGAACCACATCATCGACTTTTTCATTAGAGAAGTTAAGGATGGTAGCCTGGTACGCTCCCTCTGCTGCAAGCTTATGTAGCATCACCAGTACCGCCTTATTATTGGTGTCAGGAACATCAACCTGATGGCTCGTAGCAATTCCATATTGATCGCGTATCCTCAAAAGGGTCTGCAGCTTACGCGCAAAAGATTTGGGATCTCGGAGCTGGTCCGGTAGTGTTCCATATATATTGACAGCTCTTGGTAAACCTGACGATGCTTGCTGCTTATGCGGCGCTAGAGCCATAAGATCATAGGCCCCTCGGTTAATCCATCGCGTATCGCCGTCCTTAACCAGCTCGGCGACTTGAGAGGTATCGAGCGGTAAAGAACCACTCAAATCCCAGCCAGATAACGCAAAAACTCCCGGCTGCATCGCATTAAACATCGCCAGTAGCAAATGCACCTGCTTAATGGTTTCTATTTGACTACTGTTGAGGTGACTGAGGTTCTTTATGCCAAGGACAGCAGCAATAACCGAAACTGTTGTACAGGCAATACCGTTTTCGCTAAACAGCAAATTATAGGGTGCTTGATCTCCCGTAAGCCTGTCTTGAAGCTCCTGACGAATACGCAGACGTAGCGCCTCCCCCCGTATCGTTTCGCCTTTATATGTATACACATCGTCTTTGTGTATGGTCCAAAAATGAACCAGTTCGTACGTTAGGTCATCGTGGTTTTGGAGCGCATGAATTAGCGATGCAGGATCAACATTATAGTCCCGTGAAATTTGCATCATAAGACGAAGAAATTCCGTATCACCGGTTGCTAACGCATGGTGATACGCCGGACGATTAATGAAATCATACGAAAGGTCAGCACCGTCATCCGCCATAACCTTGATATCATCTACTGATAAGTTCAGTTCCTGAAAGGTAAAGCCGTCCATCTTACGAACCATACCTGAAATTAATTGGTTGGCAGCCTCTGATAGTGGATGTCCTTCCGACCAAGCGGGCGTTTCATCACTGCTCTTTTCTATACCCAAAAAGCCATTGGCATCTAATCGTAAACCAGAGGATCCCAGTTCGCTTAATGAATGCAGCGCATCACCAATTACCAGTTTCATTCCAGCAAAAGAGGGATCAAGCCAGTTTATTGAAGGCTGACCAGATTTGAAGTAATGCAGGTATACCCAGCGTCGCTTCCGTCCGTCTGTCCCCCTGACAATGCGGGTGGCACTCCAGTTGGTTTCTTTTACGCCTGGTTCATAAAAAATAACCCGCTGTAATCGACCGATAATATACCCCGCCTTCTTTAAAGCTTCCTCTGTTTCTTGATCGATATTCACCGCATCCTTACCCTTTGGAACATCGGGAAGCAGATGCCAGTCACGCTGCTCGACTTCCACCATATGGTATATACCCGGATATTCTCCATAATTCATCTCAGCCAATCTGAAATCGGGGCCCTTACCGGTGTGGCCTGGAACAATATCATCAATGACTATTCCGTTATGACGTTCTGCCACCTGACACATTGTTCTGAATTGCTGCTCGGTTCCAAAAATTGGGTCGATTTTATTACTGATGCGGTCAAAGTGCCCATCAATACTGGGCGTTAAGGACCAGCCGTCAACGCCTCCAGCACTCTTCATCGGGCCGGTGTGAATCCCTCGAATGCCAATCTCTTCAAATGCCTGCCAGAGACCATCATCACCCAAAACTGTAAGAGTTGAGGTATCATCCGGGGTCATCATAGATATTGGGTATGCGGTATACCAAACCGAGGCTTTATCTACTGCCCGGCGCGGTCGCGGCCTCGCAAAGGGATGCTGCCATAATCGTGACTTTCCAGAATACTGGCGGGCGATTTTATTCGCTCCTTGCAGCATCGATTCATTCCGCAGCCAGCGGGTATAGGCAGCGTTAGAGGCTATTGGCAAACCAACATGCTTAGCAGAACGCAGCTGTGCTTTCGCCAAACTCCCCGCCTTCTTGATAATCGCCTTGGGGCGTGCGGGATAGAATTTTTCTGCAAAGCTTCTAGTGCTCGGTATGTTAAATCTTCGTTTTTGCACAAGTCCACTCTACACCCTGTCTTCTTATCTTTACAAGGATATAACTACTTTTTGTGTCCTGACAGCACTAGTTACGTGAAAATATTCACTGCAACACTAACCAATACGGTACATACTATGAGTGGCAATAAAGAAGGGGGGGGACTTATGGAAGGAAGCGCAATGCAAATACGTTGGATGAGTGCATTCAACATTTTGCTAGGGGCATGGGTAATCGTATCACCGTGGATCTTGGGGTATACGACGACAGCCTCTAAAGTTAATAGTGTGATATTTGGAACGGCAGTACTGATCTTTGCAGCGGTGAGGGAGTTTGCCCCACAAATGAACTGGTCAAGCTGGATAAACTTTATAGCTGCACTGTGGTTGATCGTTTCTCCGTTTATTCTGCAGGTGAACACTACTGCAGCCTACTGGAATCTAGTTATAACCGGAATCGTAATAGCCGTCCTGTCCTATGTAAATGCCTATACGCACGTCTCGACTACGCATAGAGCAATGTAGCAGAAGTACGACACATAGGCGTTCACCTCCGGAGTCCACCCGGAGGTGATTTTATAATCTCACCAGCGTAGCTACTGCTATGCACACCGCTCCGATAAATGCTACCCCAAGAGCCAACCTCCAGCCCCCAAACACCAGCGCCACGACACCCGCAGCAATAATGCCAAACCCGATGTACAGTAAGTACTTCTGGACATCATCAGGTTTTTTTGCCTGAGCCGACTCGGGGGGTTTTACGGGAGCCTCAAGTATGTCCTTTGGACTGTATCCAGTGGACTTTTGCATTTTCTCGGTTGCATCTTCGTGCCCTGCGTTACTTCCGTCGTGCATGTTTCTACTCCTTATAGGGCTCATTGTACTGCGTATGTCATCACCGCTCTGCCGATATTCTTGCGTTAAGTCATAGTTTTAACGAAGCATTTCATAAAATATTATTGACAATAATGTTATTTTGTTAGAAATCTCGTTGCCGAAAACTGCTTATGTACGTACATTTAGGTTCGTCAACCGATATAAATGCGAAGGGAGGGTACGCATGAGTAGTATGACGCATATTAGAAGTAGGGTGAGTAGGTTCCTTGCAACGAGCGCAACACTTATGGCAGTCACAACGCTTAGTGCAAGCAGTATGGCGACCGCTGCAACCATAAGTAATACGGGGCCAGACTCCACAAACATTATCTCTACCACCAATACACAAAAATTCAACGTAACGAACAATAACAACATTCAAACTAACAACTCAACCACCCAAACCGCCGTCTCTGGGGATGCGGTGGTGGGATGCGGATACCTAGGGAATGGCGATTGGGATAGCTGGAATCCGACTAACTGGCAAGATCACGATCGCAGCTTTAGTAACTGGTGGAGCGGTATGACGAACCAGGTCAATCATTATGCCAAGAACGCCCACGATTGGAGTGGTTCGAACACTAGTTGGATGCCAGGAGATGGAAATGCTTGGCAAGAATCTTGGTCTAACTGGAACCCAGACAATTGGATGAACCACGGACAGACGTATGCAAATTGGAATCATGAATTTATGGGACATATGCATGCCAATTTCATGAACTACATGAAAGACTGGAGAGGAATAGGTGGTGCCTGTGGTAACACCCTTGCTGGTAGCGCAGTATCAGGAAATGCCTGGAACAGTGCCAACACAAGTACAACCGTAACGATTTCTAATGGAAACACAAATGGCTGGACGAGTGGTGGACATGGCGGCGGATCAATTAATACCACCGGTCCTGGGTCGTACAACGCAATACATACCGGCACGCAGTCACACGCTAATTCAAGCAACTACAATACGGCAGGTACTAACAACTACTCGGGTCAAGGTTCCTATAGCGGATCTGCTGGAGGCTCATACAATACAGCAATGGGAGGAAGTGGAAGTGGCTATGCTGGAAACGGCGCTGGTACTTCCACAAATGTAGCTACATCAAATAATGGCGGTCAGGGAGGTGGAAGCACCTACCCAACCAGTTCGGCCAGCATTAGCACCACTGGTCCAGGATCGTACAATAAAGTAAGTTACTCAAATTACTCATCAACTAACGTTACGAACAGCAATACAGTAGTAACCAATAACACTACAAATCAATATGCAGGCAGTGGTAACGCCTACGTAAGTGGTAACACTTCGGCTGGTTCTGCGGCGACCGGATTGGCTAGCAATTCAGCCGGCATCAGTACTACAGTAAGCGTCAGCAACTAACAGTTCAGTACTTCAAAAAAGAGAAGCTCGTTTGCATGAGCTTCTCTTTTATTATTACTATTCAGGACTGTATGCGACTTAGTTGCCGGTTAAATGCCCGAAGATGATTTTCTGATCCTTGTCGTAGTGCTTCCAAAACCGCGATTTCACTTGGATCATCCGTTATTCCAAGATCGGATGTAAGATCTGCGATATCAGTTTCTTCTATTGTTACCCCCACCCTATATGCTTCCTCTATGCTTCGCATGCCCTGTGCGATAAGTTGATCATAGAGCTTCTGTAAGTTCTGATCCGCAAATACCCCGATTTCGTTAGATCGCGGATCTGCAATGTTTTTGCTTTGTAGAAGCGCTAAAACGCGTGATTCATGACTTGATTCACTATCAATTATGTTTCCGAACACGGCGGAGCCCCACCTTTCATAGAGTTTCGTATAAACATCATGCGCCAACTTCTCTTCTTCGATTAAATATGTCAGACGAGCCGCTTGGGAACTAGTGGGAGTCTGGACTAACGTTGACTGGTCCGACTGCGAATTTACTTGCTCAATTGCCGGATTTTTGTCAGCATTCGGCCCCGAGTCGGCGTCTCGTAGGTACGAAACCACCCCCAATCCGACTAATACCATTGCAGTCACAACTATGCCGGGTACAAGTATTTTTCGTCTCATAATAGCCCTCCTCTGACTATTAAATAGCCAACACCTCTTGGAGTTTAGGTACGTTGAAACCAAGTATCTTTGCCATATCCCCATCCTCGCTTTCAACTGTGGTAAAGGGAACGCCCATTTGGCCGCTTAAATGAACCATAGCCTCAGCCGCTATCGGGTTTTGGTCTACCATATACTGTGTATAAGGTATGTTCTTCTCATCCAGCCAGCGCACCAACATATGGCAATACGGGCAAGTTCTCGTACTATAGACGGTTACTTTCTTACTCATTATGTTCACCTCCAGTGTGCAGTACGCACTTATTACAATTCCCACTTATCACCAATCTTCCAGAGATCTCACACCCCTCCAGATACGGCAGAATTTTAGGGATAAGATCATCGGCAATATCGATATCCTTAAGCCTGCCACACAAATCACAGACAAAGTGATCATGGGGCCGAGTATTTGCATCATACCGGACCGCGCCATTGGGAAGATTTGGCGCAATACCAATTTCGCCGCGTTCACTAAGTCTAGCAGTTATACGATGGACCGTAGTGGCACTCAGTTCGGGATATGTCTCTTGTAGTTTTTTTAGGAGTAGCGCATTGCTTGCATGACCGTTTGCAGCGAGCGTCTTTTTTACTTCAGTGACGTATTTGGTAGTTCTTGTGTCGTTCATGATACTATTGTAAATCATTTACATTAGTAATACAAGTCGTCACTTTATCAAATGAAAAACGCCCTGGGGATCTTGGCTGCACATGCAGCAAAACAAGATTCCCCAGGGCGGGCGTGACATGAACCAAAATTCAGTTCTAGCGGCTTGTCACCAACCCAGTCTTGCACCGTTTGGTACACACTGAAACATCAACCAACGGTAGATGGTCGCCAAATCGTCTCACGTTGCTGGGTTGTCAGCCCTGCAAGAATGAGACTTGAGCACAACGAGGCGCTCATACTGCATACGAATTTCTAGCTTTAGCCTCGCGTAGACGAGTACACCGCCACCGAGTACCCACGCCAGCAGCAGGTAGCCTACCGGTGCCATTTCTGCGCCGAGCACGCAGAAGAGTGCACTGAACATGAACGCCACATCAATCCCAACAAGGATCGAAGTACCAAACAGGATCCGGCGTACCTTGCTGAGCTCTGCACAGATACCGCAATTTTCAGTCGCCATCCTATACCTCACCATCGGTCAATGAACGCAAACATCAGGGGGACGTAAGCAACCCGTTGTGTGAGATTATCACACCTCTTCCCTAAAGGATTGAAAGTTATTATACAATAATATACCAGTCGTTTCTATAGGCTGGATTCTAGTCAAACCGTTCGTTAGCGTTATAAATTGAGGAGTTTTAGTACTGCATGCAGGACATATGCGGGCCAAACAGCAGACTTTAAAATCGCCAAAAGGAATCCGCCGAATCCTACCGAGTTTTGTACAAAGTAAACGAGCGCTCCGACCCAAGCGGTAAAGAATATCCAGCCTGTTGGTCCTCGCTCCACAACCTTAACTTTTACGTTTGATGGATTGTTCGCCATGGTGTCACCCTCCTTAATCTATGTACATTATCCCCCTTAATGCAATAGCGGAGCAACTGTTTTTACAATACTCGTCTATTTTTCGTAGGGACAATCTTTGGTAATTGTTTTAGATTGCACGTTTTGTGAGTCTTGGACTAACGCGTGCGTTTGCCAGTATTCCCTACTATCACTCGTTGCTCTTTCCTCTCCTGGGAAAGGAGGAGCATTTGGACCAATCCATGCATCCGTTACCTCATAGTTATGATCGTTGTCTCTTTTTAGCTTAACCGTAAGTTGGCGGGAAGGGATTGGGTGTCGATTTTTAGCAACGCGTAAAAAGTAATCTTTCCTTTGTGGTTTAGCATAAAAAATTGTATCCTCTGCGGTTGTAGTTACGATATCGGTATTACCGATCAGCCTTCCCGTATCGTGTTCTATACTAACTACTTCACCGTTAAGTTTGGCGCCAACTATCATCTCTTCAATGATACGAAGAATATGAGGGTTGCGTCCCAGGTGCACGCCTACGGTTGGCGAAGTCAGATTTACATACACTTCCTGACCTTTCGATGAAGTCGTGATTATGTGTTTACCCATAGAAGTGTATTCCTTCTGCCGTAAGCCGGCCGTTTAGTGTGTTACGAATGTAACCGCATAACCCACGTTACCTGCACGTCCTGCGCGACCAATCCGGTGCGTATAGTCGTCGTACGTCTGCGGTACGTCAAAGTTGACGACGTGCGTTATACCATCAACATCAATACCTCGAGCCGCAACATCTGTTGCAACCAGAATAGTAACTTCACCATCTCGGAATTTTTTGAGCGCTCGTTGGCGCTGAGCCTGGGTCTTGTTACCGTGCATTGCATCGGCCTTGAATCCACGCGTAGCGAGTTCTTTGCTTAATCGCTCAACCGTACGTTTGGTTTCACCAAACACCAATGCTTTTTCAACTCGACCATCGATTAGCACATCGTGCAGCTTGTCTAGCTTTTCTGAATTTTCAAAATAGTGCACTACTGACTGCTCAACGTTATCGCTCGTTTCGGCAGTCTTGGCCATAATTGTTACGGGGTTATGCGTAAAGGTACGGATCAGATTATCGATAGTAGGACTAAGCGTAGCTGAAAAGAACAATGATTGTTTTTGTTCTGGAAGCTGGCCAAGAATTGTCCGAATATCATTAATGAAGCCCATATCAAGCATACGATCTACCTCATCTAGTACGACCGTACCTACGGTATCTAGTCTCAATGTCCCTCGTTCCATATGGTCTTTAATTCGGCCGGGCGTGCCAATGATTACTTCTGGTTTGTTACGCAAACCGCGTAGCTGTGGACCGATTGGGACTCCGCCGATTAGAAGAACGCTATACAGGTCGCTACCGCCTGCAAAAAGCCTCGCCTCTTGCTCGATCTGTAAGGCAAGCTCACGCGTTGGCGCCACAATAAGTACCTTCTGTCCTTTTTGGGTCAATAGCTTATGTAGGACGGGTAGCAGGAAAGCTCCAGTTTTACCGGTTCCGGTGTTAGCAATCCCAATTACATCTTCACCAGCAAGTGCAACATTAATTGCCTGGTCTTGTATTTGGGTTGGTGTGGTGTATTTACGCTTCAGTAAGTTTTGCTGTAATAGTTCTGCTAGCGCAAAGTCACCGAAGTTATGCTGTGGTACGTATTCCGTTTGAACTTTTGGTTTAGCAGCCTTAACAAACCGCCGGGGGTCGATTTTTTGAGCCTGTCGGCGTGGTTTATTATTACGTGTCCCACCATGATAGTTAGATCGCGAACCAAAAGAACTAGACCTACGCGGAGAGCGCGATGTGTACGAATTTCTATACATTAAAAAAATCCTTCGTTATTAGTTTGTACTCTTGCTTGCTCTTTTATGAAGCCTAAGTACTTGTTGCTAACAACTCGGATCCAAGAAAAAACAATTCAAAAACAATTATAGCATAAAAATTATCGAATAACCAGTACTTCGTCGATTTCATAGAATATACCAGTAGTAAATTAGTTATTCTTATGTTATAATGAACATAGAAAGGGCGCGAATATCGCGCTTCATTTTATGTCAAACATACAGGACCCGGCCAAAATCCGGAATATTGCCATCATTGCTCACGTTGACCACGGTAAAACTACCTTGGTTGATGGCCTATTGAAACAATCGCAGACGTTTAGAGATAATCAAGCAGAAATGAGCCAGGAGCTCATCATGGATAGTGGTGACCAAGAGAAAGAACGCGGCATAACCATTACAGCCAAAGTCACTGCTGTTCAGCATGGAGATTATCGTATCAACATCATCGATACTCCCGGTCACGCTGATTTTAGCGGCGAAGTTGAACGAACACTTAATCTAGCCGACGGCTGCCTTCTGATTGTTGACGCCCAAGAAGGTCCCATGCCACAGACAAAGTTTGTACTAGGGAAAGCACTCGCTGCTGAGCTAAAACCGATCGTCATCATAAATAAGATTGATAAAACCGGCAGCCGCATACAAGAAGTAGAAGATGAGTTGGCAGATTTATTCCTTGAGCTCGCTGTCCATGAGGACCAGCTGCACTATCCGGTATACTATGCGATCGGTCGAGCCGGAAAATCCTGGGCAACCCCACCAAGCGATACGGAATCAGAAGCCGATTTAGAGCCTATCTTTGATGCAATCATCAAAGATATACCAGCACCAAAAGTAGAAAAAGATAAACCGTTTCAAATGCTCGTTACTTCATTAGCATATGACACCTTCAAGGGTAAGTATGCGATAGGTCGTATTACGAGGGGTAGCGTACGAGCCGGTAGTACCGTTGCGCTATGCAAAAAAGACGGCAGCGTAGCTAAAACAAAAATTGATAACGTTTTTATGAGCCACGGCGTTAGTAAGTTCGAAGTACCTGAGGGGATTGCCGGAGATATTGTCCAGTTAACCGGTGTAAGTGAAGCCCAAATTGGGGAAACTATCGCTGATGCTGAACATCCAGAAGCCCTCCCCACTATAGAGGTTGAAGCACCGACCCTACGTATATACCTCGGTCCTAACACCAGTCCGTTCAAGGGACAAGAAGGTGAATTTAATACTTCAAGACAGATTGCTGAGCGCCTGAATAAAGAGCTTGAAACAAACGTAGGCCTACAGGTAACTGAAGACGGCATCGGGTTTACCGTAGCCGGCCGTGGAGAACTTCACCTTGGAGTACTTATTGAAACTATGCGTAGAGAAGGGTATGAATTTGAGGTGGGACGTCCACAAGTAGTGACTCAGCAAAAAGATGGTGTAGAAATGGAGCCCGTTGAAGAAGTTATTATTGAGGTTCCTGCTGAACATGTCGGTACTGTACAAATGGAGCTTGGTCAACGCCGAGCCGAACTGCAAGAACAGTTTGCTAGCCCCAAAGGAGTTACCAAACTTGTGTACGAAATGCCAACTAGAGCGTTGCTCGGCATGCGCAATATCTTACTGACCACTACTAAAGGCACCATTGTTATGAACAGCTTGGTTACGGGTTACCAGCCCAAAGGTCAGGCACTAAAACAGATCAGAAACGGGGTACTTATTGCCTATGAAACCGGTACCACAACGCCATATTCGCTCCAAACCGCCGAAGCTCGTGGCACGATTTTCGTCGGTCCAGCAGTGAAAGTTTACGCTGGGCAGATCATCGGTCTGAACACCCGCCAAGAAGATATGGAGATCAATGTTTGCAAAGCCAAGCACCTCACCAACATGCGTAGTTCAAGTAGTGATGGTGTTGTGCAGCTAACCCCACCAACCGTATTCAGTCTTGAACAATGTTTGGATTTCATTGAAAACGACGAGTTACTAGAAGTTACACCACAGAACCTCCGGCTCCGCAAAAAAGAGCTCGATCCTGTCAAACGCAAACGACAAAAATAAGAACCTATACTAGGACGTAGAGGGCCACTTCCAGTCCCGGATTTCTGGCATATCAACCCCATGCTCATTTATATATTCACGGTGGCGAACAAGCTGTTTCTCCATTTCTTGTTTTAGGTATACGCCCTTGCTGCCCAGTTTATCCGATAGCCGATCAACGACATCAATAACCAAATCAAACCTATCCAGGTCATTTAGCACAGTCATGTCAAACGCTGTCGTTATGGTTCCCTCTTCTTTGTATCCCCTCACATGTAGATTTCTGTTTGCTCGTCGATATGTAAAGCGGTGAATCAGCCACGGATAGCCATGAAAGGCAAAAATTATATGCTTGTCTTTGGTAAAAATTGAATCGTAATCCACGTCACTCAAACCATGTGGACTCTCTGACTCTGGCTGTAACTTCATTAGATCAACTACATTCACAACCCGAACTTTTAACTCTGGCACGTGTTCCCGCAAAATCGACACAGCCGCCAATGTCTCCATAGTTGGCACGTCACCTGCACACGCCATAACGACATCTGGCTCCCCTTCCTGATCATTACTAGCCCACTGCCATATTCCTATTCCTTTTGTACAGTGCGCAATAGCATCAGGCATATTCAGGAATTGTGGCGCTTCATCGTGTTTCCCGCTAATTACTAGGTTGACGTAATTTCTACTTCTCAAGCAGTGATCCATCACCGATAGCAAGCAGTTGGCATCAGGCGGTAAGTAGACGCGGATCGTCTTACCTTTTTTGTTTACGATATGATCAATAAATCCAGGGTCCTGATGTGTAAACCCATTATGATCCTGACGCCAAACATGAGAGGTCAATAAATAATTAAGTGAAGCAATGTCGCTTCTCCATGGCAATTCTGATGACATTTTAAGCCACTTAGCGTGCTGGGTGAGCATGGAGTCGACAATCCTGATAAACGCTTCATAGCTGTGGAAGAGTCCGTGGCGCCCGGTCAGTAAGTAACCTTCTAGCCAACCTTCAGATTGATGTTCACTAAGCATTGAATCCATAACGCGACCGTCCGGCGCTAAGTATTCGTCCGATGCCGTGGCTGACGCATCCCATTGCCGATTCGTAGCTTCAAACACTGCCCCCAGACGGTTAGACATAGTTTCATCGGGGCTAAAGATGCGGAAATTACGTTGCTGCTGATTAAGCTGTATTACATCCCTAAGAAAAGGCGCCAAAGTTTTCATGCAGCTTTTGTGGACTACTGACGGTTGAGGAACATCAATGGCATACTCACGAAAATCAGGCATATCTAAGGATCGTAGCAACCTACCGCCATTAGTATGCGGGTTTGAACCCATCCGCCTATCCCCCTTGGGCGCAAGCACACTAAGTTCTGGACGCAACCGACCATTTTCATTAAAAAGCTCTTCCGGCTTGTAGCTCCGTAACCAGGCCTCCAACTGTTGTAACTGCGTTGAATTATCATCATCCCCAATAGCAATCGGTACTTGGTGTGACCGGAAACTACCTTCATTTGGCTTACCATCCACCGTCTTCGGGCCAGTCCAGCCTTTTGGCGAGCGAAACACGATCATTGGCCATTTTGGTCTGCTTACATTTCCCGCAGCCGCGCGTTTTTTGATCCGGCGAATATCTTCCACCACTTTGTCTAGTGTTGCAGCCATTTGTTTGTGCATAGTCTGGGGGTTACTGCCCTCAACAAAGTACGGTTTCCATCCATATCCATCAAATAGATTTTTTAACTCATCATGATGTATCCTAGCGAGTACGGTGGGGTTTGATATCTTGTATCCATTCAGGTGTAGTATTGGCAGTACCACTCCGTCAGTCTGGGGATTAAGAAACTTGTTGGAGTGCCAGGCAGTTGCCAGTGGTCCGGTTTCTGCTTCACCATCTCCCACCACACAAGCAGCGATGAGGTCAGGGGTATCAAACACCGCGCCAAACGCATGGCTCAGCGAATAGCCAAGTTCGCCACCTTCGTGTATCGAACCAGGCACTTGCGGTGATACATGGCTGGATATTCCACCAGGGAATGAGAATTGCTGAAAAAGGCGTCGCATGCCCTCTTCTTCCTGACCAATATTCGGATAAACTTCACTGTAGGTACCCTCAAGATACACATTGCTTACCAGTGCCGGACCTCCGTGTCCCGGCCCGGATATGTAAAACATGTTTAGGTCGTACTGCTTGATTATGCGGTTTAGGTGCGCATAGATAAAATTCTGGCCAGGCGTAGTTCCCCAGTGCCCCAACAACATTTGTTTAACATCGCTCCGCTGCAGGGGTCGTTTCAGCAACGGATTATCGCGCAAGTAGATCTGACCAACTGAAAGATAATTAGCGGCGCGCCAGTAGGCATCGATCTTACTCAGTATCTTTTTATTAGCCGTTCGTTGCATAGGGCGTTTCATAGGCTACGCATTATTTCCTTGGATTATATGTTTTACATTCTGAGCGATCGCCATAGACTCATTGGCTCGTATTACATACACCGCAATCTTTGCATCTTTGTCTGCTATGGATTGTTCATTCTTATCATTGAGTCCCCTATCGAGTTTTAAGCCCAGATATTCAAGACCTTCACAAACCTTAGTACGAATCTTTGGAGCTTGCTCTCCAATGCCGCCACAAAACACAAGTGCATCCACTCCATCTAAGACTGCCGCATACGCTCCGATCATTTTCTTAACCTCATAGCAGAACAAATCAACCGCCTGCGCTGCCATGGCATCAGTATCATATACATCTAGTAGTTTTTTCATATCAGAGCTAACTCCAGAAACACCCAATAGCCCAGATTCGTTATTTATAAGATTACTAAGAGAAACTGGTTCAATACGTTCATTGTTCAGTAGGTAGGACATAATTCCCGGATCAATATCGCCCGTTCGGCTGCTCATAGGGATTCCTCCTGTAGGACTAAATCCCATACTAGTATCAATAGATAGTCCATCCCGAACCGCCGCTAAACTAGCCCCGTTACCTAAATGAGCCATCACTACGTTGCTTTTACGCGGTAAGCCTAGCTGCTCAAGCTGAGAAAGAACGTTTTCATATGCCAGTCCATGAAAACCGTAACGCCGCATGCCCTTACTGGCAAACTTGCGCGGTATCGGCAAAATCCGAGCAACATCCGGCAAGCTACCATGAAAAGCCGTATCAAAACATGCTATGTTCTTAACTCCGGGGAACGCGTTGCGTAGTTCAGTAACCAACTGTAGCTCATTGGGAAGATGTTCGGGCGCCAAAGGGATAATTGCATGTAGGGCATCGAACACTTGCTGATCAATTTCGCATGGCTCACTAAAACGCTCCCCGCCGTGGACGATCCGGTGCCCAATGGCGCTGAGCTGTTCCGTATCGACCTCCTTGGCAAGTTTTTCGATCAATAAATCTATTGCTTCGCCATAATCACTTACCTTAACCTTGTAAGATAGGCTTTCTCTCTGCGCTACGTCCTCAATAGTAAAAACGGTATTGTCAAAATGTATACCTTGCACAGCCCCGCGATACAGCTCTCGGAGTGTAGCAGTCTCATGTATAGAGAACTTTATACTTGATGAACCGGCGTTTACCGTAAGGATATAAATGGCTTTTTCCTATTTGTTTACATGTCTTATCAGGACGCATAAAGCGCTCATGCTTATAATATACATAGAAATCCGTGCTATTAACAGTGTTGCGCTCAGAACAAAATGTTAAGCCGGCGATTGGCAATAAACGCTCCCACCATTATGGCAATAAAACCATAGAGCATGTTTACATCAGTGGCATATAGCTGCACCGCAGCAACTACTACGGCGGCGACAAAGATCGTAGGGAATATCAGTCCGCCCCGGTACCCGAGCATCTTTGACCACCCTATAGCTGCGATCTTTACTATCCCAATCCAGACAAGTCCCACAATACCCAAGCTTGCAGCATCCCTAAAAAGCGGAACCACATACTGGTTGCCCGTAAACTCAACCCAGTATCCACCGATCAAAAACAGAAAGCTCAGTCCTGCTGTAGCTACAATTGCCCGTATCCACCAGTTTTGCGAAGCAACGCGTATACGTACCTTTTCGGAGATGTGCTCGCTTAGCCACAGGCCGTAGCAAACTCCGTATCCTACAATAACCAGAAAACTAGCCGCTACAACGGTAGCTAGATTAATATGCCATGAGTACGGTGGCAGGGTCGCGTACGCCGATGCAGACAATAGCCTGAGCGCAAGATACGAAGCTCCACACGACAAACCGGCCAACAAAACCAATATGATCGATAGTTGTGTCTTTGCGTGTTTGGCTAGTAACAGTAGCGAAAGTACACCAATGAAAAAAGAATTAAAAAACGCCGTAAACAGTGCCGCCAAAGCAATCGCACCTAGTAATTTCTTAGCCTTTTCGTCATTTTGCAACGCAACACTTGCAAGCAACGTACCAATAATTACGCACGCGGGAACGAGTATTGCTTCGGGGCCTAATGATGCTCCGGCGAGCAAAGAAAAGTAGCCAATAATGAGCACCTTTAATAGGTTCCGTATGGTAGCTGCCGGTATAGCACCGAGAGCCTCATTTTTATTGTCGGTGTTTTTGGGAGCAAGATAGTGAACCAACGCAAAGTATACCAACCCGAGCAACAGTGTGAGTGGTACAACCAAAAGTCGCCTCTGCTCTGTTGCAAACCAATCATTCCATACAATATCAATTGAATGATGCACAGCTCTTTCAAAAACATGGTACGTAAGTGCCACACTCACACCGACCAGTAGCGCGAATAAGATAGTCTTTAGCTGTTTCATAGTATCCTCACTTTACGAGCGCATCCCTTTAGTCGGCAAAGAGGAAACTACTGCAAAGAACTGGCTTGGCCGACTTCAAAGATGGTATTTATTTTTCCATCGCAGTCAAAACTAAACGAAATTACCTTGGTTGTAGAAGAATCTTTTCCTACAACGGCATTGTCTGGGAAATACGTTACGTATGGAGTGCTTTTATACGCTGTCAACGTTGCTGCCGGGAGCGCAAAATCCCATGACGATGTACCAGATATGAATGAGGTTACGTCACTGACAGCTTCTGTAGGTGTTTGGTCCCCGATACCTTCGGTGGCAGCTAGGATAACTTTTACGGTAGGCGCCATGTAGCTCGCCAATGCTGCAGTATTGCCAGAAGTAATCGCAGCTTTAATATCGGCTACCTCGGCAGTACTCGGATCGGTACATGTCGGTGTCGTTGATTGGCTTGTACTAGTCTTATTGGCTGCTTTTTGTATGGTAGCTTTTGGTTGATCATTCTTTGTGGTTGTCGTGTCTCGGTTTTTTTGCCAGACGTAGTAACCTGCTCCCCCCACTAAAACGACACCGACAAGTAGGATCAAAATCAGTGAAATTGCTCCGTTAGCATCAAGGCTTTTTGGTACTCTCTTCATATTACCCCCAGGTTACTTTATGCTTATGCTAATAATATCATAGTGATGTAAATTATTAATCGACCTACCGGTTCGTAGTCAGCCAAATATTTTTTGAATCACTCATGATCTGTTTGTATTTTTTTTGCTGAGTATATATGCCGAAAGCTATTGGTATTGCTACAAGAGCATGCATCTTCTTACTTACTTCAAGAACAAGTTTTTAAAACCGGTAACTATAAGATCTACGCCGATTGCTCCTATAATAAAACTATTGATCCTCAGTAATATTTCGGCGTTTTGATCAAAAACTGCCTGAAACGTAGGTTTAAAAGAGGATCTGATAGCGGCAAGCGCAACAATAATAATAAATGTCAGCAGCATGACCACACAAATAGCGAAGGAAGCTTGCGCAGCACCGAGCTTTCGTCCGATGATAATACTGAGCGTTATAGAACCTGCCCCCACCATAAATGGCAAGGCGATTTCTGCTGCTATCTTATTTAGTTCACCTCGCGTGGTAATAAATGATTTTTTACCCTTGATTATAAAGATAAGTGACAGAGAGGCGACCACCATCCCGCCGAAGATCCTGAACGCCTCAAAATTAACATTTAATAGCTGAAAAAATCGTTCACCAGAAACTGCGAATATGATATATATCACCGCAGCAATTAGGGTTGCTCGTGCCACAATGTTCGCAAAATGCGGTAAGTCACTTTCCTTTTTAAGTGGCAGTAGATACAAAAACAGCGCTACCGGATTCATAAATATCAAAAAACTAAAAACTGCTTGAGGAAATGACATATAGCACCCATCTTAGGTGATTTGGTATAATATTCAAGTTTTTTGATTTGAATAATTGTTTGTGACCTCCGTGCAAATGCGCTATAATCGGAGTCAATAAACATAAACGAAATTTGTTGTAGTAATGAGTAGATTACCAACACCAGGAGGCGATGATAATCAGTGGGGTGAAGTCCTTAATGATTTCCTTTTAGCATCACACAATACTGATGGATCCCTAAAAGCCAGCGCAATGTCATCTAAAGCTGATGATTCCGCTACCGTACATAAAACGGGTAATGAGGCTATAGGTGGTATAAAGACGTTTTCTTCTTCGCCTTCAGTACCCACGCCCACCAGTAACGCTGATGCCGCTCGCAAAGATTATGTTGATGCCGTATCGAACACCGTAGCTGCGCTACCAGACTTACGCAATGGTTTTGTATTAACCGGTTCGTATGCCGATGTAAATGCAATTACCACAGAGGAGTTCACTGCCAATGGTAGCTATAATAAGCCAGCAGGTGCAACAAAAGTTATGATTGTTGGAGTGTCTGCGGGCGGTGGTGGCGCTGGTGGTGTCAGGAACATCGCAGGAACCGACAGATACGGTGGTGGTGGTGGTGCACCGGGTCGTCGCTTCCAAACAATTATGGATGCGAATAGTTTTCTTAGTACCGGAACAGTCACCGTAGGTGCAGGCGGTGCCGGCGGCACCGGAGCAATTACAGATGGCGCAGTCGGTGGAGATGGCACAGATGGTGGCAGCCTCATTATTCAATTAACATCTGGCAATATAACTATTACCGGTGGTTCAGCAGGTAAGCATAATGGTGGTTTTACGCCAGGCTGGGGTGGAACGGGCGCTGATGGAGCAAGAGGTGGCCGAAGCGTATTGAACTCGACGGTATCTAATTCGTCGCCATTAGCGAGCCTTGTTTGCTACGGTTTTTCAGGCGGTGGTGGAGCTGGTCAATCACGCGATGCCAGCAATACTGTCTCAGTTGCAGCCGATGGCGGAGGAACCAACGCTGGCGCTGGTGGTGCAACGGGCGACGGCAATGCCGGAACTTCTGCAACTGTATCTGGAACTTTCGGATCTGGCGGTGGCGGTGGCGGTGCTATCGCAACGACAAACGGTGGTTATGCAGGCGGCAACGGTGGATACCCCGGCGGTGGCGGAGGTGGTGGCTCCTTTGGAGTAGGCAAAGCAGCCGGTAATGGCGGTAATGGCGCAAACGGCTGGTGTAAATTTATTTGGATCCGTTAGCCCATGGCACAAGTTAAAATTCGTGCAGGCATTAGACCAGGTGATGTAGCGTGGACTGACGCAGCAACACTGTATCCTACAATGTTTGATTCAGCCACCTTTAGTGGCGGCATCCTTACCAAGCAGCCGAAACATGTAAACACCTTTAGTCCAGGAACTCCAAACTCGTATGTTACCCACATGTTGATGGCCTACAACACTGGTTTATATGATAACTTTGAAGTTTCGGTAAGATGGCGTCCAGACCTGACCCAAGCCGGCTTTACTCACCAAGTCTCACCTGTAGCATTTGTTGATCTAAATTCTACGGACCCTCTCCAAATGGGCGTTTTACCCATCTGGGATGTTAGCGTTAACGCTACATACATCCAAAATGCTTTCAGAGAAAGTCCTATCAGCGATGTGCCAAACAATGCCTATTACGTCGCAGATAATACCTCAATTAATAACGGTATGCCCGCAGGTATAACTGACGGCGGACCGTGTTGGGTATCGCTTAAGTGTGAAAACGGCAAACTTTCCTACTCCTTTGATGGGGTTGTCCTAAAAACTGGCCGAACCATCCCGGCCTGGGCAAGTGGCAGAACATGGATGGGAATACACGTCATAGGATTTGACTGGCCTGTAGGTGCCGACATAGGTTTTGTACTTACCGAACAAAGCCCCGTTATAGTAGACATGTTCAGAGTGGTTGATCTTTCTTAATTCCTCAGCTTGTATTCCCTAAAGTGGTATGTTTTCATATACTTTTTTTATGTAAACATGGATCGTACTTATCCGAGGAATCAATGTGGGCAATAAAAACCGCATTTCAATGAAAGACCTAAAACAAGCTTTGGAAAAAGCATAATTTAAAGACGTGAGAACGTATACCGCTAGCGGTAATGTGATTTTTCGGTCAAAACCCTCCCGTCAGGCGACGTTAAATCGACCATAGATTCTCTGATTCCACAAAAGTTTAAAATCCGCGACGAGAAGATTAAGGTCTTGGTACTTTCCGTTCAAGAACTAAAATCCATAATAGATGATCACCCGAATGGCTTTACTGATGATAACGATAAGTACTATTCCGATATTATCTTTTTGATCGATAACCCGATCCAAGGAGCGTTTAACCAATTTAACCCTAAACGAGGCGTAGACACAATATGGCGAGGGAATACTGCAATCTGTTCACAGCACCTTTGCGCGCTGCGAACAGAGAGCCGGCTAAACAAAGCTGGCTCACCGACCTAAAAATCAATGACCATTAGAATCTTCGATACAAGTAAGAAAATCTTGAAACTCTCACAATCTTAGTACATAGGAGAAACCCTATATAAGTCTCATGCCCTATGCTATGCTTATGGTTGAATGCAAGGAACTAAAATGTGTGCCAAAATCATGCATATTAAATCCAAAAAAGGCTTCACTATTATCGAGGTGCTTATTGTATTAGGAATAGCAGGGCTGATTTTGGTTTCCATGCTGCTTGCCGTTCCAACGCTACAAAAAAGGCAGCGTAACCACGAGCGCGATAGCGACGCGAGGTTAATTTATGCAGCAATCTCAGAATGCCTAGCCAATAATAGGAACCAAACGAGCAGATGTACAACGCCAGAAAGTTTAAACCTCGATCCTTCATCGTTGAGTATCTTCACCGGCTTCCACTACGGCGCAACTGATCCAAGCGAATCTGCCTGGGTAAGCCCCACCGAAAACGAACCGAACTGGCTTTTCCGCCTTCGATGTAACTCCACTGGAACCTGGTTCCTCGATCGAGATACAAGCGCAGCACACTCCTACGCTGTGACATATATCGTAGAAGGTGGTCCAAATAGATGTATCGATTAATCTAAGTGGAATACTGAGCGTTACTTTTGTCGCTTGAATCGCCCATATCTCTAGTTATCAAAAAGCCAGACCAAAAGTTCTGACGATTTTCATGGCTGGGACTGGTCAGATTTTCGAACTTTGACTCTTACTATTGACTCTAAGTCAATGGCGAGGGTGAAGGCTCTTCTGGCTTAGGCTGAACTTTTTCATGTTCTGTGACAAGTAGCAATTGGTTGCTACAATTTACGTATGACTAAGCAAAGATCCATTGACGAAATACTTACCGGCTGGAATGGCTTGGAGCGCCCACTAGACGGACAAGTCTATCAGCACTATAAAGGTGGTAACTATGAGATTGTTGCCACAGGATTTCTAGAGGATAGCGAAGCCCCGTGTGCCGTATATCGTTTTTTACTAAAGAACATCGTATGGGTGCGGACGGCAAAGAACTTTTTAGAAACGGTTGAACATAACAATAGAGTGATGCCAAGATTTAAGCCGATATAGCCCGATTCTTGAACGCAAGAAGTTACTGTGGTTGCATATTACTAAAATGGCTGGGGATGAGGGATTCGAACCCCCGATCACGGGACCAGAACCCGTTGCCTTACCGCTTGGCTAATCCCCAGTATTTGGTTGATAACTTCGGTGATTATACAGAAATTTACCCTTTTGGACAAGTCAGCTCCACATAGGAGTTTGCCGAAACGCCCGTCCTAAACTAAACAAACCTAAATTATTCCTGCTACAATGAAAGCAATATGGCAGCGAGTCCAATAATCAAGCTTGAAAATCTGACTAAAAAATTCGGCACCGCCCGTGGTGTTACTGAGGTTAACTTAACAGTGAATAAGGGTGAAGTGTTTGGTTTTATCGGGCCAAATGGTGCCGGTAAATCAACTACTATCCGAATGCTTTTAGATTTCATACGTCCTACTGAAGGCACAATAACCGTGCTTGGCATGGACAGCAAACGCGATTCACTAGCTATTAGACGCCGAGTAGGTTACATTTCTGGCGACATGGCCTTAGAAAACCGGCTAACTGGGCGGCAATACTTAGAGTATATGGCCGGAATCCACGGAAATATTCCATGGAGCAACGTTCAAAAGTATGTCGACAGATTGCAATGCGAGATTGAGAAAAAAATTGGTAGCCTTTCGCGCGGTAACCGGCAAAAGATAGCCCTTGTTGCTGCCCTCATGCACAACCCTGATTTATTAATACTTGACGAACCAACTTCCGGTCTTGATCCGCTAATGCAGGCCGAATTTGCCAAGCTCATCACAGAGCATACCTCCAAGGGCAAGACGGCTTTCATTTCATCGCACGTACTGAGCGAGATTCAGGAACTCTGCGATCGTGTGGGCTTCATTAAAGAAGGCAAGCTTATGAGCGTTACGCCACTGAATGAATTACTGGCACAATCCTTCCGTTCGGTTTCTATAACACTTTCCAAAAAAGCAACCGCTTCACTACTGAAAGATGTTCAGAATGTTACGGACGTAACCGTGGATGGAAACATAATTACCTGTAAAGTAAGCGGTGATTTTACACCGTTGCTAAAAAAATTGAGCTCTCACCGCGTTACCGATATGCTGATCCGCGAACCAGATTTAGAGGAATTATTTTTGGGCATGTATGAGACTGTCGAGGAGACCGCATAAATGTTTAACAATATAATCACCAAAACCCTATATGAAAAACGATGGATGCTCATTGGCTGGTCTATTGGCCTCGCCGCCACAGCCGTGCTTACGATGAGTTTGTACCCTTCTTTTAACCAACAGGGAATTGATCAAATAATCGGCTCTGTTCCAGAATCGCTCCGTTCGCTCGTTGGCGATGTGAGTAGCTACAAAACAATTCCCGGATTTATAGCACAGCAGATCTATGGTCCCCAGATCCCGATATTTACCATCATCCTTGCCATCATGCTGTTCTATGGACTAAGTGCCGGGGATGAAGATCGTGGCACCCTAGAAACACTTTTGGCTCAGCCCGTTTCACGCACAAAAGTTTACTTTCACAAGTTTTTTGCCGCCAGCGCCATACTGCTGGTAATGGTACTATTTATTGCCATCGGCGTTCTGATAGGATTGGCGATTATTGGCGAGAGTACTTCGCTACTAAGACTCACACAAGCATCCTTTGCTTGTTACCTGATGACCGTTGCCTATGGAATGGTTGCCTACGCAATCGGTACAGCAACGGGCAAGAAGGGTCTGGCAATTGCTATTGCAAGTATCTATGCGTTTCTAAGTTTCTTTATTTCTTCCCTCGCTCCAGCCGTTAAGGCCTTGCGCCCGATTGAAAAAGGTTCGTTATTTTACTACTACAACTCACCCCAAACCATGGTAGTTGGTTTGGATTGGAGAAATATGACCATCATTATAGTTTCAATCCTAGTTATGATGAGTGTAAGTCTGGTTTTCTTCAAAAACCGCGATCTAGTCCGTGGCGATTAAAATCTTACGATTTGTTTTCCTGGCGCCACTTTTCTATTTCGGCGTGATTTCCACTAAGTAGAACCTCAGGTACTTTCATGCCCCGGAACTCTTCCGGACGGGTGTACTGTGGGTGCTCAATGGCTACATCATCTTCCTGGAAGGATTCTTTCTCAGCACTTGTTTCGCCACCCAATACGCCAGGCAAAAGTCGGATAATGCTATCCATTATCACCATCGCGGGAAGCTCTCCGCCCGTTAAGACGTAGTTACCTATACAAAATTGCTGATCTACAAACTTCGTTATCCGCTCGTCATACCCTTCATACCGCGCACAAACAAAAATTAAATCCTGGGCATCCATTGCCAATGATTTAGAGTCAGATTGTTTGTATACTTGCCCGCGGGGAGTAGGCAGAACAACCAATGCATCCGGCGAGATGCTTTTGGCGTGTTCGATTGCCGCAACAACCGGCTCTGGCTTTAGGAGCATGCCATCACCCCCACCGTACACCATGTCATCAACCTGTTTCCGTGGCCCTAAGCCGAAGTCACGCAGGTTAATATAACTAATCTCCACGGCTCCGATGTTCTGGGCTTTCCAAAGCATGCTGGTATTCATAACCCCTTGAAACATCTCGGGGAAAAGCGTAATCACTTGAATTTTCATCTATAATATTATATCACAAAAATATAGAGCCCGCTTATTACACCGGCTCTATATAGTACTACTACGAACGATCCTATACGTCTAGGTCATCTAGCTCTTCAAGTTCTTTACGAGTTTTGCTAACAATACTGTCTGATTCGCTCTCGTTATCAGCCGAATCACCATCGTCATCTGACATTGGCGCAGTCTGCTGTGTAGATGGTGCTGGTGCAACACCATTATCCACGATCTTTAGGTTGTAACGAGCGTCATTCTTAGTGCCGAGCGCTCTTAGTAGCGTTCGCAAACTCTGAGCGGTGGCTCCTCGCTTACCAATTACACGACCGAGATCTTCAGGGTCAACGGTCAGTTCGAGCAAAACTCCTTTTTCATCAATGGTTCGCTCTATTTCTACAGCGTCTGGATTACTTACCAAGGATCTTACAATATATTCTACAAATTGTTGGTCAATGCTACTCATTCAGAAAATCTCCCATTAGGTAACAACACCCATTATACCGCATACCGGCAAACATAAACGGCAATGATGTTGTGTTTTGTGAGTTTTAGGCTTCTTTAGCAGGTGCTTCTTCTGCTTCAGCTGGCTTTTCAGCTTCTACAGGTTCTGCGGGAGCTTCTTCGGCTGGGGCTTCCGCTGGAGTTTCTGCCTCTGCTGCTGGAGCTTCCTCTGGAGCTTCTTCAGCTGGCTGATTCTTTCGAAGCTTTTCTGGGTTCCGAACAGCACCTTCTTTTTTAGATGAGAGCTTAACCCAAGATGGTAGCTTAATACCTTCGCTCTGCAGCAAGCGAGCAACTCGATCAGATGGACGAGCACCGTTTTTAAGGTAGTATTCTGCTTTTTCCTTATCCAAAACAAGCGTCTTGGCATGAGGATTGTAACTTCCTAGCAGCGCCACATAGCGACCGCTGGTTGGAGTACGTCGCGAGTCCTGTACTAAAACACGGAACTGCGCATGGCCTTTACGACCGGTTCGTTGCAAACGAATAGCTAACATAGTTGTATTTACTTAACTCTCTTTCTTGATAGAAGATTTAGTTTATTGAACAATCTAGCATATTTTACAGAGAAGCACCTCTGTTGTCAATACATGCTTATTTTGACTTGTATTTTGCGAGTGCTTTCTGGGCGGCTTGTTGCTGTCCGGCCTGCTTGCTCGGGCCAGATCCCTTCCCCTTTAAGACGCCATCAACATATACCCCTACCGTGAATTCTTTGTCGTGGTCGGGACCTTCTTCGCTTATGACTTTATAGACTGGAGTATGCCCCTCTTCACTCTGTACCACTTCTTGGAGGTGTGATTTTGGGTCCATCCAAGAACCGGTTTCCAGTATCTCTTTAAACGTAGTAATCAGACTCTTATGAATGAATGTCTTGGCGGCATCATATCCTTGGTCCAGATATAGTGAACCCACAACCGCTTCGTAACAGTTTGCCAATATCTGCGCCCGCGCCCTGTCGGTTCCCCGTCGTTCCCCTCGGCTCAACCGAAGCAGTGGCTCAAATTCAAAGCGTTTTGCGGCTGCACTGATACTTTCAGTACGCACCAATGCGCTCCGCCAGTTAGTCAAAATACCCTCTGGCTCTTCGTAGGTACCGTAGAGATACTCTGTAACCACCAGCTCCAAAACTGCATCACCCAAGAATTCTAAGCGCTCATTGTGCTCTTTGACGGTTTTTTTGTGCTCATTCACGTATGACCGATGTGTAAAGGCGGTAATAAGCAGTTCAAGATTTTCATACGTAAACCCTAACTTCTCCTGCGCAAACGCCTGGTATTGACTGAAATCCTGCATAGTCTTCTGTCCTAGTCCTTCTGGCTCCTGATTTTCTTTAATGCGATCAATATGATTTTTCCAATATCTTCATATTCAATTTTGTCGAGTGCCTCTGCTGCAGAAAACCACTTAATACCGTTCATCCAATCTTCTGGCTGTAGCTTATCCGTGTCACCCAAACCTTTAACTAGGAAAATCTCGGTAGTCATGAGCACTAGGCTCTGTTGCCGTCGGTACCTAAAGTTAATCTTTCCAAGCCAGTTAAGAACCCGCATTTCCTGAAGTCCAGTTTCCTCTCGGATTTCACGCTCTGCGGTCTGTTTAGAAGATTCCCCCTCTTCTATATGCCCCTTGGGGATAGTCCATCGGTCTTTGGCGTCCTGGATAAGCAGTATTTCCACCTGGCCTTTAGAATTTTTGCGATACACAATACCACCTGCGGTTGGTTCACGCAGTACTTCTTTAATTGCCGGTTTGTGACGGCTCACAAATTGTCTAAAACCTTGTATCGGTTTTGGTCTCTTTACCATGATTTTTACGCTTTCTCAGTGACTTCCGGTTGTTCTTCTAGCTCGTTCTTTCTCAGAACCGTTCCAAGAACACCGTTAACAAATTTTGAGGAGTTTTCACCTCCGAACGCTTTCGCTAATTCTACTGCCTCGTTAATTACCACTTTTGGTGGTACCGAGGGCTCATGAAGGAGTTCGTAGAGTCCCAGGCGCAAAACGATACGATCCATGCGGGCAATTTGGTCGATCGGCCATTCAGGAGCAACAGGTTGCAAAATAGCATCTAATTTATCTTGTTCCTTTAGAACACCGTGGACAAGTTTGACGATAAAAGATTGGTCGTCAATCGTGTCATGGTACCGATGGATGTTGCGCTGCAATACCTCATCGATTTCAAAGTTTTCATCACCGCAAGAAACGCGGAACTCTTGTTCGTAGAGAGTTTGTAGTGCGACTATTCTACCAAGGTGACGATTTGATGCCATATTGTTAAATTCCTTATCTGAAGTATCTACTTACAGTATACCCTATAAAGAGGTTTCGTTTATGCTTTTTTGCCGGTTTCTTTACGGGTTGTAAAGGCTTTTACTGGTGACTTAGCGTTAACCTTACGGGCTAATTTTAGTACCAGGTGGCTACGTCGAGAACCAGTGCGGCGTGCAGACGTACGTTTTTTGGGTTTACCCATATAAAATAATGCTCCTTATTGCTGAATATTAGCTGTTGACGTTTGGGCAAGTATAACGTATTTTTCCTCAAAACTCAAGCGTAAACGGTTAAAGCTGCCTATGGTATATCATTGACTTTTTATTGTACTTATGGTAAAATAAAAAGATGGACCGTATGAAGCCACAGATTGAATCATTTCAGTCGCAAATCACCGAACAACAGCTTGGTGAGCTATTTAATTCTAAACCGAGTGGCGCCACTCGATTTATGCACGGCGCACTTTCAGGCATTGAAAAAGCAGTCAAAGTCCGCATGCGGTATGTCCTCCTTGCCGGAGCTCTCGTAGCTGGTGGCGTAGTAGCCTATGAACATGTTTCTGGCGACCCAGATACCACAACGGTTACCACCACCATCGAAGCCCCAACCCAAGAAAACCCCTTATTTGATCAGCAATGTTTTGATCAGTACTTGGCAGGGATTCCGCTAGTTGACCGAGAACCCGGTGACTTGCTTACTGCAGCCGAAGCCTGCAAAGAAGACCCACTTACCAAAATAGCCCGGCAATAACAGGCGCCACTAAATTACAAAACTGATCAATTTACCTGGTACGTAAATTGTTTTCTTGATCTGTCTGCCTTCTACGTAAGCCTGGGTTTTTTCGCTAGTTTTAGCTGCCGCAATTATCTGCTCCTCAGTGGCGTTTGCTGGCATGGAAAGCTGATCGCGGACTTTGCCATTAACCTGTACTACTATTGTCACGGTGTCAGCTACAAGATACGCTTCATCCCATATCGGCCAGGTACTGAGATGTACCGACCCCTCATTACCAATCGCTTCCCATAGTTCCTCAGCTACATGCGGAGCGTAGGGAGCTAACAGTTGGATAAGTGACTCAACCGCAATTTTCCAGGCGGCTTTTGCTGCAAAAGAGTCCTTTGCTTTAATTCGGTAAAGATCATTTGTGAACTCCATGAGTGCTGCCACGGCGGTATTAAAGTTCATCTCATATAGGTCCTCGCTGACCTTTTTGATTGTTTTATGTGTCGCTACAAGGATGTCTTTTTCTGCTGCATCATTTACTTCTGGTTCAGCAGCTACATATTCCTGCACCAACGTCCAGACTCGTTGCACAAACCGAAACGTACCGGCCACTCCCTCATTACTCCACGGCGTGGTTTGATCGTACGGCGCCAAAAAGGCTATGGCCAAGCGCATGGCGTCAGCTCCGTATCCCTGGTCAATAATATGGGTAGGGTTGATCACATTTCCCTTGCTCTTACTCATCTTTGTGCCGTCTTCGGCAAGAATAATCCCTTGGCCTCTTCGAGCATGGTATGGCTCTGGCGTAGGAACTAGGCCCTGATCATAAAAGAACTGGTGCCAGAATCGAGAGTACAGCAAGTGCAAGGTGGTGTGCTCCATACCACCCAGATACAGGTCAACCTCGCCCCAGTACTCTAATTTCTTCCGATCTGCGAATGCCAAGTCATTGTGCGCATCGTAGTACCGCAAATAATACCAGCTGCTCCCCGCCCAGTTTGGCATGGTATCGGTTTCTCGCTTAGCAGGAGCCTTACATTTTGGGCAATCAACATTTACCCAACTTTCGATAGCAGCCAAGGGACTCTCTCCCGTATCAGTAGGTTCGTAGTGATCAACCGGCGGCAATTCAACAGGTAGTTGTTCATCCGGCACCGGTACGGCGCCACATTTTTCACAGTGGATTATAGGAATTGGTTCTCCCCAGTAATGCTGCCGGCTAAACACCCAGTCACGTAATCGATAATTGACACGCTCTTTGGCTAGACCCTTTTTCTCTAAATCAGCAACT
Organism: bacterium; assembly: GCA_029780855.1. GTDB lineage: Bacteria > Patescibacteriota > Saccharimonadia > Saccharimonadales > JAUPVS01 > JAKOXV01. The sequence goes on from JAKOXV010000018.1 coordinate 43,466, forward strand.
ATCTGTTCGCGCATTTCTGACGAACGAATACCATCATATGTACCAGAATGCATCATGACTCCTTCGTCGTGTGTGCATTCATCGTCAGAAGCATCGTTACTGATCACGCGAACAATCGGCAGATCAAACTTTAGCGCAAACTCGTGGTCGCGTTCGTCATGGGCGGGTACTGCCATAATGGCACCCGTCCCGTAGCCCATTAGGACATAATCGGCTACCCAGATTGGGATCTTCTCCGCATTAACAGGATTTATTGCATATGCTCCGGTAAATACTCCTGTTTTTTCACGGTCAGTATCTTGACGTTCTATTTCGCTTTTTGCACCAGCTGCCGTAACATACTGTTCCACGTCTGATTTTTGCGATTCAGTCGTAATTTTACTAACCAGCGGGTGTTCTGGGGCGAGCACCATAAAGGTAGCGCCATATAACGTATCTGGTCGGGTGGTAAATACCGTAATTGCGTCCTTGCGTTCCTCTACCGCAAAAACAACTTCTGCTCCCTTGCTACGCCCAATCCAGTTGATCTGCTGATCCGCAATACGACTGGGGTAATCTACGGTCTCTAAACCTTCAATGAGACGATCGGCGTATTGGGTTATTTTAAGTATCCACTGTTTCAGATACTTCTTTTCGACTACCGTATCACACCGTTCATGACGACCGTTCACTACCTCTTCATTGGCAAGACCGGTTTTACATTTTGGACACCAGTTGATCGCTATTTCATCCTGAGACGCTAGTCCTTCTTTAAAAAACTGCAAAAACAACCACTGAGTCCACTTATAGTAACTCGGGTCGGTAGTTTTAAATGACCGACTCCAGTCAATGCTGTACCCCAAACTATCAAACTGTTTCTGAAAGTTGGCTACGTTTTTCTCAGTCGCAACTTGGGGCGCGATCTTATTTTTGATCGCATAGTTTTCAGTTGGCAAACCAAAGGCATCATAACCCATGGGGTATAGCACATTATGGCCAGTCATTCGCTTGTAGCGAGCTACGATATCGCCGAGGGTATACTCACGAACATGTCCCATGTGTAAACCTTCGCCTGAGGGATACGGAAATTCGGTGAGCATGACAAACTTAGGCCGTTTTTCATCAAAATCAACCGCTTTATATATGTCTCTTTTAGCCCAAGTTTTCTGCCACTTAGGCTCAATATCCTTCGGATTGTAGCGTTTCATATGACACTAGTGTAACAGATTGAGCAAGTATTGCTTACCTGGTAACAACTGAAACGATAGAATTTAAGGTCTTTTCAAATATCTGAGGATTGTTTTCTAGGAGGGTAATTCGGAAACCGGGTATATGGCTATTAAATCCACTCGTTAGCGGTACGGTGCAGATTCCGGTGGCTGCAAGCAACATATAGCAGAATCTTTTATCAAAATTGCCTGGTTCTATAGCGGCAAGCTCAGTGTCGAGCAGGTGCTGAGCTTCAGGGTTTGCGGCAGGCAGCACAAATGGCTGCTTCACAAAATCTTCACTAAAAGCCACCGTTTGATAGAACGCTCCTTTTGGCTTAACTACCCGAAGCGCAGCGCAATTGCCTAGAATCTTTTGTACGGTTTCAGCACGCTCAGCATACAGTTTACGTCGCCGCTCAAGGTGATCAGGGTAACGACTGTCTCCCAAGATCTTGGGTAGAACAGTCTGAGGAAGCGTAGTTGAACAGACCTCTGTCATCTTTGCTTCTTCAATTGATTTTACGTATGCCCGAAAATCAGGATCAGCATCTATGTTATAAAACTCCAACCATCCACAGCGGCTACCTGGCCAGGGCACTTCCTTTGAAAGCCCGCGCATGACGATTGTCGGGATACCATTAGAAAGTTCAGCCAGTGAACAGAACGCCTCTTTTTCGAATGCTAAGTTGGCATATATTTCATCGGCAATCAAAAACAGATCAAACTCCAGGGCAATTGACACAAATTCCTCTAGAATTTCTTTTGGATAGACCGCGCCAGTTGGATTATCGGGATTGATAATCAATAATGCCGCAATTTGTGGATTGTAGGTTACTTTGTTTCTAATATCCTCCATGTCCGGCAACCAGCCGTTGTCGGAATCAAGATCATAGGTCAAATGGCGTGAACGACCATGAGCCCCCTCAACCGATGAATGGGTGGGGTATGCCGGACTTGGCCCAAGCACACGAGCAATTGGGTTTAGCCAAGTGTAGGTCTTAGTAATTGCATCACCTAAACCATTAAAGAATATGATATTTTCAGGTTTTAGCTCCTGACCAACTTCTTTGGTTCTGATTGCACTCAAGTATTCACGAGTCTCATCAACACCTTTTGTCGCCGAGTAGCCATATGATTCCGAGCTATCTAATGTTTCTTTGGAAACCATTTCCCGAACCCAGAGTGGCACCTCTTCTCCCTTAGCAACAGGATCTCCTATGTTTTCCCATACTATAGGCAGCCCTGTCTTCTCCAGCTTTTTGGCAAATTCTACTATCCCGCGAATCTCGTACTTAAGTTCGCCGGCTCCAGGGTGGACAATTGAAACTCTCATGTATGGCTATTCCTTACTTTTGTTCTGCATTCGTAATAATAGTATCGAGCAATTGCTCAAGCGACAAGCCGGCCGCTCTAGCTTGCTGCGGGTAGATACTGGCGTCAGCAAAGCCTGGGAGAGGATTTATTTCAATAACATATAGGGTTTCATCCTGCAGCATCATATCTGTTCTAGAATATGCTCCGCAGCCAAGCGCGGCGTGACAGCGAACGGCTATTTCCTGAATCTTTTCCAGCATCGCTGCATCCATATCGGGTGGCGTTATTTCTTTTGTGCCTCCCTTTTCATACTTTGCGCGGTAATCAAAAAACTCTGAAACCACCGGTATGAGTTCCGTAGGTGGTAGTGCCGTAAGTGACGACCCTTCTTTTAGGACACCACAAGAAACCTCCCGACCTTTTATGTACTCCTGAGCAATAATGTTTTCATCAAACCTAAATGCTTCCTCAACCGCCGGTTTAAGCGCCTCTTTACTGTGTACAATTCGTACACCCACACTAGAACCTTGTCGTGCCGGCTTGATCACTAACGGGTAGGTGAACGCACCGTCTACTTCGCTGACAATTTTATGCACGTCTTGATCTTGAGAATAAAACAAGTACTCCGGTACGTTAAGCCCCTCTTTGGCGAACAGCTCATTGGAAGAGACCTTATCCATAGAAAGAATACTGGAGACCGCGGAGGATCCGGTATAGCTAACCCCGTATAGTTCACATAAACCCTGCAAAGTACCATCTTCACCATAGCTTCCGTGTAACGCAATAAAAATGATTGCATGCTTTTCTTTCAAAAATGTTAGCGCTTCTGGCGCAGTCCTAGTTTTATCTTCAAATTGCCACAGTCGGTTTTTAGTTATAACTACTTTAATGGGCGTATATTTCTCTGGATTAAGATTCTGCAGAACGGTCTGTCCTGTTAGTAGAGAAATCTCGTGCTCCGCAGAAGGGCCACCCATCACAACAGCGATGTTACGTTTAGCCACGCTGGAAGTTCCTTTGCTTCTTTTTCATCCATTGGGCACTTTGACGAACCAGACGGTCGGAATCTTTGGGGTTTTTCAGCAGCGGCTTCACCGCTTCTTCGGCGTACACATTGTTTTGAGACCCCTTTACCAAGATCACTGCACCTTTTTTGATTCGCTCTTTAACATACATACCAGCATCAAATGGATTAGTAAATTCTTGCACGCTGCAGCCTTTTGCTTTGGCTGCAGCTGCTAAATAAGTATTTGCATCCGGACCAATAGTTACTACCAGATCAAGTTGTTTCGGATCACAGTACTGGCCAACAGAGCGATGGGCATCTTCTGAATACTTTCCTAGCTCGTTCATGTTTCCAAGTACCGCAATTTTTTGGTCCGCTTCAAGTAGGTACAGGCTGTCCAGAGCCGCCATGACAGCGTCCGGGCTCGCATTATACGTTTCATCCAATATCCAAGACCCTTTTATGCCCTGCAACCGCTGCATCCTACCGCTAACAGGTTGTATTTTGCTGATCCCATTAATTATTTCTTCATCTGGTACTTGTAGCAAGTTCGCAACAGCAGCAGCTGCAGTGGCAGAATACAGCTCGCTTTTGGCCACCGCTTCCATTGAAGTCGCAAGCCATGTATTGCCGTTCATAACAAGCGTAAAAGAAGCTAGTTGGTTCTTAAACGTTTCCTTTGTTATTCGCACATCGGCTTTGTCGTTAGTTCCGTAGCTGCTTAGAGGAATATCTACGGCGAGGTATTTTTGATCGCATAGATCAGTATTAACTACCAGCTGATTGGCATATGACGTGACAGCAAGCTCTTCTTCCGCTACCGCGTCAAGATCCTCAAAGAACTCCATATGCTCTGGAGTTATGGCTGTCAAAATTGCGATATCCAAACTTAGATACTTTTTAAACCGCTGGATGTCACCTGGTGTATCGGTGCCAACTTCAACTACCACCACGTCATATCGAAATGGTCTTCTGATCGCAACCTCGTTGCCAATTATCGTTACAGCCCAGGCAAATGGGTTAAAGAGGCTTGGCAGAGATCTGCCAAAAAATACCAGCGGTACCGTCACGATGTCATTGTAGTTACCTCGCTGAAAACGCACACGATATTTTTCCGATAATACTTTGGCGACCGCAAACTTAGTACTAGTTTTGCCAATACTACCAACTATTCCCACCACCTTAAATGCATGGCGCTTTCTAAGCCTTCTGACTTGCCAGCCGAGGACTACAACAATAACGGTGCGGGCTATCTTCTTCATAATGCTTGCCTTTAGTATAGCGTGAAACTGGCTACTGCTGTAATGATTGAATACGTTGCTGAAGCTGCGTGGAGCTTATTGATTTACTTGGTAGCGCAACATCTTCTACCAACCCATAGGAACCATACGTTTCTTCCCGCCCTTGGTCTGGATAGGTAATTCCGACGAGCTGGCGGCTAAATGGCTCAACCGAGACCGCTATGGTACTTGGTGGTGATGCTTTGTAAGCCTCTGGGCTAAAGCCAGGAATTGTACCGATACCGATATCTTTCGCAAATTGCTGCAATACAAAAGCGTAGCCCTCAGGGTGGAACGTTACTTGGTAGGTCATGACGTTACGGCCGCTAACCACCTCGTGCTTCACATTTTCATAATTTACCGTAAAGGCCTTTTTCTGTTTCATGAGTTCAATTAAAGATTTTCGCTGTGATGCAGAAATACTCCCTATCGGGAAGGTGTTTAGTAGTGAGCTAATAAAAGTTTTGCCACTTACCGTATCATCCTTGCCATATTCCGTCTTTCCCCAGACACCTACAATAGAAGAAAAGGCCTTGTTCTCCGGTCCAGAAGTCTTAATGTCTGCGTAGCGGACGTAATCAGTATTCGTAGTACCAATCATTTCTGTTACTACTTTATTTTCAGCTTTGCCCTGCTTTTGCGACACGGTCGTTCGGGTCTGTGCCACATTGACGTTCGCAAGGCTAACCTGCGTTTCCTGTGTGAGCGTAGTATCGGTATTTGCTTGGACATCCTTTTTATAGAATCCAGGAGTAGTTAGATTAGCATCCACCATTCCCCAAAAAACATTTTGAGGCTTTAAGTACACTTGTGTGCAATACACCCAAATACTAATTGCAAAAATTAGTACTCCCAGCGCAAATATCAGGACTTTATACTTCGTTTCATTCAGATCTTCTAACGATACATTGTAAAGTTTTGCCATGATAATCATTGTAGCAGTTTTCCTATCACCTCTGGCAATAATCGGTATCTTAGTGTACAATTTCCATCTGTTAATGAACCTATCGCGGGGATATAGCTCAGTTGATTAGAGCGCTTCGCTGGCAGCGAAGAGGTCCGGGGTTTGAGTCCCCGTATCTCCACCAATCTAAGAACCCGCCGTACAGGTGGGTTTTTTGATTGGTTAAAGGTGGATATACCCCCGCATGAGGTCCGGGTGAAAACTGCCTGTGGCAGTTTGCAAGGCAATCTTCTGATGAAAACTTGTTTTTCATTCATGAAGTTGCGGGCCTGCCGAAGGTAGGTTGAGTCCCCGTATCTCCACCAAAGAATATGGATCATCTGTTGTGATGGTCCTTTTTCTTTGAATAAAAGCTTGGCTTACTGTTTAATAGAACTATGTCGGAAAACTCTTACCTCCTTGCGACACCAGAGAATGACCCATATTTCCTTGATACGATGGCAGAATGTGCCCAATTAGAAATGGATCGCCATAGCCTCGAGCGCAAAGAATGGAACTATCACGAAACCCTTTCCCGTGAGGTACTTGCCGACCTATCGGCAAGACCACCATTGGAAGTCGAACCAGCCGCTCGTTACATTTATCTTGGTAACTTGGCCGTTGAAAAAGGTCATGCAGAATATGACCGCATTACTGCCGCCGTATTTGAACAACACCCCATCTTTAGGTCCTGGAAAAATATCTGGGTTGCAGAAGAAGAACCGCATGGCGATGCTATGTTGCAATGGGCAAAAGCTAGCGGTATGTGGGACGGCCCAACCATGCATACAATTTCACAGGGTTACCTAAAGCATGGTTCAACTTTAGCGTTCCATGATGCCGCGACTGGTCTCGCTTACCCTGCATTTCAGGAAATTGCTACCAGACTGACACATAAAGCCGTAAAAGATAATTTGCCAGAAGATGCCAAAGAAGGACGTATAATCCTATCTAAAATCATTGGTGACGAGCAACGTCATGAGCGCTTTTACGCCAACATGGTTCGCCACGCGCTTCACAGCGGCGATACACAGGTTGCTTCCCAGCAAATGCGCGGAGTAGCACGAGCGGTACTTGGCTTCCGAATGCCAGGCATGGAGGATGACATCCCTGATCCCGAGCATAATATCAACAGAGCGTATCTTTCAACTGGAGCCTTCACACTCGCAAAACTGGTTCATACCGTCTTTCTGCCAGTTCTTTCCGGCGAAGGTACACATGGCTGGTCACTCGCTGAAGTCGATACACTAGACGACCAAGGTCGGGCCGCACAAGAACGCCTCCTTACGTTTATTGAAGACCTAGAAAAAGCAACAGACAACGAGCGGCGAACAAAACTAGTTCTTGGCAAAGCCAGAAGAGAAGTTAGCCTTACATAAACAATAGCTCCCAGAATCAGGAGCTATTGTTGCCGTGCGCGCCCACCGAAGCGGCAGGTGTTTGTTTTTGTATTTTTGTTTTCAAACGGCGCCGCTTGCGCACGAGATAGTAGTATTAAACCGCTAATCCTTAGTTACTGTCAATAAGCTTCAGGAACTCGGTCTCTGTTAGACGCCTAGTACCCAACTTGTCAGCTTTGGCCAATTTACTTGCCCCCACGTTCTTTCCAACAACCAGATAGTCGGTCTCCTTACGCACGCTCGACTGAAAGGTTCCGCCCAGTGCACGAATCTTTTCGGCGGCGTCATCTCGACCCATAGTTTCTAGCGTTCCGGTTACTACAAAGCTTTTTCCAGCAAGCGATCCGCCCGTAGATTTAACCTCTTCTGGCCATACGCCTAACTTTCTGAACTTGGCGAGCAGTTGTTGGTTTTCTTCCTCATCAAACCACAGTAAAATTGACTCTGCCACAATATCGCCGATACCCTCAACGTCTCTTAAGTCCTTTAAGCTTGCCGTTCCAAGGCTGTCCAGACGCTTAAAGTTATTCGCAAGGTCTATCGCTGTTTGTGCTCCCACATGCCGGATACCCAGACCAAACAGGAACCGTGAAAATGGCGGGTTCTTCTTTTCCTGAATCGCATCCACAAGTTTATTTGCTGATACTTCAGCAAAACGATCCAAGCCCAATACCTGATCTTTGGTGAGCGTATAGATATCTGCTAAATCATGAACTAACTTAGCATCAACCAAGGCTTCTACGTTCTTTTCACCCAAACCATCTATATCCAAGGCCCCTCGGCTTGCAAAGTGCGCAAGCGCTTGTTTTAGAAGCAATTTACTGGTTGCCCCTTTGACTCTATATACTGCTTCTCCGGCTGGCCTATCAAATTGGAGTTCAGGAAACTGCCTCTTTAGTTCATTTTCCATATGAAAACGAGTGGCGTTTTTTGGCCGTAGTTCTAAGATCACGTGCTCGACCTGCGGAATAATATCCCCGGCCTTGTAAATAACAACCGAGTCACCCACCCGAATGTCCTTCCGCTCTATTTCGTCGGCATTATGGAGACTAGCATGTTGGACGGTGGTTCCGGCCACGACCACAGGATCAAAAACGGCAACTGGCGTGGCTGCACCTGTACGACCAATACTAATTAAGATATCTTTTACTACGGTGGTTGCTTCTTCTGCTGGGTATTTGTAGGCAACTGCACCCCTTGGATTCTTGCCCACCACGCCAAGTTCGGTATACAGCTTACGATCATTAATTTTTATCACCAAACCGTCCGTATTAAACGGCAGTTCGTGGCGCTTTTCTTCCCAATGCTTCACAAATGCCATAACATCATCGAGATTAGTAAAAACTTCCGATTCAGGATTGCAGATAATTCCCAGCTCCCGGATCGTTGCATAAGCAAAGGCGTAACTCGGCACTTCATCACCGTTTTCCCGCAATAGATCATACGCCCTGAACTGTAATGGCCGTTCTGCTACCAACCGTGGATCAAGCTGCCGTATGGTACCAGCGGCTAAATTACGAGGATTTGCAAAGGTAGGCAAGCCTTGATCTTCACGTTTTTTGTTTAAAGCTTCAAAATCTTTTTTAAGCATGATTATCTCGCCGCGAATTTCGGTCCGACCATGCAAGAATTGTTCGGTTTTCTTATCACGACGAAGAGCAAGCGGTACTGATTTTATAGTGCGGACGTTTTCAGTAACATCCTCCCCAACAAGTCCATCGCCTCTAGTAATTGCTTGTCGAAACTTTCCGTCTTCATATATCAGGGCGCAGGCCAAGCCGTCCATTTTGAGTTCTGCCGAATATTCATGGATACTTCCAGGAGCAAGTTTTTCTGTGCGCTTTACCCAGGCCTCAACATCTTCTTGATTAAACACGTCGTTGAGGCTGAGCATCCTGGTTGAGTGGCGGACTTTTTGAAATCCCTCTATTGCCTGGCCACCCACCCGCTGTGTAGGCGAATCTGGTGTAATAAGACTGGGGTGCTGCTCCTCGATGCTTTTGAGTTCTCGCATCAGTCCGTCATACACAGCATCAGACACACTGGGCGCATCCAGTACGTAATATTCATAACTGTACTTGGCCATTAACTTCTTTAGTTCATCAAGCCGGTGAGCAACGTCTGGAGTTGTCATAGCAGTTCCCTATACAACGAATACATGTAGCTATGCACCACTGCTAGTGTAGCCATAGATATAGCAAAATATATCCATTCAACCAACGGTGCAGCAAGTACTATTAACGGCACCATTATTATTCCAATCAAAAAGAACAGCGCTATTGGCAAAAAGACTACTTTCCGCATAAGTCTCCAGCGGCGATATCGCACCAACTCCCTGGCGGACCGGAGCGCCTTCATTGGCGTCATATCTGGCAGGGTCACAATATATAAAGCAAACACAGAAGAGCTCACCATATACAGTGAAAATAATGCCGCAAAAAAGAACAGAATCGTCCATAAAATCCGTTCTGCAAATGACACAGCCAAACCGTTATTGAGTACCGATGCATACAGGCTGCCACCGAGTAAGAGCGGCACAAGTTGCAAACAAATCACCAGTAGCACCAAAACAAACGGCACAAAGGGGTACATACCCTTATAAAAACTATCTTTTACCTTGATTGACTTGCTGCTAGAACTGCTCACCTGTCGTAAAGTCCAGATAAATGCTAGGGAAGAAATTAGGATCAAGAATGTCTGGTAGATGCTTGCTGCTTCTGACGGCGTGCTTGCCGATGAACCTAACAGAACACCGTACAGTGTTATTCCGGTAGAAATCTGGCCATAGCCCCCCTTCACCGCTTCGTTCAAAATAGTTTTCAGTGAACCAACGTCTTGTGCAGGATTTAAACCTTTCACCAGCGCAATATTTAGAAGACCATACACCAGAACTATTCCACCGAACAGCTTCCAGTTCTGTTTGAGAACCACCAAAGAACGACCCAATATTTTGAAAGAGCCGGGCAGTTTAGGAGCCGGGTGTTTGATTGGTTTACTGAGCTTAAAACTCTTGTATTTTGGAGATTTTTTCTTTCGGGTTTTTTGATTTATATCTTTTGGCTTTTTTGAATTGAGCGTATAAGGTTTGGTTTTTGCCATTATTGGTTTGTCTCCATGTGCCGTAGGCGATTTACGCGATCATTAATAGGCGGGTGGGTACTGAACAGTCCTGACAAACTCGATTTTTTTAGTGGGTTAGCAATGTACAGATGAGCAGTTGAAGAATTTTGTCGCTTCATGGGCTTGCCGTATTTACCAATTTTTTCTAGCGCACTTGCCAAACCTTCTGGATACCGTGTGGTCAATGCGCCCGTAGCATCGGCTAGGTATTCTCTCTTGCGCGAAATTGCCAGCTGTATCAAAAGCGCAACCAACGGCGCCAAAATTGCCGCTGCCAAACCGATGAAAAAGAAGACTTGGTTATTATTATCGTCTCTGTCCCTAAACCAGGTCATCCTAAACATGATATCGGCCAGGAGGCCAATCACCGCTACCAGTGCAAAAACTATGAGCGAAACCCTAATATCATAGTTCTTTACGTGACCGAGTTCGTGCGCAATTACTCCTTCTAGCTCAGTGTCGCTCAACATTTCTAGTAAACCACTTGTCACCGCAACTATAGAGTGGTTTGGATCCCGTCCAGTAGCAAAGGCGTTGGGAGATGGATCGTCAATTATGTATACCTTGGGCATAGGTAACCCATCGGTAATCGCCAGGTTTTCAACGATTCGCCATAACCGTACGTTATCGCGTTTTTGGATTTCGTGCGCACCATTCAGTGCGAGAGCCATCTTGCTAGAAATAAAATACGTTATCAGTACATACACTAAACTACCTGCAATAACGAATGGCGTTATGCTTGGTTGACCGGTGTACTCGGCAAAAATCCAGCCCATACAACCAACAAACAGCAGAAAGAAAAATATCAAGAAAACCGTTTTTCTTTTGTTGGCCGCTATCTGACTATACACGTGACTTTCCTTACCTGTTTATCTTAGGAACTACTTGCCTAAAACTTAACGTCGACTGGATTTTGAATATTGGCAGCTTCGCCTTCATCAACTTCAAAGAAGTCACGCTTTTTAAAACCAAGCATATTAGCAAATAAATTGGTAGGAAATGTCTGGATTTTGATGTTCAGGTCACGCACAGAACCATTATAAAAGCGGCGTGATGCCTGGATTTTATCTTCCGTATCAACTAACTCTGCTTGCAGTTCTTTAAAGTTCTCATTCGCCTTAAGGTCTGGGTACGCTTCTGCAACAGCAAAGAGGCTCTTTAGTGTTTGCTGGAACTGGTTCTCTGCTTTGGCAGTTTCAGCAACTCCCTGTGCGCCCATAGCCTGAGTACGAGCTTCTGTGACCTTTTCAAACACTTCTTTTTCATGGGTTGCATAACCCTTTACCGTGTTCACAAGATTTGGAATCAGGTCATATCGGCGCTTTAGCTGCACCGTAATATCGCTCCACGCTTCACTAGTACGTGTATTTAGTCGAACGAGGCTGTTATACATAAAGATCAGCCCCAGGACGATCAATCCTACTACTACAAGAATTATAATAAGTGTCATGTCTTCCCTGCTCCCACGTTATTTATACGTATATTGTAGCACTTCCCACCATAGTAATCACTAGGTATCAGCACCTTTCTAAGCCTGTTCTCAACAAAGAAAAAACCCAGGCAACCTGGGCTGTTTCTTTGGTGCGCGAGAGAGGACTTGAACCTCCACGTCCTTGCGAACACCACGACCTCAACGTGGCCTGTCTACCAATTCCAGCACTCGCGCATAAATTAGACCAACCAAATATACTACATTTTACCCACAATTTAAAGTGTTAGGCACTTGCTTTTTTAGACATAAACAGGTATTATTTTGCGGTCTTGGGTGATTAGCTCAGCTGGCGCAGCTTGCTGCAAGAATAGAAAACCGCACACGGTGCTCTAGCCAAAAGTAAACTGAACTAGCACTACATAACCGGTACCCGTACATTACAAGACCAATTTGGGTGATTAGCTCAGCTGGCTAGAGCACCTCGTTTACACCGAGGGGGTCGGGGGTTCGAGTCCCTCATCACCCACCACGCAAAGGGACCCCGAATATGGGGTCTTTTTGTGTGGCTTTGTGCTCAAGTGGACTCGAACGGGATTGCCAGTGACAATCCCCGAACCCTGCTCGTCATATGCCAGTGGCATATGAAAGAGTTGTCTTGGCAAAACTAATTTTGTTTTGCCGGCAAGGCGAGTCCCTCATCACCCACCATACAAAGGCACTCACGTTATGTGAGTGTTTTTTCGTGCAGAATAGAGGGCCAAAAGTTTATCTGTAAGAATCCTCACAGCGTCAAAAAGCTTCGGATAGTACCATTCACACTATGCCAGGTGAACAATATTTGAAGGTAGCAGCAGCAAACATTAGACGTGCCGCTCTTGAAATAGAGCGACACATAGCTAGCCTTCGTACGGAAATAAATCGCAAACGCAGTGAAATGGATCAGCAGATCAGAGATCTGGAAACCGAAAAGAATCAGGAAAATAGCGAATCCGGCAAGGGTGACATAGATAATAACGAACGTATGGACCATATCAAAAAAGCCCAAGCATTACGGGACGAAATCCAAAGGAAACATCAAGAATTCAATAAAATCCACGCCGAACTGGACCAGCAGATAAGAGAGCAAGAGAGTCGCGCAAAGGAACTGCAGTCTCAAGCATCTGGCTTTGAAAGCACCTAATCCAATCCCTCGCCTTAACCGTATGCATGGAGACTTGTGCTATTTGTGTTTTTTTCGAATGCGTCGCACAAAGAGACTGCCCACCACTATCGCACCTACGGACACAGCCGCAGCAGCTTCGCCCTTTCGGTGACGTATCACAAACTCTTTTGCTTCAGTAATCCTTGATCTTGGCACCTCAACCGGTTGTGTGATGCGTTCGCCTGTCTCTGGATTAATACTTAGCAGATTGTGCGCTACGTATTCAGGGTCTTCACTCTCACCAGCTGGATAAGACTGATGTCTCCAACCATCCTCCGTAACAAACAATAGTGCTTCGTCGTCATCAGGAGTTACGTATGATCTTTTTTCTGGTTCTTCACGCCTAATCATCGGAGCTTAAATATAGCACGCTTTCTTACCTATGAAAATCACACCCAATTGTGCCATAGCTATAACCGTTGCAGTTACTTGCGAAGTATCTTATCTATCGCCTTTCCTTTTGCTAGCTCGTCAACTAATTTATCCAGGTAACGGATCTCTTGCACGATCGGATCTTCTATCTCTTCTACTCGTACTCCGCACACAACGCCCGTTATTAGCCTTCGTGATGGGTTCATATAGGGGGCTTTTGTAAAGAATGTTTTAAAATCAGTCTCTTTCTTCACTTCTTGCTGGATTTGTTCATTGGTATAACCCGTAAGCCAAGTAATAATTGCATCGACCTCTGCTTTAGTGCGTTGTTTTCTCTCTGCTTTAGCAATATATAGCGGGTAAACGCTCCCAAAACTCATCGTGTATAGTCGGGTTGTTTGCTTGTCCATAAATAAGTATTATACGCTGGAAAAAATATCCTCAGGATAAAAAACAGCACCGCCAAAAGAGACGGTGCTGTTTGGTAGCAAGAGCGCTTAACTCCAGCCAAATGCCTGGCTCAAAATCCATACGCTCAACGCAATGGAAATAAAGAACAGGCCTAAGCCAACGGGGCTTCCCCAGCTAAACCATGAACCCCAGGAACGCCAATGTTTCAGGCTGTTCTCATAGCTCCAGCCGGTTTCGGCCTCGGTGTCTTTCAGGTTTTTACTGTGCTTTTGCATAGCTTTACCTTTTGTTAATTAATGAGAGTCTGTCAGTGCAGGGTTCGACGATGTCCCATGCAGTGCATACTTACCCATTCCTTCATGATCCAATGTGTCTTCCCATGTTGTTCGCCGAATGAGCAGCGCATGGTTGGTTGCGACGACCACGTTAACGATATTTAACCATAAATCTACTGCCCAACAAATAAGTTTCTCGGTTGCTAATCCATTAGCTTTAGCAGCTTAGTTACCGTATTCCATGTACGTATGGTCATGGATTTATACTGTCGGGTTCCCATAATCTTGTTGAGTCTGTTCTTGGTCCTTTCGGCACTCAAGCGCTGTGAATACACAACCCCTTCGCCTGGCCACACCGCATCAACACCCGACCGTGGATTAAATACAGGAAGCACCTCCCCAATGTCCATATCCATCAGGAAAATCACATCACTATGGTAGATCTCTGGCTGCTCTCCAAATCCTTGCGGTTTGGCATCTACAACCTTTTTAAGCTGCTCACGTGTTAATACCAGGATTTTGATCAACTCGCTATCAAGTGCGAAACACTTTGGAAGAGTCGCTTCAATCTGATCTTTAACCTCCCGGGGACTTTTAGCGGATTCTAGAATTACATTGCCACTAGCTATGTAGGTCAGCACATGCAAAAAACCGGCTTCTTCAAGGCATTTTTTTAGCTCCGACATGGGAAGTTTATTCTTGCCGCCTACGTTTATTCCGCGCAGCAACACCACGTACTTAGTCAAAGTGTCTTTTTGCATCTTCCTATTGTAGCAACTAGCTCTACACCTACTTACAGGTGGTTTACTATTTCTTCAAGCTTATCAAGTGTTTGGTCAAAACCTTGTTCCATACCCATTTCGAGCACTGTTCTTAGAGCTTCTTCACTATCGTAGTAAGTTACTGCATGGAGTAGTGTCGAATCGCCCTTAACAATTAAATCAATGTTGTTTTTTGAGGCCGGCAAGTCCGTATTTATGTTACCTTGGTCATCGGTAAAGTAATCGGTGTAGCTCAGCGAGGTTGTAGGATTTATTTTGGTAAATACCATTTTCCCAGCACTCGTTTGACCGTACCACTCCCCCTGTGATTTATCTACACATTTCATGACGTAGATGTTTTCGCCATTTTCGGTGAAATCAAACTTTTTTGATGTTACCTCCCAACCTTGCGGAGCAAACCACTGCTCAAATACTTCCTTATCGCTATATGCCCGCCAGAGCTTTTCTTGGGGAGCGTTAAAGCTGCGCTCCATGGTTAATGTCTTTTTATCATCGCTCACTGTAAATGTTGTTTTACCCATACTTAATCCTCCTTCAAAATTGCTTCTAATGTATCGAACCGCCCTGACCACATAGCTGCATACTGCTCAATGTGTTTTTGGGCAACCTTAATAGTGCTCGGCACAATAACTACAATCTGCTCCTTTCCTCGCCGACGCTTAGTTATCAGGTTGGCTTTCTCCAGTACTTTTATGTGTTTAGAGATGGCTGCAAACGTCAATTTATAGTGCATGGCAATTTCGCCAATACTCATTTCTACTTCCGCAACCTGCGCCAAAATACTGCGCCGTGTTGCATCGGAAAGAGCCGTAAATAGTAAATCTAGTTGTACATTTGATTCAACCATGTAGTTGAATGATAGTCTTGATCTACTTCCTTGTCAACAACAATTTCACTTAATAGCCAGAACTGTTTGACCATATAAAAAGCCCTAGCTTTTGCTAAGGCATTTTATTTGGTGGCTCCTCCCCAGACCTCAGCCTCCGGCTTCGCGCAACTCAGTTGGCGTCGAACTGCTTTTGCTTTGCAAAAGCTCCAGTTCGTTCGGGAGAGCTTCACGAAAAAACCCCACACAAGGTGGGGTATCTTTCGTGGTGGCTCCTCCCAGACTCGAACTGGGGACACAAGGCTCTTCAGGCCTCTGCTCTACCAACTGAGCTAAAGAGCCAAATTGGACTACTAATCATGCTTTTAATTTATGTGGCCGGCCTTCATCGCGCTCTAACGCTCGGCGGTTTGTAATTATACCGCCTTCGCTACTGACATCAAATTTAACAATTTGCTGTCATCAGGCCTCTGCGTTTGCGAACTGAGCTAAAGAGCCACAATAACTACCGTATTTTAAGGGAATATCCTCTATTCTACAAGGGGTAGGCTATCGTATACTGAAAGCTACATGAAAATAACAAAAACTACCCGTGACCAATTAGTAGCCCTTCCGCTCACGGCCGTGGTCTGCGTGGCCCTTATTTTGCTGCTGTGGCTGGAGATAATTTTAATCAACCGCTTCACCAGCGAAGCTATAAAAGTACACATTCGCCTCAGCGATGTACTAGTTGGGTTAACCATTTACCTCAAAACGTCCATAGACTTTGCTATGTTCATTGGCCGCTTAATGGATAAGAATCCCGGGCTCAAAGGACGTATAGGAATAGAGATTGGTACCGCGCTCGGAAACGCTGCTGGTACGTTTGGCATTCTGCTGGTCTGGGCGTTCTTTAAAGAAGTTAGCTGGCTCCTGGCTATTATGATCTTTATTGCTGCATTGGTGTTAATCCGGCTAGCTCAGGATGGTCTTGAGCACGTAGACATACAAAACAGCCGCTATCCAAAAGCCTTTCGAGCTTTTGTGCGCGGCTTTGACACCACACTAAAAGTAGTAAACAAATATCTTGACCCTCTGCTGTCCAAAATCCTTCCGGGCCGCAGCTTATCGGTAGAAACCAAAACAAGCTTGTGGGCACTTTTGGCTATGTCCTTTACCGTACCATTTATTTTAGGTCTGGATGATTTTGCTGGGTACGTTCCGCTATTCAACATAGTAAATGTGTTTGGGTTCGCGACCGGCGTATTTGTGGGTCACATGCTACTGAATATATTTTTGTACCTATCACCTAAACGCACCATTAAGGCAGTTAAAAACCCGATCATCGCAGTACTTGGTAGTATCGCATTTATCATTTTGGCCGGCTGGGGACTATTCGAAGCCTACAAACTCCTCTTTATTCATTAATGCTAACCCTTGCCCCAAACGCTATTTAACGCTATAATCTCCCCTGTTCTAACCCAAAAAGGGAAAAGAGCAGCCCAAGCAAAAAACGCATTTTTTGCCCGGCGCGATGAGAAAAACCGTAGGTTTGTCTCATTACTATGCGAGACTAGCTCAGTTGATAGAGCGCTTCCTTGCCAAGGAAGAGGCCACGGGTTTGAGTCCCGTGTCTCGCACCAAATGTTTGAATTATGAGCCGCAAGGCTCTTTTTCTTTGTCTCAACGACTGTTCTAAAGGGGTCGTTGAGTATATAAGACAACTTCTTATCCTTTAGTTCAATGTTTGAAAGTACGTATTCTAGCAACTTCTGTCTAAGCCCCTCATCGCTCTCATTGAACAGCTGTTCAGCCCGTTGAGCCAAGTCTAACAGATAGGATGCAGTAACTTGAAAGTCTTTATTGTCGCTTGTTAGCAACTTTAGGCGGTCATTTAGCTCCTGCTGTTTCTTTTCTAGCTCAGTTGCAATTTCATCGTGGAATGTCTGTGTAATACGACCCTCAAGCAAGTCATAGTAAACCTTTCGCATTTTTTCCTTGAGTTTGTCGTACTCAGCACGGGTCTGCTCAATGTTTTGCGTGAAGTATAGCTGCTGGTCGTTATGACGGTTACGCAGCTCGGTAATGACTTTATCTAACCACTTCTCAGGCACGTCTATAAATCCTATATCTTCCGTAACCTTATCAATTACGAGGCTAACGGCTGTATTCGGATTATCGCACTTTGAGTTGGCACACCGCAAATACACGGTGTTACGAGCCTTGAACGGCGATACTGCACGTCCGCATTTACCGCACTTCACTATCTTTTTCAGGGTAAAGTCTTTGCTGTCGTACTTAGTCATCTCGTGCTTACGCTCATCACGGACACGCTGTACCTGATTGTATAAGCCACGACTGATTAGCGGCGGGTACTTGTGCGGGTAGCGTCTGCCAGCGTGAACCATAAAGCCGCAGTAAAACTCGTTGCTTAGTATTCGCTCAAGAAATTGTTTGCTTGGTGCTTTACTACCAGCAATGTTGCTACGAAAGCCCATCTCACGCAGTTCCTTAGCGATAACGGCGTATGAAATGCCTCTTGCTCGCATCTCGTAGGCTTTTACAATGTAGTGAGCCTTAGTGTCATCAACCTCAATGTCTTTGATAGGTTTCTGTGGCGTACCGCCTTTCAGGACGTTTTTGTAGCCAACAGGTGCTCTATGTACCCATATACCCTCACTGAGCATTTGTTCAAAGCGGCGTTTGACGTTATCACGGATACTGTCTGAGTAGTATTTAGCCAGTGCCATACCAATACCAAGCCTGAACCAATCAGCTGCTGACGAGTTTTGGTCAATGTACAAACTGTCGTGTGGGAAGTGCAGCTCAATTTTTCCGAGCTTTACCAGCTGCTGCAATGCTTTTACTTCTTCTTGGCTACTATCACGGGTAAAGCGGTCTATCTTATCAAAGACCACGTAACACAAGCCAGTTTGTTTGTGGATGTGTTCAACTAACTTTCCGAACTTCTGCCGCTCGTCTTTATGAGCACTTTCGTCAAACTCGTGATACTCGTATGGTAGTTTCTTCTGTTCGGCATATCTTTCAAGCCGTAACTTCTGAGCTGGCAACGCTTTTCGTTGCTCTATATCTGATACTCGTGCGATTAGGATTATCTTTGCGTCCATAATGTTTACTCCTTACTAACTTACTATAACTTACCAGTATTTTCAATGTTTGATAGAAACTCTGACATTTTCGTAGGTGTAAACCGCTGCAATGCCTCGTCTATATGCACAAACGCTGTATAGCGATGTGCTTGCGGTGCATTTAGCAGTGGCTTTATGCGATACCACGCTTGCTTGCCAAAGCGAGCCTCAAGCGTGTTTCGTAAGCCGACAACACCTGCCTGACTAGCAATGAGCATCCCTGCCACTGCTGCTAGTGCAGCTTGTGGGGTAACGTCATCGTTTGCCTCAAGGTAGTTTTGTAAAAGCTCGTACGGCTGTTTTACGTCCAGTGCCAACATATCTACATTGGCTGTCAGCTTTTTCCAGTGCTTGAGTAGTATGTTTTGGCACAACTTCATATTGAATAGGCTTTCAAATGTCCATTGTTCTAAGTCTGGGTAGGCTCGCTTGATAGAGGCTCTACCGACAAAGCGTACTTCATATCTGAATACTTCCATTGGTCGGTATTCGGATAGACCCTCAAGCAAATTGAGCTGCACCGAGCTGTCTTTTTCAAAAGCTCGTTTGTTGCTTTTCTTTGCTTTTAGCAAGTCAGCCATTTTGTCGTAAAAGGCTATATCAAGTGAGTTAGCGTGAATGTGTACGACGTGTCCATCACGAAAATCGGTCTTCTGAAAATCGTACGTCTTGCTTACATCCAGCTTGCCCATTGTATTGAGGATTGTTTGGCACGATGTGTAGTCAAGAAACACAATGTTCTTAGACGGATGCCAAGCTGAAATATCAGCGTGAGCAAGCTGTGGTTTGAAGAACCGATGACCGAGCAATTCGTGCAAAGCTGTCTGCAATGCGGTAAGCAGAGCGTCAAAGTCTTTTTCTTCTAGCTCATCAAAGTTGTTGCCAAACAACATCTTTGGTGCTGAAAACTCAACTGCCAATTCGTATGTTACTGCACCGAACTTTCGCACTCGCTTGTACATTGTCAGTCGTGGCATATACTTGCCCATCTTGGCGTATGTAGGCGAGGGGTTGAGGAATGTCTTGCCATAGCCTCTGCTGTTTACGAGCTGCTCAAGTGTGATTGGCGTAAACCTGCTGCCATCAAAGACCAGCGGATTATGTACGGGTATGAGTAGTTTTACTGTGTCTACCATAGCGTTCATCACTTCTTTCAAATAACTCAACGCACTTAGCAATAACTGCTTGCTCAATAACTCTGCCAGCCTCTTTGGTTACTGGGTAAAAGTAGTTGAGCTGGCGTGAGCCAACTTTCTTAGTTGGGTAGGTTATGCGATAGCCTGTGCCGTCTAGCCGCTGGTGTACGCCAAGCGAGCCAATGAACAACTGCCCATCAATCAGGCAGCTGGCAAAAGCTACAAGTCCGTCAGTCGGTTTGACTGGCGTTATACTCACTTCGCTAACGGTCATTTTTCTTTCGCTCCATCGCTATTTCCTTATTGCTTGCCCAAGACCAAGCCGAAAGAAGTATGCTAATCAGTTTGTTGAGTGTTATTCGTAGTACCTTGTAGAAAATCATCACTTTCGTTCCTTTGTTCATTAGGTTGCCTTGAGGCAAAATCCATTTGTATAAGCACGTCAAAGAAACCAGTAAGGTTGTGGATTGCCTTATCGCTCAACTCAGCAGCCACGCCATCGTTTGCGGCGTTATCTTGTGGTTCTGCTGGTAGTGGTTTATTCTTCGTTGCCATATAAAAAGTAGCCTCACTAACGAGACTACTTGCACGGCATACGAGCCAACCTAGACGCTCACTGGCTCACATTTCGCTCACATTTTACTACTGATATTTTGTCTGTATTCGTACTTTTCCAGCTTTGAACTTTAACAGTTTCTCTATACCCAAGTCGTTCTTAACTCTTTTGTTTACCCTCAAGTGAGCGTCATAAACCGCACGTTGGCTGTCTTGGCTTTTTGGCGAGTATTCCAAAATGTCATCCTCTTTCGCAGCCACTCTACGGTTTCTAAAGACGAGCTTGCACATATAATGTTCTATCGTTTCGTCAGGTATCTCGCACGTCTTACCCGTGAATGTCAGCTTACTGGCTTTTGCGTCAAACCTTACTTTATCCTGACCCGTTGGTTCTGGCTTTGGCTCAGACTTAGCATTTGGCTGCTCTTTGGCAGGTTCTTTACTTTGGGTCTCAGTTTTTGGCTCTTGGTTGTATTTTGCTGCTGTCTTTTCTAAACGCTTTTCAAAGTTGGCGTTCAGACGAGCCTTTTCTTTACGATGCTCCGCAATGGCTTTATCCGTGTCATCTAATACCCGTTGCTCATCTTCTTCTAACTTGAATGCTCCAACTCCATCAGCCTTTTCAACCCAAAGTCGTTCTAGCTTGCCATAAAAGCCCCATAGCTCAGGTCGCATAAACTCGTATCCAATATCCAAGTCTTCCATATTGCCCATAAAGGTATCGTATATAGACGGCTTTTCTTCACGTAATTTAGCAAACTCATCTTGGGCGAGTATTTTGTCTATTCTAATTGTGAGTAGCAGATAACTACGATTGAGTAAGCCGTCTTCAAAACCTACATAACCGAATGACATTGCATCGTATACTTCGCATATCTTGCCCCAAAAAATCATTAGCATCTGCATATCACGCAAATGACCCAAGTTGTTCTTTAGCTCATCAAAAGCGGTTTTTTGATGCTCAGTAAGCTCAAGTTCATAAGACTGCTTATCAGCAGTTGTCTTCGGACGACCTTTGACGACAAATGTTTTACTACCTGAATACTGGTCAATAAACTCGTTTACCTGCTTGAAGCTCAGCGGCTTGAATGACGATAAAGGTACACGAATTGGTTTCTGGTCGTTGTCGCCAAACGCTTTACCGACTACTGCCATAAAGAGTATCAGGCGTTCTTGTTCAGATGTTGCTGCAATGGTTTCGCTATTATCTTCTAGTTTTGGCTTATTGTCTGTTTTTTCCTCTGCAACATTATCATCAAAATGAGCGGGAGCATCATCGGGATAGTTAGGTTGCGGTTTCGGTTCTTTGTCTATGACTAGCTTTTTCGTCAATGCAGCAGTTTTACTGTTTGGCGAGTTGGTAATTAGCTCCAAGAATACCGCATCAAACCTACGACGACTTGCCGTTACTTTGTACAGCTGAGTTGTGCTGTTCGGCGATGGCTTGTACAGCTCGTAAGAGTTGATAGCACCAACCTCTTTGAGAAACCTTAGTGCCTTAGAGTGTATCTGCTTGATGTGGTATAGCGATAGGCTCTTTTCGTGTACGCCTTTCCAAAGGGTCGCAGTGCTTTTGTCTGCCTCAAATGTTGCAATACCATCAGTGCGGATGTTTAGTTCTTGGTTTATCAGTTCGGCTACTGCATAAATCCGATAGTAGTTGTCGTGCGTTAGGTTTTTAACGCCAAAACGGTTAGACGCATAAATCGTGTCGTAATACTCATCAAAACTTGGCAGTACCTCAATTTTATAATTTGAGTAGTTCGGTCTATCGGCTCTAATTACATTGCCAGTTGGCTTTTCAAGTAACCTGACAATTCCATCGGCTGCTAACTTCTCAAGAATTGTTTTTAGCTCAAGTCTTGTTACTTTTTCCTTGTCTATTGCATCGGGGTCTAAAAAACAAGGCTGGCTGTCAGCACTAAGTTGGTTTGCGGTATCAATTTGACCGAGCAGGTATAGTATTTTTTCTGTGGCGTTCATCACTTCTCTCAAAACACGTTTCTGGTAAGTCGTGTATAGTTATAGTATGACACAATCAGGAAAAAAAGAGCCGAAGCTACTCACGCTCAAACAGGCGTGTGAACTGCTGAATTGTCATCCAAACACGCTACGTGCGTGGGATGAAAAAGGTTACTTAGTTGCTGTGCGTTTTGGAACACGTCGTGATAGGCGATATAAACGGGAAGATGTGATGAAGTTATTGGAAAAAAATGACACAAGAAAAAACTGACACAACAAGTGAAAGCATAGAAACCGAACACGTAACGCCACAATCAAAAAGTGGTCTTAGTAAACATATCAAGATAACTTTAGGGATTGTCGGGGCTTTATTGCTCATTCCTCTTTCTTACGCTGGTTATGTCTATGCCGCCTCGCCAGCCGTCATACGCAACCCGAAGCTAGAACACTATCATTTCCGTATGCAAATACTGGTAAACGGCAAAGCCGAAGACTTTAGTAGCAAGGCTTACCAGACTGGCTATGCTAAAGACCAGTGCAATGCTAACTTGCCTGAACAACCAATCCACTTTCACGACAATAAAGACCAGTTTACTCATATCCACTGGGAAGGTATGACGGGTGGTATGGTTATGAAGTATTACGGCTGGAACTATATCGGTGGTATGAGCAACGCACTTGGCTACAAGCTGGATAATCTCAAAGACCCGCAAAAGGTAACAACTCACGGCAATTACCTACCAGCCGTACCAAAAGACGCTACTTTCTATGTCTACACGGGCGATGAGAACAGCTACAAAGAACGTACTTTCAACGACTGGAAAAGCCAAGACTTAGAAACCTTTTTCGGCACTACCAGTAATTTCCCAGCTCACGACATAAACAAAGGCAAGAAGACGAGCTTACTAGATACGTTGTTCCCGAAAGCCTACGCACACGGCACAGAAAATGACGGAGATGGCAACGATGGTAGTGAAACCGATCAAGAAAAGCGAACACGCATCAACAACCTCGTTGGCAGTGTCGTTGTATTCGTGCAAAAAGACAAGCCAACCGACCAGCAAGTCAAAGACCGATTTAATAAACTACTGCCCCTAGATGACAGTACGTGTGGGGGTTAAAAATGAGCCATAATCACGACCAAAACAATAACGATGGAAGTATCAAGTTCGGGCTAGTTCTGAACACTGGCTTTACCATTGTTGAGTTTATCTTCGGCATACTGACAGGCAGCCTTGCTCTTATAGCAGACGCTGCTCATAACCTGACAGATACCTTTACACTCTCAGTATCATTTATCGCAAACCGTCTTGCACGGCGTGAAGCAAATGACAGTAAAACCTTTGGCTATGGACGTGCAACGATACTCGCTGCCTTGCTCAATGCTACTGTAATGCTGGCTGTTGCAGCCTTTATCGTCATTGAGGCTGTTCAACGGCTTGGCAATCCGCACCCCGTAGAGGGCGGTGTCGTGGCTGCTGTGGCGTTTGTCGGCATACTGGTAAATGGCTCAATCGCTATTGTTCTGTCCAAAAACCGCAAAGACTTGAATATGCGGAGTGCCTTTGTAGATATGGCGTTTGACGCACTATCTTCACTCGGAGCTGTTATAGCTGGTCTGATTATCTGGCTCACAGGCATAACTTGGGTAGATAGTGCCGTAGGTTTAGTGATTGCTGCCTTATTGGTCTACAACACGCTCAAAATACTACGTGAAGCGGTGCAAATACTACTTGAGGGTACGCCAAAAGACTTGGATACTGCAGCAATAACCCAAGCCATTACTGATACTGACAAAGTATTATCCGTAGACGATATGCACGTCTGGGCTATCCGCTCAGGTTATAACGCTCTAAGCTGCCATATTGCGATTGATGAAACTGACCTAAAAGACAGCCGAAACATTGTAGAGGTTGTAAAAGCCAAGCTACGCAAAGACTACGATATTCAACACGCTACGATTGAAGTTGAGCTAGAAGACTGTACCAAGCACGACGAACACGAGCGACATTAGGGCAATGAAGTATGAAGCTGAGAAAGTATCTTACTATCAGTCGCAGCCAGTTCGTTGAAGCCTCGCTGATAACGGCTCTACAAAGCTGTTCTGATAAATCGCCAGTTAAACTGATTGAACACTGCAATTCGCTCAACAATAGCTATAAACGACGTAACTACACAACTGTTGCCATTGTCATACGAGGGGTGCTTGATTACATACCGACCATTTTTGGTTTTGCAAATACTACTCAGGTTTACTCAGAATTACAGGGTAGGCGAACATTCAAGGACGCATTGAAGCAGCTTGACCAAGCCAGTCGCAACCTTGCTGATGATGGTTTGCACAGTCCAGCTCGTAAAGATGAAACACTCAAAGTTAGTAAGCTGACTGTTGATAATCTACAAGGAAACCTTGCTATTGTGCTGAGTGAAACAGCCACACAACTACGAACAAAGGATTTGCGTGACGACGGAAATGCCAAGTTAGACGAGCAAAGAGCCGTAAAACCCAAGCGACAAAAGTCGCAGCTGGAAACCTTTGAGGATTACATTGTAAATAAGCAATGGACTGAGCAGGAACTAGATGGCGATACGGTTTGGATTTGCGAAACGGATAACCTCTACCAAATACACAGCCGAGGCGATTATGACGAGTTTAGTGAGCTGTGGACACAGGTTTATCCTGATAAAAACGGTTCAGGTAAGCATAGCGTTGACCTTGTATATGCTGGCACAATCATCAAGCGGTTTACGTTCATCTACTGTGACGGCGGTCGTATAAGTGTAGTTATGCCTGAGCTTTATATAGCACCAGAGCATCGTATTCCAAATAAAGACTGGAACGACAAAACAGATTACCGTGAGTATTTCTGGAAAAAGGACAGTATCAAGTTCAAGTTGATGAAGCTCATCGGTAGTTTTTACATCTACAACACGCCAGAGGGTGTGGCTAAACACTCAAACATACAGATAAAATAGCCGTCCAGAAAACGCTTGGCAAAGTTGCCCCCAAAAATTGGGTACTTATACGGCGGAGTACCTACAACAGATATAAGGGGAGACTACCCCCCTACTAACACGCCGTTTGCATAGTACCCCTAGGGGGTATATAGTAAGAGGTATGATAGGCGATATAAAACAGCGTGCTTTGCACCGAGCCAAGATACTTGAGGGTCAAATGCGTGGTGTTCAGAAGATGATTGAAAACGAAGACTACTGTATGGACATACTCACGCAGAGCCTGGCTATTCAAAAGTCTATTGGCTCACTCAATAAGCTGATACTTGAAAACCACGTGCGAACGCACATTAAAGAGAACCTTAGTTCAAGCTCCGAAGACGAACAAGAAAAAGCAGTAGCCGAATTGTTAGAACTGTACGAGCTAACAAACGTAAGGGGTAAATAGCCGTGAAGCTATTAACAGCTATTAAAAACACCCTTGTTCTATTGGCTGTTGTGTTACTAAACTCGCTTACCTTTGTTGGTCATTCAGCGGCAATGAGCACAATGTCGCACGAAATGGGCGGTATGAAACATACTTCAAGCGATGCAACTTCGTGTGCAACTCTTTGCCGCACAGCAGTTGTTAACAAAGAAGAAAACGCCATTCGGAGCGATGAGAACGAAGATGATGACGAGCCAGCCTTGCCGTTCTATGCTCAAAACCAACAGTTGTACTTAGATAGTAAATCTATATCTCAGCGGCTATACGCAGCCGAAATAAAACCGCCGCCAAAGATACCGATTTACATACTCTATGGTGTATTCAGAGCGTGAGATTTTGTTTGTACTAACAAGCAATTCCTAAACGTAACTTTGGAGAACCTATGAAGAAGAACAATATAATCATCGTCGCTATCGTGGCAGTCGTTGCTATTGCTGGCGTAAGTATTTACGCAATAAGCAAGAATAACGACAAAAATATGATGGACGATAATATGATGGGCAACAACTCATCGCAACAATCAGCAAGCGGAACAGTAGATAAAAACTCATCCGAATACAAGATGTACAGCGAGCTAAAGGGCGAAGACTATGACCGAATGTTTCTTGCCAATATGATTGCCCACCATCAGGGTGCAGTTGATATGGCAAACCTCGCACTGACCAGTGCCAAACACCAGGAAATTAAAGATATGGCAAACAACATCATATCGGCTCAAACCAAAGAAATTGGTGATATGCAAAGCTGGCAATCGTCTTGGGGTTATCCTGCCAGCAGCGGCTCTATGATGGAAGACCACTCGTCAATGGGAATGATGAACGATATGGCTGGTATGACCGATAAACTCAAGGGTTTGTCTGGGGATGCGTTTGATAAAGCGTTTCTATCTTCAATGATTGAGCACCATCAATCGGCTATCAATATGGCATATCCTGGACAAACAAATGCTCAACACGAGGAAGTAAAAATACTAACAAAAGCTATCGTTGATGCACAGAGCAAGGAGATTGCCCAAATGCAGCAGTGGCAAAAAGACTGGGGCTACTAAGGAATAAATATGAAAGACAAAGTATTTTACGGGTTTCTAGCACTCGTGGTCGTTGGTTTTTTGGGGTTTGCAGTTGCCAATAAAGCACCTGAAAAGCCTAGACCAGGAACAGAACACCAAGATAATGGTCGTAAGCACGTGCAATCAAAGAAGTATGGTGGCGATGAGCCGCCTACTTCTGGCGACCACGCAGAGCCTTTAGCTTGGCAAGTCTACGACCAAGAAGTACCTGATGCGAATGTGATACACAATATGGAACACGGCGGTGTCTATATTTCATATCGTCCTGACCTGCCAAAAGACCAAATAGACAAAATCAAGGCATTGTTTTCAAAACCTTACTCAAATGCAAAGTTCAGCCCGACAAAGGCAATTGTTGCACCTCGTGCTGAGGATAAAGCACCAATTGTAATGTCATCGTGGACACGCAGTGAGAGTTTTCAGAGTTTTGATGAGGCTAAGATGATTGAATACTACTTGGCAAATATAGGTAAAAGTCCAGAACCAGGAGCAAGCTAATGGAACACTCGCACCACGCACACCAACACAGTGAACACCAAGAACACGACAAACACGCTGGTCATTCAGTTGCTATGTTCAAGGATAAGTTCTGGCTATCGTTTATTTTGACCATACCCGTACTAGCATATAGCGAGATGATACAGCACTGGTTGAACTTTACGCCGCCAGCATTTCCTGGCTCGCAGTATGTGCCGTTTGTCCTAAGTACCATCATATTCTTTTACGGCGGTACGGTGTTCATCAAGGGTGCGTGGAACGAGTTAAAAGCCAAATTGCCAGGTATGATGACGCTTATCAGCCTGGCAATTATCACAGCTTACGTGTATAGCGTTGCAACGCAGTTTTGGCTATCAGGCGAGGGTTTCTTTTGGGAGCTAGCAACTTTGGTAACCATTATGCTGCTAGGGCATTGGCTTGAAATGGCATCGGTAGCAAAAGCCGAGGGTGCTTTAGATGCCATATCTAAACTACTGCCTGATAAAGCTGAAAAGTTAGTCAACGGAAAGCCAAAGCAAGTCTTGGTTAGCGAGCTGAAAGTTGGCGACTTAGTATTGATACGTCCTGGCTCTCGCATTCCTGTTGATGGCGTAATCACAGATGGTAAATCGTCAATTGATGAAGCTGCTATCACTGGCGAAAGTAAACCAGTAAGCAAATCTGTAAATGATGAGGTTGTCGCTGGTACGGGCAACCAAGACGGCTCGCTGACCGTAAAGGTTACGAAAATCGGTCAAGATACAGCACTCGCAGGAATTATGCGGCTTGTTGCCGAAGCTCAAAGCTCAAAATCAAATGTGCAGGTACTGGCAGATAAGGCAGCATTTGCCCTTACTATCATTGCTATTGCAACAGCTATCATTACTTTTATTTACTGGGTGTTTGCTAAAGATACGGCTTTCGCACTTGAACGTTCGGTAACAGTTTTGATTATCGCCTGTCCTCACGCACTTGGCTTAGCAATCCCACTGGTTGTTTCAATTTCAACTGCTATATCTGCACGAAGCGGCTTGCTTGTCCGCAAGCGTCTGGCACTGGAAGCGGCTCGCAACCTAGACTGGGTACTTTTTGATAAGACGGGTACGCTTACTAAAGGCGAACACGGCGTAACGGATATTTGGGCTACAAAAGGTTATACCGAGGAAGATATTTTGCACCTAACCGCTAGTCTTGAGCAGAACAGTGAACATATCGTAGGTAAAGGCATAGTCGGCGAGGCAACTAAAAGGCACGTTCATTTAGATAAAGTTGAAGACTTTGCCGCTCTGCCTGGTTTGGGTGTTAAGGGCAAATTGCACGGTAAAGATAACTTCGTAGCGGCAAGTTATCGTTATATCAAAGAAAATAAACTCAAAGTTCCTGATGATATTGAGCGGTATTCAAAGCAAGCCGCTAAGGACGGTAAAACTGAGGTTTATTTGATTAAAGATAACCAGTTAGTTGTGGGGGCAATTGCTCTGGCTGATGTTATCCGTGAGCAGTCAAAGCAAGCCATTGCTGCACTTAAAGCCGAGGGCGTAAAGACTGCAATGGTAACTGGCGACAGCCAAGATGTAGCGGCTTATGTTGCAAAGCAGCTTGGCTTAGACCAGTATTTTGCTGAGGTGCGACCAGAGGATAAGGCGACAAAGGTTAAAGAATTACAGCGAACTGGCAGCAAAGTGGCATTTGTTGGCGATGGAATAAACGATGCACCTGCACTAACAACCGCTGATATTGGTATGGCTATCGGTGCTGGCACGGATGTAGCAATCAAATCAGCTGACATTATATTGGTTAAAAGCGACCCAAGAGATGTGATAAGGGTAATCCACTTGTCCAAAGCGACTTATCGTAAGATGGTTCAGAACCTGGCGTGGGCTACTGGCTATAATGTGGTAGCTATTCCGCTTGCGGCAGGTGTGCTTTACGGTTCAGGTATTGTCTTATCGCCAGCGGTTGGAGCTGTTCTAATGTCGCTATCAACTGTGATTGTGGCTATCAATGCTCAGCTGCTAAGGCGTGTTCACTACCATCCAGGTCATAGCCACTAAGCATTTACTTCAATTTGGCATAAAAAATAGGCATTGCTGCCTAGTTGTTTGAAAGTCTGAGCGTGTTTTATATCAAGTTATCCGCTAATCTAAATTGTTCAGCCAGATGTTTTAGCTTATAATCCTCTTGAGCAAGCGTAGCTGCCGTTTGAAATGCGTCAACTATGCTGCACCATTACAACCCAAACGTTTTTTGCCCAGAGAGCTTTCAAACATTTAGACCCTTCCGGGTCTTTTTTGTTAAGATTGATTTATGAACAACTTGTTGCCAATTGATTTTAAAGACGAACGTGGGCGAAAAGTTTTTGAAGAAGTAATTGAAAATCTTCCAGAAGACGTTGAAGTTTACCTTATTGCAGGCAGTCTACGAAACGCAATTGATAGACATTTTCATAGCGGCAGCAAATTAGAGCAGCGAGATTATGACCAAATTGTTATTAAAGGTAGCGATAAGTACCTTGCCTACCTAAAAAATCTTGGCTTTTATGACGGACGCATTCAGCGACCAACGCAAAAAGTGCAAATCAAATCATTTGTAGGCAATGAAGACCCAGAAGATTTTGCAAACAACCTTGTTTTTGACATTCATCTAATGGACGGCACGGATGTTCTAGACAACCTCAAAAATCACGTCGGATTAAAAGTAAACGGCAACGCAATCTCTATTAGGGACATATTTTCTGATGACTGGCAGAATAAACTCGTTTCATTACCAGGTGCATTGCAGTCTATTGAAAAGAAGCAGCTGAAACTAAACCCCGAAGGCTACAAACACCAAGCGGCAAATTTGTTTTCAGTGATAAGGTTCGTGCATAATGGCTATGAGCCGCCTAGAAAAGAAGACATAATGCTGCTGGTTCAAGAGCTGCCACGAGTTGAAGATGACCGGTACGAAAAGAATGTACAAAAGGTTTATAAATACGTTGGCGGTGAAGAAAACGCTCGCAAGATTTGCCAAGAGATAGGCATAGATTTTAATGTATTTGATAAACAGGCGGTAATCAAGAGATTAAGTCAGGAGACAAATTAAAGATAGCCGCAAGATGGGCTAGTTTTTTGTTGTTGTATTCTTCTATTGCAGATGTTTGAAATGCGTCAACTATCCTGCACCAATAAGAATGCCCCACCTTGCGTGGGGTTTTCTTATTGGTCTGTGGACGCACGGACGCAAAACCGTGAAATTGCGAAGCAATTTGGGTTTGATAATTTGTTTGCTCTCGCAGGAGTTTGCTCCGAGAAAGCAGGCAAATTTCCGGTTATTACCGTGTTTCGCACCATGCTAAAATCATAAACATTAAACTGTAAAAATTAGGAGTAAAAAATGGCTAAATACGTGGACGGTTATGTGCTAGTAGTACCCAACGGCAAAGAAGCTGAGTATGAAAAAATGGCCGAAGAAGGCCGTGATCTATGGATGAAGCACGGCGCATTACAATATTTTGAATGCAAGGGTGACGACCTGAAACAGCAGGATAATGGAGAAGAAAAATCACGTGCCTACAGTGAGATGACTGCTGCTGATGCAGATGAAAATGTGTGGTTTTCTTTTATTATTTTTGAATCAAAAGAAGCCCGAGACAACGCAAACAAAAAAGTCATGGAAGAGATGGGCGAACTATACAAAGACATGACTAACTTTGAAATGCCAATGGACATAAAGAAAATGGCCTACGGTGGTTTTGAAGTCGCCGTAGAAGGATAACTAGCGTATTTAACACAACAGTTTGTTTACTCCCGTAACGATAAGCTTTTCCACAGCATTATTTGTTTGTCTTCCCAATTCAACAAAATGATGATGTTAGACTGAAAATACTAATAAGTGGAGGATCTACTCGTGAGAAAACGCCTTATAGCAACTTTAATGGCGGCAACAGGAGGGATGCTCCTGGCTATTGCGGGACTATTTCCACTAGCTGCTTCTGCCGCAACACCAACCGTTGAAACGGTGGTAGTAACACCGGGAGATATGGCCACCAGCGTAGCTGACGTTACAGCACGGCCTAATTCTTGGTTCTTCTATAACGATGAAAACGACACTATTGATAACAGTCTTGGTTCGTTCGTAAACGGCCCGGCAACGCCGCCCGCTGGTTCTGGCAGCGTTGAAATCAATGTGTCTGGAACACAGCGCCGTAATTTGGCGACATACCAGTTTAGTGGCACTAAACTGGCCGACATAACAGAGCTAAAGTTCAGTACCTACAACGCGTCAGCAACAAATGGCGGTAGCGCGAATCGGTCAGGCTACCTGAACTTTAATGTGGATTTTAACGGTACTGACACCTGGCAAAAACGCCTGGTGTACCTACCTACCGATAACGGTGCTGTGCAGCAGGATACCTGGCAGGAATGGGATGCCGTAAACGGCGGAAATGCCCTGTACCGCTACTCTGGCGCTACATGGCCAGGAACCGCTACACCTGGAACAACTCCCCGAACACTGAGCGATGTAATCAGCTCATATTCCGGAATACGGATCAGAGTTACAGATTCGTGGTTAGGAATCCGTGTGGGTGAGCCATACGCCGACGGCTACACCGAAAACATCGACAAAGTGGTGTTTGGCACCGCTAGCAAAGTCACTACCTTTGACTTTGAAGCGGTACGTGCTGCATCGGGAGCGATCGTAAAACCAGTAGAAAACAAGCACTACACCAAAACCCTCAAACTAAAGGCTACCTACGACGACGGGGATAGCGTTAACGATGATGCGGTGCAATGGGCTGTTCGACAGGGAACATGTGCCGCTGGCACTAACACGGTATTCGGCAACGTGGATGGACACAATGATGCCTACCAGTGGGATGGTGCGACCTTTACGGCCAATTTAGACATCCGCTCTACGGCCGCTGGGCAGTACTGCTTCATCTTTAACCCAACCGATGATCCAGGACAACAGAACGTACGTGAAACACGCACCTTCTACATCGATGCCTACGTACCGCAGGATAAAGACGACTGTAAGAATAATGGATGGCAAATTTACACGAACCCTAGTTTCAAAAACCAAGGTCAGTGCGTGAAGTATGTCAATCATCACGACGACCACGGCCATGATGGCGACCACGATGATCACCACCATAAGCCAACCAAAAAGGAGATCAAAAAAGCCGTTAAGCACTGGTACAAGTACTGGCACAACTGGCACTGGTCATTCTCTAGGTGGTAATTCACTACCCTAAGTAACCAGCTCATAACCGCTCTGCATCAACCAGAGCGGTTATTTAATGGAAGCATATTACGGGATGAAGCCAAGCTTTTTATAGGATTACCGCTGTAATTCTGATAAAATACCACCGTTATGGCGCCGTGGCGGAGTGGTTACGCAGAGGTCTGCAAAACCTTGTACACGAGTTCGAATCTCGTCGGTGCCTCCAGGGCGAGTGGCGGAATTGGTATACGCGACGGACTTAAAATCCGTTGGCTGAATAAGCCTTGAGGGTTCGAGTCCCTCCTCGCCCACCAAGAACTGAACCCCGTATTTTGCGGGGTTTTGTTCTTGGCTGAAAGAGGAAGAAACTGAACTGCTTCAGTTTCGTGGGACTCGAACAGGCGGAGCGTTGTCTGAGTTTGAGCGAAAGTAAAAGGCGAAGACCGCGAGCCGGGCCCGCGAGATTTTTCCGTCAGGAAAAATACTTGTGGGTCGAAGTCCCTCCTCGCCCACCACTAAAAAGGCTCCCAGGTGGGAGCCTTTTTATTTGGTTTGCAGATTCCTAAGATCGGGGCAAATGATTAGCCAAAGAACTCAATGAATATTCGTTACGGAGCAGCGGACGCACAGACTCAGAAGTAACGCCAACTTTTACGCCAGGATTTAGGGTGCCGTACGGGTCAAAAATTGCTTTTACCTTTTCAAACACACCGTAGATGTCCTGACCGTATAGTTCAGGAAGATATGGTGCTCGCAAACGGCCGTCATTATCTTCCCCACTGGTACTACCACCCAAGGAAATTACCATCTTGTAGTATTCATCCATGACCCTAAACGCTCGCTGACGGTCACCAACTTGGCTTAGATCAAGTAGCGGCTGTAAGCGCAGGCTTCCGCTACCGGCATGCCCCCAAACCGCTACATTCAGGTGGTTGCGCGTAAAAATCTCGTACACTGACTTGAGGTACTCTTCAAACCGCTCTACTGGCACGATCCCGTCTTCTATGACCGGAATCGCTTTGGTATTTCCCTCCACGTGTGCAAACAGTAATGAAGCACTATGCCTAATTTTCCATAGTTCTGCCTGACGCTTGATATCCCGCTCTACATCACATGAAACCTCATACTTTTGCAGTATTTTTTGGGTTTTCTTGACCATGCGCTTTTGCTGCCGATCATTAAGCTCATCGAACTCGATCAAAAGTACTAGCTTGGGGAACGGTTTGTGTAATAGATCCTCGAGAAGATTAGGGTTCTGGGATTCTACAAAATTGAGCAAGTTTTCATCCACCATTTCAACGGCACTTGGTGAATCAGGAAGCTTATTGAGATCATGTACGATCTCCCCAGCTGTTTTTAGATCATCACAGTAAGCTACCACAAGCGTTGTCTGAGGGTTGTAAGGTTCGGTAGAAAGCTCGGCTTGCGTGATGATACCGAGCGTTCCCTGGGAACCGATAAATAAGGGCGTTAGATCCATGGAGCCGTCTTTTTTGCGCACATCCCAAATATTAAACCCAGCGGTATTGCGAGGAACTTTGATGGGATTTTCTTGAATGATATCGCGATGTTCCTCAAACAGCTTGTCTAGTGAACGGTATATTTCGCCCTCAAACGTGGCTAGACCTAGCTTTTTGTTGACCTCACGCTTGCTTATACGTCCGGTGCGGATAACCTCGCCGTTAGCGAGTACTACCTTAAGGCTATGAACATACTGCCCCATTGAGCCGTACTTAATACTCTTTTCTCCTGCGGCATTGTTGGCGATTGCTCCACCCACCGTGCTGTACTCTAACGATGCTGGATATGGCGGCACGTACCTGCCATGGGTATGTAGCGCTTCTTGGAGTTTCCCAAAGTTAATACCCGGCTCAACAGAAACTGCTCCGCTTTTACTATCCAGTTCTAAGATTCGGTTAAGATGTGCCGGGAACACCATTACGATTCCGCTACCAATAGCCGCACCGCCAAAATCAGTCCCGGAGCCCCGTGAAGTTATGGGTATGACCCTGCCCCGCTCTGCTAGCTGCCAGCAAAATCTTGCCGTTTTGCGAATGTCATTTTCATTCCGCGGATATAAAACAACCGATGGCATCACGCTAAAAACGCTTGCATCGGTAGAAAAATAACGCCTAATTTCAGGATTGGCCATTACCTCACCTAGGACATGTTCCTGGAGGTACAGTGCGACCTTATTCATACCTAAAGTTACCCCTATATTCAACAATTAGTAATAGTTTTTTTACTCATTTATCATAGCACACCGGGAGCAACCTGGTGCGGATGAGAGGACTTGAACCTCCACGGGATTACTCCCACTACGTCCTGAACGTAGCGCGTCTACCAATTCCGCCACATCCGCATACTTTTTAACCATAGGTTCAAGAAATTATTATAGAGGACTTGGTCACCTCCGGCGACCCCGAAACTTCACTGTTGCCAACAAGTTGTCACCGGAAGGTTTCCTTGCAACATGCCACTGGCATGTTTCACCTCCACGGGATTACTCCCGTCTTGCGTCCTGAACGTAGCGCCATCGCCTATTCCGCCACATCCGCATACTTTTTTACCTATGGTCGCGTCTATGGTACGGTTTTTAGGCTAAAAACTCAAGAGGTAGCGGCTAGTTTATGTCCACGTAAGCCTGGTGTATCATCCAGTTTTCGACGTTAGCATATCGGTCGGTGCCGGTATTTATGGGATGCTCGTGTAGCCCCGCTACTGACTCCGCCGTTACGTACAAGAACCGTGGCTGGTATAGCGCCACAGCCGGCGCATCGTTTCGCCAAGCTTCCAAAAACGGTCGGTATTTGATTGCCCGCAGCGCCGGTTCTGTACGCGTGCGCCCAGCTTCCAGGGCCTTGTCTGCCACAGAAGACTTATATTCAGAAAAGTTTAGCCGGTTAGCGGAACGGATGTCAGCTTGGCTACTGTGCCAGTAGGCAAAGACATCTGGGTCTACGCCAATAGAAATGCCGTACAGTAGCGCATCGTAGTTATGAAAGGCAAGCGTCGTTTGGATATCACTCGTTTCTTGGCGGGTAAAGTTTGCATCCGCCCCCACAGCCTTCCACTGTTTTCGCAGCTGATTTGCAACGTACGTGTACTCTGGCGTGTTTTCAGTCACTACCTGGAAACTCAGTGGCTTGCCGGCCTTTGCCCTAATACCGTTAGCCTGTTTCACCCAGCCTGCTTGATCCAGTAACAAATTGGCAGCATCAACATTGTAGGGCAACTGCGCTAGTGCAGCGTCATGGCCTACTTGGGTTCGCAGAAACGGTTCGTTTGCAGCCTGAACCGCGTATCCCAGCCCTTTTCTGATTTGGGCAGTATCGGTAGCCTGAACGAGCGCCTTTCGTACCGCAGCATCTGACAGAACGTCACTACTTGTTTTAAAGAACACCATGGCTTCGCTCGTTAGCGGAAAACCGTTCTCATGTGCCAGTGTGTGCTGCTTTTTCCACTTCTCTGGCATTTCATCCAACCCTACCAAACCGTCTAGCTCACGTTTTTCAAAACTATTCATGAGATTACTCTTGCTATGGAAAGCCCGAATGACAAAACCGTTCAGTTTAGGGGCACCGCCTATGTAATTATCGAATTTGGCCAAGCCCACCCGTTCTTCGCGTGTCTCTGGCGTTCCTCCGCTAACCTCTACTGTCTTCCATTTAAACGGTCCGGCGCCAACTGGTGCTGTGGTATTAAAGGCGATTGAACGTAACTGTGTGGGTGGTATCCCAGAAAGCAGGTGCTTTGGCACGATACCGTTTGTCATAGCATACGGGAATGAGCTGAGTGCCTGCGGGAGGGTAAAGGTTACCGTTTTTGCATCCACAGCAGCCACCTGTACCCCTTGCCAGCTAGACGCCAGCGGAGATTTGGCATCGGGGTTTTGGATCGTTGCATAGGTAAATACTACGTCTTCTGCGGTGAGCGGTTCACCATCGTGCCAGGTTATGCCTGTTTTGAGATGCACAGTATACACATTACCGCGATCGTTTATCTCATAATCGTTTGCTAGATCACCTGCTAGAACGTTTTGGTTGTTGTATTTAAACAAACCTGCAAAAACTAACTTTGAAACCGAGCTATCTACTGGACCTGTTGCGTACAGAGGGTTTGCGTTGGTAAATGTGCCGAGGATTCCTTCTGTATAGGTTCCGCCAGGCACCGGTTGTAGCGACTGATAGTACTGGCTCAGACTGCGGGTTTGCACCACCAGCATCCCGATAAGTAACCCAAGCAATAGAACCCATGTGAGCAAGAATCGTCGTACAAACCATAATCGACTTAGCCTCCGAACCACATGCTGCTCTAGCTGCTCTTCAGCCTGTTCGCTCATGTTTTCTACTTGGCGTCGACTGTGCCGAAACCTTCTTCTCCAACGGAGTTTAGTTGTACGATCAATCATAAAACCACCGGGGATTACGGTTAATATCTACACCAATACACTTAACAGTATGGAGAGCGAAAAAATAATCGCAAACACAATAGTAATTTGATGAAGTGTCTTATCAGTACCTCTACGTACCGTGTTTACTTCACCGCCACTACCGAGGCCTGCGCCCAAGCTAGCACCACGCGTCTGGACCAGGATCAGAATTGTCAGTATCACCATGGACACGAGTGTTATGTAGTTAAAAATGTTCATCGTTCCTCCAAAATAGTTGTCACTAGATAGTTTACCAACCCAATGACCATACCGGCAAGCATGGCGACCCAGAAGTTCTTAACCTGAAGCTGCGTGTAGAGGTGACTAGCCAGGAGCACCATAAGACCATTTATAACAATCATAAACAGACCCAGACTAAATAAAATAGCCGGTAAAGACAACACGATAACGATTGGCTTAATGATTGAATTGATTATTGCCAGCACTAATCCGGAAACCACAATAACGCCCAGTTTACTGCCGTAGTTAATACTCTCGCTCCCGAGTAGGCTAGCGGCGATCCATAAACCCAAACCGCTCACAAACCAACGAATAATAAATCTTCCGATTGCGCTGTTCATAATTAATAAGCTTTAGAGCTATTGTAGGTTAGGAAAGCTCCCGTGGCAACTTTTTACTCATAATCTCGTACCCATTCGCCGTAATTAAGACGTCATCTTCAATCCGAACGCCAATTCCCTCCTGGGGGATATAAATACCTGGCTCTACGGTAATCACCACATTTTCTTCTAACGGCCTATCATACTCACCCACATCATGAGTGTCTAGGCCAAGATAGTGAGATGTAGCGTGTGGGTAGTATTTTCTGACCGTATCATGATTAATAGTTTTAATCAGTCCGATTTCCCGTAGTTTTTCGTCCATGTACTGCTCAATTAGCTGCTCATTTTCACGTAACAATGCACCTGGCTTAAGCAAACTGAGAGCATAGTTTTGCACATCAAGAACTGCCGCGTAAACATCTCTCTGGCGTTTTGTTGGCTTTCCAAAGTGCAAGGTACGAGTAATATCAGCTGAGTAGTTGTCTACTTCCGCACCGATATCAATAACTACAAACTGGTTGCTGCGGATTTCTCCGTTATTATCCGTATCGTGAAGCACACAAGCACGTTCACCAGCAGACACGATAGGTGCAAAGGCGTGGGCTTGGGCGCCATGCTTTCTAAAATGGGCGGTTATATCTGCTTCTATCTCATATTCATACTCGTAACGGGCTTTTTTTGCGATTCTCTTGATTACCTGGCTGGTTATGTCAATCGCTTCCCCCATGGCGGCTAGCTCTTCCGGCTGCTTGACCATACGCATGCGTGCGAGGTGGCGGGAAATATCGAGCAGTTCAATAGCTGCGTTACCCTCTTTCAGACGTTCCACCATCTTCGCGCGGGCAGGGTTAGTATACATACCGTAATGATTAGAGTATGCCGGCGGAACTGGAAGCGTAGCAACGTGCTTTACTTTGCCTAACCGTTTATGTAGCTTTTTCCAACCCTCTTTTTCATCCAAAACCATATCAACGCCAGAAACTTCCCTGAGCACATCCCCATTCTGCGCACCATCAAAGAGCTCTTTTACTTCACCATAGTTGGGCAAAATCAGAAAGTCCTGGGATTTATCCATTACCAGAACAACATCTGGATCAGGAACACCGGTTAAGTACCAAAAGCTACTATCTTGCCTAAAACTAAAAGCAGAATCGCCGTTTCGCTGCAGCAACCCATTCGCCGTTAAAACAATGGGGGCTGTGCCACTAAAAAGTTCCCGCAAGCGCCTGCGGTTATTTGAAAAAAAATCCGAGTCAAAATGTCTATACATAACGATGCTCAGCTAGTATACCAAAAAGACCAGCCTATGGTTTGCTTGTCCGAAGATATTGCGACACAATCGCAGCTTTTTGTTTGCCGATTACCCGGCTCAGATCCCACTCACTAGCGTGACTAACACTCCTCATTGAACCAAACGAACGGAGCAGCTTTTTGCGCGTAGCCGGGCCAATTCCGGGAATATCATCTAGCAAGCTTGCTGTTTGGCGCTTAGTTTTTAGCACCGAATGGTAGCTTACAGCAAAGCGGTGTGATTCATCGCGGATTCGCTGCAAGAGCTTCACAATATGTGAACTTTTGGGAAGCAGAACCCGTATGTAGCTATCATCCTGAGTCAATATCGCATTGTTTTTAGCAGCATAGTCCCTGTTGAGCATGACGCTGGAAGCGTCCCGGGAAATCACAATTTCCTCCTCTCGCTTAGCTAGACCAATCATAGGGAGCTTGGAAAACCCAGCAGCGTCACGGGCTTCTATGGCACTACTTAGTTGCCCCTTTCCTCCGTCAATCAGAAACAGGTTGGGCAGACCCCAATCTTTCCGGTTTTTTTCACCAAGACGGCGAGTAATCGTTTCATTCATGTGAGCGAAGTCATTATTGCCCGGAAGGCGCATTTTAAATTTTCGGTACGCAGCTTTGTCCGGTATACCATTGGTAAAAACCACCATACTGGCAACGTTATCCGTTCCGCTCATGTGGCTGATATCGTATCCCTCTACCCTGCGAGGTGTCTCGGAAAGTCCTAGGAGTTCCGCTAAACCTTGCAGTCCAAGGTCCTTACTGATGTCCATAAATTCTTTGTCAGAAAAAACTACCTGTTTGCTCAGCCCCTTGATCGCAAACAGCTGGTTCCGTAGATGCACCGCATTCTCAAAGTCTTGGGATTTTGAAGCTTTAATCATGTCTTTTTCAACTTCACGTATCAGTTTGCTTCTTTCTCCCCGGAGGTATT
Organism: bacterium; assembly: GCA_029780855.1. GTDB lineage: Bacteria > Patescibacteriota > Saccharimonadia > Saccharimonadales > JAUPVS01 > JAKOXV01. Next base: position 83,217 of record JAKOXV010000018.1, read on the forward strand.
GCATGAGCTTACGGAGGTTTTTGCGATATTCTTGCAATTCGGTTTTGTTTTCCTCTAGTCCAGGGCAGAGCCCAAGATGATACTGCAAACAGGCACGCTTGGGAATATTGCGGACGTGCGTAGAGTAAGGAAATGCCCGGCGCAAATAGTGCAACGCTCGTCTAACTGCACCAGCAGCAAAGTATGGTCCAAAATATTCTGCTCCATCATCCAGCGGACGGCGAGTTACCGTTACCGTGGGATGATTACTTTTATAATCTATTCGCACGTAGGCCGTACTCTTGTCATCGCGCAGCAGGATATTGTACCGCGGCAAATAGCGACGCACTTGTTCGGCTTCTAAAAATAGTGCGTCTATTTCACTATCGACCGTTATCCACTCAATGTCTGCAATCTCCTGTACGAGCGCATCGGTTTTTGGGTCTCTATACCGGCTTGCCTGAAAATACTGTCGAACACGATTACGCAAATTAGCAGCTTTGCCAATGTAAATAATCTGCCCCTTTTTGTCTTTATGAAAATAGACGCCGGGATCTTTGGGAAGTTCGCTCAACTTTTTTTCTAACTGCATATTCATGCACTCTACAGTATAGCTCTCTACCCCTGTTATTGAAAGTTACGAACATTTCGGAATTATGAGGACGCGTGCGAAGAAGAGCTGGGGGTGGGGGTTGTTACTAGGGTGCACTCATTTCCGAGTACCACTTTTCACGAACCCCCACCGGCTCACAGCTTGTTCGACTTGCGCAACTCGTGGTGGACGTAGCCCGCCGAAACCACAAGAAGGACGATGATCAGCGCCGAAGCACCGACGATGCCTGCCGCTTTAACTCCTTCGAGTCGCTCGGGGTTCTCATTGATGAACTCCAAGCGGCTGTTGAAGTAGTAGACGCACACTCCCACGGGGATTGCGACGCCGAGGAACAGCAGGATGTAGGTGATGGTCTTTGCCTTGTTGCTCATTTGCACAGCTCCTTGGTCTTTTGCCTACGATTGATTGCCGGCAATGGTTCGGGAATGAAGTCGGTTCCGCCCGCTTCTTATGAGACCCCTTAACCAACCAAGGTGGAAAACGCACGCGTCCTCCGAAATATACATAACTATCTCAGTGCTTTACGTGAGGGTTACCCCTTGACGTAACAGCATTATTATAGCATAAGCTTAACTATTTTGCAATAGCTTGAGTTGTTACGCAATCGGTGCACAGGTCTTTATTGGCACAGTTTTCGCAGACGAGAACAAGCCGATTACATGCGACATTGGCGCAATTTTCATAGTTGCTGGTTTTTCCATTGCAGTGGACGCATTCACCAATGTCTTTGGATTTTTCTGAAAATCGCTGGTTCATACGGCCATCAAAAATATACAGAGAACCTTCCCATAACCCTTCATCGCCGTACTTTTCACCATACTTTACAATTCCACCGTCCATCTGGTAGACCTCTGTAAAACCTTTCTCCTTCATAATAGGAGTTAAGATTTCACAGCGCACGCCACCCGTGCAATAGGTGACTACCGGTTTATCCTTAAGTTCATCGTACTTACCGCTATCAATTTCTTTTACAAAATCATGTGTAGTACGAGTATCTGGAACAACTGCATTTTTGAACTTGCCTACCGCAGCTTCGTACGCGTTCCGGCCATCAAAGAACACCACATCTTCACCGCGTTCTTCCATGAGTTTATGTAGTTGTTCGGGCTTGATATGTTTGCCGCCGTTTTTTACTCCATGCTCGTCTACTTGTATGGCGTCAGGAGCACCGAACGCCACCAGCTCCGGCCGTACTTTTACTGAAAGTTTCGGGAACTCATTACCCGTTCCATCACTCCACTTATACATAATCCCTTTGAATATAACTGAGCGATTCATCTCACGTTTATATTCACGAAGATTCTCAATATTCCCGCCAAGCGTGCCGTTGATGCCGTGTTTGCTCACAATAATTCGACCTTTGAGATGTAAGCGCACACATAGCTCTCGCTGCCAGCGCATAGTCATCTCTGGATCGGCCACCGGAACAAATTTGTAGTAAAGGATTACCTTATTCATATTCAGGAGCAAAGTATAGCACCACACCCCTGTTTTGTCACGCTCTTTAGACCGTGCTAGGCTTCAGATTTTTCCGCTTCTTCAGTGCCTTCTTCGGATGGCGCAGTTGCTTCTTCGGCGGTTTCACCGGCATCTTGCTCGGCCATTTCAGCAGCTGCAGCGTTAGCTTCAGCCACCTGGTCACGTGGCATTTCAACCGTGGCAATGGTAGTTTCCGGATCTGTTAGTAGTGTTAGTTGCGACGGAATGGTGATATCTGCGACTGTCAGCTTGTCGCCCACTTCGGCAAGTTTGGTAGCATCCACGACTACTTCATCAACTAGATCCTTTGGCAGGCCCTCTACTTCAATAGTTTCTAGATGAGTCAAAACCATAAGACTGGCTCGTTCAGCTGGAATGTCGCCTTCAAGGCGTACAGGTACTTCTGTTTCTACCTTTTGGTCTTGCTTGATAGCGTTAAAGACCACGTGCCTTAGGTTGTTTTTGCGGGGCTCAAAAGTCGCATCCTTGATTAGGGCGAGGTATTTTTTATTACCCACACTCAGGTTTACTGGATGGTGTTTTCCAGCCTGCTTATAGACTTTGTACATTTCCATGTACGGAGCCATGACGATAATCGAATCCTTGCCATGATCATGGATTACGGCTGGTACTTTACCATCGTTACGTAATTGCTTAACTTGCTTCCCTAAAACATCTCGGGATTCTAATGATAATGAAATCTGGTCGGACACTGTCCCTCCTTTGTTTGTACATACTATTATAGCAAAGTTTCAAGATGGACGGCGGACGACTTTCCGGGTATTGTATAGCTACATGATTGGACTCGATGTAGAAAAAATCGTTCAGAGCGGAGGTATTCTGCTTGTTGGAGCGATAATATTCGCAGAATCCGGACTGCTCATAGGGTTTTTCTTACCAGGAGACACGTTACTCTTTACCGCTGGTTTCTTTGCTGCCCAAGGTAAACTTCCCTTAGGCTGGTTAATAGTAACTGTTATCGTTGCTGCTATTGCTGGCGACAGTGTTGGGTACAGCATAGGTAGACGCACCGGACCCCGCATTTTCCGTAAAAAAGATGGTATATTTTTCCGCAAAGAGTATATTGAACGTGCCGAAAAGTTTTATGAAGATCACGGCGGTAAAACGATCATCCTGGCCCGTTTTGTGCCAGTCATAAGAACCTTTGCTCCGCTGGTTGCCGGTGTTGGGCAAATGCACTACCGTCGTTTTATCTCCTTCAATATCATTGGTGGCGTAATCTGGGGAGCCGGCGTAACCCTGCTTGGCCACTGGCTTGGTAGCAAAATTCCAAACATCGACAAGTACCTGCTTCCTGCTGTGTTACTAGCCACCTTCTTCACCTTCAGCCCAATGATCCTGCATATCTTACGCGACAAAAGAATGCGCCAGGGCGTTTGGAATAAGTTAAAGTTCTGGCAGAAAAACGAGATCACTGACTAGGTGGCCTTCGGCATTCGCTAGTTCTAGCCAGCCCTCATAGTTGTAGTTGTGTAACAAAAGGTATAGCTGCTTACCGCGTTCAACGTACTCTTCAATGCTTTCTTGCCGATTTGTCACAACCCGAACGAGGCTATCCAGGCAGAAATCTAAATCCGCGCGCAATCCTCTTTTGTGAGGCGCCCGAGCGGTGAGCATTTCTAACGTATCAATGGCCCCGGTCAATGCCGTTACTTCAATGTCCCGAATTTCTCGATTCGTTTCCGACTGCGAGTTCATAGTACGTGCTTAAGATACTGTCCCGTGTAAGAGTCTTTTACCTTGGCGACCTGCTCGGGAGTGCCCTCGGCAACCACCCTACCACCGCCATCACCGCCCTCAGGACCCATATCAATAATATAATCCGCTGATTTTATGACGTCGAGATTGTGCTCAATAATTACCATGCTATTTCCGGCGTCAACCAGGGCATGTAATACGCCGAGAAGTTTGTGGACATCGTCCATATGCAGGCCGGTTGTTGGTTCGTCAAGGATATATAACGTCCTGCCGGTTGGTCTACGAGAAAGCTCTGTTGCGAGCTTGATTCGCTGCGCTTCACCACCAGAAAGCGTGGTTGCCGGCTGTCCTAATGCGATGTAGCCAAGACCAACATCAACCAGTGTCTGCAGCTTGCGGGCGATTGCCGGAATGTTTTCAAAAAACTCTAGGGCCGTTTCACAGGTCATTTCTAGAACGTCACTGATAGTCTTACCTTTGTAGTGGATTTCTAACGCTTCCCGGTTATAGCGCTTGCCGTGGCACACTTCACAGGGAACATACACATCAGGCAAAAAGTGCATTTCTATTTTTATGATTCCGTCTCCGGCACAGTTTTCACAGCGGCCGCCCTTAACATTAAAACTGAATCTACCTGCCTTATAGCCACGGAGTCGAGCTTCAGGAGTGTTAGCAAAAAGCTCTCGTATTGGCGTAAACAAGCCGGTATAGGTAGCGGGGTTTGAGCGTGGCGTACGTCCGATTGGTGATTGATCTATCACGATTGCTTTGTCGAGCTGCTTGATGCCTTCGATATCTTCGTGGTGTCCGGGTACGGTGTTGGCACGATGTAGCCTTGCCTGTAGTTCTTTGGCCAGAATATCGTTGATCAGGCTTGACTTGCCAGAACCTGAAACACCGGTTACAACCACCATCTGCCCCAAAGGCACATCGACACTAACGTTCTTGAGGTTGTTTTCTGTTGCACCCTTAATGGTCAGTTTTTTACCGTTGCCGGAACGACGCTTTTTAGGTACGGCTATTTTTTTATCGCCACGGAGATACTGTGCGGTAATACTCTCTTTTACTTTAGCTACCGTTTCGGGATCGCCCTGTGCCACCACATTGCCTCCATGCACCCCAGCACCGGGACCGATATCTAGCAGATAGTCAGCCGTTCTAATAGTGTCCTCATCATGTTCTACCACGATCACGGTATTACCAAGATCTCGAAGGTGTTTAAGTGTTTCTATGAGCCGACCATTATCCCGCTGATGAAGCCCAATAGAAGGTTCGTCCAGCACGTAGAGTACGCCCATTAGACCAGAGCCTATTTGTGTTGCCAATCGAATACGCTGCGCTTCACCGCCTGATAACGTTACGGCACTGCGCAGCAAGGTGAGGTAGTTCAATCCCACGTCCTGAAGAAACTTCAGACGTGCGCAGATTTCCTTTAATACTTGTTCGGCAATTTTGGCGTCTTTTTGGTTTAATTTGAGACTAGCAAAGTAGCTGTTTGCATCATCAATAGACAGCTGACATACATCCATGATCGAATGATTATCGATGGTAATCGCCAGAACTTCCGGCTTTAAGCGCAGACCGTTACAGGCATGACATGGGCGCTCTTGCATAAAACGTTCAATATCACGACGCATGAAATCGCTGTCGGTTTCTTTGTGCCGGCGCTCTAAGTTTGGAATCACCCCTTCGTAGGTCGTTTCAAAATTACGACCCAAACCGAGCGATACCTTATATTTCTCGCTTCCTGTACCGTATAAAATCTTATCAAGCTGATCTTTTGTCAGTTCGCTGGTGGGTACCTGCAGGCTAAATCCATAGCGGTCGGCAACTGCTTGTAGTTTTTTCATGTACCATGCATCACTATTCACGCGGTTGTAGGGACGGATAGCTCCCTCGGCGAGCGTTAACCTACCGTTAGGAATAACCAATTCTGGGTCAACTTCCAAACGTGACCCCAGACCGGTACAAACCGGACAAGCCCCATGGGGACTATTAAAACTGAACGTTCGGGGTTCAAGTTCGGGAATAGCTACATCAGGATGGTCCACGCAACCGTACTTTAAGCTGTAAAAAGACTCCTCGTTGGTTTCTGCATTTAGCACCTTTAGTTTTCCATCAGCCACCTCGATAGCCTGCTCTACTGATTGTGCCAAGCGGGTCTGACTGTCTGTATTGTTTACCAGGCGGTCTATAACAATATCGATACTGTGCTTATAGTTTTTGTCGAGTTCCGGAAACTCATCTAACGCATAGACGACCCCATCTACTCGAGCGCGCGCAAAACCAGCGCGCGTATATTGTTCGGGGATATGTTCAAAAGCACCTTTTTTATCTACCACTACCGGTGCCAAAATCATAAGTTTAGCGTCCGCAGGCATGCTAGAGATCTTGTCAACAATCGCAGTACTGGTTTGACGAGCAACCGGTTTTCCACAAACTGGACAGTGCGGAACGCCTATACGGGCAAATAGTAGCCTTAGGTAATCATAAATCTCTGTCACGGTGGCTACGGTTGAGCGGGGGTTACGGCTCGTCGATTTTTGGTCGATCGATATGGCCGGGCTTAACCCGTCGATCTGATCAACGTCAGGTTTTTCCATCAGCCCTAAGAATTGGCGAGCATACGAACTTAGGCTCTCAACATAGCGACGCTGGCCCTCTGCGTAAATAGTGTCAAAAGCCAAAGATGACTTTCCAGATCCTGAAAGCCCCGTAATCACCACTAGCTTGCCGCGAGGGATGGTGACATCAACGTTTTTTAGGTTGTGCTCTCGAGCACCCTTAACAACAATCTTCTCACTCATAAACTGAGCTATTGTACCAGTTTATGAAGCGATTTTCTACCCCTGTTCTGCTAGTATGCCCGTTGAGTCTTGGGGTAATCGAACATTTATCGGATATTCCTGCCGATCAGACCGCGTTGGACGTAGATAAATAACGGGGTCGTCCAGGTAGATTTCGTCGCCTATCGCCTCTTCTAGCTCATTGCGAACTGCTCGCAGTTCGTGGTTTCTAATACCTCCCGGTTTGTGAGCGATGGTAATATGCGGCGTGGTTGAAAGACCATACGTTACAAACCGAGGATTATCGGACATGGCATTCGCAATTGATCCCACGCAAAAACTATTTTCTGCGACCAGCGTTCCGATTGGCATAGCTTCACCATACGTGTCTTTCATTGCATAGTGTCTGCGAAGCCCCTTCCAACCACTCAGTTCAACGCCCAGCTTATCGTTGTTAGCCCCAAAACGAGCTATTCTACCCAAGGGAACAGCAAGCTTATGGGGAGTACCATCAAGTAACTTCTCTAAACCATCCCGTGTTTGATAGGCGATATTTTCGATTTCTTCAGGAGTGGGTCGAGCCCAGGCTTCGCGTAAACGATCCACAAATCGGTTTCTTTCAATAATCGTCATCCCTAGCTGAGAGGGCTGATACGTATGGTAGTGCGAGCCCAAGATAGACTGCACATCGCGCTGCATCTCTACGGGTCTATCAGTATCGAGTGATACTCCGCGCCTGACAGAAAAGGCCGGAACAAAATACGTCGGCGCCTCTCTATGCATTAAATTACTGCGAGGCCTACGAGCGTGATTTGCTCCTCCCATTTCGTCTCCTTTTCTTTGGATTTCAGAATAGCATCTGTAAGAAATCTAACATTAGCACTATCGTAAGTAAACATTTTTTGCAAAAATTGCAACAATTTTTAGCATTAGCACTAATACAATAGTATTGACATTATATCAATTTTATTTAAAATACAAATAAAGTAATAAGGGTGCGTGTATGCTAGACCTAATCGTACTGGGCCAGATCCCAGGAACAAATATCCAAATAACCTTTTCTTTGTTTGGTTTGGTCATGATCGTGCTGCTGAGCGTGGCGTTCATTCATATACGTCACAAAAATCTACGAGATCTTAAAGACACCATGAAGCGTCGATTTGAAATCATTACGCTTAGTAATCTTGATCAACAGGCATAATGGCCTCGGCGTACAGCTGAAGTTCTTCCAATAAGTACTGCTTTTCAAGCGAAAGACCTTTGCTCTGCGATAACTCCTGCAAACGGTTCATGTACTTTTGTAACCGGCTCGAAGCACCGCCCTGCAGCAGTCTATTAGTCCTAAACAATTCCCACGCTGCCCTTTCTTCACTACTTAAGGACTCGGGATAATTACGCGCTTTATACAGAGGCAATAGTGCTTTTAGCCGACTATCTTTGAGCTTAGATTCAAAAGCAGAGATATCTGATGCATCACTCGCCCGGATGGCCCGACAAACCGTCTTATCCGCATCAGGAATAAAGCCATCATACAATTGGCTGTCGACCTCTTGTTCACTCGCCAATAGCTGCGTCTGTTGTTCCTTATTCATAATCTCAAGTGCCTCAAGAACGTGCTTAACAAACTTTGGATGTTCCTGTATCAAGCGAAGGTTTTTGGATGTATCTGTAAGCGTAATCCCAATTCTCTCTTTACTCGCATCATCCAGTACTCCTAGTGGTGCAATCGCTGGACAGCGATTATATTGCAACGTTTTAATTGGTAGTGGGATGTCTTGGCGATCTTTTTTATACTTCCACAGCTCAACCAATTCTGTGGGGCTTTTGTCCAGGAACTCCGCAGGATCATACCGAAGGTCATAGACCAGTGCCGCTTTACGCTCCGGATGGTTCGCGATTTTTGCGACAACTGTTGTTTTTTGATATTCAGACGCATACTTACCAGAGGTGTACACAAAGGGCTGACCTGCATCTACGAGCTCGGCTATTTTTTCTTTTTTGCGCATAGTTAATAGGTAGTCGAAGAGTTTTTGGTGCTTATTTCTAATCAATCGGGCAACAGCGATTGTCGCCTTGACATCACTTAGCGCATCATGAGCGTCGGCATGATCAAGCCCGTTCACGTCCGTCAACAGTTCAAGCCGGTTAGTTGCGTTTCCTTTTGCATCAACCGGCCATTCTATACCGTCGGGACGCAATGCCCGAGTCATTCGGACGACGTCTAACATATCCCAACGACTTCTCCCATCTTGCCACTGCCATTCGTACGGATCATAAAAGTTCCGGTAGTGCAGAAAACGCATGAATTCGTCGTCAAATCTAACCGTATTAAAACCCACAAAAATCGTGCCAGGGGTAGCAACTTGCTCAGAAAATATCTTTAAAAATTCCGCTTCCGTAATACCCTCTGCTCTGGTGAGCTGGGGCGTAATGCCGGTTACTAGTATGGCATCGGGCTCAGGCAGGATGTCATCGGTCATTCTAATGAGTGCATTTATCGGTTCACAAAGGGGCTTTAAAGAAAGATCGGTGCGCTGACCAGCAAACTGCATTATTCGGGATTCTCGAGGGTTAATACCGCTCGTTTCAAGATCGTAAAAGAAAAAACTTTCTTGCACTCCTCTAGTGTACCATCGCTACATACGTTTAGTATTCGATTGGATCAAAACCTTCTACGATGATTTTGTCGCCCGCTTCTATGCCCTGACGTTTTAGTTCACGCATTATACCCATCTTTTTCATGATATCTCGCAAGCGCTGTACTCCGTGAAAGTTAGAGAAATCGGTGCGCGCTGCAAATTTTGCAATTTTGCGCCCATGAATTACGAAACCTTCTTTAGTTTTTACTACTTTCCACGTTTCGTCTTCATCACCAAGTCGTATAACTGGCAGCTCCTGCGGAGCGTTCTGCTGCTTTATTTTTTCCTTCTGTACGAGCTTGTTAGTGGCGTACAGTAGATCTTTAACTCCCTGGCCACTTTGAGCAGAGATGGCAAACAGCTTAGTCTTTTTGGGTATGACTTTTTGTAGTTCGGCCAACTTTTCGCTAACCATCTCTTCATCAAATCCATCTACCTTATTAAGCGCAACGAGCTCTGGTAACTTAGAAAGGTCTGTACTGTAGGATTTTAACTCGTTCTGAATCGTTTTGTATGCACTTACGATATCTTCCTGGTAGATGTCGATGAGATGAATCAGTACGCAGGTACGTTCTATGTGCCGTAAGAATTCATCACCTAAGCCCTTCCCCTGGCTTGCTCCCCCAATAAGTCCTGGAATATCTGCCAGAAGTAGGCTTGAAGAATCGTCTATATCCACTACCCCCAGGTTTGGTTTTAAGGTCGTAAAAGGATAGTTAGCTATTTCAGGCTTGGCATTACTGGTGACACTCAACAAAGTTGATTTGCCGGCGTTCGGGAGACCAACAAGACCAACATCCGCAATCATTTTAAGCTCTAGCAAACCTTCAAACTCTTCTCCCGCCTCACCTTTTTCAGCTAGGCGAGGGGTCTGCCGAGTAGAGGATATGAAGTGTGCATTCCCAAAACCACCCCTACCGCCTTTTGCAATAACCGCTTCTTGACCATCATGCACGAGGTCAGCAAGGACTTCGCCTTCGTGAGAAGCAACCACCGTCCCCACAGGTACATCTACTACGAGGTCTTCCCCACTCCGTCCATGTTTTTTACGCTTCCCGCCGGATTGCCCAGGCGCTGCCTTTAGAAGTTTTTGATACCGGAACGATGCAAGCGTGTTTTGGTTACGACTAGCCCGCAATACTACACTTCCGCCGTTTCCGCCATCGCCGCCGTCCGGACCACCCTTATCGATAAATTTTTCATGCCTGAAGCTAACGATGCCGTTTCCGCCATCGCCCGCTTGAACCAAAACTTTCACTTTATCAACAAACATACAACTCTAGGATACCTTACTGAGTACTCAATAAACCAGCAGTATTAATAAATATACGAATATGCGGCAGCCTGGCTAGCAGAAAGAGTCTTGTAGCTTACCTTACCCCAGCCCACAGTGTTCATCTCTGAGATAAGCACACTTCCGTCATCGTTAACTTTTTCAACGAACCCTACATGGCCGTAGTAATCGCGTGGCGGCACCCACCACACCGCACCAGCTTGAGGTACATTACCTACCGGTAAACCAGCTCGCTGCGCAAGAACCTTCCAGGTACTCGCATTACCCAAGTTACTTGGAATTGGTTTGCCGATTTGGGAACGACGTACCGCTACCCACCAGGTACAGTAACCGTAATCATAGCCGTTTCCGCCATATACCGGGGAATACCCACCCCAGGCAAAGCCAGCGTACGACGCAGCTGTCCGCGCATAACCTGTGGCCTGAGTTGGAGGAGAACCGTCAGGAATTATGATGTACTCGCCAATCGGCAAGCCACTAATCTCAGCATCATTAATAGCAACGAGCAGATCTTTATTAGCGTGGTACTTTTGAGCCAGACTATCAGCTGTATCACCGGAAGTTGTCTTATAGACAATTCCGTTAACCGGTGAAATCAGCAATTGTTTTCCGGCGGCCACAGTATCGCCCGTTAGACTATTGGACCAACGTACGGTATCTGACGTAATCCCAAACTTAGCAGCAATACTTGAAACGGTATCGCCTGCCTGTACTACGTATGTTTGAATGTCTTTACGAGACTTTAATCCGGCAGATATAACCTGTGGTTTTGCAATCACTTCTTGATCATTAGAGCTAACCGCCAGCTGGGCATTTACCGTGTCTGCCTTGTTGGTGACGGCCGATGCTTCATCTAGTCCGGACACTCGGGCAATATGTACAGCGATATCAGCAGAAGACAACTGGTCAAGTGGATTAACCGTCTGAGTATTGTCACTTGGTGCGATTGCGGCATTTTGTACGGGGGCCTCACTGTTGGTGTGACGAGCCTGTACTACGAAAGTTACCACTATGAGCAACAGCGCAAGGTTGGCAGCGACCAAACCATAGCGAATAACCCGCCGTTTTGATTTCTTCGGCAGGCGTTTATACATTCTGGAATACCTTTTACCAGACGCAATATCCCCTAATTGGGCTGCTCGCTTCTGACTAAGGTCTAAGATACGAATATGCAATCTCCGGCATTACTGCCAAATTACAGGAATTGTACGTAACAGAGGTCGACCGAAGTGCTTCTGTTAGGCTATCAATCCTGGCAACCTTCTACCTCTGTTATTTTGCAATACAAACAGTAGTGGGCTGCGCCTAAAAGTATACCAAAACGAGGCTAAAAAGCAACTCCTGAAGCACTTTTGCCACCCCTGTAAACTCTACTGATTACAGAGCTTTTTACAGTATTGTTTTGTGAGCGCTTCATGCTCCTCTATGGTGTGGGAGAAATAAGTTTTCCCATCATCACCAGAAACAAAGTACAACCAATCAGTGGCTGCCGGATGGGCAACCGCTTGGAGAGAAGATTCACTAACATTGCTTATTGGCCCTGGTGGTAGGCCAGCATACAGGTGGGTGTTATAGGATGAATCATATGTTAAAGAAGGTGCCTTGCCCGCTACGAACGATCCGTAGAACGCAGTAACATCGGAGCCGAGCGGCATGTTTTGGCTCAGACGTTTAAGAAACACTTGGGCAGCCTGGGCTCTATCACTATTGTTAGAGACTTCTTGTTCAACAATAGAGGCTAGTGTGACGCCCTGGTGAACGGTAAGCCCCTGACTGACAAACGCCGCCCTTAGTTCTGGGGTTAGGTGTTTTTGCATTTCGTCCAATGACTGCCGAATGATAGTTTGGGGCGTTGTTTCTGCAGTTTTCTGAAACGATTCTGGGTACAAATACCCTTCCAAACTTGCCCCTTCCGGTTTATCTACTAGCGCCGGATGGCCAACGTATTGGGCCGGGTCAAATGCTTTTTCCACTTCCTTGGCGTCAAATCCCGCATTGATCATGGCGCTCTTAATTTGGTCTAGGCGCTGTGCCGGCAGGATGGTGAAGAGATTTTTTAAAATATGACCCTTGGTGAGGATATCTACAATTTCTCCTACGCTCTGACTCGGTCGGAGCGAGTACGTGCCCGCCTGGAGTTTGTCTTGAAGATTCTTGTTTCTAACATACTGCTCAAAAACGCGATTGTTTCTAATCAATCCGTTTTCTTTTAGGTTTACCGCAATATCGTGAACGGTAGACCCTTCTTCTACCGTAATAATCGTTGCGGTTTGACTATTGCTAACCGGTTTTAGGTTTTGTTCGTAGTAGCGCCTACCCATGTACGCCAGTCCGGCCGTTACCAATAACACCACCACAATCAGACTCACCACAATCTTGAGGCCTTTTCGCTGATTAAACTGGTTGTTAGTGCTGAGAAAGTTCTTCATGCATTATGCTCCGTACATTATGGGTGAGTACTTAGATAATCTTCTAGTATATAGGTTGCCGCCAAGGCATCAACATCACCCTTAGCATAGGAACCTTTTTTCGCTAGTTCTGTCTCTGATTTTACGGAAGTAAGTGTTTCGTCCTGAAAGCTTATCGGGACAGTAATGCGCTTTGCCAGTTGGTCAGCAAATAGTTTTATGGCTTCTGTCTGCTGCGTCTCTTGCCCCTGCATGCCTCTGGGTAAGCCAATGACCAGCTGGCAGGCAGTTTCTCTGGCTAGAATCTTTTTAATATCTTCAATGACCGATTCACTAACCGCTAGTGTCTCCATCGGGGTTGCCAAGCGAGCTACAACATTGGCGCTAGCCATGCCGATTCGTTTTGCGCCTACATCCAAACTAACGATACGGGCATTAGGGTTTTTTGTTGTCATTTGGCGTATCAAACACAATCGTTATCTTGCTTGTCTTCTTGGGGGTCTTACCTACCCAGAACGGGCTGTAGTCCACGGTTACATCTTTGATTCCGGGACGTGCTTCAATGATGCTTTTAGTTTCACCCTTCTTCTTGCCCGCTATTTCTTTTTTAATCCCTTCGGCATCCAGCTGAGGACCGGCCTTGACTATGGATTGCACGGTAATCTTAACTTGGGCTGCATTTTTATCGCCCTGGATAACGTAGCTGGCATCAGCTAGTCCATCATCAAGTATTGATTGCTTTGACGTATCAATCTGGGTTTTTGCATTCTCGGTGACCAGTTTCTTTAGGTCATCTTTATTTACTCCGAGCATAGAATACTTAGTGGTGGAAGTTACGGTGACTTCAGAAGCTTCGTCACCAACGTTAGGCGTGGTTGTTACCTCTGGATCGCCAACATTAAAGGTGTCTTTAAGCGCGATCATAGTATCTTTTTCAAGGTTTTTCGCCAATTCATCTTCTGCGGTTTGAGAGTTACTTTCGGCAAGCTTTTGCTTTGCACTATCGACATCCGCCTGGCTGACGACCTTAACAATGGCGTCAGTCCCCCCTGAAGCAGAACCAGTAGCACTTACGTCACTACGTCCGGCAACGGTAAAAGTTGAGGAGCCCGTATTATATGCCGCCCCCGGGTTTTGGGCGGTAATACTGACATCATTTGAAGAAAAGTTTACACAACCACCAGAAATCGAGCCTGGCGAAAAGCTTGCAGTCTCTTGGGTGATATACGTATGACCATTTGCACTAACGCCAGTTCCTGACGGTACTGAAGATGGTGTCGTAAAGCTACCGCACACCTGTGTGCTCATTTTTACTGTACCGGTTGCCTTAGCGCCATTATTCTTTTGTCCTGTAGCTGCCACTTTTTGGGTATTGGTCTTTTTGGTCTCCTTGCGCTCTGCAGGAACAATTTTCTTATCTGCATCAAGCGTAGTCGCCGTAGTACTTGCGGTAAACGGAATATTCGCGTTTACGGTGGTTGAGTCGGTCTTGATGGTGATTTTAGCCTTTGGCATTGCAAACAGGGCGAGATATATACCGACAGCCAACAAGATGATTGCTGCTCCGCCCAGCATTAACCAAAGCCGAAACTTATCAAAATTAGGTATTTTTATCTTTTTATCGCCTTTTTTTGCTGCCTTTTTGGTACCTGATGTTCCTGCTGCAGCGGCTGGTTCGGGATCATCCAATTCTATAGGTTCATCATCTTCGTCACTACTGACCGCCGCACCAACTGCGGCAGCACCGGACAGCTCACCGACAGTTTTACTCTTATCAACCGGCTCTGAAGGGGCCGCTTCTTCTAGTTCATCTTCGCTTATTTGCGGCTCAGGAGCCTGGGTTGCAGTCGGGGCTGTAGGGATTGCCGGTTTAGACTGCAAATTCTTTGCAACATGTAAACCAACCGCACCAGCTAGGGGTAGTAACCCAGCTTCCGAAGTTATTAATACTACTTTTTTTGCTTCATTATCGGCAGTTCTTTTAAGTAGCTTCATATTGACGATGCTCTGCAGGACAGCGGCTCGCTTAGGAAGAACGAGGGCGATTATTTTTTTATCACTCCCCCTTACCTTGTCGATGATATTCGTTATTTCATCGTCAACATCGATATAGATTGTTTCTTTGGCAACCGCAGTCATACTCGTAACATCCTATCCAATCTTTGTTTTATGGATTGCTTAGCGCTTATTGTATCATCTTGCTGCTGGAGCGTATCAAGCCCCACTCTGAGCAAGCCCATAGCAGTTATGAAGGTGTGGTCGGATATTTTTCCTGTACGGTCGGTTATTCCGACGACCTGCTCGGGTTGGATGTGTTGAACAATCGGTTTACGGGTAAACGGCAGCTCAGAAAACCATGATTTTTCATTCAGCGTATCTACCAAAATATCCAGTGAAGAGCCGCCGCCACATAATAGTAAGCGGTGTGGCAGATGATCAAGCATGTCAAACTCTGCGAGTGCTAATTCAACACCGCTGATCCAGACATCAGCAGTACGCCCCAACGCCGCCTCAATAGCTGGAACCTTTGGTTGTGGAACTTTGTTGGTGTTTAGACCGAGCTTAAGTTCTTCAGCCTGGGCAAACGATACACCGATTTCTTTTTCAATTGAACGAGTGTAGGCCCGACCACCGATGCCAAACATCTTCGTGCCCTGAACGCCGCCGTCATTTATTACCGCTATATCAGTGGTGCCGCCACCGACATCCATCAAAATAGCGCTCATGCTAGCATTTGGATCATCGCCGATTACCGATCGCGAAACGGCAAATGGCTCTGCTGCCACCGCAAGCAGATCCAAATCAAGTTCCTGGGCGGTTTTTTCCAAGGCACCGATATGTATCATGGGTGCAAAAGCAGTATATAGTTGTACTACCACTTCCTTTCCCTGAAATCCGATAGGGTTCGTTACCTTATATCCATCTATTTCAATACCAACTAAGGCACTGTTTACGAGCCGAACCTCTACTTCTTTACCGCCCAACTCCCAGGCAAGTTGCTTTTTAGCTCTTGCCTCTGCTCGGTCCTGAACTAACGAAATAATACGTTCTACTTCTTCTACATCAAGTGCTTTGGAAGCGTTCTTTCGGGTACAGCGAACTGTTGTGGTGGTGCCTTTTACGAGCTCACCGGCAATGCCGATAACTGCGGTGCGCACACTTACACCAGCCTGCTGCTCAGCTTGGTTTAGCGCATCGTTACAGTTTTTTACGACACTGGTAATATCGGCGATTGCTCCGGCCTGCATGTCGTTGAGTTCCTGATGTGCCCGCCCAACGCCAATAATTTCTATCTTAGAACCAGTAACTTTTCCGATGAGCGCTTTTACAAACTCGGTTCCGATATCTAATCCGACGAGGTATTGGCTGGAAGCGTCTTGTTTTAGGGGACGCAAACTCTTAATTTTATCAAGCATAATCTCTTTGATTATAGCATGGGAATATGAGAGGAAGCCTAGAGTTTTTCGGAATTATGCTGAGTATCTACTGCAGCTGTATTCTGGCTCATTTGCACATCATAGGCGGCGAGCACTTCGTTAGGTATCGGCCCCTCCACCACTATCGCTACGTGTCCGAGCAGCGGCTCGACGTTACGGCTACCAGGAAAACATTCCATGAGGGCATCAATTGGATCGCCTTCACCATCCTTTACGATTTCTAAACGCGTTCCGTTACGACCACTGCCCGAGTAGACACGCATAGCATTCCTTTCAAGAGTATTTATGTGATTTTCCTCGAGAGATTATACAACCCTTGCCAGTAGACACAAGCGGCAGATTTACAACGTTTTACTGCAGCACCGCTTTAATGCGCCGAACCCCTGATGAAGAAGCTTCTTCTTTAAGGATCTTAAAGCGTTTGCCGTCTTCGAATAACTGCATGGTATGGTCGACATGAGGACCACCACAAATCTCAAAGCTAAATGGTCGCTCATTTGGATCCGCATTAGGGTCTTTCATGGAATAGACTTTTACCATCTCGCCGTAACGATCACCGAACTGACCGAGCGCTCCGAGCTTTCCTGTTGCCTCCTCGGTTGGGTATTCCGCCCAAGAAACTTGTAAATCTTTAGCAATCTGCTCGTTTACAATGTCCTCTACGGCTTTTATTTGTTCGGGAGTCACCTTTTCGGGATGACTAAAATCAAACCGTAAACGCTCTTCAGTAATGTTTGAGCCGCGCTGAACCACGTGATCACCAAGGACATCGCGGAGTGCCTGGTACATTAAGTGCGTAGCAGTATGATACTTCTTGTGCTGCAGCGTGTGACCACCCAGTCCGCCCTTAAACGTGCCCTTGGCGGCAGTTTGCGAACGCTTTCGCTGTTCTTCCATTTTGGCGTCAAATTCTGCGCGCCAGTTATCAGAAAGTGGGATTCCTCGTTTAAAAGCTTCCTCTGTACTAAGCTCTACGGGAAAACCATAGGTATCGTACAAAGTAAACACTCTTTCCCCGGTGAGAGTTTCCGGTACAGAACCCCCGATTGTATCTGGACCACCGATAGTTGAAACACCGATCGTGAATGGGCGAGTACCCTTTTCAAATTCCTTGAGGCCTTTGCGCAAGGTTTGACGAAAGGCTTTTTCTTCACGCACCAGCACCTCCACAATGAGGTCTTTCTGCTTGGCAACTTCCGGGAAATCGTTATGGTACAGCTCAGCGATTACCGGTACTAAGTCCTGCAAAAAGTTCTGTTCTATTCCCAGTTCAAACGCAAAGCGAATAGCTCTACGCAATAAACGCCGCATAACATACCCTTGTTCTTTATTGCTGGGCTTTACGCCGTCAACCGCCAAAAACGTTGCTGCTCGCAGGTGATCCGCAATAACGCGCATACTGTTGGTGTGCGATTCGTATGGCTTGCCACTGATCTTTTCTAGTTCTGCAATGATCGGCCAGATTACACTGACCTTAAATGCATCAGGATTGTCGATTGCCGCCATGGCAATTCGCTCTAAACCACCACCGAAGTCTACGTTAGCTTTTGGCAACTTTTTAAAGCCTTCGGCTGTTTTTACATACTCCATGAATACCGAGTTGCCTATTTCTACAAAACGACCACAGTCACAGTTGGGATGACAGAACTCACCGTGCACAGGATTGTGCTCAACAAAATCAAACTCATAAAATACTTCGCTATCCGGGCCGCCTGGTTCTCCGGCTGGCATATCATCTATCTTGCCGCTCCGGCACCACCAGTTTTTACTCGCGTCATAAAAGAAGATTCGTTCACCCGGCTTGGTTCCCCGCTTGGAACCATCAACTTCTGAACCAATTTCTGCCTCTTTGGCTTCCACTCCCGCCTTTTTAAACAACTCTGCCCAGATTTTGGCACTTTCTGTATCTTTTGGGATGTCGTTTTTGCTATCGCCAATAAAGCAGGTAACGTACAGCTTGCTTGGGTCAACACCCACAACGTCAGTTAAAAATTCAAAAAACCAGGGAAGCTGGTCTTGCTTAAAATAGTCACCAAGACTCCAGTTGCCAAGCATTTCAAAAAATGTTGTGTGTCGATTATCACCGACCTCTTCAATATCTTGTGCGCGCAAGCAGGTTTGACTGTCCGTTAAGCGGTTACCCAGAGGGTGCGATTCGCCAAGTAAGTACGGTATGAGCGGTTGCATACCAGAGCCGGTAAATAGGGTGGTTGGGTCGTTATCGGGCACCAGTGGAGCACGCGGAATTACCTTGTGGCCACGTTTTTCAAAAAACTCCAAATAGGATTTACGTATTTCTTGGGCATTCATATCTGTTACATTCTACCAGAACCAGTGAGAAGTCTGAACATTGAAATCTTCGGTATATTTGACAACAGGAGTATTCTAGTACATAAGACATATGGAGAAATCGATTTTTGACGCAACCCAAGAAAGCAATCCACTCACAGACCTAGGTTCTGAACACCCCGAAATGTCACGGTGGCGTCATATCAGGAAACCGGCTGCATTTGTGGCTGGATGTGCCGCACTGGGAGCGGCCTACGGCGCATATCGAGGCGCAACAGAACCCACCAGTATTCAACTTGGCCCCAACCGAGCAAGCGTTCATGTTACTGCCGATGAAACCCTGACCGTAAACTTTGCAAAGGATCAGTATCTCACCTGGCCGTTGGATACCGTTGGTTTTGGTGCTGATGTCACCGTGGGTGATTTGTCTGTGCAAGAGAACAGTCAGGGTAATCCCAACCTCGATCAAGTGGTATCTGAATACGTTCAGTTGTTTTCGGCTAATTCAGAGTATCTGGCAACGGATGTACGAAACAAGGTAATTGACAACATTGAAGGAACTGCACTGCTTTGGGGTTTGTTGGGTTCACTCGGCGCGTTAAGTTGCCTGGCGATGCACTATCGGACACCTACGCATACTCGAGATGCGGCATTTGAGTATTTTCACGCACTCCGCAAGCCAGCCGCCAAAATAGCCTTGGGAACCACCCTTGTCGCTGCACCAGTGGTAATTATTGGTAGCGACACCTTTACTCCCCCCGAAAAGCAAGCTGCAGCACTTTCAAACGGCGCGCCTACCAGCCCGGTATTTAACGGTACTTTCTTAGAAAATGCCACTATTCATGGTGAATATCTAAAAATGGCCATCAATACAATCGCCGGTCCGGCTCTAGAAAAAATTCAATCGGTTAACACATACTACGAAAACTCTGCCCGAAAGTTTTCCGAACAATTTACCGAACGCTATGGTGACAGCTTTGATCGAGGAGATGCAACGTGGGCATTTGTTGCTGCCGATGAACATTGCAATATTGGCGCAAACAAGTTTTGGGGATCGGTTATAGCTCACTATATGCCCGACGTAGCCTTTTTAGCCGGCGATCAGACTAATGATGGCACTGAAGCAGAAGGTGTTTGCGTGGCGAGTGAAGCATCAGCACTCAAAGGCATTCCGGCGGTAGTTTCTGGAGGCAACCATGATTCACTACAAACAGCCGAGCAAGACCGAGCCAACAATATACGGGCAGACTTTGGGAGTACTACCGAAGTAGCAGGTTTCCGGGTATTTACTGAAACGGATCCACGTCTCGATTCGTTTGGTGACGAAACGCGCAAAACAGACGAAACAGATGTTGAATATGCACTTCGGATTAGACGCGCGGTTTGTAAAGATAAACCTGACATCTTACTGGTGCATGATCCTGGTTTAATTTATGCAACCGTAAAACAGGGCTGTGCTAAACTAGCGATTTCTGGTCACCTGCACCAACAGAATGGCCCTTTCTACGTGCAGACTCTTGAGGGCGAGCGGTCTTACCAGTTTGTGCAAGGTACGAGTGGTGGCATTAAACCAGCGACTCTCGCGCTATTTTATTTCAAAAACGAGGAACCAGCTCTTAGCAGCTTGCTAAAGTTTGATCCCGAAACCAAAGAGCTATTAGGGCGAATAGACATCACCCTCAATCCCGATGGAACACCAGAAATTAGTGACTTCATCCCCGTATCCAGGGCACAAGCACTGCCAAAAACTCCTCAAGAATACCAAGGCCAAATCGACTGATATGTTGCGCTCATACTGTATTGGTTATATACTCTTTCTTGAACTTTAAAATGTAAACAATATAAAGAGTGCAGCGAGAGTCCTAGCTTGTCGACCTGCCAGCAACCTGTCACTAGATAAGGTGCTCCATCTAGCCCATACGTGGGGAAGATATTGCTACACAATAATCCTTTCCTATGTATGCACGGAAAGGATTTTTTTAATGGCCGAATCGGCAGCTTCACAGTTAGAACAAACTGCTCATAGCCCGTATATATTTCAGCAGTTTATTGCTATGGTTGTGCAGCAGTGCTTAGATGAAACGTTACTTACTAGACAGTATAGCCTTACCTTTTATGGCCACAATGAACATGCACCCATAAAGGAAGATGTATCGGTTACACTCGGGGTACTACTCCGTGAGGACGGGACAAAACAAATGACCCGAATTGGCAATGTGGAGCGGATCTTATCCGGCACCACGATCGGCCTGGGATCCCAAATAGGCGATGGTTCCATAATTAAAAGAGCGCAGATTGAAGCGGGAGCAACTATCGAGCCATACAGTCTTCTGGAATTTGGAACGTACGTTGGCGAAGATGCAATAATTTCACAGGGTGGAAAGCTCTGTACTCAATCGCAACTTGGAGCTCGAGCAATTATGGGCGAGGGAGCCGAACTCAATTACGACACCCTGTTAGATACCGACCAAAAAGTAGAGCCGTTTACGGTCCACTACTAGTTATCTATACGATTATTCCGCCGCCTAGGACCTGTCCACCATCATAAATAACTGCCGATTGACCGGGCGTTATAGCACGAACTTCGTCATCAAGCTGCACCTCTAAGCCGGTATTAGTCGGCCGTATTGATGCGCCGACCAACGGAGCCCGATACCGAGTCCGTACTTGAAATGTGCTGGTCAACTCTGGCTCACCGTTAATCCAATGTACGCTTGTTAGCTTCAGATTTTTGTGCCAAAGACGTTGGTCATCAAGATTCGTCGTAACATACACCTCATTCTTGGCCATATCTTTACCTACTACGTAATAGGGCAAACCTCCGCCAACATGTAAACCATGTCTTTGACCAATAGTATAAAAAATCGCTCCATCGTGCTCCCCGACCACTACTCCATCCTGCTGAATGATTTTTCCTGGCGTTGTTGTAACGTATTGCTCCAGAAACTCTCTGATTCCCACTTTTCCCACAAAACAGATTCCCTGGCTATCCTTTTTTTCGGCCGTTACAAGTCCAAGACGTTTAGCTTCTGCTCGGACCTCCGCTTTTGTTTTGAATTCTCCAATGGGCATGAGGCTCTTTTGCAATGCCGCTTCAGAAACTCTATACAGAAAGTATGTCTGATCCTTGTCTAGATTATTGGCTGTCAGGAGCTTACCGTTATGTATACGTGCATAGTGCCCAGTGGCAATCATGTCTGCTCCATCGTCTAGCGCAGTATCTAGAAAGAGTTTAAACTTTACCTCTTGATTGCACATGATATCGGGGTTAGGGGTTCGTCCTGCCTTATATTCGTCTATCATGTAATCCACGACTTTTTGCCGGTACTCTTTTTCGAAATCGTACATTTTGAACGGTATTTTTAACTGTACGGCCACACGCTTGGCGTCTTGGTAATCATCCTTCCAGGGGCAAGGAAAACCGGGAAGATCCTGACTCCAGTTCTTCATGTATACACCCGTAACGTCGTAGCCCTGCTGTACGAGCAGTGCTGCGGTAACCGATGAATCTACACCTCCGCTGAGGCCAACGTATACTTTTTTTGACATAACTAAAGCATTTTATCAAATATTATTTAGAATCCGAACCATCTCGCTCGAGTCGACGCCGTAGATTCAGAATTGCACTGCGGTTTCCCAGCCAGAACGACAAAAGTGCCACGATGACAATTATTAACAGCCACAACCACCATGGATAGGTCTGACAAATCTGAATAATCTTTGACCCCGTTCCATCTGAGCTTTTCTGGGCGACTGCTCCGTTAGCAATACCCACCACCTGCAAGAACGCTGAGTCCCCGTTTTTATCGGTAGCTATGATAATTATGTTATACACACCTGAGCTAGTATAGACGTGGGCTAAATCCATGTTGCCGGGGAATTCCTGACTCTTTAGATCTATCGTGCCATCGCCCCAGTCCACGCTTACCGCGTAAGGACCGGCACCCCCCGATATGCTGATTGGCCAAGTGAGCGTGTCATTGGGATTAGCACCACGCTTCGCATAGTTACTAGTAAGCGATATACGCTTACCAACACCGCCATATTTTGCATCGTTAAAGGTCACGCTTACCGTATTTGAATCTGGCCCTGCTTGGTCTAGAGCATCGTATACCCGGGCAACCAAGTCGTTTTTACCGCTAAAAAGATCAATTTGCAATGAATAACTACCGTTCTGACACTGAATGGACCCGGCAAAGACCTGGTTTTTAAAGATCTTTACCAGCACATCTGCGGGACAAAGCCCCGACACTCTAACGGGGATGCTCGTAAAGGTCTGCCCATTAGTTGGCGTTGTGATAGTAGCACCAGTAGCAGGTGGTGGTGCAGCAACTTCACCCTGTAAACCAACTGAACCACTCTTCTGGGTGGCCGCAGCGACTGAGTTAATTGGCACGGCAGCAAAAAGGAGTACCGCAAAAAACCCTATTGCAAAGAAATATGAATGAATTTTGAGGAATCTTTTCATCACGCTTACCCTTTATACTAGCAGATACGTGCGCAGATTACTTACCGGCGTTTGCGTGAGGGTCGCGAAACACCGCGGTAGCGTCGGTAAGCAATCCAGATACCGGCCACCAACAGCGCCAAAATAAGCAGAATGATGATTAACATCCAGAACGGAATGTACCAGACAGCTTTTTTGTACACTAATACATCAGAACCATTACCGTAAGAAATGCTCGCAAGAATCGTATACCTACCAGGACTTTTTACGTTTTTTATCTCGTCTTTAAAAATACGGGTACTGTTTGGAAGAATATTCGCTCGAGGGGTTATGTTATTTACCTCATACGAGTACACTTCTTTTCCGCTCATGTTTTTAACTACTACACGACCAAATGGTTTTGCAAAGCCGTTTCCAAAATTTTTGAGTTCTACCCCTACGTGGTCTGGGGGACTCGTAAAGAATACGCCTGAACTATCGCCACGATATGCGAGCACGTTAGTGAGCTGCACTTGCTGCTTGATATTGCCGGGAACCTCAATCAAAACCAGCGTACTTACACTAGCCGATAGTGCTACTTCCCCATTTTGTGGAGCGTTAGATCCACCAGGTATTGCAAGATAGCGAATAATTCCAAAGTAGCCACCAGGAGGAATGCTGGCTGGCATCTGTACGAATACGGTGACATGCTTTGTTTCACCGGCCTTCAGGGGAACATCATCAAGACCTGCGACGTAATCACGAATACTAGTGGAACTTTTTTTGCTAGTATCAACGATAATCCTAGGATTACCGGTGGCATTATCGGATTCAAAATCATTTACATAGGGACGGGCTGTTATGTCACCTTCCGTAACATTCTTCAGTGTAATGTCGATTTTATCGGCTTCACCGGGTTTCAACGAAAGCTCTACACGCGTTGGCGAAATACTCAAACCACTGGAGTTTTTTTGCTGCGCTGCTACTGGTGTGGCTACAGCAAGCAAAAGAGTGGCGACCGCAGCCAGCACAACTCTTTGTATAGATAGTTTTAATTTCCCTCGCTTCATAGTGTATTTACGTTAATTGTAACAAAACGCTCCTGTCTTACAAAAAATACTCACCTTAATCAGTACGTCGCAACCACAATAAAGTCTGCTTGCGCAGTGTAGGCACCGGTTGGTGTCGTGATACTGGGTGTGGCAGCAAACTTAAGCACCAGGGCCTCGTCATCAACAACAGTTGATGAACTAGCTATTTGAGTGGCGGTACCACCCTCTACCCACGCGTAACCGGCCGAGTTACCAAACGTAGTCGCCGTTGCGCCGATATAGTTTGTGCTAGCCTTGAGATTGTTTGTGCCACTGGTTAATGCGCAGGAATAGGCGCTCGTAGAACCGCAGTTAGTGCCCGCAACGGTCATCCCAAACTTTTCTGTTCCAGCGGTAAACGTACCTTGCGTGCCACCTTGGGCATCGATACACTGGTCGGTGTTGACGCTACCGGCATTACAGGTTGAGCCAGAGACCCTTAGCGTACCGAGATGGTTCGTACCCGACTGCTGCACCGCCTTGTAACTAACCGTGGCACCGTTTACGGCGTTTGTCCGTAGCATAGCTACCGCATTCGTGTTACTACCTCCCGTGGTGGTAGATACCGGGGTTACTGATATGGTCGAAGAGTCAAGCGTTCCGAGGTTGACCGAAGATCCGCTCACGCCACTACAATCAGCAGCAACTGAAGTAGTAGCGTCATCAACCGCACTAGAACCAACACAGAATGATAATACTTCTTGGATTGCGGCGTTAATGGTAAGTGTTTGGGTTGTTGATGATGCTACGGTTCCCTGATCTAAGATACTGCCTACGGTGTAGGTATTGAGGTTGTAGGTGGTTATCCGCACAAAGAACGTACCGATGGCCGTGGGGTTTTGGATACTGTTCAGCGTAAGGGTGTGGGCTGTTGTGCTAGTTTCTGCGGTGGTTGCACCGGTTCGTTTCATACACAAGACACTCGCGCTTGCCGTACAATCGTTTGCTCCAGTTGCATCCTTAGCAAAGCTTGTAGCATTATCGCCCCAGTTAGCCTGCGAGCTAAAGGTTGCGCTCGACCACGAGAATCCTGTCGGAGCCGTACAAGTACCGAGTGCGGTAGTACAGACATTAAACTGTAGGCCGTTTACCGCTGTTCCTGCTCCCGTAGAAGCCGGTTTGAAGCTAAAGATATACTGCGTGGTTGCGCTCGAACCGGCACTAGACGCCGTACTTATAGACAATGAGCGGCTCGATAACTGTCCTGCCGCATAAGCTGGTGCTGAACCAAAGGCCATAAATAGTCCGCTCGCCGCGATAACCATCGCTTGGACGACTACTACCAATATTTGTATTTTATTTTGCACCCGTTTGAATACTTTTTGCATTCAGTCTCTCTCTGTTTTCTTAAATCTTTAAGAACATTATAACCATAATAGTAATAAAGCGCAAAATGCTTTTTTGGTTAAAATTGTGCAACCGCAATATACGTTAGCGTCGTGGTGTACTGCCCGGGTTTCTGATCCCTTGGTATATTGACGATGTAGCTTACGGTCATCCGGGTATGATCGGTTGATGATGTAGCGCTTGCGACAGCATCACCCGTATTAAAGGCGAACTGATTTTGATTAGCATAGCTCCCTATTGGCGTTGCACTGCCAGAGCCGTCAGGCTCTGAGCCAACGCTAGGTACAGTATTTTGACGCAGATTCAGACCAAACTGCGGCTGGCCGGGGAGACTTGGGGTGGGGCTTGTAAGGGCCGTAATTGTATTATTACCGGATGTCAT
The DNA here is from genome assembly GCA_029780855.1 of bacterium. Taxonomy (GTDB): domain Bacteria; phylum Patescibacteriota; class Saccharimonadia; order Saccharimonadales; family JAUPVS01; genus JAKOXV01. The sequence continues at coordinate 109,106 of JAKOXV010000018.1, forward strand.
TGTTGTACCACTCACGTACGCAACGTAGCCACCGGGGTCATTGGTAGCGATAGAAAACTGCGAGGTAGCGGTACGAACGGTAGTGTTACTCAGTGTTCCGAGGTTAATTGAGTCTCCATTTGCGCTTGAGCAGTCGATCGCTAGAGTCACCGCCACGCACAGCTTAATAAACGGCGGCACATAGGCACCAACAGAAAAAAAATTTTGGGTAGCATACGCAACCGCTCCTTGATCGGTCGATGAACCACTGCCATCCGTAGATGCAAATGTCCTAATTCGTACAAAAACCGTTTGGTTGGCAGTCGAAGGGTTGGTTATACCACTAAATTGGTAAGTGCTGGCAATGGGTGTCGCACCAGCTACGGGCCTAGTTAGTAGCAATGAAGTAGCGGTAGTATTTCCGGCGTCTATACTAAACCCTACATTTCCTGATTGTTGACTCAGCGTAGCCCCACTGACGTCAAGGCCCGTCGGCGCAACACAGGGGTCCTCAAAAAGTGCGGAGTTACTACAGTACAAGAACTGTACCGACCCGACGTTTGAGGTAGAGGTGAACGTAAAACTGTACGTATATACCGCAGTTGCACTCGGTACCGCAGTCGATACGGCAACGCTTCTTTGTGACAGAATTAACGCCGAAACAACACTTGGGTTCAGAGCAGAAATAAGCAGCAAGGCCACACCAGCGGCTAAGGCAAAGAGCCGAATCTTGTGTTGTATAAAAGCCATGGAAAACCTTCCGTTAGTAGGTTGCTACCGCAATAAAGTCACTTTGAGCAGTATAAGAGCCGGTGGGTGTTGTAATACTTGGCGTAGCAGCAAACTTAAGTATCAGCGCTTCATTGTCCACGACCGTTGACGAGCTAGCAATCTGCTGTGCGGTGCCGCTTTCATCCCAGGCGAAGCCAGAAGAATTTCCAAAGGTTATTGCACTTGCGCCAATGTAGTTAGTGCTAGCCTTGAGATTATTTGTACCACTAGCGAGCGCACAGGAGTATGACGTCACTGCGCCACAGTTTGTGCCAGCTACCGTCATGCCAAATTTTTCTGTCCCAGCAGTAAACGTCGCCTGAGTAGCACCTTGGGCATCGATACACTGATCGGTATTAATATTACCGACGTTACAGCTAGCTCCGGAAACCCGCAGTGTTCCTTGATGGTTTGTACCCGTCTGCTGAACCGCCCGGTAACTTACCGTAGCACCATTGACTGCATTAGTGCGCATCATTGCCACTCCATTAGTATTGCTACCACCACTGGAAACTGCCACTGGGGTTACCGAAACAATACTTGAATCCAGCGTGCCGAGGTCTACAGCCGTACCGCTAATAGCACTACAGTCAGCGCCCGGTGAAGTCGTTGCGTCGTTAACAGCTGTTGCACCGATACAAAAAACTAACACTTCTTGGATGGCGGCATTAACGGTCAGTGTTTGGGACGTAGACGCTGCGACAGTGCCCTGATCCACGATACTGCCCGCCGTGTAGGTATTCGTAGAGTAGGTTGTGAGCCGTAAAAACCAGGTGGTATTGGCGGCCGCAACGTTTGTGGCACTATTAATGACAATTGTTTTTGCTGTTCCGCCGGCCGTTTCTGAAGTCGTGTCGGTTCGGTTCAAACAGAGCGTAGCGGTACCCGCTGTACAGTCATTTGCTCCTGTTGCATCTTTTGCAAAGTTAGTGGCCCCCGTCCAGTTTGACTGGGATCCATAGGTGGCGCTAGCAAATACAGCCCCGGGGGAGTTACAGGTACCCAACGCTGTATCACATGCAGCAATCTTGATTCCTTGGACTTGTCCAGCAGTTCCCAGCTGGAAGCTTAATGTCCAGGTACTAGAGGCGCTCGGTACCGCGGTGGTGATTGCTACGGACCTCTGTGTAAGCTGACCAGCGGCATACACATTACCAAACAACAGCAGGGGAGCGACTAGTGCTATCGCAAGAACCGCGGCAGGAAGCGCAAGATATACAGAACGCAGCTGCTGCTTCAGAGGGGGGATGCTCATTCGCATTACTTCTCCTTATAATTGGTGTACTTTTGATTTTTGTTTATGTGGTATATGGTCCTGATTATAGTAAAGCGTTTTTGCTTTGTACACCCTGTTAGAAAAAGTTATCCACAACTTACCATTCAACTAGTAGGTCGCAACCACCACCAGATCCTGGTTCATAACGTAGTGGCCTGCCTTGCTTATGGGGCTCATGTTGGCGATGTACGAAATAGTATACGAAGTTTTCCCCCAGCCTTTGGCGCCCGATTGCGCCACAATATCACCCTTTACATACTTGAACAGACCAGGTGTGTTGTATCCGGCGGCTGCTTGACCAGCCGCAAAGGTACTATCTGGCGCCTGAGCCGGATTATTCCCCAAGTCACAACCAGCGCCACAGAAATTGGTGTTTTTAACCAGGTTCATACCGAACTGTTCAGTTCCCGGACTCGGCGCGGTGGCAGATGTGAGATTTGCAAGGGTCGCCCCTCCCTCACTGGTTGGCGGATTCCCCATCGTTTGAACGGTGTACCCGCTATTGACATACGCTCGAACACTAAAGGTTGCACTGCCTGAGGCGGTGGAGCTTGCGCTCAACGTTCCAAAGTCAACTTGCGTAGTGTCTACGATGAACTCCAAAAACGGTTCGTTTGGCGTTAAGAATCCAGCTTCCGCCCCATAGTTACTACTCGCAACCGTCCCAACCCCTAATGATCCGGCAGATGCCTGACCGGAATAACTAGGTGAACTCAAATTATTATCAGCGCCGGTTCCCAGCTGGGCTTCTTCTATGCGATAGTTGGGCGAACTATACTGGGCATGCACAGCACCCGGTAACGCAAATATTCCTCCAATTAGCGCAATTACAACAACTAACCTCGAGAGGTAGTGTTTTGTTACGTGTTTGTTTTCACCCCTAAACCACAAGCGCTTCATAGTACTGTCATTGTAGCATTAAATCGCCTGGAACGACTTGACGATGCGGGTGATCGTTCGGTCATCAGGCGTATAGCGTAAATCTCGGTAATTGATTATGTACTGTGCCATTTCACCACTGGTGCGCCGAAGTGGTAGTTCGTAACTTCCACCGCTCTGAGTTACGAGAACTGAATACTGAGGTGTGTCAGGTACGCAAGGAAAACTGGTGCCATTCATAGTGACCATATGCGGCTTCATAAGTTCGTTTGCACCATACATCGTTCTACAGTGATCGGTCATACTGCTCGGCTGAAGCGAATTGTTGTGCACGATCGTACTTGGTAAAGCCCGGGATACATACAGATTTGCTGGGTTTTCATTTACGTAAATAATAAGCTCGTGCTCTACCAGTCCGTCTTTGTGTTTATAGTAGACAAATTTGTTAGTAGTAGTGCTTTTATCAGCTTCCCAAGATCCTCCGGAATCTTCAAATTCAAAATAGGCAGTCTTGTAAACCTGTAATGCCGCAACACTACTCGCTTCTGAAAGCGCCGAACTTACCGCATCTTGCTGTTGCAAATCACGCCATATTTTATAGGATCCAAACAAAACTGCTCCCACGATCAGTAGAATAAAAAACCCAAGCACAAACTTGCGACGCCGGTAGCGGCGAAGCTGTTTTCTTTGTAGAGAAGTGTCTGGATCGTACTGTATGCGCATGTTTGTTTCTGATGTTAGCGCACAGGCCGTGCAATACGCTAACGCTTACTTTATACTGTAGGCATAGTATACCTTTTGAGTGGACGAAAATAAACGTGCAAGACGATCAACAGAACAACTTACAGCAAGGCTCACTTGAGGCACAGGCACCCGTACACGAGGCGCCCTTAAGCCCCCAGGATGTATCGCTTGACGCCCCAACAGAACCCGGGGGTGCCGCTTTTAGCGAAGCGCCAAACCAACCCCAGGAAGTAATGCAGCCAAAAAAGAAACAACGATTATCGCTCAGAATAAAATCGTGGTTTAAGCGTTTCAATATATACGCTTTGGTGTTTTTTGCCCTACTCGCTTTTTGTATAATCGGGGTGTTCATCACCAATGAAATCCGCAGCCGCAACAATACTGACACCACCACCAAAACACTGAGCAACGATGCACTTGATCAGCTCAATAACAGCGATGTAAAAATTGGTGACCCTAAACAGGTGCTCGGCATAGAATCAAACACAATCTTTGCAGGAAAGGTACTTGTACGCGACAGCCTGGAGGTAGCTGGCTCATTAAAGCTCGGTGGTGAGCTATCTCTGCCCGGTCTAACGGTTGCTGGCACTAGCAACTTTGACCAAATAAAAGGTAATGATATTGCTATATCCAATAATGCTGCCATTCAGGGGCAGGTAACCATACAGAAGAGCCTCAATGTTAATGGCGGAGGTTCTTTTGCTGGAACGCTTTCAGCACCTCAGATTACCGTAGATACACTGCAGCTCAACAAGGATTTGCGACTTTCCCACCACATCGATCCTACTGGGGCAACCCCCAGAACTACTAATGGCACAGCGCTCGGTAGCGGCGGCACTGCATCGGTAAGTGGTACGGATACTGCCGGAACAGTGAGCATTAATACCGGTTCAAGCCCTCCTGCGGGCTGTTTCGCTACTATTTCATTTACCCAGAGTTTTACCGCAACACCGCACATCGCCTTAACACCCGCCAATTCCGCAGCCGCTTCACTCAACTACTACGTGAGCCGAAATGCCGCGAGTTTTTCAGTCTGTTCAGCAAGCACTCCGAGTGCCGGACAGAATTACATTTTTGACTTTATAGCAATCGATTAGACATCCAAAAAAACGACTGCCTTGTCAGCTTTGACGTGCATAATACCCCTGGCAATCCTGATTTTTCGGTCACCCTGTGGGCTCCTTATGACGAGTTCGCAGGGACTGAGGAGCGTTAAAAAGTTATGATGCTTAGGCAGGATGTCAAAAGGTCCGGTGGCATTTTCCCCCGTAATGCTGTAGGCATCGCCGTCAAAATAGGCAACAAACGGCGAATACACCTTAACATACATAAGTAGTTTGCCCGTAGTGTCTCGCTTTTCTTTGGCTTGCACAGGAGCACTGGGTTCGGAATCGATAATCTCCCCGGTACTGGCGTCTTGACGTTTCATACAATGATCTCTTCTACGCCCTTCAACATATCTTCACGCGTAACCGCTTCTCCCTTAATGCCGTTCAGATCTTCTGTTACGTGCAGGTTTTGTGAGAAAAAGGTAATGAGTTTTTTTGCTTTGGCGTAATCCGTACGATCGGCTGGTGAAAGCTCGTTTTCTCCAATAATGGCGATGATGTTCTTGAGTGACTCATATTTTTGTAGCAAGGCCTGAACTCGCACACTAAGCATATAGTGGCGGTCTCCTACTATCTCCGGCGAAAGCAGTGACGAAGAGGTTCGAATAAGGTCTACGGCTGGCCGTATTCCCTGCTCGGCAACTTCACGGCTCAAGACAATGATCGAGTCCAATTCGTGCTGAATCATCTGCACTGCCGGGTCACTTAAATCGTCGGCCGGTACATAAATGGTTTGCACCGCAGTAATTGAGCCATTTTCATTAGAACTCAGCCTGTCCTGTAGGACTTTGATGTCGGAAAAAATCGTTGGTTCGTAACCACCTTCGTTAGGGATCTGGTCCATGATAGTCGCAAGCTCATTCCGGGCCTGAACATAGCGATACATGTTATCAGCAAAAAACAGAATATCTTTTTTATCTTCATCACGGAAATGCTCGGCCGCTGCAACCGCAGAAACGCCAACCAACGCACGAATAACCGGATTTTCATTCATTTGCCCAAAGAACATGCAGGTGTTCTTGAGGAGATCGCGTTCTTTAAGAGTTTCGAAAAGCTCATGACCTTCACGAATACGCTCCCCAATACCGGTAAAGAAACTTAGCCCCGATCCGCTTTTAGCCACATTATGTATAAGTTCCATGGTAAGCACGGTTTTACCTACACCTGCACCACCAACAATACCCACCTTTCGACCCTTCACGAATGGCGTAAAGAAATCAATGACCTTAATACCTGTCTCGAGTATTTCTGGTTTGGTCGGTTTAAAGTGACTGCCCCGTGGAGGAAGTGTCTGGATATTACGACGCTTGACATCTTTACTTACCGGCGCAAGGCCATCCAATGGATTGCCTAAAGCATCAAATATGCGACCAATAACTTCCTCTCCAACAGGGATTTCAATACCCTTTCCCGTTCTTTTTACCACCATGTTTTTCTCTAACGTCCGGTCGGTGTTTATATTCAAACAGACTGCGATGTTTCCGGGTTCTAATTTTTCTACCAGTAGGAAGGAATTACGGTCATTTTGTACTTCCAAAACTTCGCTTAAGTCGGGCATCTGTTCATCAAACACTACATGCACTACTAGGTCCTTAACAACTCTAATGAGACCCTCGTTCATGAGACCCTCGCTTTCCGCAGACCGTTCACCACCTCTTTGAGCCGTTCATCTTTCTGCTGCCGTTTTGCACGATTATACAGCCACTGTAAATCATTCATAGTTTCATCGGATTTCTTGTGAGCGGACGACATTGCTCGAAACCGGCTAGCGTACTGGGCAAGCTTGGATTCAAAGATTACTTCACCGAGCATAATATTTAGCATTGAACGTTCAAGGTGGTTAACAACGGAAGCGGTACTTGGCTCAAATATGTAGTTTGCTTCAGAAATCGCCTCTTCGCTTTTTCCCGAGGCAGCGCCCTGTTCCTGCACGGCCGTTACTAGGTCAATGCGCTTTACGTCCTGGACCATCAGCGATACGTACGTCTGATAGTACACGTAACTTTTTTTGTACTGCTGCACCTCTTTAATGAGCGGAAGAACATTCACATTCTGGTCTGAAACAGGCAGCTTAAAGTACTTTTTAAAGCTGATTCCTGATTGGGTCAACTGCAGTGCTCCGTGGTGACCAATCACGATGATGTCCTGCTTGTCTGGATCGTATTGGGTCAACATGTAGGCAATCAAACGTTCGTCGATATCACCACTAAAACTTCCCTCTGCAGTAATAACAATGTACAGTTCCTTGTCTATCTGGGCTGTATCGCCCTCATCACGACCCAAACGGAACAAGTTGTCCACTCGTAGCTGTGTGTAGATGTGCCATAGCTCATGAAAAAATTCCTGCGCCTTAAGCACCTGGTTTTTGATTTGTGAAATACGCATGCTGGCAATTCCCTCGAATGCTTCGGTCAATTCTGCAATTGTTTGCATAGATTCTGCATCACGGTTTATTTCCTGGAGTCGTTTCATCGTTTTTGCTCCAGTAGACTACGCTTTTTCAATGCTTCTTTAGCTGCATCATAGGCTGATTCATCTTTTATACCAGCTGCAACCTCATTAGCGGCTTGGCGCATGGCTGACATATCCAACACTTCATTATCACCAAGATTGAGAACTATATCCATCATGAGCTGTTGGGCGAGCACCGAAAACGTTTCATTTGGCCCCTGGGTAACCAGCTCTTTTAATCGCTTACCCGTCATCAAATCGTGTTTGGCGGCAAGTGCAAGTTCTGAGCCGAAGCGGGAAAATTCTTCGGCACGTCTAAACGCCGAAAGAACCCGAAACGCTAGCGCAGCCAGCTCTTTCTGTCGTTTACTATGACCACGACCTCCCACACGAGTAACGCTCAGTCCGGTATTTAGCGCCGGTCGGACACCATCGCGAAAAATATCCATATCCAATATCCACTGGCCATCGGTAATGGACATAATGTTCGTTGGTAGGTAGCCTGTTACGTCCCCACTTGGTGTCAACACAATGGGTAGTGCCGTGAGCGTCTTATGGTTTGCCGATAATCTTCCGGCGCGTTCAAGCAAACTAGAGTGCGCATAGAACATATCACCAGGATATGAATCGCGCCCAGGGCTAATTCCTGAAAGCAAGGATATTTCTCGGTACGCATGTGCGTGGCTTGTCAGATCATCATAGACAACTACCACATCGCGATCCTGTTTCTGCCATAAATATTCACCCATCGCGCAGGCCACATACGGTGCCAGGTAACTCATAATAAGTGACTCAAACGACGTTGACACCACCACGATGGCATTTTTGAGCGCATCGTTCTCTTCGAGTTTAGACAGTAAGCTATCGACATCACTCCGCCGTTTAGCAATCAACACATAGATTACCACGACATCGGTTCCTCGCTGATTAATCGTTAGTTGCGAAGCGAGGGAACTCTTTCCCGTTTTACTATCACCAAGTATGGCAAGGCGCTGGCCTTTTACTATTGGAAACAAGGCATCAACCGCTGTTACTCCGCTTTCTAGCAGATCGTTCAGTGCCTCACGGGTATATAGCGGCGGAGCGGCGTTGAATACCGGCCACACGCCGTCTGCTGCAATCGGTCCCTTCCCGTCAAGTGGCTCTCCGGTGACCGATACGACCCTCCCGATAAAATCGTTTCCAACCTTTGACACAAGCTCATCATGTTGCACTACTGCCAGGGTGCCGGGGCTGAGCGTTTTAGTACCTAGATGCAAAACGACTACATACTCTTCAAACACATGGTGCACAAAACCCTTACTTCCGTCATCAAACATAACCAGTGAATGTACACTCACCGGCTGCAAGCCTTTTACGCGAACCAAAAATTGGTCTACCCCGACTACTTCACCTACCGGCTTCCCAGATTTCACCATTTGTTCAAAATGTCGTGCAGCGGTTTGTGGAGCGCTCATTTCCCACCCTCCATAAGCTCAATGAGCTGCTGTTTGCTACCAGTAAGATACTGGCGCAAACTAAAATCAAAGTATTTGTTTGTAGTGCGTACGATACACCCAGCCGCAATGCTTGGCTGTAAACCGACCTGCAGTAGCGTTAGGGGATGGACCTCTTTCCTGAACCAGCTCACGAGCTTTTGTAAGAAGGCACTGGTAGGCTCAGCAGCAAAACTTAGATGAATAACCGGCGCCTGTACTTTGAGCGTTTTTAAAATATCTTCCAGCTTTTGGAGCTGGTCAACGTGCAGCAAGTTTACGGCGTTCTCTTCAGCTATCTCTTCAAGCATTCGACTCATTTTGGGAAGAGCGGTTCGTTCACCGGCCTTTCGCCGTTCTGCTTGCTCTAAAAAACCCCTAACAGATTCCACCTCGCGTTCTAGACGAGCAACGTCTATGCTACTGATTATAGAAGTTGGCAATACGAACGTTTTACTATGCGCCATTAGTAACGTCCTCTATAATCGCCTGCTTGTTGTTCTCAAGATCATTGAGGATGTATTCCAGCTGATCATTGAGATCTATCTGGTCACCGATAGTGGCCATAATGTAATGATTGACTATATCAGCCATATTTTCTTCAAAGCGCTTCACTAGTTGCGCCTTTGCTTCTTCAAATTGCTTTTGCAGCTGTTCGCTTAGGAGCTGGCGTTGTTGTTCGATTGCTTCTTGCGTTTTGGTAATAGAATCAATTGCTATCTGTTTTGCGTCGGTGATAGACTGCTCGTACTTGGCAAACTCTTCTTTCAGCGTCCGGGTCATCTCCTGCTTCATATATTCGTTCAGCTCCGAGGTAGTAAGCCGGAGATCTTGCTGAAGAAACATAGCGTTTTCCCCAATGATTTTTTCAAAATGTAACCGCCCTCGGTTACGGAGTTCTTCCCTGAAAGTATCGTTAAAAATCCGCTCTACATCGGCTTCCGCATCATGGGCGAAATCTTCAGAATGTTTTTGTTTGGAGTGCCCCGAATCCTTTAGTTCAAATGCCATCCAGATAAAAGCAGCGGTCGCAGCTAATAACGTACCAAGTAGTGCTCCAATTGCCCAGGTATCCATTGCTACTAATAGCCCACCTTGCTTATGTTTATATCCTCAGTAGTAAATATACCGCAAATAGCCCAATAATAAAAACTATTACACTGCTCAGAATGACCTCAATCAAACTTCTCCGTATGTCCTTCTTTGATAACGGATTACGTCCTATGGCAGTTATGCCAGTCTTTATTCCGGCATACAGCATACTTCCAGATATTACGATAGAAAACATAAACACAAGTAGGCTAGCGTATATCCTGAGGGGGTTGACTGATTTTTTGGTAACCGATTGGGTAGTACGTTGGATGATTTCAGGAATACTACTGCGGGTGGTTGCTGCTAGCGGATTTTGCTTAACACTGACTGTACCGATTATTCTGCCGATATGAGTATTGCCAGAGGTAGCCACGATATTTTGGCTACCCGTAAACGATTCCAGAGCTTTAGCAACGGCTATGGGCTGCTTTGCGGTCGCTTTCATAGCTATTCCTGGAGTGGATGATAACGTCAAGTAATCTCCGGTTGCTACTGAGCCATTTTCGTCACTTACCAGCACTTCGTAGCGACCTTCAGCCGCCACATATACTTGACCGGCATTACCTGACCCATCAGAAAGCGTCACCGGAGAATCGGAAGGATCCACTACAACTCCGTAAGCTTGTTTACTATCTTCTTGGGTGGCAGGGATAACCTTACTGCCGTTCTTGGGGTCGATCATTACTACCATACCCTTTTGCAGAGTTTTATCAGAGGTATAACTCTGCACAATAGACTGGGCACTAGATGAACGCCACACCAAACTCGCGGCCACCAAAACACATAGCGCTAGCAATGCGAACACTTTTTTGGGAGTGAATATGGTTTTTATTGTCCTGGTGTTAGATGTTTGTGTGGACATACTGCTTATGTCCTAGTATAAGCTTGTTTATGGCGTTAAACAACTTTAGTGTAGAGTGATCTCTTTAAGAGCGGCTATGGTAGTTTCTATAGCTTTTTTGGTAGTCGAACGCCCCAGCGTAAAACGGACTGATTCCTGTGCCTCTTGACGCGATAGACCCATCGCCCGTAACACATGGGAAGGTTCATCATCACTGACCCCACAGGCTGATCCGACCGCACACTGAACACCCCGTTCGTCCAGCTCCATAACGATCCGTTCATTATCCCACCCCGGAACGGTGATATGGACAAAGTTTGGAAGTCGATGCTTACCGCTATTGAACTTGGCGTCAGGAAAACTTGCTCGTAATTCATTGATCATCAGCTGCTGCAGTTCACGCAAGCGAACGCTTTCCGAGTCCCGTAGTTTCTGCGTTTCGGCTAACGCCGTAGCAAAACCGATTGCAGCCGGAACATTCTCAGTACCGCTCCGCAGTCCCCTTTCCTGACCCCCGCCATGGATCAATGGGTCGATCTGTACGCCGGAATGTACATACAGTACTCCTGATTGCTTAGGTCCGTAGATCTTCCCACCATTTAAGGTCATCATATCTACGCCTAATCGACTGACATGGACATCCAGATAGTTAGGCGCTTGGCTCGCATCAGTGTGAAAGTACAGAGGGAGAGGATTTCCAGATTTTTTGCGATTTTGTCGCACTTCATGCAGATACCGAGAAATTGTTTTGATAGGCTGGACCGTGCCAACCTCATTATTGGCGTACAGTACGCTCACGAGCACCGTTTTATCATCTACCGTCTTCTTGAGTGCTAGCAGTGACACCTCACCGTCAGGACTAACCGGCACAACTGCTACGTGATTATAGCGCTCAACCGACTGTAAAACAGCGTCATGTTCGATAGCGCTAACCACCGCATTGGCTCCAGGATACCGCTCCATGACACCGCTGATAGCAAGGTTATCCGCTTCCGTGCCGCCGGCAGTGAATACAATTTCACTAGGTCGAGCCCCTAGCTGCATTGCCACGCTTTCGCGAGCTTTTTCCAGATCTTTACGCACACTTCGTGCCGCGAGATAGGTGGCAGAGGGATTATAAAAATGGTCCTGAAAATACGGACGCATAGCTGCAAGCACCGCATCAGATACCGGCGTAGCAGCGGCATGGTCAAGATAAATCATATGCTTCATATCTACTATTGTACCGACAATGTCTGGATTTACAGGCAAGCCCTATACGAAGTGATAGACTTCTTGCTGAACTCGGCGACTATACTGCCTTGCCGCTTCAGCAAGGTTTACTGCTTCATCAGGAGAAACCATCTGGTACGGCTGTCCACCCTGAGCCTTTAAAATACCGTCTGGTCGAACATCATAGCGCGTGGTCTTAATCTGTCGTTTTCCTGTCTGATCAAGGAATTCTTCATGCCAGATCCAGGTATGTTCATCGAGACAGAAGAACTCTCGTCGTCCGCCTTTCGGAACAGGTCCGAACAGTGTTCCGCCTATCCGAGCTTCATGCCGCATAAGGTTACGCTGAAGTTCAGCGCGGCGCTCTTCGGATTTCTGTATACCCAATTGACCAAGGAGTCGTGAAATTAACACAAGGCGTCCCCCTCAAAATCATCAAATGGTGTCGTTTCGTTTTCAGCAGCAATCTGACGCGCCTGATCTGTTAGTGCGCGTACATAGTCCGGATCATCATAATTTTCATGCTGCAAAAGCGGGTTGTGTGTTTCAAGCGGTACCGTTACGATCGGCTGGGTTGGCTTCACTTCTGGTTTAACCACTCGAGCGGTATCAGTCTCAAGCAACGCTTTGGTTGCTGCCAGGCCCGCTAAAACGCTCGGATTATTGCACAGGTTATATTCTGCGCGCAGTACGGTATGCTTACGGCCTCCAGCTACGCTAGCTACGTCGGGAGAAATCTGAGGTACCTTTTCACCACCCGAAACTTTCGGGGAAAACAGTCCTTCTACTAGTGCATCAAAACTTTTCATGACAAATTAAATAGCTTTTTCGCGTTGCTAGTGGTTGCAGTGGCAATATCTTCCAGGCTTTCACCTCTAAGATTCGCCAAAAACTCTGCCGTCACCAACACATGCTTAGGCTCGCAGATTCTACCACGGTAAGGGGTAGGAGTCAAGAAGGGTGCATCCGTTTCCAGGAGTAGCCGATCCAGCGGTACGGCTCTTGCTGCCTGGAGTTGTTCGGCATCCTTAGTGAAAGTCATAATGCCGTTTAAGCCAATATAAAGCCCTCTATTGAGTATTTTGTCAAGAGTCGCCGTATTGGCGGTAGAGCTATGAACTACACCCCTGACGCCTTCAAAATCGCTCAGAATGGCAAAAAAATCATCGAATGCTTCCCTGACATGGAAAATTAGCGGTAAGTCCTGCTCTTGTGCCACCGTTAACTGAAAGCGCAATAAAGCCTCCTGCTCGGGCTTATTAGAGTGCATATAGTGGTAATCGAGACCAGATTCTCCTATAGCCACTACTTTTGGACTTCCGGCTAAATTGCGAAAAGATTGCAGTTTTTCATCGTCATCTACGTAGCGTGCTGCTTCGTGGGGGTGAATACCTATACTCGCCCATACCCCTTCATGTTTTTGCGCAAATGCTACTCCTAGCTTACTATCTGGCAACGTACATCCCACACAGAGTAGCTTTCCAATACCTGCAGCCTGAGCGCTACCAAGGACCTCTTCTGCGTCCAGTTCGTAATCAGGAAAGTGTATGTGGCAATGGGTATCTATAAGTTGCATAGTTCTATTATACGGGTACACTAAAGTTTTTGACTGCGATTAAGTGTCAGTACGCTTACCTTTTATGACATTCACTCACCATGTTTACCTCTAATACGGTAAGAAATGTTTCTTAGACCGATCGAGAACCCCACTCTTACATTAGTTTGACGTATGAGTGTATAATTTACCTTTGCCGTGGTAAGAGACATTTGTGTACACGGTACCCGATAAACTTCGTTTGAAACTATCCTTCGACTAAAGAGATCACCTTGAGAGAAACCGTAGTAGTATCTGATTTACATGGACACGCAGACCGTTTCAAATCGGTCGTTGACTACTATGGTGATAACACTCATTACGTAATCAATGGCGACTCAGTGGATCGAGGTGCGAATACAAAAGAACTACTGGACACCATAGCGTACATAGACCACAGTCTTCTCTTAGGAAACCACGAATGGGTGCTGCTCGGCGCACTCGAAAACCGGGAGCCAGAAGAGCGGAATGCTGCACGAATAGCCTACTTCTTGGGTCAAGGTAGAGCACGATATGAACTGAACGTACTCGCATCATATGGCATCACCTCATATGATGCTATCGATGATACTGCCAGAGCTCTCAAAGAGCGCCTCCTCGAGCTCGGCCATTGGTCGCTCCTCCGTGCTGCCCAAGTCTACTACGAAGACGATCAAACCTTTGTAGTCCATGCTGGTCTACGCACAGACAAACCAATGCGAATCAACTATCACCGCCTCAGAAATATACAAGCTCAACATGAATCCCGCCGATATGCCGATATTCCAGAAGAGCTTGGCAGTTTTGCGTTAGCAAATTGCCACGAACGACCAATTGACCTGCAGAAAGTCCTGGTTACCGGTCACGATCATCGAACACACTTTCTAGAAAATAGATCACTAAGTGGCATGACCCCTAACCCACAGCGAATCTTCTTAGCAAGTTTTCTAGATATGAATTACCCGCTCTACGCTTACGAATCAGAGGCACAAAATATAAGAGAATTTCATTAGGACTAATCCAAGTTTACTGTGACGATGCTGTTGCTGATTCAGACCGAGGAAACAGCGTCTCTTTCAGCGGTCGAATAACACCCTCGCTAAAAATATAGTTGATTTTGCTGGCGGTGTCCGGCATGAACGGCTCTAATAGATCAGCTATCTCAAGCAAGCAGCTTACTTGATACGCCAACACCTCACGTAAGTGTTCTTCGTCCTTTGATTTAGCAATTTCCCACGGTTTCTCTTCATCGATATACTGGTTTAGACCGCGCACCTGCTCCCATGTCTCGTCTAATGCTCGGTCAAACCGGCACTCTCCTAGGGCTTTTTTGTACTTTGCAACATCATGACGGCCTTCAGGGATGTCCCCCACGATACCATTGAGATATTTCTGAATCATCACCACAGTGCGCTGCACTGCGTTACCAAGTTCATTCCCCAGCTCGTTGTTATAAGCCTGATCTAACCGCTCCCAGCTAAAGTCACCGTCTTCATATGATGGAATGTGGCGTGTAAAGAAGTACCTAAACACGTCCGCACCGTATTTATCAATTACCTCTTTAGGGGCGATTGAATTACCAAGGCTTTTACTCATCTTTTTGCCATCAACCCCGATAAAGCCATGTACATAGAGCTGTTTTGGTAGTGAGATTCCCAGACCAAGTAAAATACCCGGCCAAATAGCCGCATGGAAGCGCAAGATATCCTTACCAATTACCTGCACATTAGCTGGCCAGAAATCTTTGAAGTCCTTGTGTTCCGGGTACCCAAGTACGGTGATATAGTTCATTAACGCCTCAAACCACACATACATTACCTGGTTAGGGTCTCCCGGTACGGCTATACCCCATGATATTTTTTCTTTCGGCCGAGAAATACTCACATCTTCTAAGCCTTCTTTAAAAACGCTGAGTATTTCATGCTTCCTGGTAGCCGGAACGATAGAAAAAGAACCGTCTACGATAGCTTTTTGGATTGCGTCAGCATATTTTGTAAGCTTGAAAAAGTAGTTTTCTTCCTCAATCTTCTCATACGGCTTGTTGTGATGCGGACATATGTTGTTATGCTCTTTAGCAACTGCTTCAGTTACAAATGCTTCACAACCGGTGCAATACAAACCTACATACTTGCCTTTATATATATCTTTTTCAAGAGCTTTCCAGATTATCTGGGCCCGTTGTTCGTGACCAGGATCAGTTGTTCTAATAAAACGGTCGTTGCTGATATTGAGACTTTTTTGCAGTTCTTTGAAAGTCGCGCTGATTTGATCGGTGTACTGCTTTACAGGGACCTTTAACTCACGGGCTTTTTCTTCTATTTTACCGCCATGTTCATCGGTGCCAGTACTGAATAAAACTGAATTACCAGCTTTCCTGGCAGCGCGGGCTAAGACATCGGCATAGACAAATTCAAGCGCATGCCCTAAATGTGGCACATCGTTCACATACGGAATAGAGGTGGTAACGTAATAGTTCATGCTTTAATCCTAACCTATTATCTTTATTATTTACAGAGATACCGAGTGTCATTTATGCTTAAGTCAGGTACTTTTGACTAAAAACAGCTGCTATTTTACCACACCTCTGGCTCTAGCGGACGTCAGGAGTATTGACAAAATACCAATAAATGATATAATTTACCTCTTATGGATACTTTCTACCCCCTGCCTCATTCGGCCTCTCAATCAGAGCGTGACGCCAGTAGATTAGCGGAAGCAACTTACGAACAGTTCCGTGCGCCGCTTAGCGTACTCCGATACCGTTTCCATACGGAACTACTTAGCTACACCCGTGAAAAACCCGCTGGTGACCCAGAGACACTAGATGCCGAACGCCGTCGATATATCAATGCATTGAGCAGTATTGGCAATGCTGCCGTAACGCGTTTATCATCTGTCCACCCACAGCTCACCGCTATAGAGGCAGTAGCAGCTACGTACCCCACGGTGCTCTACTATGAGAGCGGCGCTCGATTGGATAGTCTAGATTTTACGTTTACCGAATCACTCCCCGTCTCCAAAAAACTGAAACGATTTGTTGCCCCACTCTTAGGGCGCGTCGATTCGCCGACTGAAACCCTATTTGAAACGAGTAATCTAACCATTCCAGAAGCTCGAATAGGCTACGCCCATGATCAAGCGCTAGAATTCGGACACGTTTTGGATCTTGAAGTAGAAAGCCCAGAGGAGCCAGGGATTGGTGAAGCGTTTGTTGGCTCGTGGGACAATGTTTCTGAAATTGGTTCACGAGCTATGAGGAACTGCCTCAGTCTCACATTTTTGCCCCTGGAGCGTGCCGCTACTCAGGCAGCAGTAGATCGTACCCTATCTACTCGTTAAGTGCCAGAGCTGACAGTGCCTGCATCGATACGCTGAAAAGTTGGTCCCGTACCGGTCCTTTAGGACTACCGCCAATTGTAAGGCCTCTTTTTCTGAATCAAACGCAAGCTTATCTGCACAGGGTAAAGATTGTTCGTCAGTCATCGATATACTTCTGACAAAGGTACTCAAACACCGAATTAGTCCAGCCAAAACCGGTTTGCGACGGATACACACCCTTTGCCGGTGGTTTCCCAGGATTTACGGCATTGTATTTTTCTAGAAACACGCCGTTTTTATTAAACCAATCAAGGTTGGTAGTAAGCCATTTCAGGGCAATACGTCGGGCATCTTCGTGGTAACCGTACCGTTCCAAACCTTGGATAACGATAAAATGTAGCGGCGCCCAGCCATTAGGATATGCCCATTGGGTTGGAATGACGCCAGGCAGGCCACCCGGTACCCGGTTATTCAATTGTTGGTCAGTGGTAGATAATCCACCCTTGTGTTCAAACCTACGCAACGCCGCCACTAGCTGCTGTGCCTGCCATTCGTCAACCATACCTGCCCACATAGGATAAAAGCCAGCAAGCGAGGTTACTGCGCCACGTTTTTCTTTTACGTAATTGTAATCAAAGTAAAAGTTTCTTGAGGGACTCCACATGAGTTCATTCATAGTTTCTTTGCGGCGTTTTGCGAGCCGTTGCCAGGTGCGCACCGCTTCTTCATCACCCATGAGAGCTGCTGCACGGGCAAAATCTGTCTCATATTTGTACAGCAAGGCATTGAGATCAACTGGCAGGAAGTTTAGCGCCTTACGCCCAAACCGAGGGGTCATGTCCCATCCGCTCTCAGCTTCCGCGAGATCATGCAGGTAGTTTATGTCATAGTAGCGGCTTAATCCTCTATACACGTTACGCTCATTGGGTTTGGTAGTTCCGGTCCACACGGTGTTGTATTCTTCTTCGGCAATGGCAATATTTTCTGCTAACCAGTTCTGTTTCAAACGGTATCGGTCGTAGACATCAAAGATAAAACTAGAGAGAAACGGTGGTTGTGAACGACCCATTAGGTACGTACGAGAAGCATTGGGAATAATTTTGTAGCGCTTCTGCATGTATACTAGATTCTCCAGTATGCCCATCACTAACTTTTTGTGTTTTGCATCCATAATACCTTGAGCCATGAAGTAGCTGTCCCAGTAGTACATTTCATTGAAATCAAAACTATGCTCTTTTTCAAACGTCGGTACTAGATACGGATTCGGTAATCCTAGCAGCGTTTCATCATCTTTTGGATGGTATCGCTCCAAACGTTCCCAGCAGTGGGCGATATACAGACGTGCCTGCCGTACGTCATGGGCAGTTAGCTCATACATCGATTTGTGTAGAAGAGCCCTTTTTGCTGCGCGTTTTGCTTTTTCTAACATCTTACCCCTTAGCTTAGAAAGCATAGCCGCTAACGTCAAGCATTCATCTTGTCCCTCGCTCACTTAATATGAGATGTTTTGCTACTAAAACTAAGAGTAGTTCATCTGACCGCCGGCACGCTCCGGAGAAACCCAGGTGCCTTTGGCTAGCACTTTTCTCATGACCAATTGCGGATTCCAAAGGCAGCGTATCATTGACATGACCTGCACAGCGTTCATGATATAGAATAAAAAGTACATAAGCGGTGCATAAATACTCAATCGTAATTTCCCACTACGAGTTAGGTACTCATCCGGCCAGATTGTCCACAGAATATATAGGGTAATGGTGGCGTAGGCGCCCAGCACCCAGCTGAAGCTATCGTGAACAAAACTCAGGTATAAAATATAGATCAGAATAAATGGTTCCAAAAGCAAAATAACTTCACTCAAAATAGCCATGGGGAGACGGTAGATGGTTAGCATGCGCCCGTAAATCGGATCGTTGCTACCGATCATGCGGGCATGCTTGAGTAAGTTCTGCAACATACCCATTTTCCAGCGATACCGCTGTTTGAACAATGCCCGATAGGTTTGTACGCCTTCTGTCATTGCCACTACATTATCGGCATACACAATCCGTTGAGAGCGGTTTCCGTTTGACATCAGTTTCATACTGAGGCCGATGTCCTCTGTCATAGTATCTGTGTCATATAAGCCGTATTTCTTAATAATTGCCGTGCGGTACGTGGATGCTACGCCGCCAATAATAAACTCACTGTTAGTAAGGGTGTAGAATTTCTTAGAACGGTACCCAATCATGTGTTCAAACTTTTGAAGTAAGCTAATTAGTGTTTTTTGCTCGACCACCTGCACATTCGCAGCCACTCCTATTACGCGCTTGTCACGAAAATACTCTACAGCGTTCCGTATGGCGTCAGGTCGAATTGTGGAATCGGCATCCAGACACATCATTAGGCTACCGCGTACGTGATTGGCTATGGCGTTATTAAGTGCTGCACCTTTTCCTGCATTCTTCTGTTTTACCAAGCGAATTGATTGCGCACGGTTCAAAGACACGAGCTCTTCGTGCTTTATTAGTTCCTTGGACCGCGGGCGACGCGATAAATAGACGTGCATCTGCTGGCCGATACCGTAACGGATTACCTTTTGCACGATCGGTGCTGTTTTATCCTTAGAACCGTCATCAACAACGATAATTTCAAAATTTGCATAGTCGCTTCTAGCTACCGATTCGAGAGTTCGTAGGATTGTTTTTTCTTCGTTGTAAGCCGGTATAACGACGCTTACGAGGAGTTTTCGGCCTGGTCGCACTCCTCGACGTCTACGAAAGAACGAACCGATGTCATATAGGTTGGCGCCGACGATATATAATCCATAGTGGATGGTATTTATGAGACCGATAATGATAATTAGGTATACAACAATAAGATTAAGCATGACGTACCCCTACTAAATCAAAAACGTACATGGTTCGGTTTTGGTATGCAATACCCGTACAGGTCTGTAAGGTTAGTATAGGCGCTCCCTGGTAGCTAAGAACTGAAGGATCGTTCGGTGATACAGTGTAAGAAGAGCGATATTTGTAAACGTAGACAAGGCCGGCATCAGTTGTTACGTATGCCAAATTACCACTTTTAATCTTAGGTAACCGGCCAAAAACCGAACTACGGTTGTGTCCATAAATGAACGTATTCCCACCGGCTATATTGGGCTTACTGGTCATAACGGCAAACTGGGCACTGTGATTGCTAAGTGTCCAAGTGTCAGTCGCCCTACTGTAGTAGCCATTGATCACACTAACATCAATGGAAACATCCGGCAGCCAAACCGCAACCGGTTCATCGGTGCCAGCGGATTTTGATGCTGCTACTTCCTTAGTTACCACCTGTGGAACCGTAACTGGCTTTGTGGTGGTATCGTGAATTTTACTCACCGGCTGACTGGGTACTTGAGGGGAAAGTTCATGCCCATAAAAACCCAAAAACAGTGCAGCAAGTCCTGCTAAAACCAAAAGCAGGCCGAGTGCTGGGATTTTGTACTTACGAATAAATTTCATAATTAAACCTTGCAAAAAAGATAGAGGGTAGCACGTGGAAATAACACGCATCTACCCTCTTCTTTGTTTGCTTAAGCCTTGTGGGCTTTCGCTGCGATAGCTCGGACAACCGTAGTAATAACGATGGCCGAACCAACAACGATACTGGTGATCGCGATAGCCGCAACAATACGGTTACCGCCTGTGTTTGGGAGTGTAACGACACCAGCGACAACTGGGCCTGCTCCCTTTCCTCCTTCGTACATACGTGCTACTCCTTATCGATTAGATGCTGAGTGATCCACGTGTAATAAAGTGCCCAAATAAAAAATGAGGGCCGTTTACGAGCGGACCCTCACGCTGTACTTCACTTATTTTAATACTTTTATGACAAATTGTAAATAATGTACTTATATTTTATGAAGCTAGGGGTTTTAGCCACTCGACGTTGTCTATGTACGCTTCAATATTGGTATTGCCGACCGCGATAAACTGCAGACTAGCATGAGTAACAGAAGCTGAACTTGGGGTGTAATCAAACTTTACTTCGCCTGCACCTATGCTAGTAATGCCGCGAATGTATTGGCCGGAAATCCAGTTACCAGCAGTATCATATTCGTCGATATAAAAGGCCAGTTCGCCGCCATTGATCTGCTTGAGGTTGACATAGCTGCTTAAGCTATACGTATTTGCGACATCAACCGCTACTTTTGGAGCGAATAGGTGGGTGTTTGTAGATTTTGCGGTCATTTTAATGGAGTTAACCACATTTTCAGGACTACCATTACTCAAACTATCGAGGTTGACCTGATCAGGGAAGTCGGTGGTCCACCCATCGGCAATACCATTGTCGAATGACCCGTTAGTCATCAGGTCAGTTGGCTGTGGTATGGGGGTGGGATCAGGTACTGGGGTAGCTTCTGCGAGTGGGAACCACTGAATGTTATCTACATATGCCGTAATACCAGCATTGGGCGTCACATAAATCTGTAGGCTGGCCTTTGCGACATTTGCAGATGTCGGTTTATAGCTAAAATTAAAGTTCTCCAAAAATACCGAAGTTTCTGCCCGTTTCCATTGGCCTGAAGTCCAGTTACCAAATCCATCATATTCGTCAATGTAGAAGCCTATTTCTCCGGTTCCTACTTGGGTAACATTCAAGAAGTTCTTAAACATATAGGTTGTATTTGGGTCAACTGCCACCTGCTTAGAAAACAAATGTACGCTTTTTGTGGTGCTAGTAAACTTAACTGAGTTTGCTGCGCCCGGGAAGCTACCGTTATTCGCGGAATCCTTAGTTACTTGCGCAGGCGTATCGGTTGACCAGCCATCGCTAATACCGCTATCAAAACCAGCGTTACTAAGCCGATTAGTGTCACTTTTTACTATACCATCGCTCATATTCACTACCGGCATATTCTTTGCCTTTACATAGCTTGCAACCTGATCTAGATCTCTAGTACTGTACTCATAGTCATCAGGATTGGTGCTTGGTGTAGTGCTAATGTTATGAAACACCAATACGAGCCACTGGTTATTGGCAGCAGCTTCATTGATGTAAGACTTTACCGTATCAACGCTGACACCCGCCTGAACCTGTTGAACTCTGAGCAGATAATCATTGTTAGGCCACGTATTGTACCCAGTGTCTGCAAATCCACGCATATTGGTGTAGAGCTTGGCAATTTGCGCCAAAACCTTCATATCGTAGTCGCCGTATGGCGGTGCGAAAGAAGTCGCATCAATACCGTGGGCCGCTAAATCAGCCTTGCTTTTTGTTAGCTCGTTGACCATTTGCAATGTAGTTAGCTTACGGCGCTGGCCCATAGAAGCGTCTTTTGATGCTAGTAGCGGATGAGTAACCGTATGCGAACCAATTTCCCAGCCATAACTACTATGCAACTGTTGTACTTGCGCCCAAGTCATGTATGACTTATCTTCGTCAGCTTTACAGGTGTTTGGAACGGTTGTCATCCCTACGCATCCGGTTATAACATAGTCGGTTCCGGTCATACCGTACTTTGCGAGCGTTGGGGCTGCCTGGCTGATTGCGCTACTGAGACCATCATCAAAGGTGAATGACACTTTGCCGGCTGGGCTAGGGTTGCTAACCGCGGCAAAAGCATGCATAGGCGTAGTCGCAACTACCACTAAGCTGGCAGCAATTACTGATAAGGTTCCTATTTTCGATTTGATACTACTAATTAACTTCATGTTGACCTTTCAAAGCTAGATGCCATACGAGCAACATAGATTATATAATAATATAACCAGATTTTTGCTAATCAGTCAATTAGGTTTTGTATAAGCTTAAGCTACTTGTCTTTGGGGACTTTGGCACCTTTCTTACGCGCCTTTAATAGGCCGATTGCAACCGCCTGTTTAGGGCTCCGTACCTTCTTGTCGCTCTTACTGCCGATTGTCAGGTCGCCTTCCTTGTATTCATGCATGGCTTTTTCAACTTCTTTTTGGGCCTTTGGTCCGTACTTTGGCATAGCTCACCTCCCTCAGTTACTCCCTTATTCTGTCAGAAGTGAAGGGTCCCAACAGCCAGTTTTCTCACACTAGTACAAGCGGTTGAGCACGACAGCTACTAAAACAACCAGTCCAAGCAGCCGACGAAAATACGTAGTCCCTTGAAAAAGCTCTAGCCACGCCCAGGTAAAGATAGCTCCGTAGGCGATAAGTTCTGCAGCAAAATTCCACTGGCCGTATGGTAGCACCTTGGTAAGCAGCCAGCTAACAGCCCATACTATGATCGGCGTATTGGGCTTTTGGTACAGCACGAGCTTTCCATCCTTATCTTTCCATATCCGATTCCATACCTCTATATTAGCCATGTGTATGGTGCTCCATGTTCATGTGTTTAAGCATTTTATGCCCACCAGTCCGCAGAAATCTCCAGACTAGCGCAACTGCAACCAATAAAAAGAGAATGTTTAGAATACTGGTATAGTTCCAGCTTAAGTGCAATTCTGGAACCGTTAATCCTCTCTCTGTCGGTGTAATACGCAAGATAGCGAAGAGACCCTCCACGATATACCCTGCTACCACCATCGCAGTGTAGAAACTAAAGAACAAAAATACCGCCATCTTTGTACCATAGTACTTTTTATATATGCGAATAATTGGTAGAACGATAAGATCTGCAAAGATAAATGCAATCACACCGCCAAACGAAATACCCCCGTTCCAAAGCACTACTGCCAGAGGTACATTACCAACGCTACAAACGAAAGAAATAACCGCTATGAGGGGGCCGACAAGGGGACCCCAGAGCACAGAAGCCAATGGGTGTGAAGTAATAAATAACGATTGGAAGAATTCTTTCGGTACCCAAACGGCAATCGCACCAGCTATGAGCAACCCCAATACAATGTCCGTCCAGACGCTCGCCCAATCCATAACAAAATAATGGCTACTTGCGGTATAGCCCTTCGCGCTGAACAATCTGCTAAAAACCGAATCGCCTTCAACAGTCATGTCCATGTCGGCGTGTCCTTCCATACGCCCCGCTAATCCTTTTTCTGCTTGCTTGCGCGCAGCTGCTAACATTTTAGGCTTGAGATATCTTCTGAATATGACCGCCAGTATAACAATCATGACCGGCCCACCTATAAACTCTGCAAGCGTGAACTTCCAACCAAGTAGAATAGCCATAACCAGCCCTAACTCAATCACCAAATTTGTAGAGGCAATTTCAAAAGCCATGGCCGCAGTAAAGTCAGCACCCTTCCTAAAGATAGACCTCGCCAAAGCCACCGCGGCGTAAGAACAAGACGAAGATGCTGCACCTAGTAGGCTCGCTTTAGCTAGTGTACTTGCCCTATCATCCGGCAAAAGCTTACTCATTTGCCGATGTGAAACAACCGCCTGAATAACCGCAGATAATCCAAAACCGAGGATGAGCGGCCACAGAATCTGCCACGCCATAGCAAACGACATTTGTAGAGCTTCCCATAAAAACATACCTACTATTGTAGGCTACTTCAGAGCTTTTTTCTTCTCTTCAAACTCTTTTTTATCAATTTCACCCTTAGCAAATCGCTGGCGTAAAATCTCT
This sequence comes from bacterium, assembly GCA_029780855.1. Lineage (GTDB taxonomy): Bacteria > Patescibacteriota > Saccharimonadia > Saccharimonadales > JAUPVS01 > JAKOXV01. The sequence goes on from JAKOXV010000018.1 coordinate 133,356, forward strand.
AGCGCATCATCTCGCTTAGTCACCCCTTGCACGTCATGTGAAACGTAGCGGACCACCAAAACTACTCCCAGCACAAGTAGTATCAGCACCAGAATCATAAAGAATCCTCCCCACGCATCATACCCGTTGCGCATTCCGTGGTCCCAGTAGTCATACATAAGCCTCTCTCCTTTTGCTCGTATATCGAGTGTGCCTTACCGAGCTGAAGCAAAGCTGAAACAAACAAAAAAACTCCATTCCAAAAGGAATCGAGCTTTTTTGGTGGAGCTGGTGGGTACAGACCATTAAGACTTACGCCAGCTCGCTCGAAAGCTAAAGCATCTCGCTCGGCCAAGCAAGGATTCTTCGAACTGCCACTGGCAGTTCTCACCCTCTCGGGCAGCACCTCATAAATCCACGACCAAAGAAAAAACCCGACTCACTGGTCGGGTTCTTACTTTGGTGGAGCTGGTGGGTACTGCCCCCACGTCCGTCGACTTACACGTTGTTAGTCTTCTACAGGCATAGTTTGTTTATGGTGTCTTAGAATAACGCATCAAAACAAACAAAATAGCGGTACTAGCAGATTCTATAGTCTTTCTATTCCTTGTGAATCAGACTCAGAATAGGCAACCAGATGATATGGCGCTAACTAGTCCTATCCGGTATCAAACGAGTAGCGGCTACCAGTAAATTAGGCAGCTGTTGCGAAAGAAAGTTGCATTGGTGCAAAAGCACTAGCTACAAAATTCTTTACACGAGTAAAAGCGTTTGCATTTACATAAAATTGTCTATAACGCTGACAAGCGACCTGCGAACTAACTGTTAAGGATCAACGTCGAGCTTAAAATTCAGCCCCTAAAACGGCTTTATCGGCATGAAACGGTTTTAGCGAATGAATTGCTTGTATTATCTCTGTTGAACGTGCTTGAGCGAGGGTAATCCACCTCAAGGCGCAATCTCTCGATTGCAAACTCATTATACCAAATAAACGTATAAAAAGCAATAGCGGTATGCTCTTTTGCTAGACTAGAATGATGAAGAAACTATCCACCAAAATCGCCTTTGTATCACTAACCCTTTTACTTTCCATGAGCTTTGTCAGTCCCGTTCTTGCGGCAAAGCCGACCGGCAGCGGCAAACCAAGCCGTGGAGGAGGAGATGGCGGCACCACGGCTACGCCACTGGGTAACGATGTGTCTTATCCCCAGTGTGGCCGCAAACTACCAAACGGCCAGGCCTTTGGTATTGTGGGTGTTAATGGGGGACTTGCTAACCTCACTAACGACTGCCTTGCACAGCAACTAGCGTGGGCAGCGCAATCCGTAGGTGGAGCAACCCAGGATAAGATACAGCTCTACGTCAATACTGCAAACCCCGGAGAAGTAATTGATCAAATCACTACCTGGCCCGCCAACAACACTGATCCCCAGGGTAACGTTGCGCCAAATCCATACGGTGTATGTGACCATACTAATAGCCTTGCATGCTCATGGCAGTATGGTTGGAATCGCGCGGTGGAAGATGTGCATGATCGCTTCATGCCAGCCGCCGGTCAAGCCGGCATAAGCCAAGAAGCCGGACAGTATCGCTGGTGGCTGGATGTCGAAACCATGAATACCTGGCAACAGAACAGCACCAATAAGTACGCACTAAATGCAGCTACTTTGGAGGGTATGACTGCCTACTTCAAGTCTAATAACGCTCGGGTTGGTCTCTATTCTACAGCGGTTCAGTGGAGTGAAATTGCGGGGAACGAACTAGGAATAACAGGCAACCTTAGCGGTCTGCCAAACTGGCGACCAAGCGGATCCAACCTCAATAATGCCAAAGCTAATTGTTCTGTTGCGCCACTCACACCAGGAGGATGGATAGAACTAACGCAGTTCATATCACATCGCCTGGATTACAACTACTCCTGTAATAACTAGACGTAGCGGTCTAGTGGGCAGTCGCAGGGGTGGCTTCCTTGCCCTTCTTTTCGATGTCATGGGTGTTAGGCAGGAACGTACTGGCGCCGAGTGCAGCTAGCATGAACACACTCGTGACTAGAATGGCTCGACTACTGCCTTTGGCAGATGCCTCGTGGGCAATCCTTTCAATTTCTGTAGTGATGTAGGGTGGTAGGGATTTCTGGTTTTCCTGCTGTTTTGCCCCGCCGAACTCAACGCTAGATGATGCGGTGGCGATTTTTTGAGCGATGGCAGGCTTCGCGGCAGCGGGGATGGCATTACTGTCGTAAATACCGGCGCTCAAACTACTAGCCAATGTAGTCAATAGAACTGCGCCAATTATTGCCGAACCAAACGATGATCCGACCTGGCGGAGCGTGTTATTTATTCCCGAAGCTTCACCGGCCTCTTCCACTGAAACAGCAGAGAGTGTTACGTTGCTAGCCTGCGCCATGACAAAGCCCATTCCCAGACCAAACAGCATCAGACCCGGCGCAAGATGAGCCGCCGTGGCCGTAGGTGTGATTAAGAAATACATCAGAACACTAGCAAAGAACCCAATCCCCAAACCAACCTGGACGATTCGTTTTGGCGTAAACCGTTTGCTGAGAACCGCAGAACCGGGAGCTGCAATCAATACTACTAAGGACATTGGCAGTAACGCTAACCCGGTATGCAAGGCATCTAATTTTTGCACGGACTGCAAAAATACCGGTACTGCAAACACGAGCCCGACCATTCCCAGTGAAAGCAACGCGGTGACACTGGAACCAGAAATGAACTGCACATTGCGGAACATGTGAAGGGAGACGAGCGGGGTATGTCCCTTTTCTTCGGTTCGTTTTTCCCACCAGGCGAACAAACCTAGCACCAAGACACCAAACGTCATGGCTATCGGTGCTATAGATAAACCAAGTGGCGTAAACGAATGACCAAATAGCGTGTAATCTTTAGCTGCTATAAACCACCCATACGTTGAAGATTCGATGATGCCGTACACAAAAGCTAGTAAACCAACGACAGAAAGTACCACGCCGGGTATATCGAGTTCCCGCTTCTCTGCTCGGTCTACCGCTTCGGCAATGAGTGTCGCACCCAACAGCAGAACAATGGCGACAAAGATATTGATTCTAAACGCCCAGCGCCAGCTATAGTTAGTAGTTAAAAAACCGCCGATTATTGGCCCAATAGCCGATGCTGCGCCCGCAATACCACCCCAGATGCCAAACGCTATCGCCCGGTCACGTCCTTTGTAGTTTGAAACCAGCAGGGAAGCGGTGGCTGGCATCATAAGGGCCGCTCCTACACCTTCTATGACTGATTCTCCCACAATCATCATCCCAACCGAATGACTTATCGATGTAATGAAAGAACCTACTGCAAATATCACTGCTCCCACCATAAACATCTTTTTGCGGCCAAAAAGGTCACCGAGCCGCCCACCGGTGATCGTCAATGCAGCCAGCGTTAGGGAGTAGGCGGTGATGACCCACTGAATACCCTGCAGGTCTGTGCCCAGGTCATTTACGATTGTCTTTAAAGAAACATTAAGCACCGTGGTATCAATGATGATAATCATAAGTGCCAAACTAAGAACGACCATGGGGATCCATTTGGCCAAACCATGACGGTACTCCGCAGCATTTTCTGGTAATTCACCTATTTCTGTAGATTTTTTGGACGGTTTTAAGACTTGTTTTACTTTTTCCACCATGTGTAGGTCTTCCTTTTCTGTTTACTGATTATTTCCGATAAACTGACGACATTCTGTTTGGCCAGGCGTGCAGGCAAAGTCGTGCATCGTCACGAGTGCTTCGCCAAGTATTTCCATTTGCTTTTCGTTCAGCTGCTCAAACATCGGTTTGTGGTACGAATTAAGTATCGACATAGCTTCCTCCGTATAGCGCATGCCCTTAGTGGTCAGTGTGGTGATGTGCTCACGCTTATTGCCTGGGCTGGTGCTTGTTTGTAGCAAGCCTTTGTCATGCAGCAGCTTAATCTGCCGGCTAATGCTCGCTTCTGTCTGGCTCAAAGCATTGGCAATCTTTTTTTGTTGCACATGAGGATGCCACTGCAGAACCATGAGGATCTTAAACTGCGAAAACCCTATTCCGAGGCGTTCCTGCAGAACTTGGTCATTTTGGCGGCTTAAGATAAAAGCGAGATGCTGAATCAAAAAGCCGATGTTATTAGTTCTGTTCATAGTAAGGTCCTTCTACTAAGCATAATAGTAAACCATACTTAACACGTCAAGTATTTAATTTGAGACAGGGGAGGGAAGCTGTTCGGCAAGTTGCTTCCACTGTTGCAAAGTAAGCTCCTGCGGCCGCACGGTAGGCTCTAATCCAGCGGCGATAATCATCGCTTCGCAAGCAGGCTTTTCCATGCGTAATCCCCCGGCCAACGAATTAAGTAGTGTCTTGCGTCGTGCCGCAAAGCCCGCCTTTACCACCCTAAAGAATTGCTTTGTATCCGTATTTTCAAACTGAGGGGAGGATGGCTTTTTTAGCACCAGAATCTGAGAATCGACTTTTGGTGGTGGCGTGAACAACCGAGCCGGTACTTCCTCTGCCGTACTGACCTGCCAATAGTACTGGGCAACCACGCTCAATAATGACATATCGCCGGGTTTAGCGGCCACCCGCTGCGCTACCTCTTTTTGGACGAGCAGAACAGCCACGGCGGGCGGATTAGAAGTTTCGCTAATTACCCGTATCAAATGACTTGTGAGGTAATACGGAATATTAGCAACGACTTTGTAGCCAGGCGAAGCGTTGCTCCAGTCATACGTACGGATATCTGCCTGCTGCACGTGAAATTGTGTACTGTCGTGCGAACTAAAACGCTTTTGTAAAGGCCTAATTAAAGATTCATCAAATTCCACCGCCCAAACTTCGGCACCGTGATCAAGTAGTTTCTGGGTTAATGTGCCAGCGCCAGGACCGATCTCTACCACCACATCACCACTGTTAACGTGGGCAGCTGTACACATGGCTTCAAGCGCATCTTCATCAGAAAGCCAGTGTTGCCCCAGTTGTTTTTTGGTAGGCGGCAGGTAGTCGTTCATTGCTGGGTATTGTACCACTCTCTCCTACCAGTAGTGTCGAGAGAGCCAGAAGTTATACGCAGCACCCCAACTTCCGTATCGCCCCACCGCATATCCACTACACCACCGGAGTTGGGTTACCGGGTTGCTTTGCCAATCTGCGCCCGCTGATGACATTTTTATTGCTGGGGTTGACTGACACAAGCCATAGCCAATACCTGCAGACGTTGAGTAGAGCGGTTCAAAGTATCCCGGGCAGCTGTGCTCGCCTTGCCATTTGGTTGCACACCAACCAGATTCACGGCTAATAATGTAATCGACGTATGGGTAATCAGATTGAGCAATGCCTGCCGCAGACATGATCGCCGCTTTATCGCTCGGTACCTTGTACGCTTGTCCACGGGCAATGATTTGCGGCACGGCAGTAAGCGCGATTACTTCCTGTATCTTTGTCCGGCCGATCTCTTGACCGTTCTGAGTCTGGATCTGATAGGTAACGACTCTCTTACCAGCCACACCCGCCTGGCGTACCGCTGTTGTTCCAAAGGTAAGGTTATTGTCCTCTACGTACTGAGTTGGCGCAGGAATGGACTCTTCTGCCGTCACGATCTGCACACCTTTCCGGGTAACAAAAACCTGTGAGTTGGCAGTCAGTGGCGTATCTGCAGACGGAGTTAGCGTATCATCAGGACTAAGTGCGACTTTCTTTTCCTTCAATAGATCGCCAACTGTTTTCGCTCGCGTCCTCACATTGAGCTGTGTACCATACAGGTTAAACGCTACGGGTGTAGCGCGGTCTACCACCATTTCATGCCCCACTACCCCATCTTTGATAGCCTGATCAACCGGTACGGTTTTAATGTCATCCTCGGGATAGACCGAGATGCCCGCTTCACTTGCCACAGTACGTGGTTCTACGGCCGCACTTAGGGTAGCCACCTTATGATTGCCATCAACGATCGTCACCGGCCTAGCTCGGTAGATATTGATGTGGAAGTTATCATCCAGAATTGGCGTATCGAGAGAAGGCTCAACCACATCTCCGGGATTGATCGGTATGTCGGTGCGGTTCACAAAATCTTTCACCGTCTGCGCTCGAGTCGGCAGCACTTGCGTTTCTTTGTCGTGATACACAATTACCATACGGGAGTCAGACGGGCGTACCGTCTTACTGCCAAGTGCAACAAATGCCACCGCACTAATTATAAAAAGCATCAAAAATGTAACAACCGGTATCACAAACGGATGCTTAGGCAGCCGATTAGTTACCCGCCGGCCATGCTTGGATAGTTTCTTTTTATAGTGGTGAAGTTTCGATTGCATACATGTGCACCCTTGAGAGCTATACGTTTAAAAACAAAAATAACTCCCGCTGGGACTACCTACTAGTGTACTAAATTCTCTGATGTGCGCCAATATTGGAGCGTCTCCCAGACGTCTTGGTCCACCATGTTTTCCGTTATCGACGCTACGGGGATCCAAGCTATGGCAGTTATTTCTCGGCGTTGCTTACGCACTGAAGGACGCGTAGCAAGCACTACAACAAAACTGACATATGAATAACCAAGACCGTGCTGCGAATGCTTCCCCTGCCTTAACAGTTTGAGTTGATCGGGCCGCAAGCGAATACCGGTTTCCTCGGCAACTTCACGTACCGCACCAACACCTGCAGTCTCACCGCGATGCAATCCGCCACCCGGCAAACTCCACTTCCCCGCACCTAGCCAGGACTTGACCAGTAGCAACGAATCATCATGGATAATCAGTACGCGGCTCCGGTGAGAAAACTTGAGATAGACATACAATCCTGGCCACGTCACCCAGAACGCCATGACACCCAACGCCTGCCATACCCGCATCATTCGAGTTTCTCCAGAGGTGCAAAGGCAATATTAAGCTTTTTTGTCCCTTTACCTTTGAAGTATATGGTGGCGTTATCTCCGTCTAGTTCTAGTACCGTCCCTACACCAAACAGTGAATGTTTTACGGCATCCCCTTCGGCAATATCGGGAACGTAGCGCGGTTCATCACGTACCTGCGGTGGCATGGCTGGCTGGTCTGGTTCACGACTAAAGTCATACGACACCCTCGGTGCTTGGCCTCCAGAAAATCCGTTCGTTACCGTTTCGGCATCTATCTCGCTTAAGAACCGGCTCGGCGGGTTGTGCTGCACACCCCCGTAGAGCATTCTTCCGCTGGCATACGTTAGAAACAGCTCCTGCTTGGCCCGAGTCATTCCCACGTAACATAACCGCCTTTCCTCCTCCATTTCTGATTGGTCATAAAGTGCTCGTGAATGGGGGAAAATCGTTTCTTCCATACCGATCATAAATACCACCGGAAACTCCAGACCTTTTGCGGCATGCAACGTCATAAGGGTGACCGATTCCCCACCTTGGTCCCAAGAATCAATATCACTAATGAGGGCCACTTCTTCCAAAAAGGTACTGAGCCCCATTTCTTGATAACTTTGCGCTACACTTATAAGTTCGCGTACGTTCTCCTGGCGAGACTCTCCTTGGGGCGTTCCGTCATCTAAGTAGCTCATGTACTCGATCCGGCGGATAAGAGAGTCGAGCAAACCCGTAAGCGCCGTGTCCTCCATGATGTCACGCAAACTCACAATCATATCACCCAGTTCTTTAAAAGCAGCTTTAGCTTTTGGGGTTAGATCGGGACATTCGCCCGCACCAACCAGCGCCTGCTCCAGGTTCAGTCCGCTCGTGTACTGCCAGCTAAAGAAGTTTTGGAGCGACTTGGCGCCTATTCCACGGGCCGGCACATTTACGATACGCTCAAAGCTTACCCGGTCTTCCGGCTGATACAGTAACCGCAAGTACGCTAAGATATCCTTGATTTCCTTACGGTCATAAAACCGTTGGCCACCGACTATTCGGTACGGAATACCGTAATGGATTAACGATTCTTCTATGGCACGGCTCTGAGCATTGGTACGGTACAAGATAGCAAAATCACGGTAAGTCCGCACCCGCAGGTCTACGGCCGTGCGGATTCTTCGGATGATTGCTTCGCCTTCTGACCGTTCACTGCCGACCGGCAGTATCTGCACGGGTGCACCATCACCTGCATCAGTCCATAGTTTTTTTGTAGACCGTTGCTGGTTCTTTGTAATCACGGCGTGTGCGGCATCCAGAATCCGCTTGGTGCTCCGGTAGTTTTGTTCCAGCTTGATGACGGTACATTTAGGATAGTCTTTCTCAAAGTTTAGGATATTTCTGAAATCCGCTCCTCGCCATGAATAGATACTCTGCCAATCATCCCCTACCACCGCAATATTTTTATGTTCGGCCGTTAGTAACTTCACCAGCTTATACTGGGCAGCATTGGTATCCTGATACTCATCAATCATGATGTACTTGAATTGCTTCTGCCACTTTGTGCGCACTTCTGCGTTGGTCTCTAGCATTGTTACCGTTCGCCCAATAAGGTCGTCAAAATCAAGCGCTTTGGCATCACGCAGGGCCCGTTGGTACAGCGGAAATACCTGAGCGGCTGCAGCCTGGGCCGGAGAGTTAGCCTTCCCAGCATACTCCTCAGGAGTGATAAGCTCGTTCTTGGCACTACTTATGAGACCGGATAGTACCCGTGGCGGAAAGCTTTTTTCGTCAATATGCAGCTGCTTACTCGCCTGCTTTACGGCAGACTGACGGTCAGATTCATCAAAAATAACGAAGTTGCGGGGTATGCCCAAATGCTCCCCGTCTTGCCTGAGAATCCGGACGCAAATACTGTGAAACGTTCCCATGTAGGGCATGAACGATCTGTTATCGGGGTGCTCCCCAAGCAGTACCGCAACGCGCTCACGCATTTCACCTGCAGCCTTGTTTGTGAACGTTACCGCCAATATATTGTACGGCGTCGCTCGTTTGGTGCTGATCATGTAGGCAATCCGGTGCGTTAGGGTTTTTGTCTTACCAGAACCAGCACCAGCCAAGATGAGTAGCGGTCCTTCAGTAACTTCGACTGCTCGCTGCTGCTCAGCATTCAAGCCATGGAATAAAGTAGCCGGATCAACAGTTGGAGTTTCGTCCGCCCACGGGTCAATAATCGCGTGTGACATATCCTTTTATTTTATCAAAATAGATATGTTTAATTAGGTATCAAATCTACAACGGGCTTGAATGACGTTTTGATAATGCCGGCGTCCACAAGCAGGTCTACCGCAACAACCGCAAGAATGAGCAATACTATCAGTATGACAACGGCTTTCTTCGCTGATCGTTTCCGGCGTGATCCAATGGGCACAAAATACTTTCTCTCTTCAACTAGGTGTTGGATCTTGGCTTCATCAGCTGCCTTTTTTTCTTCAGCAGCCTTCTTCTTTGCCTGGTCAACTGCCTGCAGATCACTGTTTCCCTGCTCTTCCGGTAGTTTTTCACCTATGTCTGGCTCAGCTTTTTCTTCGACCTCTGATTCTGTCGGCTGTGGTACTTCAGCTGGCTTTTCAACCGTAGGACCGGGTGCCGGTTCGGCAGCTTGTTTTTCTGTTTCAGTTGCTTCACTCGGAGCGTCAGCATCTGGTTTTTTCTGAACTGGTTCATCAGCAGATTTTACGGCCACCTTTTGGGATGATGCTTGCTCGGCTTTCGCTTCTTTGGGCGGTTCTATCATGATACCCCGTGAAGATACCGGCGGTGCCGATTTAGCAACCTCATCTCGGTCAGTCGATTTAGCCATCATCGGATCCTGAGCAATCGATTTATGGGTGATGATTATTGGACGAGCGTTTTCTGACGGTGCTGATTTTCCTGGTTTTGCAACGTCGAATACTTTTTTGTTTTCTGCCATCGTCTAAACCTCATGCTTCCTTTTCTCGCTGCAAGCTGTATGCAGCGTCAACAATTCCTGAAAACTTATGATAGTTAATGCTCGCTCCGCCAACCAGAACCCCATCGCAGTCTTCTATTTCTAAGTAGCCTCTGACGATTTGATCATCAACACTCCCACCATAGAGTACCCGAACTCGCTTGGCGGCTTTTTCTCCAAATAATCGACGAACTTGATCACGAATAAACTTCATTTCCTTCTCTGCTTCATCTGGCTTGGCTAAGATTCCACCGAATGTACTAATCGCCCAGACCGGTTCGTAGGCTATACAAATATTCTCTACTTCTTTGGCCGTCAAATTGTGTAGAGCGGTGGCAATCTGATCATGGAGGACCTGCCGAGTCTCCCCCTGGCGACGCTCTGTTTGGGTTTCCCCGACGCACAAGATTGGAGTAATTTCGTTACGCACACAAGCTGCAACTTTGTCACGAATCATGCTGTGATCTTCGCCAAAGTATATCCTGCGCTCTGAATGACCGATTATGGCATAGTGCACAAGGTCCCGAAGCATAGTGAACGATACTTCTCCGGTATACGCGCCGTCATCTTTATGGAATGCATTTTGTGATGCTAATCGAAACTTTCGGCGGTCAATCTGCAAAGATAGCGGTTGCAGCACTAGCATACTGGGTGCAAGCACCACTTCTATGTCTCGTGAAATCCGAATCCGCTCTTGAAGGCGATGTAAAAGCAGACTTGCCTGACTCGTATTGAGGTGCATCTTCCAGTTACCGACGATGAGTGTACGTTTTGTCATAATGGTTACGCTTTACTAGATTGTACCTTATTTTTTGATAATAAGCTTTCTACCCCCGGTAGTTTTTTGCCACTCATCAACTCCAAACTGGCACCACCACCGGTAGAAACATGATCAAAACAGGAAACCAGCCGCCGTTCTTCTATATACCCGGCCGTATCCCCGCCTCCTATCAAACTGTACGGCCGGTGACCATATTGGCCGAGTAAGGCTTCTATAACTAGTTCTGTGCCGTGTGCAAACGGCCCTACCGGACCAAGCCCGTTGATTGCCGGAGTTTCAGTAACTCCCATAGTGCCGTTCCATATGACAGTCTGGGCCAGCTGGATCGAACCAGCGATGAATGCGCCTGAAAATGGCCCGATATCAAGTATCATTTCATCGTGCGCAATTTTACTATCTTCATGGGGCGGCCTTTTAGGGTAATTTTCTATATCTGCAAAGGTCAGCGTTCCCCAATCTACTACACGGGTTCTACTATGACTGTTAATCTGCTTTGCAACGACCGCATCTTGTGGAATATAGAAGATAAAGTGCTCGTTTTTAGCCTTCTCTTTGGCTTTTTCTATTATGTCTTTGGCTAGTGGTACATCCTCTGGTTCGGTCAAGCTCTTCCCTGTGTCTAGTCCTTGCGCCAACAAAAAGGTGTTTGCCATCGCTCCACCAACTACGACGATATCTGCAAGGTCAATGAAGCGATTTAATATCTCAATCTTATCGGCGATCTTTGCCCCGCCCACGATAGCCATCATCGGCCGTTCTGGCTTTTGGATAGCATCAGTAATCGTGTCTACCTCTTTTTCTAGCAACAATCCGGCAACACTCGGCAAGTACTTTGTTACAGCTTCGGTAGAAGCGTGAGCCCTATGCACAACCCCAAATCCGTCCTGGACAAAAACATCTGCTAAGTTAGCCAAGGCTTTTGCAAATGAGTCCTCATTCTTTTCTTCTTCAGGATGGTAACGGAGATTTTCCAGGAGCAACACTTCTCCTGGTTTAAGCTGTTTTGCCGCCGCTTCTGCTTCTGGTCCCACGCAATCAGCCGCAAATAGCACTTTTTTATCCAGCAACTTTTGTAATCGTTTGGCAACCGGAGCCAAGCTACAGTGCGTATCATGTGGTCCGGTTGGACGACCCAGGTGCGAACATATAATCACCTTAGCCCCTTTGCTAAGCAAGTACTCAACCGTAGGCAGAGATTTTTTGATTCGGTAATCATCCGCTATTTCACCGTTAGCTTTCAGTGGGATGTTGTAATCAGCGCGTAGTAATACACGTTTGCCTTTGAGTGATATGTCTTTTATTGTTTGTTTTGAGAAACTCATTCCCACCCTTATTGCTTATGAGTTCATTATAGCACTCTAACTTTTATGGTGTCGGTAGCACCTACCACGCCTTTGTATTGGCCCGATGCGGTGACAACAATATCGCCTTTCTTGAGCACTTTTTCCTGTTGCAGCCAATTGGTTAGCTTGGTAGCGGCAAGTTTATGGACGGGTCGAACATAGCTCTTCGTTCCGTAGACCAGCGCCAATTGGCGAGCAACCTGAAGCGATGGTGTAACAGCGATAAGCGGAATTCTGGAGCGCCTTGAAGCGATTAGTTGCGCGGTCGCTCCGGACTGTGTTTCAGCGACGATAGCCCGTGCCTTGACGTCGGCTGCTAAGGTAATTACCGCATCACAGACCGAAGCCTGGCGTGATTTATCTGGCTTACCTGGGAAGGTAACAGACAGCGGATTATTCCGTTCTGTATAAAGGATAACTCGCTTCATAACCTTCACGGCTTCCTGTGGGTACTGCCCAGCCGCCGTTTCGTCACTCAACATCACACAGTCAGCACCGAGTACGACAGCCGTAGCAACGTCAGAAACCTCTGCTCTGGTTGGTTCGGGCATTTCCGTCATACTAGCGAGCATCTGCGTTGCCACGATAGTGGGCCGGTTGCGTTGTAAACCTAGCCCGATGATTCGGCGCTGAACCACTGGCACCGATTCCGGCAATGTCTCTATTGCCAGGTCACCACGCGCCACCATAACGGCGTCGGTGGCGTCAATTATGCTTTCTAGGTTATCAACCGCAGCTTTTGTTTCAATCTTGGCGATAATCTTTGCGCTGCTCCCTAATGCTTTCAGGCGATGACGAAGCACCTCAATATCTTCAGCGGTTTGCACAAAACTGAGAGCCACGTAATCTATTTCTTGGGTTGAACCAAAGGCGATATCTTCCTTATCTTTTTTGGTAATAATATCACCGGCAAAGTCGGTGTCCGGTAGGTTGATGCCCTTTCGCTTGATCAAAATACCATCATTCTCGGCGCGTACATGCACTACGCCGTCCGTAACACTAGTAATAGTAGTGCGGACTTTTCCATCATACAGATACAACCGTTCACCTCGTTTAACTTTTTTGGCAAGGTCATACTGAGTAGGAATAATGCCGGATCGTTCGTAATCGCTTTTGTAGCCAAATTGCAGGCTTTGCCCTTCAAGCACATTGATGATGCCTTCAAAGTCACCCAATCGGATCTTTGGTCCCTGTAAATCCTGAATTATAGCGACCGGCTTACCGTATTCTTTACTAGCCTTGCGGATCCACTTTATACGGCGCCCGTGCTCCTCATGATCTCCATGACTAAAATTGAGCCGTAAACCATTTGCACCTGATTTTATCAGATTCAGTACAGCCTCATAGCTATCCGTTGAAGGTCCAATGGTTGCTACTATTTTTGTTCGTTTAAAATTAGTCAGTGGCACCTTTGGCGCCATGTGAGTTGAATCCATTTCTTATATTTTACTCGCTTATGTTTATGACCTCAAGGGGAATCTGTTTTGCTTCACTCTGGGGAATCGCCAGGTTGCCGAAACAAAACGTAGTTTAAGTACCGCAAGGGGAAGACAACATTTCGTCGCTTTTCCGAAGTGAACTTCTTCGAGAGGTCGCCAGGCACGAACCCCCGTTCACTTACGCTCACCACCTGGGGTTCGGTTCCGCGCGGGATACACACAAGAAAAAAAGGCCACAACCGTGACCTTCTTTTCTTGGTGACCTCAAGGGGAATCGAACCCCTATTGCCGGGATGAAAACCCGGTGTCCTAACCGTTAGACGATGAGGCCAAATTTCGAGCGAAGCGGGCGAAAGTGTTTACATTTTCGCATATTTCCGAGAAATTTGGGGCTCATATGTTTACTGTAGGTAATACATATGAGGCATGTGAACGCGGTTAAAATACGCCCTTCCAAGACCAAAAAATCATATCACAACAGAGGCCAAATGAAAACCCCGGATTTGACGTCCGGGGTTTTCGGGGTTGTAGTGTGAGCGGTCAGTCAATGCTCGTTTCTAGGATTAACTCTAGCACAATCTTGACGATTTTACCAGAGACTTATCCACAAGCACTTAGACCTGGTCAGAAAGGCGTCGGCTTACGAATACTCGATATGCCATTGCCCCGCCGATTGTTGCAGCAGCAAATATTGCAGCTACATCACCAGCACCAGTGTTTGGTAGCTCCGTAGGAGTAACCGGTGTTACTGGCTTACCAGAAGTAAAGGTAACCTGCTTGCTACAAGCAGCACTTGTTGCAGTCTTGTCTTCGCCATTTACGGTGAAGTGTGCAACAGCACTAATGGTGTACGTTCCATCAGCTGCGTACTGGTGCTTCTGACCAACAACATTGTTGGTAGTAAGAGCATCGCTCTTGTCACCCCAGTTAATTACAGCATTTTTGAATGTAGCACCGTTCGTAGCGGTAGTCTTGAACTGACTGATAGTAACCGTTCGGTTATCACCAGACGTGATGTCAAGCAAGTCACAGCTATATGCTGGCTGCTCAGGCTGACACTGTTTTTCAACGTTGGTAGTTGCCGTGTTGTAGTACTCATTCATTCCTTGCGGACGAGCGATACCTACGTTACGGAACATAGTGACACCACACTGCAGCTTATCTGCATTCGGTACTTTGACTTCAAAGTACACATAGGCAGCGGCACCGGGGTTGTAGTTACCAACGTCTAGGCCGGTAGCAGTTACCCCGTCAGCAACATTCTTCAGTCCAGAATCGGTCTTAAGCTGGGTAGAACCAGGTACATACGTCATGTTAGGTGGCAAATTGTCACGAATCACAACATTGTTATGTACGGTATTTCCCATGTTCTTATAGGCGATTGCGTACTGTAAGGTGTCGCTAGGTTTTGCGGTGTTGGTAGTTTGCCACGTATCTGAACCCTTAACACGAACATACTTGTTGATCTGGATTCCAGGAACACGTACACGTGCGAGCACCGTTAGGTTGGCGCTGAAGTTATAGCAAGGCTTTTCATTCTCAAGAACGATACCTTGGTTTCCGTACACAACTTCGTCAGAAACTTTTTGATCGGTCCACTGTACATTAGCGTTAGTACCAGTGTTGTGGCGCCAAACTGCAGAACCAGGAATGTATTCCAGGTAAGCGTCGGCTCGATCAAGGTTAATGGTGACTTGGTCGTTTACGGTATTTGTGTTGTCGCCGGCGATCGTAGCGGTTGCTACTTGCGTCTTACCAGCAGTAGTAGGAATGTTGATTTTTACACGAAGGTTCTGGGCAATCTTGCCTGAATCTTCTGCTTCACGGTTGTGGTAGAACACCTGTAACTTCACGACTTGGTCGTAAGAAGCATTGGTAGAGTGTTCGTACCGGGTTTCCCCAGCAGTAACGTTACCGACGCCAAGTGATCCTTCAATACGAACGGTGTCTGCAGCAAAAGTAGCAGCAGGCAGCGCGATTGCAAGACCAACAATGGCAGCAGCAGCGATACGCTTAGGTAGAGTGTTAACAAGACGAGCTAAAAAGCGTTTCATCTAAACACCTCCTCTATTAATTGCGTTAGCTTTAACAAAATCCCACCTCAAGTTCTCTCAAAAACTTCAGAAATTCCGCTCACTACTTGTTAAAGACCAAAACTGATAGAGGTGTCACTGAAATATCATCAGTACACCCACCCCACAGTTATAGACTATTTTAGCACAAGTGTGTTGCAGTGTCAATATTATGGTTATGCTTTATTTCTGGCTTTGTTAAGGTTCGCTCATCCCTTACACGCCTTGCTGGCACATAAGAGGGGAAGTCAAATAATTACAGCGTATAAATTGGTTGTTGCGGGGTGGAAATTTGTGCTCTTTGGAGCTAGTGAAAGCCGGAGCTTCCAAACAAATTTCCACACCCGCGGGCGTGACTACATCCTAGGAGAGCTGCATATTAGTGCGCTCGTAAATATCCAAGGATCAGGCCTCAACCATACTACGTGACGACGTCTGGTCATCGATGCATCCCTTGAGGCGTTTTGGGACTTTTGCTCGGGAGGTGAACTCACTCACAGCATCGATGACCTTCTCAGCGTTTCCTTCCTTGATGTCAGGGAGGAGATATCGATCTCAGCTGATATTGATCGAAGTTGGACCTACAGTCCCGGATCGCCGGTGTGGCCAGTCCCCGTGTCGGGGGTGGTGATCGGCGGACCGCTCGGAGGGGGCGTCGAACCACCACCAGACGTGGAACCGTCCGGGTTGGTCTGACTGCCTCCGGGGGAGCCGGAACCGGTCTGGCTTCCCGAGTCGTACCCCGAGCCATTCTCCGGCGGTGCCGAAGTGTTGGGCTGCGGAGCCGGACCGGAAGGTGGCGTCACGGGCTGTGACGGCGCACCGGGCGTGGGACCGACGTAGCAGCAGGGGTTCTGCTGCAGGTCCTGGTGGGGCGCCACCGGAGGACAACCAGGATCGTTGTTCTGGCCACACTCGTAGGGCACCGGCGGCTTCTCCGTGGTCGGAGGCGTCGGCGGCGTCGGCGGCGGCGGCGTCGGCGGCGTCGGGGGCGTCGGCGGGGTGACAGGCGGCTTCACGGGAACTCCCGGGATGGGCGTCTCCGCGACCAGGTTGCCACAGCGGTGGAGGATGTAGACGACGTCTCCGTTGAGGAACGTCACCTTCACCGCTTCCAGGTTACCCGTGATGGGACCCGGAGCTTCCTGGAACGGCTGACCTCCCCCTGCCTCGACCCCGGTGTTGACACCGAAGTTGGGGGCCTGGGTGGTCTCTGCCGTTGCCGACTTGTACTGCGCCAGGGTCTGGTTGTACAGGTCCCGAGCGTGGGCCGTGTAGCACCCGTCCTCGACGAGCACGTTCCAGTCCTCGACGGCCTGCCCTTCCTGGGACCCCAGCGGGGACTTGTTCCAGTAGAGCTGAAGCACACGCGGATCATGCTGCGCGTACTCCATCACCTTCTGGACAGCCTCGTCGGGATGGTCCATGGGCAGCTCCGCCTGGGCCGTGCTGATGACCTTGTTGCCCTCGTTGGTGTCGAGGACGACGTTGTAGCCATCGGCGCACTGGTCCGGAGTCTTGGTGTTCTGCTGCTGCGAGCACTCGTTGGCGCGCACCTGCAGGTTGTCCACCTTGGACTGGGCGTCATCCACCTTGGACTGGGCGGACTGCTCGTCGGGCGTACCCTTGGAGCTGTCCACCGCCGCCTGGGCGTCGGCCAGGTCGGTCTGGGCCTGGGTGAGCTGGCTGCTCACCTGGTCACAGGCGACCTGGTCGGGGGTGTTGCTCTCGGCCTTCGCCGTGCCGCAAGCGGCCGCGACGAGAGCCAAGCAAGCCGCCACAAGGAGGGCGGCGGGGAACTGCTTGAGTCGCTTCACTGGGTCCTCCATTCTGGCGACTCGGGTAATCACTTTTGCTGGAATAGCAGGGCGATTACGCACTCCCTTTTGTGGTGTACGAGCTATGGGCGGCTCACACTTACTCCGGTCTGGCCGGGTAGGTCTTCCACGGTAATGACCTAGGGAACTTATTGAAACGGACTGGGTACCGCCACTTTCCCAAGTGGATTTCGTCCTACGAGCCGGAGGGCACCAACGAACGCAAGCGCTCGGGGATGCGGATCTTCGGCAGGTTCGGCACCTTGTCGAGGACCGTGAAGGCCCACAGCAGGATGACCGAGACGAACACCAAGACGATCAACCCGAGGGTCGACCACTTGATCCCGTCGTACAACGAGTTGCCCCACAGCACCGCCGCGACACCCAGGACGAGGCCGATGATGGCGCTGCCGTGGTGCGGGCTGATGGTGCTGTGGATGATGACGGCCACGGCGACGACGACCAACGCGAGCAGTCCGAGGGACTGCCACGGGTGATCACCGAGCCGGTCGCGGAAGTCCTGGTGCCAGGCGAGCTGGTAGCCCGCCCAGGCGGTGAGGCCGACCGTGATGATGAAGCCGATCGTGCGACGAAGCATGATTCCTCCAAGGGTATGGGGGTCTTCTGAACTGGTCCAACGCAAGCGATTGCTGCGTCGAGCTGCGAGTACATCACTGTACTCTTTCGCTTACCAAATATCGGTAAACTTATTCCTTTAGACCCCCACGGGCAAGGAGCAGCAAGAGGATGATCTAAAGCACTGAAATCACCTTCTTGCTACCCCTTACGACCATGGAGAAACGGTAGTATGGTTTTCTTGTAGTCACTTGCTACTTCGGTATGGAGTCACTGATGTGACTCAACATGCCAAAAGCAGCGGTACCGGTGTTAGTAACGGTAGTCAATGACTAGCCATCTAATACCAGTACAGCTGCCTTCGGTATTACCAAAGTAGTTTGTAGACTGTAATTATCCGACTTGTTAAACAACCCCTGTCCCGAAGTACGGCCCAAGAAGACAAAAAGCCAACCTCTCACCCCTGTTGGAGATCAGATTGAC
The DNA here is from genome assembly GCA_029780855.1 of bacterium. Lineage (GTDB taxonomy): Bacteria > Patescibacteriota > Saccharimonadia > Saccharimonadales > JAUPVS01 > JAKOXV01. The sequence continues at coordinate 151,671 of JAKOXV010000018.1, forward strand.
CTGGTTTGTAAACTTAGCTCCGTTCCACCTCCGGAAAGGATGCTTAGATATTACCACAAACAGTGTATTTTGTCAATAAGCATTACCCTAATTTTTGCACTTTTTCAAGCTTATGCTTACCGGTCACGCTTCGTCTTGAGACACCTCAATTTTCTTCCCCGCTGATCCTTCGGGAATATCCTCAACTGGCGCTTCATCTTTCGCCGTTTCTTTTGGCTTTTCCTGATTGCCTATGCTGTCCCCGCTTGGCTCAGCTTGCGCTATCTCTATCTCCTCAAGAATCTGCATCAATGCGGAACCCTTCTGAGCAGGATCTTCAATCTCTTTAGCTGCCCCATGTGCTTTTTCCAGTAACGATACATCGCCGGAACTAACATACTGTGTCATTACCAATTCATACCTGTCTACCGGATCGAGACTACCTTCATCGGTTAGCGAAATCAGTTCGTCCAGTACCTGTGTCTTAAGTTTCTGTAAATCTGCCATATCCCACTCCTTTTACTTAACTGCTTCCATTAGTCGAGACGTACGGGGTAGCGGGATATCCGCGCCCATAGGACGGACGTACCTGCCATAGTTTACCCGTACCCTTCTTGAACCCATCGGATCAAACCGTCCGCGGTTATTCCTCGTGAGCCTCTTTAACATAACCCGCTTACCGAGATCCGTAAATTTGAACGTCAATGTGCCGCTCGCATCAATTACAGACTCGTACAGTTCCTCATTCCCATCGCTACCAAGTTCTCCCGGTCTAGCGGGCGGGAAAGATCTACGGAGCTGCATTTCTGCAAACCTTGGGTCTATTCCGTACCCACCAATCAGTTCATTGATCTGAAATTCGACATAGCCGAGCACCGCTTCAAAGTTATCAGGTGTGATTTTTTCGTCCGTTCGGACTTCCGGTAGGTATGCGGAACGATGCTTACTGCCCTCTTCGCCTTGATCAAAGTCGTTCCAAGCAGCACTAATTGGCTGGCCGGTTCGGTACATTCCCTCTAGGCGAGACGGGTCACTATCGATGGTAGCGCCGGTGGCAACCGTGACCGGATCCTCTTCTCCTGTTTCTCCTACACCGGTGACGTATCTAGACCAGCCGCGCATTATTCCTCTGTGTTCTTGACGATACCTTTCCCGATGCAGCGGAGAAGTACGTTTTCTCACCGAGCGTATTCGCTTTCCAAGCCTTAGGTCATCTGTACCTGCACCGGTATCATCCGGGTCAAAACCAATACTACCAACTGCCGCAAGCGTTGAAACTCTGACACCGGTGTTAGGGCCTGAAGTTGGTATATCGGCTTCGAACCCTTTACCGCGGGCACGAAGACCTGCGGTTCTTACACCCTCTTCAAACTGCAATGCCAACGCTAGCCCTGGCATGCCTTTCACTTTATCTATTCCCCACTTGATTCTGCCTACTGCCGCATCGATGCCGGGCTGTAACACCGCGCCGGTCATTCGTCCGATATATCCTCTAGAGATTCCACCTGCATCAGCGTCGTTTCGTAGGATTGCCAGTTCATGATCCGGCGACATTCTTCCTTCTTTAATAGCTCGGTCAACTGCCAAAATCGCACTATCGTACAAACGACGCGTCACAAGACCGATCGCGCCGCCACCACGCTGTTTCTGCTGGGCGGTAAAGGTTGATTGCACTACCGCAATCTTAAGCCCCGGAAATGCTTCACGAGCTCTTTGCACTTCCGCTAGTAGCTGCTGAACCTTTTCTTGTGCTTCAGGTGTAGTACCGAGTTCCTCCTGCCAGTTGACATTGAGAAGTACTACCGTACTACGAACATCTTCTTCGGGTTGTTGGCCGTATAAACTAAGTGTACTGAATATATTTTCTGCTTCAGATAATCCGGCTACCGGTATTGCAACGATCGCTTTAGTGTCGTCACCTATTTCCAGTAGTTCTTGTGAATCGGTAATGGATTTATCTACGTCTTCTACGTACTCATCGCCATTTTTTTCTTTTGCTAATTCGCGGTACCAAGCAACTGCCTCACCAGTCCGTACTTCTGTACCTGGATCTTCAAGCAGTGAGGGTAGCGTCTCTCGTAATTGCTGCTCGATTTCCTCAGGGGATGCCGACCCGTACATGTAGTACTCACCCGGAGTTGCCGCTCCGCGAGTAGCTAGCCGTTCCAAACCGCGGCGACTGTAGATTGGCAATACTGGGGCGATCTCCGTAGGTAGATCGGTCATAATCGGTGCGTCGATGGTCGTGATGACTCGTTCATGATTTTCGGTAATTACATTAGTAATCGTATCTGTATAATTATGCGGCTGACCAGAACCACCGTAGGTGGCCAACATGCGCATCGTTGTTTCGCCGTTTTGGCCTGTGCCAGTTAGCTGCACTGCTTCGGCGTACGCTCCGTTGAACACCGCGTGATCGTTACTATTTTCAAACAAGGCCTGTCCGGCAAAACTATTTTTATCAATAACCGCATTACCGTTGGAATCGATAGGTACCATGATGACATGGCTCTGAGTTCCCTTATCAACGGACAGAGCGATTGCCATCTTGTGCTCAGCAATAAGCTGCTGGTAGTTTGCAGCTTGGTCACCATGGAATGAACCGCCCTGCGTCATGTGAGCCACATTAAATACGTAGTTACCGTTAGCATCTACGCCATTTCCACCTTCGCCACCCCACCACAGTTTCAGTTCGTTGCGATCAAACTTCGGTGTGTTGTTGTCGTACCATAACTGTCGATGTACCGCAGTGAATTCACCTGGATGATCATGCATGTATTGTTCTGCGGGAACATTAACCTGCGTAACTTCAGTATGGGTCGTTTGGTACTGCTGTATTGCGTCATGAAAATGGTAACCTTTACCAGCTAGCACTGCTTGCGTTTGGGAATCAAGATGTCCTGAACCATCAAAGCCCACATGTTCGCTAATTGTCTTCCCATTAGCACCGATTAGGTGATAGGCGCCGTCAACTTGCTGTAAATGCGTACCCTCTGGTAGTACCATCGAAGTGTGTTCGTTGATTGACTGCGGAGCAAGGTGTTCAGACAAAGTTTGACCACTTGGAACTTGGTCGTGATGAAACAAACCAGCCAGTGTGGTTCTTCGTTGTCCAGGCTGGGCATGCTCGAAAACGCCCTGCATATCGGAGGAAACTGCAGCCCGGACTTCCTGCATTGCCACGCCGATAGTCACGCCGCTCACAAACCCGACTGCCGCCATCTTAAGCGTGCGGTTACGCTGCAACTTTCTAAATACACGATCCTTATCGGACACATCAGCAGACATTATTTCGGCGGTCAGCTGGCTTAGCCCTGCTATCGTTTGATCGACGCTGCCAGAAACGAACCCCGCAGCCTGGAGTACACTTTCTTCTACTCCTTCGATTTTCTGCTGTAATGCCACCTTAACCTGGGCAATTAATCGGTCAAGATTAAGTCGCTGCTGTTCAACTCCTTCGTGATCGTCAAACCGGATAAAATCGGCATTCTGTTCGTCGGACATTAAAACACGTGTTTGTGCATGCGAGAGCTGCGCAACGATTTCCGCCAGTTCTTCAGGGTTCACATCGCCTTCGAGTGCGGTTGCAGATGCGCTGAGGGAATCGATAAGGCTTGATGCTGGCACCGCTTCGTACATGGTTGCTTCCAGCTGCTCACGCCGTTTAGCGGAACCCTCTGGCATTTCTTGACCTTCAGCACGCTGGCGAGCGTGGAGCTGACGTTCTTGTTTCACCCGCAGCCGTTCACGTAAACCAGCCAAAGCACCCGCGCCAACGCCCATACCCAGCGTTGCTGCCGCTGCCATTGCCGCTTTGCGAACGGTAAACTTACCTGCCGAAACCGCCACGCCAACTGCGACACTAAGCGTTGTTTCGTTAACCAAGGATCCTACACGCGTCCCCTGCAGTTTCTCAAGTACTCTGTCAGCAGTATCGCGCCATTCCTGTGATCGCACACCAACCCGTGCTTCACCGGCTCTAAAAGAGAGTGCCTGGTCTATACGGTCTATCCCAACGCCGTGTTCAAAAGCTGCCCTCGCATTGCGAGCCACCTCTAAAACGTTATCAGCGAGTAGCAGTCCCTTTTTCCGGTCAGCTTCAGAAATAGATTCACCGTAACTATCAAGAAGCCTTGTTTTTTCTTCTTGTAGCGAATCATCGTCCAGTTCGCCGGAAGCATATTCTTTAACCAACGTTTTCAATGCGTGTTCCAGCTCACTACCATGCTCTGTCTCGGCCAAATCCTGATTGGATTCACCACCATGTATAAAATCTTCAGCGAAACGGGTGACTACCGCGCTGGCGGCAGCATCATGCTCCTCTTTGGTACCACCACTTGCAGCATACAAGTTCTGGGTTTCAATGATTTCCTGCTTATTACGGCGAGTTTCACGCTGGCGAATGTAATCACGGGTGATATTTCCATGCCAAATACGCTTCAAAAAGCCCTTTACACCACGTTGCCTCGTCTGTTCGTTGATGTACTCATCACTCGCATCAATAGCTTCCGACTGCACGCCTTGAGATAAATCAACAACTTGACCGCGTAGCTGTTCAGCCAGCTGTTCGTCAGTTAGTTCTACTTGGTCAGGAGGCAAAGCAGGAGGAGTGGTTGCTACTGCCGCCTCTTCTTCCAACACATCTTCTGGCATTATCCCTATTTCATCCATATCGGTATGACTCGCTACGCTTTATCTCCCAAGTACAACGCCCTGAACTCTAAAATTGCAGACGCAGCAATCTGTTCTCTATTAGCAACGTTTTGCTCGATAAAGGTCTGTATCTTGGCCGCATCGTCGCCATTTTGGTCAATCACTTGTTCGAATTCGGCCAGTGTTTTTTCGTCCATTGATTCGACGATCCGTTTGTTCAAAAAATCCGTCAGTCGATCAGTAAGATCTTTTTGTAGCTGCTCGCGAACTGCTGCATCCATATCATCTGACACGCCACTGTCTTTCAAGAGCTGTTTTATAAATTCATCCATTTTTAATTTTCCACTTTTTACTAACTCCTTACATTGAACCATGTAAGCGTAAGAAGTTCAATACCGGTAGATCGTTACGCTTTCTGAAACGTGACGTATACGTATCGTGCTGCTGTCGCCCCCATAGCAAATGCTAGGGATATCACTCCTACCAACAAGGAGCCGCCAGTCGCTGGTAGTGTGGTAGGAACGGGGGGTGCTGGCTGTGCCGGAACCACTGCAACCGCTGGAGTAACAGGGGAGCAGACCGAAAGGCCAGCCCGAGCCACCTTTTCGGGTATTTGGTCGGGGGAAACATGAACTGTATTAACATAGGTCTTACACGAACCTTCGGTCAGTCCGTCGTTCACCTTAACGCTAAACTCCACAATCCTTGTTTGACCCTGCTTCAACGGACCCGTGTCTACCACGTTTCCGCCGATAAATGAATTCGCGTCTTGTTCCGTTCCGTCGATCAACGCTTTAGTACTGGCCAATTCTAGGCCATCCGGCAATTCGTCTCTCAGAACGACCGCATTAAAATCTGTTTCTCCCGTATTGGTGATAGTAACTCTAAAATCAGCAGTTTGACCCTCGCTAATCCTGGTAGTGTGCCGCCACGAATCATCCTTGAGGCGTACTTGCTTCTTAACACTAAAGGCTGGGTGCTTCTCTGTAGGCTGGGTCACCACCACTGCCTTTGCTTTTACAGGGTTGCCGCATGATTTGATAACCGCAAACAGAAACTGACCATTTTCATCGGTTTTGACAAAAGCCTCCAGAGCGCCGTTGGGGTTTGCAAATGAAACACTGGGAGGTCGAGCATAGGCAGCCCCATCAGCAATTGGCACACTGCCCACTCCATTTCTAGACATGTTTGTTCTACCTGCAGTTATAGCCTCTGTTGCAATTACTTTCTGATTAACATACACAGTACCGTTTCCCGCTACCGCGCCGTCTACCATACCATCAAAATCTGCTGCGCTTTGAATACCAAACACTGCAAAAATCGTTTGCACATTCCCTGCCTGATTTTCGTTGTATTTCTGCCGTAACTCCCCGATGCTATACGCGCCACAATTAATTACTGCGTTTGCATCACAATCCCTCGCCTGCGCAGAAACCGAATGGGGCAGCACAACCATAAGACTCGTAAGTAAGAAAAGTAGGGAGAGTACAAGTGAGCGCATATTTTTCAGTGTCTGGAATGGTAAAACAGTCATAATCCCTCCGTATAGTGCTAGCTTCGTTATTTATCCTAGCAAGTCTTACCAATAATTCTATGAGGTAATTCACACTATGATGCGGGTGTTTTTGAAGTTGTGCTGGGGACTTTAAGTTTATCCTTCGGGAAACTGAAGCCAAACGTACTGCCATTGCCCTCCTGACTATGGAAGATTAGCGCACCACCAGAGGCCACTATCACCTTTTTTGCCATGAACAAGCCGAGGCCAGTTCCGTCTGGACGAGCCTTTTTGGCGTTTCCTGCACGATAGAACTTACTAAATAGATGGTGTTGCTCGGACTTTGGTACACCAATTCCGTCATCGTTCACCGTAAACTCAACCATTGAAGGAGTTTCATGGAGTTCAATTTTTATATGTCCTCCTGTTGGGGTGTAGTAGATAGCATTGTCGGAAAAATTCATTACTACCTGGCGTATTTTTGTTTCATCCAGCATCAGCATAGGGAACTCTTTAGGCTTATCAAACAGCAACTCCAGACCTCGTGCAGAAGCGGTGTCTTTGAGCTGCGCAATTTCACCCTCAACCAAATCTGCCAGATTAGTAGGTGTAGGCGTAATGATAAACTTCCCCGTCTTAAGTCGCGATACATTCAGTAGGTCAGCAATCAAGTACACCATACGTTGCGAGCTCACATATGCCTGTTCCAGTAGTTTTTTCTGCTGCACAGACACTTTTCCTACGTCTCCATCTAAGACCATAGAGACGTATCCTTTTACGCTAGTCAGTGGTGTTCTCAACTGGTGCGAAGCCATGCTGATGAAGTCATCTTTTGTCTCATCCAGCTGACGGAGCTTCTCATTAGTCCTCCGCAACTGCTTGGTTGCCTCGTCTACCTTTTCTTGTAGCGTAATGTTGAAGTTCTGGATTTCCTCAAACCTCAGCGCATTCTGCACAGCGATAACTAGCTCGTTAGCTATTATTTCTAGCATCCGAATGTCGGTACTACTGTAGGTGTTACCGCTTTTTTTCGATCCGAAAAGTACGTACCCAATGGGGCTGGTCTTTTGGTGCACCGGTGCTGAGAGTGTGGCTAGCGCAGCAACGTCGTTTTTTATGAGTAATTCTCTTACTTCGTCATCTTTTTGTAAGTAGTCGGTCAGGGTAACCTTTGTGCGGTGGTGAACTAACCTATCACACAAGATTGCGATTTCATCATTATTTATGCCATTCTTATTTTTTCCGATCATACGCATAGGTGAATACGTCGTTTCGTTAATACGGAACACCACAAACTCACACTTCAAGTTGTCGAGTAAAACCTGTTCGGAGTCCTTAAGTAGCTTATCCAGCTCGATATTTCGGGCTAACACACTATTGAGATTATCGATAAGATTCTGTGGGTCATACGCGTCCTGAAAGAAGAAACGGTTCGTAATACGGTCAAAAAAGTTTTTAGTTTTCGGAAAAATAAGTGCCGTAATTAATGCGAAGCTAATGTAAAAACCTCTTTGTACATTCGTTAAGCGCGCCTGCTGGTTGAAAACTCCCGACAAACCAAACACCAACAGACCATACACCAGTCCAACGCTCAAAAACGAAAGCAAATAAGCGAGTACCCGAGCGGTCGCAGCCCTGATGTCAAATAAGCGGTGCTTAACGATTGCATAGGCCATCGATCCGATAAATATTAAAGTAAAAGCTGGGCCAAATGGTATGAGGGCGGTGTACTGGAACAAAACTACAAGAAGGAAGTTAGCTAACAGTATTAAGCCGAATGTACCAGCAATTCCAACAAGAACTAACCGCAGTTGATCCTTTTCCCTCCCCTTTGCCTTGTGATATTTCATTATCAGTCTAGTGATTCCGTTTCCAAGCAGTACGACAACCAAAATTGCAAAAAGCGGTATGGCGAAATTCGGCGAGGGATCGCCCTTTGCATCAAGCTTAAATACGAAAGACGTCTGCGTAAGAGCCATGACAATTAGCGTCGCAACAATGGCCAACGTCCAATGTTTGCTTTTTGTAATATGCCTGGTTTCAGGAAAAACCGTGAACGTCAGGTACATTGATAGGCACAGAAATGCTGCGAAGAACAAAACTAATCGAACCCAAACGATTTGAGAAAAATACGCTGGATGAACGGAGAAGTAATTAACGATCGACCACATCGTAAAACTGGTCGCAAGCACCAAAAAGAGACGGTTCGTAATGCTCTTTGGGTTCTTGATGTATACAACAAGCCCAAGCATCACGTTTAAAATACTGGATAAAATAAGTACCGCTAGCTCTATCATGTGTGACGTAATGTTACGTAATCCTAATGCTTATTGTACATGCTTAGGACTTTTCTACCCACTTTTGCTTAACACCAGGCGCGAAGTATCGTGGATGTCCGTTCTCCCACAATACGATCTGTACCACTTGCTTGCTTGATTTACTCTTTGAGATTTCTGAAAATTCCGAGCTTTTTGATTTAAGACTGGCGACTATCACCTTGTGGGCTAAGCCTTCCAAATGTTCAGACTTTTCAACACCCGGCTGTAGCTCTACATTGATTTGCAAGAACTGGTTATGATGAATGTCGTATTTGGTTGACATACTGAACCGCTCGGTAAAGTATTCGGTCGCCTCAGGCATGAGCAAGCCCTCTTTTATAAACTCAGGATATATCAGAATACCGTGAAGTGTAGCTGATAAATCGGATCGTTCGTACACGAACACGAATGGAGTTTTCCTTACCGTATGACCAATTCCAGCTTTTTCGATTTCTGACTGTAAATCAATACTATAGTGCTTGAGGATTCGCTCCATTTCAGCGTACTCAATAACACCACCGTTATCTCCAACGGCGTACTTTATGAGCGGCAGTGCAGAGTCGCCCGTAAGAAACACTTCGCCATTTTCTTCTTCAAATTCTATAAAATCAGGATTGTACTGAGCGAGCGTAGGCGTCTTTTCGTATTGCTTGAACACATCCATGAAAAGCATTGGATCTTGTATGACCAGGCGGCGTGCCAAGATACTGACCGGAGTTTCATAAGCCATAGCTCCTATATCAGCCGTACCGTAGATGTTTAACGTATCTAGAACTGAACTGCGAACGCCAGCTTTTTTGCATACGTAGTTACGGAACGTTTCTGTGTATGCTTCCGCTGCAGAAAGTAGTCTGATTTGCAGTTTTTTTAGATCAATACCCTCATCTTCCACCTCATCAATAAGTTCTTTTAAGAACGGCGGGTAGCCTATTATCACTGTTTGCTCATACTGCGGAGCCAGGTCTTTTAAGGCTTTGATGATTTCAGCTTTATTATAGCCAACCGGCAAAATAGATATTGGGCGCTGCATTCTAGTCGCCGCCATTTCAAACGCTCGTAAGGTAATTACACCCCCGATCCAGACACCCATTCCGAATCCTACCAACACCAGTGTAGGTCCGGACCCATAGGACGAATAGTTTAAGAAATCTTCAACAAGGTATGAATATTGTTCACTAAGTTTTTCATTTCTTGGAAAGTAGTATGGCTTTCCGGTCGAACCCGATGTTGAACAAAACAGCATCATGTTGTTATAGTCATTTTCCCACACCAGATCTTTGAGTTGGTAGTTTACCAAGTAGCTTTTTTTGCTCGTGGGCGGGACTTTTGCAAAATCTTCCGGAGTCCGAATATCATTAGGATTTATACCATTACTACGCAAGAAGTCGGCATAGGCTGGTATTTGCTTGGCTGCTTTCTGAAATAAATCGATAGATTTTTGCGTTATCATGCTATTTACTCATCCTCTCTTCGGCTATCATATCAGCCACAAGATGCGTGGGCTTATTTTCTGTTTTTGAACGCCCAAAAATATCGCTCAAAGTTTTTTGAATCGCATCGGTCCGCTCTATGACCCGTTCCTTACTAAACCCACCCGGTTCGAGTTCGTCAGCTACATAAATGAGCCCACCAGCGTTTGCGATATAGTCGGGAGCATACAGTATTCTCTTTGAGAATAATTTGTCACCGGCGCTGTTGTTTGGCAACTGGTTATTTGCGCCTCCAACAACGGCTTTACAGCGTAGCGCTTCTATAACTTCATCAGAAAATTCATTCCCTAACGCACATGGCGCATAGATATCTACCACTTGAGCATGAATCTCCTGTAGCGGTACCGCAATACTTCCCGGCACTTGTTCGGAGACTTTCTTTACTTGGGCGTCGTCAATATCAGCAATGTACACCTCAGCTCCAGCCTCGCGCAATAATCGAGCTAATTCCCCGCCTAATTTACCGACGCCTTTGATGGCTATTTTCCTGTCGGCAAAGGTATCACTTCCGTATAGTTCTTGTAGTGCTGCCTTCATGGAAGCAAACACTCCTCTGGCTGCGGTCTTGGCTGTAGTAAGGTCTCCCCTATCTGCCTCAACCACCCCAAGCATATGCCTGGTGTCTTTAGACATATGGACTACATCCGCATCAAAAATCCCTACGTCCGTGCCAGTCTTAAACAAACCATTAAGCCGCTCTACCATCCGCGCATAAGCAGAGAGTACGCCATTTCTATCCATACCTTCTGAAGCGATAATCACGGCCTTACCCCCGCCGTAGGGAAGATTTGCTAATGCACACTTGTAGCTCATGGCTCGGGAAAGATTAAGTACATCTTTTTCTGCTGCTTCTTCACTAGAATAGGGTTGCATCCTTGTTCCACCGAGCGCCGGTCCACGGTTGGTATTATGAATTGCAATATAGCCGCGCAACCCTGTCTTTTCATCCGTTACGGCGACAACCATTTCGTGATTTTCGAACTCTGGATAGTCTCGTACTGTCATTGTTTTGTGCTTACTTTCTATATGTTGGTTTTTAGCTTATTTCTTTATCAGTATACAATATCCTAAAGCTTGCAAATACTAGCATGTAATAATTACAAAAATATTCATATATAATGACTACATCATGCCGACTCAGACACTCACCCGCCAAGACGTCTTAGATATTCTGGAGATCGCTCGTTTTGCTCCGTCGGTTCATAATACCCAACCCTGGAAAGTAAGCTGGAGCGATACTAGCGTAACCGTCAGTCTAGACCCAGAACATTTGTTAAGCGATGGTGATCCAACCGGCCGAGAAACCATAATAAGCCTGGGAATATTTACAGAAGCAATAGTGATTGCGGCCAAGAAGTGCGGATTTGAAAGCAAGTCTGTCAGCTACAAAGACAAGTCATCGGTAATTGTTTTAACAAAGAAATCCTCTACCCCTTCCGACTCCCAGACCGTTGCGTTACTTACACAACGCTGCACCGACAGGAGCATCTATACCCACACCGAAATAACCGCCACGACACCGGAAGATATAAAAAAATCCGGTCGCGAAAAAGATGTGTCCGTTTGGGTAACTACAGATGAAGCAACCATTCAAAAAACAGCTCAGTTAACAAGCCAGGGAATTGGGGTTGCGCTTAGCTCACCAAACTTTCGGAAAGAACTTAGTAGCTACTTGGCAGAGCCATGGTCTCGGTCAAATCGAGGAATATCGGTTAATAGCTTGTACATTCCCAAAATAATCGCGTATCTCGAGCCGATTTTTATGCGTCTAGGAATAGGTCTTGGTGCAGAAGTTAAACTTGAGAAGCGACGTTGGCTATCAGCGAGCGGCATTGTGTTTATCGCTGCAAAAGGCGATATGCCCGAATACTGGTTCCAGGTTGGCCGCGATTATTTACGGATTTCACTTCAGATAGAGCGCGCTGGTTTAAGCCAGGCTACTTCGGCAGCAACCGTAGAAGCATCCAATTTTCACGAAGATATTGAAGAAATGCTCGGGACAGATTATCGCCTACAATGCGTCATTCGGTTTGGTAATGGAAAAAAATCCAGAGCATACTCGCCGAGAATTAGTGCAGAAGCACTGTTATCTACATAGAACCGACAGCAGACTTTATAACCTTTGTGTGTTTCTTGTGGGCTTTTCGATAGTGACGCGTCTGGTGGTCAGAAAGCATTTCACGCTCCAAAGACATTACGTACCTCCCTGACTTAAGAGGATTGCCCAAGGCAATATTTTTAGCCGCAAAGGCAATTACTCCACCGGTCATCATTACCGTAGAACCGAGCTGTGGATGAGTAACAATTGTTGTACCGATCTTGAGCAATGACTCTTGCATTTTGATGGTCATATTATGTGGATCAATGATATTCACCGCATGCTTCGTCCATTCCCGGTAATTTTCAATGTTGCCCTCTGCTAGCTTCTCAATTCCCGGAATCATATTGTGAAACAGGGGACGGTTAGGTTCTTGGTCAAAGCGCTCGACATCGAGCATGACCGTATCGCCTAATTCGGTTGCCATTATTACGGGGATTTTCCGTTTTCGAGCTTCAATCCTTATGCGTACCTTCATCTCCAAATCGTCAATTTCATCAATAGCTATCTTTGCTTTCCATGGAGCATCAAGTATTTCGCCTATATTATCGGAACCAACTTTGTTGAAATAGCGTATATCTGAATACGGATTCATTTCGTATATTTGCCGGCCAATTACCAGTGCCTTACTTTTGCCCACACTCGTGACACCAGTTAATATCCGGTTCAGATTTGATCCACTAATTACGGCACCGTCCACCAATTTTAAGCGTCTAGAGATACCCGTAATCCCTAGCGCCAGAGCGCCTGCACTCCCTACGCTCATACCAAATGAGACTGCGTCAAAATCAAATAATTTTTTCTGCTCATCAGCCAAAATTAAATCCCTATTCCGAATAGTGCGCAGGTCCTCGAAGTCTTTTTGTGCCAGTATATGAACGAGTTGATTTTTCCATGGGAAATATACCCACGTTCCTAGCCGCCACGGTTCTTTATTGTCGTAGTGTTCGTGTAGGAGCTTTTCTATTGAGGCCACCTGAACTTCATAGTTTGCTCTGTATAGGTGAGCGTTTTTGCTCAGCAGTAGCTCTGCGTACTGTTCGTCATAGTTATCAACTATCTGTGCTGTTGGATTTTTCTTAACAATAGTCTCGAGCTGTTTTGATGCACTGCTCGCCGACATATCGATCAGTACCGGCCGTTCGCTCTTATCATCATCAACAAAAGCCTTAGCTTGTTTTTTCAGAAATGTTGGATACGTGTCGCTTGGATTCCTTAGTGAAAGTTTTTTATGTCCCATGTATAGCCTTTAGATTTTATTATTCTTCTACTATTCATAATACATTACTCTTGCGCTAGCTGCGTCTATGAGAATACGAAATCGCCATTGTGTTGCAATTAAGTTTTGCGTAACATTAGTATATGTCGGCCAAAATTGCGATCATAGAAGACGATCAAGCGATATCACAAATGTATCGCATAAAGTTTGAGGCGGAAGGATACACCGTAGAGACCGCCGAAAACGGTAAGTTGGGCCTTGAGCTCGCCGAAAACATGAAGCCCGACATCATTCTCCTTGACCTCATGATGCCGGAAATGAATGGAGATGAGGTACTGAAACGACTACGAAAGACCACCTGGGGTAAAAATACCAAGGTGGTCGTTTTAACTAATATGGGCGAACAGGAAATTCCTCCCTCCGTCCACGAGCAGGGTGTCGAGGCAGTAATTCTTAAAGCGGATATGACACCACGGCAGGTTGCTGACCTGGTTAAGAAACACCTGGGCGAAGCTTAACTGTTACAATACTTTTATGAAGATAGCTATTTTAGGGTTTGCGGGGCAAGGACAGAGCGCATATGAATATTGGAGTTCTCCAGAAAACCAAATAACTATTTGTGATGCAAACGAACAGACAGTTGTTCCAGAAGGTGTCTCCGGACGGCTTGGCCCCGATTACCTTAAAGATCTGGAGGGATTTGATCTGCTTGTCAGAACACCTGCCCTACATCCTAAAGATATCCAAGACGCAAATCCTGATTCACCAAACATCCTACAAAAAGTCACTACCGTAACGAACGAGTTTTTTCGAGTTTCCCCCAGTAAAAACATCATAGGAGTAACCGGAACAAAGGGAAAAGGCACCACCAGTAGCCTCATCACCAGGCTTTTACAAGCCGCCGGTAAAACGGTGCACCTTGGTGGCAATATTGGCATACCGCCTCTTGATTTACTCAAGGATGGGATTGCCGAAGATCACTGGGTTGTCCTGGAGTTGGCAAATTTCCAATTAATCGATCTAGGCTTCTCACCAAAAATAGGCGTTTGTTTAATGGTGGTGCCTGAACACCTTAACTGGCATGCTGATATGGATGAATACATCCGTGCCAAACAGGGAATGTTCAAACATCAAACTGTGCACGACTTGGCAATATTCAATAGGAACAATGCGCATTCCAAAGACGTAGTGAGCGTTTCACCAGCAACAAAAGTTTCCTACGAAGTTCCCGGTCCTGGTGCCGCCCCGCATGATTCAACCGGGGCTTACGTTAAAGATGATATTATCCATATGAATGATACAGCCATTTGTCACGTTGGCGATGTAGCACTACTCGGCCGTCATAACTTAGAAAATGTTTGTGCCGCAATCGCTGCAACATGGGAGTTGATAGGGCAAAACACAGAGCTAATTAAAAAAACACTAGAACACTTTACAGGACTAGAACACCGCTTAGAAAAAGTACGGGAAGTAAATGGGGTAACGTATTACGATGATTCTTTTGGTACCACGCCAGAAACTGCAATTGTAGCCATTCAGGCATTTGACCAGCCAAAAGTTTTAATTTTGGGAGGTTCAGATAAGGGTGCTACATATGAGGAACTTGCCCAAGTTATTACCAGTCACAATGTCCGCCATGTACTCGTAATAGGTGAAACGAGTCAGGCAATTAAGTCAGCACTTGACGCTGCCGGTTTCTCAGACTATTCGGACGGCGGCACTTCAATGGCCGAAATAATTGAGAAGGCTGCGACACTATCGCAAAAAGGAGATGTCGTGCTGCTCTCCACTGCTTGTGCTAGTTTCGATATGTTTAAAAACTACAAAGATCGCGGCGAACAATTCAAAAGCGTCGTTAAAGGTCTGTGAGTACGTGCTTTAACCGTTGCACCACAGCTTCTTCTGGCTGTATAACCATTGCTCTGTCATCTGCCACTTCTTTGATAATGTCTTCTATCCAGTGGTAATGCGTACAGGCCAGAACGATTACATCGGCACCGGCTTGGCAGGCTTTTTCAATACGGTCTTGCACATGACTACGATCAATCTGTTTAGATTCGATTAAATAACTCCAATCACTGCAATCCGGTTCGATAACCGTTACGCCCTCAGCATACGTCTTTTTAAGTTCGTGGTATCGATTACTCGAAAGCGTAGTTGGCGTTGCGCATACAGCTATAACTCCCGATTTTGTAAGGGCGGCAGCTGGTTTTACCATAGGTTCTATACCTACAAGAGGAACTGTCAGCTCCGTTCGCAACCTACTAATCAAGGTGGTCGTAACCGTGTTGCAAGCAATAACAATTACATCACATTGTTTACTTAACTTGTTAAGTATGGGAAGGACTAGTTCGTGTAGTTTTTCAGGTGATTTATTTCCGTACGGTATGTTTTTGGAATCACTTACATAGAGTACTTCACTACCTGGGAACGCCTTCGTGATCGCGTTGGCTACAGATTCACCCCCCACACCAGAATCAAAAACGCCTATCTTAATCTTCATAGTAACCACCACTTTCAGCTACCATCATAGCGGTAGGCAGATTTACGAGCGACTCAACCCTGAAAGGTACTGTCACGTGTGCTGGCACTGCTTTACCATTGCTTGTAAACATATATTCGAAAGACTGTTCTGGTGTACGAATACCCATAACGTCTTCCCCTCTGTCCAGTATCGCCACCGCACCAATAACTCTGTCTATTCCTATGAACTGTGCGTATTTAAGCGTCGATACCCTGGTAGAAATAACATCTTCCGTCACTATGATCCGTTTTGCTTCAGTAAACGCCTCTCGTATATCGTGGGACCAGGCTTTAGTTCCTACCATATAGTTTCCGTTTTTGGCCATAAACCTAGCAAACGGTACACCGAGCTCACTTGCTACCGGCTCGCCCCAGCGATTTGCACCATTTGGAACGGCACTGAGCAAATCCGGTTGCGCCCGTTCACAAATAGCAGCCAATGCCCGCACAATCATTGCAAATTCAGGACTGTCTTCAGCTATTTTTTCCAGGTTGTACTTAAGGTTGGCTTCTATTCCAGAGGCAGCCGTAAAGACCGATCGCTCAATACAATCGTAGTTTGCCAATCCACTGAATACCGCATCACGGCCCTGTTCTAAGGCTAGTGAGCGCATTACGCAACCGTCTCCCTGGCGGCACGAATAACGTTATCAAACAGAGCGCATACCGTGAGCGGTCCCACACCGCCTTTTTTAGGCGTAATAGTCAAATCTTCTCGCTCATAGACTTCGTCAGCCAAATCACCTACCGTCTTACCCTCTTCACTTGCAACTCCAGCATCCACAACTACCGCCCCCTGCTTGATCATGTCGGAATAAAGGATTGCTGGACTACCGGTAGCAGTGATTATCACGTCTGCTTCTTGGGTTAAACTGCTCAGGTCTTTTACCGACCGATCAGCAACTTCCACATCCAGTTCAGCAGACTTGAGTATCTGCTCAAGGGGTTGACCGACCAATTTGCCGCGACCGATAAGCAAAATATGCTTACCAGGTAGATTTACATTGTAGCCCGCTAAAAGCCACATGATTGCCATGGGGGTAGCCGGGTCATACACAGCATCTTTTCCCAATGCATCAACATCTTTTGTCGGAGCAACTAGATTTACGATCTTGTCAGTTTCTGCCGGATCAGTAAGCGGTAGTTGCACAATAACGCCGTGCACCGACGTGTCGGCATTAAGCTTTCCGATAAGCTCGGGAATCTCCGACTGCTGAACGCGATGAACGTCAACATCAATCAAGATATCTGCACCGTATTGTTTTTTTAGGCGAACATAGGTATTTATGACCGGGTCATCTTTTGCTTGTATGATAGCGAGTTTAGGGTGGACGTTTTTCGCCTGTCGCAAAGCCCGTACCTGCTTTGCTTGCCGTTCCTTTATATAGCCGGCAAGTTCACTTCCGTTGAGAATCTTTGTCATCAGGGGTCATTGTACCATAAAAACAGAGAGGCATACGCCTCTCTGAAAATCTGAAAACAATACGTTCTATTGTGATGCGTTGTTACCAGCCGCCGTTCCGCCAATACCCGTAACGTTTTTTGGACCGACATACTTAGCATCGCCAAATCCGAGCATCGGAAAACCGATAAACGGCAAAAGAAGAAGCAGTACCGCATAGGCTCCTGATTTACCGAACGCATATGCAACTTCGATAATAATGAGCACTTCTACGATCAGTGCCAATATGCCACCGATGAAAGGAATTATCCCCAGTAGAGGAGCAAGGCCCCACCAGCCTGGTTTGCCAGCAATCTCTGCAAGCACCCATGTGTTATATATCGGAATAATGGCTGCCCAGCCTGGTTTGCCAGCCTTTACAAAAACTTTCCACATTCCAACGATGACCACTACTGCAACAGCTAACCAGATCAGCAAAAAGACACCAGTAAAGATACCAGATCCTGACCCGCTTGAGTTAGTACTGTAGTTGTACGAATACGTTTGTGCTAATACGTCGAGCATTGTAACCCCCTGTGTTATGTATTAGTTACAATTATACAGCAGAATCTCAATAAAATATGCTTATGCTTCGTTTTTGTAATATTTTTTACCGAAGCGTATGACATCCCACAAAAGTAACGGCAATCCAACCGCCAAAACCAAATAAATCAGCCAATTCCGATGCCATGCGGCAGCAAAGTCCCCATGAAGAACCAACCAGTAAGCGCGGGTAAGTCCAATCGAGGGAGCCCAGGTTATTCCCAGTCGTTTCCAAAGCGACAGATTGTCTAACCAATGGTAACGGCTTACATATACGGCTACCGTTATCACTCCAAAAAAGATCAGCCTTCCTCTTGGCGAGCGAAGACTGATCGTTTCAAGCACGAGTTCTTTCATAAAAAATCGTTTTAGTGCTTAAGCGGACGACCCTGTGAATCAGGGAGTTTATCGGTAGCGATTAAGATTACATCAATTAGCCACCATATACCACATCCACCGCCGGTGAGCAGCTTCAGAATACCAAGACCGACATAGCCCATATAAAAGCGATCTATTCCGAACTGACCCAAAAAGATCGACAGCAGCAGCGCCACCATAAATTCCTTTGGTTGCTGGTTCGCTGGTGCAACTGGTGCTTGTTGTGTTGTATCTGCCATATTTTTCCCTTGTTTAGTGTATTTAGGAACTACTATACCAGAAGGGTCTGGCGATACTAAGCATATTGAAAACAACAGAGGTATATGCTAGAATTGCTTAGTTTTCATAAACCGTTTTTACTTCCATAGTAATTGCGGGCCATTAGCTCAGCTGGTTAGAGCAGCGGCCTCTTAAGCCGCGTGTCCTGGGTTCGAGTCCCAGATGGCCCTCCATTTGTAATACCAGATTCGAAGAAAGCACTTTCAGGTGCTTTTTTTGATGACTTGTATCTATAGATTGGGCTCAAACTTGGGGTTTTAACTTTTCCATCACGATGAATTTGTAAACCATCTAAAAATAACATGTCTTTTAACCTTATCCTGTCATCAACCTCTTCAGATAACCACCAATTATCTTTCAGGTGGTCAATGTAATCGATTGAGAACCTGACAAACTCATTAAAATCACTTTCGATATCCTCCGCAGCAGTTATTTGAGTTTGAACATCTGAGATCTCGCTTTTAATGTTCGTTATAGAAGTTTTGAAATCACTTGCCAGGTCTGGATTGATGGCCATTGAGCGAACAAGGCTATCTTTTTGTTGCTCAAGTGCAGTTAGTTTTTGCTTGAGCCTCCTTACATTTTGAATATTATCCTCAACACTAGCTTCCCACGCACTGCGCATTGTTTTCAGGAACACACCCTTATCATCGACTATAAGCTCAATATTATCGAATATTCTATCGATCCCTGCGTGGATTTTTTCTTTGCGACTGTTTTTTATGCAGCCACGACAGCGGTATCTCTCGTAATACTTGCGGACTTCTGGTCGTTTGCCGTTGTGATGCCTATATCCAACCAAATGTGTTTCTCTGCGACCCTCTGAGGTGCACTCAGCACATACAATTATATTACTGGCAGGAAATAGTGGATTGTATTTTTTTACAGAAAACTTTTTTCGTCTGCCTGAGACAATTTCAACAAGTCTATTATGTTCATCTACTGTAATCATTGCTTGGTGCAGCCCCTTTTGACATATCACATCCCAATTGCTCATTTTTATAATGCCTGCATAGTAGGGTTCTTGTAATATACGTTTCAACTTGTGCATATCAATTGGTCTACCACCCAACAAGCGATAGCCATTGTCAGTTAGCCAGAGTAATGCGTCATCCAACGAATAAGCTTCATATAGGATTTTCTTCATAACTGTTTGCAGCAACGACCATTGTGGTTCTCTGGGGATATGCAATGAAGCAACTTCAGATTTTTTGTATCCTTGGTGCACCATTCCTGGATAGTATCCTTGTTTAATCTTTGCCTGCATTTTTTCTGTGGCCTTTGTGATACGCTCATGGTTGCTCATTTCTGCTTGGAAAAATGCCATCATCTCACGCATAACAGACATTGGGTTGTCCTCGTGGGTGATTTCTGGCATGTTTGCGTATGCAAGGTATACGTTTATTGTTTTAAACTGTACCTTCCACCAATACGCCTCCTCTATCGAGCGCATAAATCGATCTGCTTCGTCCACGATTATGTATCGTATAGACTTATCTTTTTTACATACCTCAAACATCTCATTCAAATCTTTTCGTGCAATGTTTTTGCCCTTACGACTGGATGTGTCCAGTGACCATAGACCATTTTTAGGGTCGATGCGGGAGTCTAGATATTCAGCGCATTCATAGACACGCATTTCTTGTGCTTCTAAACTACTGCCTTCTAATCGTTGCTTTTTAGTTGATACGCGGCAAAGTGCAATTGCCTTGTAAGTTGCCATACTTTTTTACCTTTCCTTTGATATAAAAGGCGCCTCGCAAGGTACTCCGTATGACAGGATTAGACGAGGCGCCCTTAACATCAAAGACGATTTAGCCATACTTGTACCTTTATATATTTTATTATATAGCTAGTTTTTTGTAACCTTCTTTTCACTATATTTTCTTAGCAGGAAACTAGCTAGGGCAGCATACGCAGCTTCAATCTCAGCTTTAGTAGGCTGCCCTGGTTTTTGTTTTGGCATTAAGGGATTCTTTTGAGGGTTTTTCTCAATAGTTCCTTACTACGCTCAAACTGTTCATGTTCGTATGCGTAGATGTTAAGTCTGGTCGCTTCAGTATCTCTGAACATCCAAACAATGTCGTAGTTTTTAACCAATGCCCTAACGTAATCTTCCTCACGCTCTGTAAGCAATATCTCCACTAAGGCTGGTTCATCTATACGGAGCCATTTCCTCCGGTTAGACTTTTTTTGATTTGATAGTTTTGTATTAATGGTTGTAAGATCTGCCATTTGGCACTCCTTTAATACAAAAACCAATAAACAGTTGTCTGTTCTTAATGCATGACAAAAAATGCCAATTAAGAAGAAACATGTATTTATTGATTGCTGTCTGCGGCTGGTATCCATAGGACTGGGTTGATTCCCTCAGTCGCAGCTGTTCTTCGATGATTTTTGTGAAATTATTTAATATTGCCTAATTTTTAACGTGCGCAGCACCTTGTTTTTGGAGCTGGTACAATCAAATTAGCATCCAAAATAAGTACTTGCAAACGTTGCATTAACTATTTTGTAATATACGTTTTAAATACAAATTATTCGGTATCAAGAAATTGAACAAAAATATTTTTGTTGTGTTATCTATAACATTACGCTTTAAGACCACAGCACTGGCTGGCTTTAGCGATACCTTGGTTGCATTTCAATTATTATAAAAATAATGATTATTCTAATGCTCTCCATCAAGACACCACGCTCGAGTGTGAATATTTAATATAAAATCAAAATTAGGCTCACGAACATGCACAAGACATGTTTCGTCTAAAAGTGTAAGCTACATTGCAATCAAAACACAAATTAATCAAGCGCACTTAAAATGCACGAGAGACTATTATTAACATCTGTTATATGTCATAATTTACAATGAATAATACAGTTACAACTAACGCGCGTTGAGAATTATATGAAGCTGAACGAAGATGATATAGAGTTTTTGATTGAAAGTCTCAAAAGTGGACGAGAACTACCGCTAGAGTATAAGTATGCATTGTTTCCAACAAAGCAGAAAGAATACGAGCTTGTTTACGCTGGCAAAATGCGAAAAGAAGATGTCCTTGCTGATAATGATGAGGCTAAAGCAGTTCCACTTCAAATCGAAAAATCTTTTACTCTTGACGCTGAGCCAATATCTGAGAATTGGTCAAACATACTAACTTTTGGAGACAACCTACAATTACTTAAAACAATATATAAAAATGAAGATCCTATAATCAAAGATAAAATTAAGGGCAAAGTTAACCTAATTTATATTGATCCACCTTTTGGTACTGGTGATAAATATGACGGGTCTAAAGGCCAAAGTGCATATAGTGCTAGAAAAAAAGGTGCGGACTTTGTCGAATTTCTCAGAAGAAGACTTATATTGCTCAGAGAAATACTTGCAGATGACGGTTCGATTATGGTTAGGATTGACTATCACTTTGGACATTATGTAAAAGTTGTTCTGGATGAGGTTTTTGGTAGGGGAAATTTTAAAAATGAAATTATTATTAATCGATTCAAAAGACAGTTAAGAGATCTAGATCAGTTCAATCACGCAACCGATACCATTTTTTTCTATGGCAAGACAGAAAATTCAAAGTTCAATGAAGTTGATATAGCAAGACTGTGTGCATTTTGTGGATCCGAAAGGGATCCACAATGGGGAAGGATGCATTCAGGTGGACTACGAAATCCTCCCGAAAGAACAATTTTAGGAAAGACTTTACTACCCCCAAAAGGACGTCATTGGTCGTATAGACAGGAAAGAATTGACCAACTCGAGAAAGAGGGTCGAATTAGGCTTAACCCAGATATTAAGTACACCGATATTAAGGGAGAATACCATGTCGGAATGCCTGAATACTTACAAGAGGAAAGAGTACCGGTGGATAATAACTGGACTGATATTAAAGGTTATAAATTTGCTAGCTCCTACCCTACTGAAAATCCTGAAGAACTATTGGAGAGAGTGATAAAATCCACAACCGACGAAGGTGACCTTGTTATGGACGTATTCGCAGGAAGTGGCACAACTCTTGCGGTTGCTGAAAAACTTAATCGTAGATGGGTTGGGGGTGATGTTGGGAAGCTGTCAATTTATACCATTCAAAAACGATTGCTTGAAATTTCAAAATCCAATAGCTTAGTTAAACCAAGCGTTAAATACAAAAAAAATGCATCACCCTTCGTTGTACTCTCATCTGGACTTTATGATTTGGGTTCGGTTTTTGCCTTAAAAAAAGATGAATACATAGATTTTGCTAAGAGACTATTTGAAGTAGAAGATATAAAAAGTAAGAGCATCGGTGGCATAGAGGTTGATGGCAAGATTAAAGGAGATTACGTAAAAATATTCCCTTATTGGGATTTAGAGGGCGTCAGTGTTGACAATGAATATGTTCAAAATCTTCATACAAACATTGAAAGTAAAGTTGGAGACAAATTCTACATTATTGCGCCTGCAAATAACGTAGACTTCATAAGTGATTATCATGAAATTGGAGGGAAGAAGTACTACTTCCTTAAAATCCCATACCAAGTCATAAAAGAACTTCATAAAGTACAGTTCAAAAAGCTTCATCAACCACAGAGCAAAAACCAAATAAATGACCTAGACGAAGCTGTTGGCTTTCATTTTGTAAGACCCCCTAAAGTAGTCTCAAAGATATCAAAAGCAAACGAGGATTATCTGCTAGAGATACAGGATTTTCGTCCTGGATATGAAGACAAGGAAGATATAGACAACAGATTTACGACTCTCTCTATGGTGATAGTTGATTATGACTTCGATGGAAGACAGTTTGTAATGGATGATTACTTCTTTGCAGAAGACTTGCTTAAGAAAAGTAAGAAAGAACTCGATGATGATGAGATACTAACCAGCCTACAAGAAGAAAAAACTCTAAAAGTTGCATTGCCTAAATTACTGAAAGATAAAAAAGTTATGGTTATTTACGTCGACACACATGGTAATGAATTTAGAGAAGTTCTAGAAGCTAAGGAATAATGAAAGAAATATTTGTATATAAAACTAGGGATCTAGTGCTCAAAGTCGGAAGCACGTACGATCCAATGAAGCTCCCGCTTTCACACTGGGAAGAATTCCTGGATACACTTTGTGGCAATCGTGAATATCAGAAGGAAGCGATAAGAGCAGCGTTGATCTACATTGCTAGTGGCAAGTATACCAACATCAATGATCTTATCCGCGAGAACTGGGAAGAAAATCCTGAGCTGAAAGGTAGATACAAAACTCTAGATGAGTATGCGGCAAATATACAACTTCCAAACAAACTATCTGCAAACATAGATCTTGCCACAGGTACGGGGAAAAGTTATGTGATGTATGGCATTGCTCAGATATGTCTAGGCTTAGGTTTGGTAGATAAAGTGCTCGTTCTCTGCCCCTCCCTCACCATTGAAGATGGTCTAAAAGAGAAGTTTAATAATCTTTCCGGTGATAATCGTATTAAAGCAACGATTCCTGAGGATACGGTATGGAAGAACCCTCGTATAGTTGATGCTAATCAAACAATTAAAAATGGTGACCTAGCAGTTGAAAATATTCACGCTGTATATGAAAGGACTGGATCTTCTATAAAAGATAGTCTTGGAGAAAACGGTAGTCGCGTTTTAGTTCTAAACGATGAGTCGCACCACATATACAATTCAAGTAGCGATAAGGATGTTAAGAAATGGAGAGAATTTTTACTGAGCGAGGACTACGGGTTCAATTATATGCTTGGTTTAACTGGAACAGCATATGTTGACGATCTTTACTTCAATGACGTCATATATCGCTATTCTATACGACAAGCAATTGACGATCAGGTTGTTAAATCAGTTGAATATGTATCCAAAGATGAGAGCATAGATCAGGACGTAAAGTTCCAAAAAATATATGACAATCATCTAGAAGCCAAGAATACTTATCGAAAAATTAAACCAATTTCAATATTGGTTACCAAGGATATATCTACAGCCAAAAATCTGGAGAAAGATCTAAAAGACTTTATATGCAAACGGGAATCCATTGATAGCTCTGATGCAGCAAAGAAAGTATTGATTGTAACTTCAAGTTCGGAACACAAGAAAAATCTAATCAAACTCAAAACAGTAGATGACATATCTAATCCAGCGGAATGGATAGTATCCGTCTCAATGCTTACAGAAGGCTGGGACGTAAAAAACGTGTTTCAGATAGTTCCAATGGAAGACCGGGCATTTAATTCTAAGTTACTAATCTCTCAAGTTCTAGGTAGAGGTCTGAGAATACCAGATGAATATCAAACCCCTCAACCGAAAGTAAGAATATTTAATCATGATGCATGGAGCAAAAATATTAGAGGTCTTGTGGACGAGATACTTGAAATAGAGTTACGTCTTAGTAGCGTTGCCCTACAGGCACAAGAACGAGCCAAGTATCATTTTGATATATATAACGTGAATTATGCTAAGCAAGAAAAAATGATTCAAAAGTCAGAAAAAACTCCTAGTTTTGACTATTCCAAAAGTACGATTAATCTCGTGTCACAGGCTGAGAGTATAACCAGTGAGACGGAGTACGAGGATTTTAAAGGAATAATAAAAACAAAAAACACGGAAATACAAAAACGAGTATACTCCGTTGATGATGTCATAGACAAGATAATGGATGCATTTGAAACTAGAGAGTTTGAAGCAAAAATACGTTTTCCTGGTGGCACCTACACAAAGGAGAACTTACCTCCAAGAAAAGAGATCAAAACAATAATCGATAAATCGATGAAAAATGCCGGCATACTAAGTGGGTTGCTTACAGAAGATAACGCTCAGAGAACCTTTCAAACCTTCCAAACTTTATTTAGAAAAAGAGCAAATACAGCAGCTTTTGAAAGAGTTTCATCAACCCCACAGGTCATATCTACATCTGGGATGGAGAAAGAGAGTATGGCTGTCGGTCTGATAAGAAGAGGTGCAACTGTCTTTTATAGCGAAGACTACAAGACGGTTTGTGATCATGAGCAAACAGATATATTGAACCAAGTGATTGAAGATGAAAGCCTCCCAAGAAGTTCATCAAAGGAGGTCAATAGGTATTTGTTTAAGACTCCCGTAAATATAGTACTGACAAACCAAGAGCCAGAAAGAAAGTTTGTAAGACTAATGACTGAAGAATCTGTTGCCAATAAAATTGACAGCTGGATCAAGTCAAGAGACAGAAACTTTTATAGCATTGAATATACTTGGAGGAAAGGTGAGCATCATACTCAAGCACACTTTAATCCTGATTTTATTATTAAAATTGGAGACAGTGTAGTAATCGTAGAAATAAAATCTGATAATGATGTATCACCAGAGAATATTGCAAAAAGAACATGGGCAATTAGGCATTTTGAATCATTAAATCAGCTATTGAAAAAAAAGAAAATCAATCAAAAGTATTATTTCAATTTCTTAAGTCCAGAAAGCTACCCTGAGTTTAAACAATATTTGATTGATGGACGACTAACTCAAGGAAAGTTCTATAGTTCATTAGACAGAAAACTCGAGACAAAGTAAGGACAATGCTTAGAGATTATATACGCAGTTGCGCAATAATCTCTAAAATCAAAAAGTAGACAAGCTTTTGGAGCAGATGGTCTAAAGATTTTTATCTGATAATAAGGTTAAACAATCTACTACAAACCAATAAACAAGCTTTCTATCCTATAGATTGCCTCTTATATGGTTCTTCGGCAATATCTCTCCACCTCCTTATTTCATCAAGAAAAGGTTTTAACTTATATATGCTTACACCTCCAGTTTCGTTATAAAATATACTTTTCTACCTAGCGACTTCGTTATCACGAGGTCGCTTTTGTTATAGTAAGTCTATGGCAACTCCTGAACGTCTCTCCGAAGTCGATGACTATATAAGCAGATTACCTGCGTGGTAGCAGGAAGTCTGTCGCAATGTACGTGACTTGATCCATGAGGCAGACCCGGAAATCGAAGAAGTCATAAAAAGACGGGTACAGCCGTACTTTGTCCATGAAGGCAATGTTGCCGCTCTGCTTGCTACAAAAGATCATGTAAACGTATATATTTATGACCCGATTGCCCCTGATCCACAAAAAATTATCAACCAAGGACATAACAATACATCGGCACGAGCGATTCAGCTTTACGAAACCGACGCTCTGCATGAAGAAGCGTTCAGTAACCTGATCAAAGCAGTAGTAGCCAACAATAAGGCCGGAGGTTGGCGTAAGTTGCAAGCCTATTAACCCAACACTTTGAGGAAGTTTAATAATTGGCTAGTTCAGGCAATCGACTGCGCCGGTTCCAAAGGGGTTTTCTGCTGCTGTCAGCTTATAGCCCATGCATTCGGGGATAAGATCACCCTTACCCTCAAAGCCATCCAATGTACCGCCCCATCGAGCATAGTATTCGTCCATAACCTTTTGACTAAAGATGGCTGGTGGATAGGTAATATCGCTGCCTGCTTTAGCAATATGGTAGTGAATATGTGCCCCCAACTGATCCGCATCTTTCACTAAATACATATAGCCAATAATCTGCCCTTCCTTAACGCGATCGCCTTGCTTGACGATAAGAAAGTTTTTGTAAAAACCTGGCGAAGGTTCCTTAATGAAAGGTTCAAAACTGTAGCTGAAAGACCATGAATCACTGCCACTCTTTGCAAAGGCAATGCCAACAGAATACTGATCGTGATCGCCCGTTTTCATAGAATATTCAACCCGATCTACAATACCATCGACTGGCGAATATATAGGCGGATAGTCACTAGGAGCAGCACCCCCCTTTGGCCAATCTTTATATGCATCTTGGAACTGTACGTGAGCGCCGTTGTGGGGCGTATTCGCACGACTGCCTTTGTAGGGATTTCCCCATTTAACAGTCGAGTAGTCAACGATAAAACTATTGGATTTGTGATCTTTGAAATAGGTAATATCGGGTAAACTTTCTACTTGATCCTTGGAGAGCCCCTGTTTTTGTTGTTCGCCAGAATCTCCCTTGGTTGCTTTGGCGACATACATAGCCACAAAACCAATTGCGACCACCACAACCACAACCAACACAACAAATAGTAGATGAAAGCCTTGTTGATTTAGTTTTTTAAGCACAAGCTTATTGTAAACCGGTAGCCTCTATATACAAACTATGTAAAAGATTTATGTTTACCACAGACACTAAAAAAGTAGTAGGTTTAGTTCTTTACAAACTTATAGTATCGACTTTCTTCACCGTCTGCAGTTTTTTCCTGGAATAGGAAGGCCAGATCATTCTCTTCAAATTTTTCAAAAAACTCATCCCACGTTATGAATTCAAGCTCATCATCGCTATCCCCGTAACCGGGAAAATCTATCCTAAGAATACCTATGTCATCGCCGTCTTCAAAAGTACTAACGACCGTTGCCGGACGGCCGCCACGCTCCTCAACCCATGCAGTAATCGCGGCATGATCCGTAGTCATTCTGCTTTCGCCTACTTGCATATCCCCTCCTTAGCCTTAGTACTCGTAATGATACCGGCTATATACGCCCCCATCAGTGAGGTTTTTCACGATTCGTATACTATGAGATTTTTTATAGCGCCCAATCGGCATAGTTTATACAATGGTACAGCCAACGTAAGGAAAGGGGGACCGATGGCGAAAGACAATAAGATGTCTGCATCCGAGGCCGGCCAAAAGGGTGGCAAAGCATACCACGAGAAACGTGGCGAATACGGTAGCGACAGCAACACCAATCAAGAAGAACAATCACAGGAGGATTAAGTATCCGCCTATCCGCCGTGCTTGGAGGCTACGATACCGTAGCCTCTTTTTTATGCTCTTTTCCAGACTTGAAAGGTATAGCTGATACCATTTTCGGTGTATGGTTCACTTTCTTCTGTAAGAACAAACTGCGCTCTAAAGTCGGGAAAGAACTTGGTACAGTGAAAATCCCCCTGTAATTGTGTGATATAAAGTTCGTCTGCTAAATCAATAGTGCTTGCAAACAAACCTGCTCCGCCCCCGACCCAAATATCTTCTTTAGTTTCCGCCAGATACTTACGTGCATCAGGCACTTTCTCAAATCCATCGCGCAGTCTTTCTACGGATGTAGTTGCAACCAAATTACGTCTGTTGGGTAATGGTTTCTCTTGTTCTCGATACCAACCGGTGCCCATCATAATATTGCTGTTAGTAGTTTTTTTACGAAAATATGCCACATCCGACGGTATTCTCCCCTGCCAAGGTATACCGCTATCATCGGCTATACCTCTTTTCTCATCGATAGCTGCTATGAATCGGATCATTGCTACCTACCCCGTGGTGGTAAAGGAATGAGTACTGAAGTTTTGCGCCTATAGTCTTGGTAGGCTTTATTGTCGCTGTAGCGATTTTCTAACATCGGAACGCCCGATACTTTAGTGATTAAAAATGTGATCGCGAGAGCTCCTAGGATACCCCACCACTCATGAACGCTAATTGCAGCTATGACCGATCCCCACCAGGTCATTATTTCTCCAAAGTAGTTAGGGTGCCGGCTGTATCTCCATAATCCCGATTCCATAATATCGTCTTTGCTGCGCTTTTTATTCTGGATAAAGTGTCGGAGTTGCCAATCAGCCACCATTTCGATACAAATACCACCCACCCATATCGCCAGACCCAGCCAACCAAGGGGACGATACGATGGTTGTGTACTGTTCATTATGGCAATAACCGGTGTACTAACCAACAAAAGAAGTGCGCCCTGAAGCATGAATATATAAAAGAAGGACTTAACAGTTTTATGCCTCCCCCATTTTTCTCTCATCGCGACATACCGTGCGTCTTCTGGTTTATTTAAGTTCCTTGCCGTTACATGCCAAAACAACCGAAATCCCCAGAAGGAAACCAAAAAAGCTGCTGCTACCTGGAGTCGGCTGTCAGAACCAGACAGAAAAAACGAGAACCACCCGACAAGCACAAAGCCTAAGCCCCAAGCGCTATCCACGACGTCATTCCTCTGTACATACCGAGATACACCAAACCAAACCAGCATATATAAGAATACGATCACTGCCAGCCATATAAATAAGTTTGTGAGTACCATCCTCCTTTAAGAATAGCGTACTTTCACCAACTCGACCACGCCTATGGCGTGTCAGCATATACGCTGCTTCTTTGCACCATTTGGTTCACTGATATAAAAAGCTTATATTTAACAATGAAGAAAAGCTGGAAGAGCAGATATAAAAATGCGGGTTTTGCCAAAATTAACGTTTGTAAATATGTTGCGAGTAAGCTCTAAAGCTTCACCGCAGCAGCTTACCGTAGTAGCGATTGCCATCCTATTGACTGGTAGCCTGTTGCCCTGGGTTCACCAAACAGCTGCATCCCCAGCACCACCTAAGACCGCATCCAGCAAGACTATACGCTCCATAGCATACCGACCTACAAATACTAGCGCAATGAAAGCTGTCGCGATTATGAATGTAATGAGTTTGGTCGTTAAATGCATTTTTATCTGTTTATTCTTGTGGTTATTACACGGTTGCACACATCTGAGCGCAAACCAAAGCAACATGCTAGCGTTTGACATTCCGTTCTTACGGCATCAGAGTGGAGGTTTGGAGCTTGCAAAAAAATACTACGAAAAATCCCCACCGGAGTGAGGATCATACGTGGTACGCCCGGAGGGATTCGAACCCCCGACCCTCTGTTCCGAAGACAGATGCTCTAATCCGCTGAGCTACGGGCGCGTAAAAGACGATTTATTTTACCATTTACCCCCGTAATTTACTAGTGCTGACTCTATGGCTCTAGTTTCAAGTAATACTCAGCAAGTTGTCTGATTGAAGCTTGCTGTTCATCAGTCCACTCCTTATCGGGAATTTCGGTGGTAATGTACACGAACGCCGAAAATAACGCCGCTTCCGCTGCGTCACGACTAGCCTCATTAGGCAGAAAACTAAAATACTCTTCCACCGATACGCCATAATCCAAAAACTCATCAAAGGTCATCTGATACAGGACGGTGAATTTTGACTGTGGTTGCCCAGCTTCCATACTGCCTCCAATTATATTCTTACATTTTACGAGTATCGTACGCCCAATGTAGTAATGCCTGTCTTTGGCGGGGATGACATGCCCAGTCGCCTTTTTTGCAACTCTTTTGCAGTTGTGCCACATGACGGCGCATCGCCTTCCACCGTTTTATCTGGCGCGCATCTTCCAGAGGAATCCTCCTACCCATGTAGTATCGGCAGTACCATAGAAACCATCCTAAGGGGTCTTCTTCATAAATCCAGCCCTATTTTTGCCATATTTTCAATGGCTGACTGGCATTGGTCTTGTATAAATTGAGAGTCGCATCGGCTTTGCCGCTCCCAGAAAAAACTACACCGTCAAACCAGCTCGCCGGAAACTCCTTAGGAATGGAGGTAAAGTAACAGCCGCCAAAAATGCCGAGTCCAAGCATCTCCTTGGGAGTGAGATCCGGAGAAAAATCTTTTGAGAACTCTTTGCCAACCTGAGCCAATAGCTCATACGAATACCCCGTTTGATAAGGTTCGTGTACTACAATCTTTTGACTCATGTCTCTACGGGGTTTATGTGTCGTTTTCTTTGGGTGGATTAATTTGCTTTGGCGCATTTAGTTTTTCGTTTTGCTGAAGCGTTTCCTGAAGAATATTTATAAGTACTTTGGCGTGTTCCTTGCTCATACCTACTCGAGCTACTTCTAAAGGTTTAGAGTTTGTACCGGCGCTTTGCATAAAATTGAGCACAACCCCGTAATTATTGACCGTAACATTCACTCCATCTGTATATATGACTCTGTTATCAATTGGAACAACCATTGCAATTGGTTTCATTCCGCTCATATCTTCATTAGGCAGAACTCCATCATTGCGGAGCTGAGTGTAACCAGCTAGTTCCCAGAGTCGAACTGCCTCATCTTCTCTAGCGTCAAAGTGGCTAATAAGTAGCATCAACACTTCTTCTGTTGGGCGCTTTTCGCCCGTTTCATATGATTCAAGACTCGTAACATCTATCTCTACCGCACCAGAAACCTCGGCTAAGCTTTCTTTTTGATTTTCACGCAAATTTCTTAGTCGTAAACCTAGTGCACGATATGGATAACTGAACTTCTTCTCACTCATAGTATATGTATCGTACGCCTTAACAGGGGCGATGGCAAGCTATTGGAACATATTTTATAGGGTATAATACGCATAATGAAACAGCACGAACAATTCCCGCTTTCCGAACTTACCTCTTTTGGGACGGGTGGCCAAGCAGATATCTTCCTAGAAATAGAACATACAGAAGAATTGCACGGGGTACTAAAAGATTATAAAAAACCCCTCTGGTTAGTAGGATCAGGGGCAAATACGCTTATATCCGATGCAGGCCTCCCAGGCACTACGATTTGCCTGCGGACAAGCACCATAGATGTACGAACCGAAAAAGACCAGCACCTATACGTAGTGGACTCCGGCGTGAACTGGGACACACTGGTTCGGACGGCCATACACAATGGTCACTGGGGACTGGAGCTCACGAGCGGCATCCCAGGGTCTGTAGGTGCTGCTGTAGTAGGCAATATAGCCGCGTACGGTCAAAAAGTCTCCGACACACTCAAGTGGGTAGAAGTTATTGATACAACAGCAAACCCTGATATTACTGAATGCCTAATGGGCGACGAACTAGGGCTCAAGTATCGCTATTCAGACTTTCAGAACGCAAAGTTAGAAAAATATGTAATTGTCAGAGCCGCATTTGCGCTTCAAGATTCGCCAACTACATCCCTTGCCTACTCAAGCGCTCTCAAAGCGGCTAAAGATTTAGGTATTACGCCTGATACCCTTACGGACCGGCGTACAATTATCATGGAAGCCAGAAAGCGTGCTGGGTCTCTACTCGATACAAGTAATCCCCATCATGTAAAAACGGCAGGTTCGTTCTTCCGTAACCCAGAAGTAACCAAGGAGCAAGCCCAGGCCATAATCGCTTTTGAAGAACACGACGTCTCTGCCAAGGAAGTTTTACTGCAAAATCTATTGCACGGAGGAGATTCATTTCGTGTTTCGGCGGCCCACGTACTCTTAGCTGCTGGTTTTAAACGGGGGCAGAACTGGGGACCCGTTCGACTACATCCTGAACACGTCCTAAAGATTGAAAACACCGGCGACGCTACCTCACAGCAGATTTATGATGTTGCTAAAGAAATTATAGAAACCGTACATACAAAACTTGGCGTAACCTTGGAGCCTGAGGTACGTTTTCTGGGTAATTTTAAATAGCTGTGGATATCCACCAAAAATCAGTTAAATGTTAGATTTTTCACAGTCATGCTTAGTGTAGCGGCGTAGTCTTCGCGTATGCTATGTGGATTACTTTCTTTGGGAGACACAGAGATCCACGCCCCTTAAGCGGTATCTTTTGCTTTGTTTTTATAAAACTTACGGAGATACATAATGACTAGTATTGAATTTGATATATCCCATTTACAGATGGACTTACAAGATCAGGACTTTGCCCTAAGGCCTTACCGCGATAGAGCCCTTGACCGAATCGTTCCTAGGATTGCCGACGTCCCCGATCCCCTCGCTGACCTCGGTGATTATCGGGATCTACCAGAAATATCGGTATACGAAGCTGCGTTTGGTCAGTTTGTCAGTGATGTGGTTCCTCGCACCACCGAAAGCAACGGCGAAGTTTCCCCTGAGTCACTGACCCAGGGTATCCTCAGAACGTTAGCTAACGAAGTTATTAGCCGCTCGCGAGTGTATGCCACAAAATATGGCATCCCCTCAGAAAAAGTTTCAAGAATATTTACTGGCACTCGAACACCCGAAACACAATCGGTACTACACCACAAACTCGCCCGTGAATGGCATGATGCAACCCCACCTGAACATGTAGCAAAAGCAGTGGGATTATTTTTTGTAAAGCACCTAACAGAAGAGCGGAAAGTTCTGCGAGCTACCTATCTTCGAGATGTGCCGGCATATCCCGATAATTAGATTAGGCATCGCTCGGTAACGGATACTTCAGGGCAAATTGCGTAACTTCTTCTCGAAGCTTTTGCAAAATCGCTGGTTCGGCGTGGGCATCTACAGCTTGCTTCATCCATTCTGCGATTCGTTCCATGTCGGTTTCTTTCAAGCCCCTGGTTGTAATAGCTGGCGTCCCCAGACGAATTCCACTCGGCTGGAAGGGAGGAAGCGGATCATCGGCAACGGCGTTCTTGTTGAGTGTCAAACCGATTGCATCAAGTGCTTCTTCGGCTATTTTTCCGTCTATCCCAAACGCTTTATGAACGTCAGCCAGGATAAGATGGTTATCCGTACCACCGGTTACTAGACGAAAATCTCTTGCTAGAAGTTCTCCGCTCAATTTTTTAGCATTCTTTATGACCTGTTCGGCGTAGTCATGGAATTCCGGCCGCAGCGCCTCTCCAAAAGCTATCGCTTTAGCGGCTATAACGTGCATGTGGGGGCCACCCTGTACCCCGGGAAATACCGTCCGATCAATAAGCGTGGGCAGATTCTCTAAAGTTTTCTCGACTTTTTTGAGTGGATTACTCACCGTTCCGCGACTCAGTATCATGCCACCGCGTGGTCCTCGGAGGGTTTTATGGGTGGTAGTTGTGACTACGTGAAAGCCGTAATCAAACGGATTCTTGGCAGCTTTTCCGGCAATCAGACCAGCGATGTGCGCCATGTCGGCCATGAGCATAGCACCAACTTCATTGCCTATATCAGCAAACTTTGCGTAATCAAGCTCTCTGGGATAGGCGCTGAAACCCGCTAAAATGATCTTTGGTTTATGTTTATGAGCCAATTCTCTTAGCTGCTCGTAATCAATTTCTCCCGTATCGACATTCTTCATTCCGTACCGGATAAAATTGTACTGTTTTGCAAGCACCGTCACCGGGTGTCCGTGTGTCAAATGTCCACCGTGACTGAGGTCCATGGCTAGTACGGTATCGCCTGGCTCTAACCAAGCGTGGTAAACCGCTTCATTAGCCTGAGCTCCAGAGTGTGGCTGCACATTGGCGTGATCACACCCAAACAATTCCTTTGCCCGGTCGATGGCGATTTGCTCGACCTGATCGGTGTTCTCCTGGCCTCCGTAGTACCTTTTGCCAGGATATCCTTCTGAGTACTTGTTGGTAAAAACACTCCCCAAGGCTTTAAGCACATCGGCGCTCACATAGTTCTCACTTGGAATCAGTTCTAAGCCTTCGCGTTGTCGCTTTTCTTCAGCTCTGATTAACTGTTCAATTTTGGTGTCTTTCATTTCTATAAAACTCCTCAAATATATGGTTTAGATTGCAAGTGACTAGTACATATATCTGATCAAATCATAGACCTATTGTATCGGAGAGTAAAAAGAAACCAAAAAAGTGCTTTAAAAATACTTCATAAGGTATATAATTGCTGTGCATGTCGAGTACAAATGAGAAAATCGGCCAACTAATTTACCACATCAGGCAAGAAAGAGGTCTGACCCAAGCAGAATTTGCCCGTAAACTAAATACGAGCCAATCGGCAGTGAATAGAATAGAGCACGGCAAACAAAATCTTAGCCTCGAAACCCTCGGTCGCATCAGCGATGTTCTTAATAAACCACTTATAAGTATTTCTGGCGGAGCGGTTAACTTACGTATTGAAGGAGGCCATGAGCTTCGCGGCAGTATAACGCTGAAAACGAGCAAAAATGCCGCTGTCGGACTCCTCTGTGCATCGCTATTAAACAAAGGAACCACCCGACTCAAGAGTGTTGCACGCATAGAAGAAGTAAACCGCTTAATCGAAGTATTGCAGAGCATCGGCGTTAATGTCCGCTGGCTTCCCGGAAACGATCTGGAAATAAAACCGCCCGCCACCCTCAACCTGGTTGGCATGAATAAAGAAGCCGCCCGTAAAACTCGAAGTGTAATTATGTTTATCGGTTCTCTCATGCATGTAACTAGCAACTTCCAGATTCCCTATGCTGGTGGTTGCGAATTGGGCCGCAGGACGGTTCTACCACACCTATATGCGCTCGAGGAATTCGGTGTAAATGTAGACACTAAATCTGGTCACTACAATATTCTCGTACGGAAACAACTGCCTAAGCGAAAT
The DNA here is from genome assembly GCA_029780855.1 of bacterium. Classification (GTDB taxonomy): domain Bacteria; phylum Patescibacteriota; class Saccharimonadia; order Saccharimonadales; family JAUPVS01; genus JAKOXV01. The sequence continues at coordinate 187,160 of JAKOXV010000018.1, forward strand.
GTCGTACTGTACGAATCGGGAGATACAACCACCGAAAATATTCTCATGGCTGCTGCCAGAACCGAAGGTACTACTGTCATAAAAATGGCCAGCGCCAACTACATGGTCCAAGACCTGTGCTTTTTCTTGAAAAAACTTGGCGTCAAAATTGAAGGCATCGGCACGAGTACGCTTACCGTACACGGGGTTAAAGAAATCAAAAAGAATGTAACCTATGCACCAGCCGAAGACCCCGTAGAAGCAATGACATTCATTTCTGCGGCAATCACCACCAATTCAACCATCACCATTCAGCGCGCCCCCATTGAATTTCTTGAACTTGAACTCATGAAGTTAGAAAAGATGGGACTCAGATATGAGCTTTCGGAAACGTATAAGTCGGCCAACGGCCAGACCGACCTCGTTGATATCACCGTACATAAGCATAACGGTAAACTTAGTGCATCCGCCGAAAAACTATACGGCCGCCCCTTCCCAGGCGTGAACATTGATAATCTCCCCTACTTTGTACCAATTGCTGCCGTAGCCAAAGGTCGAACGCTAATCCACGATTGGGTCTATGAAGATCGAGCACTCATGTACACCGAAATGAAAAAGATCGGAGTCGATATTGAACTTGCCGATCCTCACCGCGCATTTGTGAACGGACCAGCGCGCTTCAGAGCTGCAGATGTAGTATGCCCGAGTGGTATACGTCCGGCGGTTATGCTGCTAATAGGTATGCTCGCCGCTCCTGGCACCTCAATGCTTCGTAATGTCTACACTATTAATCGTGGATATGAAGATCTAGCCGAACGCCTCAACTCTCTCGGTGCAAAAATCACCGTAATGCACGAACTATAAAAACAAAAAATGACCCTAAGGGGTCATATTTTTTTCTGGGGCGAGTGATGGGATTTGAACCCACGACCTTCTGTGCCACAAACAGACGCTCTAACCAACTGAGCTACACCCGCCATATCGAATTGTTAAGTGTGTAATGAATTTGGCACCCCGGGAGGGATTCGAACCCCCGACCTAATGGTTAGAACCCACTTGCTCTATCCAGCTGAGCTACCGGGGCATACCCAATCTTTTTACCTAGCGATTGCAGCGGCGATTACGATTTATGGGAAGTTGCTGTTGACTCAATACATGGTGCGGGTGGCGAGAATCGAACTCGCGTCTCAAGCTTGGAAGGCTAGCATATTAGCCACTATACGACACCCGCGTACCGCATGAATTAACCGGTTTATTATACCAGATTTTCTCTGTTATAATAGAGGTAAAGGAGAAAAGCAAGATATGTTCAAAAAAGTCAGTCGTTTTTTTAGTGAGTACTACCATCTTGGACTCGTTATTATTGCAGTCATCGTGAGCCTCGTATTAACCATCCTCGGTCACAAGACAATCGCCAACGGGATACTTGGTGTAACCGCGATACTTTCGGCAATTCCACTTGTTTGGGATATGGTGCAAGACTTGAGATCTGGTAAATACGGTGTTGATATTTTGGCTGCTACCGCTATCATCACCTCTGTACTCCTAAAAGAATACTGGGCGGGAATTATCATCGTATTAATGCTCACCGGTGGCGAAGCTCTTGAAGACTATGCCGAACAACGAGCAAAGACAGAGCTCGACGCGCTACTATCCCGGGCGCCCAAAAAAGCTCACCTGCTTAAAGGAGGGAAAACTACTGACGTACTTGCAAGTAAGGTCAAGAAGAATGATAAGTTGCTGATTCGACCTGGTGAACTTATTCCAGTAGACGCGGTAATTCTGGAAGGTGAAGCCAGTATTGATGAATCTAGCCTAACCGGAGAAAGCGTCCCGGTAGATAAAAAACCCGGCGATGAACTACTCAGTGGTTCTATCAACTTGGACGGATCACTTACCGTTAAAGCCCTCCGCGTTGCTGCCGAGTCACAGTATGAACAGATCATTAAACTTGTTAAAAGTGCAGCTTCCAGCCAATCACCTTTTGTAAGGCTTACCGATCGCTACAGCATACCGTTTACGATTGTTGCGTATGCTATTGCAGTCTCTGTTTGGGTAATATCGGGCGATCCTATACGCTTTCTTGAAGTAATCGTTGTGGCAACGCCTTGCCCACTCTTGCTTGCCGCTCCCATTGCCCTAATTTCCGGAATGAGCCGTGCCGCCAAACACGGAATCATCATCAAAACTGGTTCAGCACTAGAAAAGCTAGCTCAGGTAAAAACAGTGGCGTTCGACAAGACTGGAACTTTGACCATGGGTCACCCCAAAGTAGCAACAGTTAAGACCTATGGATCATACAAAAAAGCTGACGTACTGACAGCCGCAGCTAGTATAGAATCTCACTCCAACCACATACTCGCACAAGCAATCGTTCAATCAGCAGCCGATCTAAAATTAAAAGTAGCGAAGGCGAGCAATTTTAAAGAGCACGCCGGATTAGGGCTCAGCGGCCAGGTAAAGAGGCAACACGTGCTGGTAGGCAAAGCAACACTACTTGCTAATAACGGTATTGTGCTACCGACTGAAATACAAAAGGGTTCAAAAACAACCGCCTCATATGTAGCGATCGATGGTAAATTAGCCGGATCAATAACCTTTGTTGATGAGCTTCGTGCTGAGAGCAAATCAACGCTTAAACGCTTGAAAGCAGCTGGCATTAAACACATTCTGATGGTAACGGGCGACAACCGATCTAGCGCCCAAGCAATCGCTAAGCAAGTTGGCGTAACTGACATAGCTGCAGATTGTTTGCCGGCCGATAAACTACGGGTAATTGAAACGGTAAAGTCAAAGCCAGTAGCTTTCGTTGGTGATGGCGTTAATGACGCACCAGTACTCACCGCTGCGGATGTAGGTATCGCCCTTGGCGCCCGTGGTTCAGCTGCCGCTAGCGAATCAGCAGACGCGGTCATAATGCTGGACGACCTAAGCCGCGTCGCAAGTGGAATCGAAATTGCCAAACGTACGTTCTTCATTGCTAAGCAAAGTATCTTGGTGGGTATATTTATTAGCGTCGGTTTGATGCTAATTTTTGCCACTGGAAAATTCAAGCCAATCTACGGTGCAGCACTACAAGAAGTCGTTGATGTGATCGTCATCATTAATGCCCTACGCGCACACGGCTCC
>JAKOXV010000002.1 GCA_029780855.1 bacterium
ACTGCCTAGAAACCCCAGAAGCACGTGTGAAGTTTTTCTATAGCAATAATGGTTTGCAGAACGAAGACAGGGTTTTCATTTGGGTTTATGTTGTATGTATTGGAGTAGGTAGTGGTGTTCATTTTTCTATACCAGGAGCGGCAGATGAAACATATTACGACCTGCAGTTTACATCTACGGTGAACGTATCGTGTAGCGCCCAGGGACAGGATTTTCTTACCGGTTTTATGATTAAAAAGGAAAACCTACAAGAAAACATCTCGTCATATTCCAACAGCTATAAGTACGCAATTTTAACCGCCAAGACTGATGGCGCAGAGCCCATGGTAGCTTTTAGAGCCAGCTCCATTAGTAGCCATGGTTTGGCCTCTTTTGATGAAATAGACGAAAGTGATAACACGCATCATCACGATGACGTTGACGCTACCGGTCCCGCCGGCCCTGCAGCTTGGCCATTCCCGGGAGGAAGCGGTCCTCAAGGCTATAGTACTCATCAGTACTCTGATCTTGATACAGCCTTTGCTCTGTGGGACAACTGCGTAAAAGATGCCAACGGCGAGATTGCAAAAAGCGCAGACGGCCTATTGCTCTGTGGAGGTGGGCGTGCCTATGACCTTAACCACACCAAGGATATGTCGATGTATTTTAAGCCAAGCTGTGACTACACCAGCGACCAAGCGATTCTTAGGTGGTACGATGCCGATGCGACGGGGACGCCGAATGGTACACAGACCAACGGGCTGAGCTTTATTTTGACAGATCTTACTACCGGGAACCCCGTGTTGGGCACTTCGTCACCAAGCATTTTAGGGGGTAACGATTCTTATAGGGAGTTACCATTCAAAATTCAGCACGATCACGTATATAAATGGACTTGGCACAACGTTAGTGCTACTAACGGTATTCAGTTTTGGATGCCGTTCAGCGAATTTAACCTTTATCTAAGCTGCGATAAGCAGCCAATAGGCGACGCTTCGGGCAATTGTGATAACGGTGGCGAGATCAATGGTTGGGCGCTTGATCCGGACTGGTCATACCCACAGAATGGGGGTATGGTAACTGATCGCAACGTTAGTATTGAGATATACAAGGAAAGCGTAAACAGCCCACCTATAGCTACTTTAACCGCTAATCAGCCCAACGATAACCAGACAGGGATGTATAACTTCGGGGGGCGTGGGTATCCGGGATCCTATGGTTTTAAAGCTGATGTGAGCGGTAGTGTTACTAGTGGTAACAATAGGTTTATTGTAGTGGGCATAGGACAGGATCCCTACGGAAACCAAAACCGCGGAAAACCCTGGGTGTTGCAAGTCGACATATCGTGTGGCGGTTCCTGCGGTAGCATAACGACGAACCCAGGTCTGCCAGAAAAAAATAGCATCTTTGACATTAATATGTCATTTAACTCAGCGCCCGGCGATTACTCTGCTGAAGTTACGGACGTCAGTCCGGCAATTGCTGGTTTGGTCGGCAAGAAAGACAGCGTACGTATTGCGGCCGGTAATGATAATGGCACGGCGACATTCCGCAATATTGTGGCACCCAACCAAGCCCGAGAATATGACATTACTATTACGATCACTGGTGATGCCGGTGTAGGCAGACCGTGCAAAGGTAAGCTAAAAATTGTAGTTAAGCCGTACCTAAGGGTTTATGGAAACGATGTGTTAGCCGGCGGAGCCTTTGGCGGCGACGCGTGTGGAGCAGGAGATGTATCTAACAACAAGGCTGCAATCCTGACATTTTCGCGAACACCGGTGTCGTGGAGTGATCCTGGGGCCGACCCGAACGACCCAGACTACGAGCAGTGGAGCGGGGCTGGTACGCAATTTGCCGCATATTCTTTGGGTGAATCGTTCTTCTTCTTGAGCGCCGCACAGCACAGTCCAAGAACTAACAACAATGGCACAACACGCACCACGCCAGTTAATGATTTAACTTTTGGAAACTACAACCCCGATTACAGTATTAGCAAATTCTTTGCAAACATTGGCGTTAATCATCCCGCACTGGACAACCAAAAAGTGGTCAACTTCGGCGGTAATAGCGGTATAGTAGGGTGTTCTATAGACTGGTTTTCTCTTGGGGCCGACAAGGCCACGGGCAATCTAACCCTTCCAGGCTCCAAAATTACCGGAGGCAAGATAGGTCCTGGCCAAAAACTTGCCATTTATGTTGATGGCGATGTAACCATAGATGATGACATTACTTTTGATACTGGT
>JAKOXV010000010.1 GCA_029780855.1 bacterium
CGGTCTGGAGAGGGAAGTGACTCTGCCGGGGTTTGTGGACAACCCGTATAAGTACATGAAAAGGGCAGCGGTCTTCGTGTTGTCTTCGCGCTGGGAAGGGCTCCCAGGTGTGTTGATTGAGGCCATGGCTAGTGGTGCACCAGTCGTTTCCACTGACTGTCCCAGTGGTCCTAGAGAGATTTTAGAAGATGGTCGCTGGGGGCGCTTAGTGCCTGTAGGTGATGTCGACGCACTTGCCGAGGCTATCATAGAGACGTTGGGTGAGAAAGATCACCCCGACGTGGTTCGTCGGGCGTTGGATTTTGGTGTGCAGCAAGCGATTGAAGATTACATGCGCGTTTTGAAAATCGAAACGTGAGCTTCAAACCATGATACGAAAGAGCGTACTTGTAACGTCGTCTGATATATTGTTTTTGCTACTAGATGACCTTTGTCTATATCCTTGGCTATACCGCCGTATCATCGAGGTTGATCCTCAATGAGCTTAACATTTAGTGCCTTAATCGTTGGATTAATGACCATACTAACCGCAGGATTCGGGGCCTTGTTTTCGTTACTTCATCGCGCCGATTTTGCGATAGCGCTGTCTTTCGTGTCGAGCATTTCTTTAGTAATTTTAGGGCGCATCCTCGTGGGTCACTACACCAATTTCACTGTAGTTTTCTTGGGCTTCTCTGCCCTTTACGGTTTATCAGGACCTATTGCAGCACAATATGGTGAAGGATTACCACCTGTTTTTCCCACCCCTTATCTTACGGAGGAGTTTCTATTCTGTTACTCGTTGGCTATTTTGGGGATGGTGTTTGGTCTTTGGTTTGTAGCGAGTCTACGATCGGCTAAGAGAAGTGATATGAGAACTCGGGGGTATAACACCACTGCGCTGTTGAGCACCAGTTATCTGTTTTCTCTTGCTGCATCTCTAATGGAGATCGTGAACTTCTGGCGAGTAGGAGGTTTTCAAACACTATTTGCGGGTAAGGCGGTGTATCAAAGTGCAGTAGCGGACTTGACTGGTACTTTGCCATCGATACAGGTAATGCTTCTCTCTGCTGCACTATTAGGATTGTCGTTTTCTATATCGCATACTGACCTTAGCAACGGTAAGATGAAAATAAGACACTATCTTCCTCGTGTGTTCGTGTGGGTAGTGCTAGGCCTTCCGCTGATTTTAAGTCTGTTGCTATTGGGCCGGCGAGGGCCGCTGTTGTCCCTGATCGTGGTGCTTTTTGTTGGTTTGTTCTATGCGCGTCCGATTCGAACGCTTCGCCTGAAGTGGATTGCGGTAGGTCTGATTGTATACATGGCACTTGGTTTTCTCTACGGAGCTAGATCGTATGTGGGACCGGCCCTAGCGAGTGGTGATTGGAGCAGATTGCTGGAGCGTATAGGTACAGCGGAGTTTTGGATTACTAGCCTTAACCCTGCCCGCAACGAATTTGGAGCGCCGTTTGGCAACTTTAACACATATATTTTGTACGGGGGTTCTGGTCTACGATGGGGTGAAACATATCTGATTGGATTCGCAGAACCGATTCCTCGTTTTATTTGGCCTATTAAACCAAAGACAGTTACTTATGAATTTAGAGACACATTCTTCCCGGATTGGGCAGAACGAGGCCGTATTGCAGGCACTGCCTATTCGAGCATTTTGGAGGCGTACGTTAATTTTGGGCAAGTTGGGGTTTTTGTTGTTTATACGGTTGTAGGCTTCTTTCTTGGTTTGCTTGAGGTGAGGAGAACGGGTTCCGGTTCCCTCGGTTACGCCACATTTTATCTTACACTGCTTCCCGTTTCGATCTCGTTCCATAGAAGTAGTTTTGGTTTGCCTTTGTTCTGGCCATTAGTGTTGTCGGTATCAGCTGTTATGACATACACGTTTATTACTGCGATTGTATGTGGATGGCGGCGACATTCAACCTGTGTTGAGTCAAATGGACATTAGAGGGGATTTTAAGGTTGGGGCTTTATTTAAGGTAGCCCACATCATTACCTGCCTCAACGATGGCGGGGCCGAAGCGGTGCTGTATCGGTTGTGTACGAGCGATACGGAAAACCGTCATGTGGTTATCTCTTTAATGGATGAGGGCAAGTATGGCCCGCTCTTGCGGGCGGCGGGCGTGAAGGTTTATACTCTTAGGATGCCCCGCAGAAAGGTGACTATTGGGGCGCTTTTCCGTTTATGGCGCCTACTGCGGTCCGTGCGTCCGGACGTGGTTCAAACGTGGATGTACCATGCAGATCTTGTCGGTGGCGTTGTTGCGCGTCTTGCCGGAGTATCGACGGTCTGCTGGGGCATACGCCACACTACACTGGAGCTCGGTTTGACACCCCGCACCACGATTATGGTA
>JAKOXV010000014.1 GCA_029780855.1 bacterium
AGGGCTGAGATTTTGTAATTCAAGCCTTCTGTATCCTGAGAAAAATAGCCTACAGTAACATTATCTCCATAAGTGATCGTGCCATTACTAGGCGCAAGCTGTTTGGCGAGAATGTGCAGTAGTGTCGATTTACCCGAGCCATTTAAGCCCTTGACGTGGATATGTATGTTGCCTCTAATCTCGAAGTTAATATCTGATAAAACGACGCGCTTATCGTACGACTTCGAAACTTCCTTAACCAGCACCAATAACTTACTGGAATGAGGAGCTCCTTTTAAACTAAACTCGTAGTTCTTATCGAAATCAGGTCTTTCGATATCTTCAAGTTTGTCTAGCCTAGTCTCAAGATTTTTTGCTTTCTGACCTAGTTTTACTGAAACCCTATTTCTAAAAAAGTCCCGTTGATACTTATCGTTATCCGGTCGCTTGATGTGCTCGTGGACATGTTTAGTAGCCTCCTTCTGAGCGACCATGGCTTTCTTGAGACGCTTCTTCTCATCTTGCTGCTTCTCATATTTCTCAAGTGCTGCCTGGTACTCGATATCTTTCTGCTGTTTATAGAACTCGTAGTTACCGCCGTACTGCTTTGTTACACCGGCTTTAAGCTCGATAATCTTTGTGGCGACAGTGTTGATGAATTGTCTGTCATGACTCACAAACAAAACCGCACCTTTGAAACGTTTGATGAAACTCTCGAGCCATTCTAAACCCTCTACATCCAAGTTATTTGTAGGCTCATCTAATAATAGGACTGTGGGTTCGGGGTCTTGAGCAAGAACCTGGGCAATAGCCACACGAGTTTTCTGACCACCACTAAGATTACTGAGAGGACGATCCTTAGGAACATTACCCAGATCAACCAAATTAAGGGCATAGTCAATTCGCCATGACTCAATGGAGTCAAAGCTCTTTTCGATTGTTTCATTAAGATTATCTAGCTCTTGAGGGACATAGCCAACAACATCATGGTGGTTAGTTATTTGCCCATCGTCAGGAGCCACCTCACCGAGTAGTATTTTTAGTAGAGTTGTCTTGCCGACACCGTTTGCACCAATGAGAGCAATTACCTCACCTGGACCAGCCGATAAAGTAACATCCTTGAGAACAAGGTTATCTTTATATGATTTTGTAATTTTATACAGGTTTAACATAGTCTTCTCCAAACAAAAAGCCGAGCATTTAGGTGAGTAGTCACGCAAGTGCTCGGCTTTTTTACAGGAAGTTAAACTAATAGGAAAGAATCATACGAAAAAAGACGCTTGTGCGACTACTTTGCTCGTGCGATTCTTATCATCTTATTGTTTCTCCTTGATTGATTACTACACTGATATTAACATAAGTGTCATGCTGTGTCAAATATTGGTGTCTCCTGGTTAGGTCATGGGAATATATCAATTTTCAGGCTGCTCAGTCCTCATAGGAAAACAGGTCAGTTTTGGAACTATTTCTTAGGTGTTAACGGCTTAAAATCAGTCATTTTCTGTGGTTCCAACATTTGTTTGTTATTTGGCAAATTGAGCGATTAGGTTCGAACTATTTAACAGATCAGGGGTGCTTTACAAAAAAAGAAAGACCTGGTCTAGGAACCAGGTCTACCTCTGTTGCAAAATTTCTGGCTCTGGAGGCCGGACTCGAACCGGCAACCCTCTGGTTAACAGCCAGATGCTCTACCATTGAGCTACTCCAGAATATGCTTGAACCAGTTCATTCTAGCGATTTTCCCTGTAAAAGTAAATATTGTGAAGCAATTAGTATATGATTGATATATGAACGAATCAGCTCCAGAACCAGACCTGTTTCCTGGCGAGCGGCTTGTATATGTGAAAGAATTTGACGGATACGTTGGGCCACCGCCCTCGAGTATTCGGGCGATGGAGGATCTATCAGGCGTTCACAGTGCACGTGAGATAGGTGAAAACGGTCCTGTTCTTGCTGCTATCCCGGTAGCTGAACATAGCAGAGACGCTGAATTTTCACGGTATAAAGCCGTGTTCGGCCGCGATTCATTGAGAGTTGCTGCAGATTTGATTGATAAGTATCCGGCCCTAACTAGGTCTACGTTGCTTACTCTCGCTAAATTGCAGGGAGTGGACTACAGTACTCAGCGAGAAGAAGAACCTGGCCGCATTATTCATGAGGCTCGTGATCCTAGGATTGACCCGGTTGCAGTGCAGCTCACTGAGGAGCGGGGCTGGGATTGGCCATATTATGGTTCTGTGGATGCTACACCGCAATTCATACAGACCCTCACAGCCTACTGCAACACTGCTGACGAAGGCTATAGGTTTCTCCAGCAGCGATTTACTGGTCGAGACGGTGAGATCCATCACGTAGCAGATTCACTTAAGAATGCTGTTTCATGGCTAGTACGACGGTTAGAATCTAGCCCGGAATATCTATTAGAGTATCAGAGCTCTATTCCAGGAGGCATAGAAAATCAGGTGTGGCGCGATTCTTGGGATGGCTACTTTCACGCCGATGGAAAAATTGCCAACCATGGTAGCGGCATTGCCTCAACGGAAGTTCAGGCAACCGCCATGGATGCGTTATTTTCTGCCGCTCAGGTGTACGTGCATCATTTCAACGATCTGGCTACGGCAAGCGTACTCCTCGAGCATGCCATACATCTAAGGAAAGAACTAATGCAGCGTTTTTGGTCCAATCAGCGTGGTGGCTACTTTGTCTTGGGAGCGGATCGCGATAGTGCTGGCCGGTTGCGTCCTATGGAGATTAAGACTTCGGATATGGGTCACCTTCTGAATGGTAGCTTACTTTCTGGCGATGAACCCCAAGAAGTTGAGCGCCGAACGGCTGTTGTAGAGCAACTTTTTTCTGAGCAAATGCTAGCGTTCAGCGGTATTCGAACCCTAGCTAGTGATGAAGTGCGATTTAGAGCCGGCGCCTACCATAATGGAAGTGTTTGGATATGGGAGAACTACCACATTTCTCAAGGGCTGCACTCACATGGTTATCACCAGCTAGCCGACCATCTGGAAGAGCGCCTCTTAAGTGTTGCAAACAGTACCGGTAAGTTCCCGGAATATGTACGGGGTGGATTTGCTCGGCATCATGAAATAAATGACAAAGTAATAGATGTATGGGATGAGACTAACCAGCGTATAAATCACCTGGAGCAACCACCTCAGGATATTCAGGCTTGGTCGGTTGCCGCTATTTTGGCGATAAAGATGCAGCGCGGGCGGAAACGATACGGGAAATCCGATCGCTCAACCCGTTCTTTTGAGCGGCGACTTCTGCGCGATGTGCGCGATCGCTGATTCTTTCATAGACTTTTACGTAACCTTCGGTCATGCAGCGGGCTGTAAAGTGTTTTTCTACGTAGTCACGGCAGGCTACGCGGCTAATAGAATCAATATCTTTAATCCTGTTTGCTATTTCCGTAGCGTTTTTACAGAGATAACCGTTCTTACCATCACGTAGTATTTCTGGCGCCGAACCACGATTAATCGTTAGTACCGGCGTTCCGCAAGCCATTGCCTCAATATTTGTAATACCAAAAGGTTCATCCCACTGTATAGGTGCAATCAGTGCTCTTGCGTTTCTCAGTAGGCGCACTTTTTTGTTGTGTCCAACTTCACCTAGAAAAATGATCTGTCTTCCATCAATATGCGGTTTGATCCGTTCTTTAAAGTATGCCTTTTCATTAGGATCGATTTTGGCAGCAATCACCAGCTTAATCCCCGTTTTCTTTGCTATTGCTATGGCTTGTTCGGGTCCTTTTTGGGGATGTATGCGGCCTAAGAATGCAAAGTAGTCTTCTGGCGTTTCGTTAAACTTAAAGCGGCTTGGGCGAATGCCGTTGTATACCGTTGCGACAAAGTGTAATTCTGGCAAATGACGGCGCTGCGATTTGCTGATGCTTATAAAGTTTGATTTCCTAAACTCCTTGAACATATGGTATTCAGTGGGCTCCTGTGTTTTATCCAGTATGCCGTGAATAGTGGTAACTATGGGGGTAGTGATAAGTTTTTCAAATAGTAGCGTTTGCCAGCCAAAATGGTTGTGTATAATGTCGAAATCCCCGGACTGGATTTCTGTAACGGCCTTAGATAGTGCTTGTATGTTGAGAGCCGATCGATAGATACGATCATGTGCGCGACGGTTGGAGCGAATGGGCTTTGTAGTACAGCCTCTTAGTTCGGCAGACGTCTTAGAATCTGCCGTTGCAAACAGCGTTACCTCATGTCCTAGGGCAACAAGCTCCTCTGCGACGCAAGATACGACGCGTTCGGTTCCTCCGTATTTTGGTGGGGGCACCCGTTCTTCAAACGGGGCCAATAGTGCTACTTTCACCGTCTCTCCCCACATTCAGTATAGCAGAATGCTTTACAGAGGTGAGCGCAGTATATCGCGTTCTTGATCGCGCTTTTTTAGAGTTTGGCGTTTATCCCAGCGCTTTTTACCCTTACCCACCGCTATTCTTACTTTTATGTATCTTCCTTTGGTGAGTATTTCCATGGGAACAATGGTGCGCCCCTGTTCTTTTGCTTCTATCAGCTGGTCAATTTCCCGTTTTTTGGCTAAGAGCTTACGAGTTCTGGTTTGCTCTGATTCCGTGAGTTTTATGTTTTGGGTACTTGTTATTGTTGCGTTCAGGAGCCATAGTTCACCGTCTTTAACGGTGACGTATGCTCCTCTGAGGTTGCCATGACCCATTCGGAGGGCTTTCGTTTCTCTTCCGTTCAGCACTATTCCCACTAGCAAGCTATCGCCTAATTCGTAGTCAAATGAGGCACGACGATTTTTTATACTGTTTGTTGCTTGCTTCTTTTTCATGCTAAGAGCATTATAACAGATAGAAACATTGACACGAAGTACTAAGCATGCACTAATAGCATTCTATGAATTCTTTAGAGCAGCAATCCTATCAAGAAGGTGCATTTTCTGATCAAATGTACGCACACTACGGTGAAGCGTTTACTAATGATATTTTGGGAAACCTTCGCGAAGCGCCTCTGTCCCACCAGGGTGAGGGCGCATCTATAACCTATGTTCGGCTTGGCGAAGGTCCATCGGTTTTCTATGTCCCTGGTTTTACGGAAAACTTGATTGGTAAGGCGAGTAGCGCTATTGAGCTATCGCAGTGGGGTTTTGATGTCATTATGCCGCACTATGATTCTTCTCCAACACTAAAGAATGATGCCGGTAAACGCGACCCTACTATGACACGAGCATGAGACCTTTTATCTATTATCGAGACTGAAGGCATGCAAGATAATCCTGTAAATGTAGTAACGCACAGCTACGGGGCTCTGGTATTTGCAGAAATGCAGCGTATTGCTACGGAACGTGGCTGGACGTGTTTTGTGGACACGGATGTTGTCATGACTGCACCGGCTGGTTTTAAAGACAACGAACAGTATCTTCCATTTCTCCGTCGTTTTCTTCAGCAGAGCGGCATAGAAAAGAACTCTTCTAAAGCGTTTCCCGATCAAGACAAGGTTATTGAAAAGGCCTCACACGAAAGTCTACTTGCAAATCTCGGCCGATCAGCTTTAGAGGTGCGTGAAGTTATGAATAAGTGCGTCGATCTCAAAACCATTCATGAGCTAGGAAGCCGGTCTATTACCGTTCTTGGTTTTGCTGAAGATGCGCTGTACGGTCATCAAGAATTAGCAGATGAACTACAGAAATACATAGGAACTGAAGCGGTATATGACATACCTGTGTCTTATGCAAACCCGTATTCACTAGATGAAACTGAGGCAGGTGTTTTGTATGGCAAAGATGATTCAACCCATGGCGATGATACGCATAATCCACGGCGCGTAATGATGGCCGTATCCCAAATACTGCACCGATAATCAGGCGCTATTTGTAGGCGTTTGTACGTTGGACTTTTTGAACCTCTTGTTTTGCGACATTCCAAAGGCTCGGGTCGTTATTTTTTACTTTTCTGGCGTACCACCATTCTGCTCCCCAGAGATCAATCGTTTTCATACCAGTAGCTTCTCCGTACTGTATCCGGTTTCTTAATCGTTCAGCGTTCATGGATTTATCTTGTTCGCTAATCGGCGAAGTGTTGAGGTCAAAACTTGGGGGCATCCAGGGTTCAGCCTGTAATTCATGAATAATCATATCTTTGCCCGTTACCAATTCTCCGGCGCCTGCAAAGAACGCATAGTACCAAGCCGGAAATGGATACTCAAAGTAGCGGTGGGTAATGGTTTTGTCCCACACCCGTTTATATACAGATACACCGAACTGATCTGGTGTAGGCTTTCCGATTGGGAGGCCGAGCGCGTTATTGCTACGGCTTATGATTACGGGATGGTGAGGGTCTTGTTGCTTGACGAAGTTAAATTCCCGCACCAATCGATCACGGTCAAAGTTTGTACACATACCAAATGCTTTCAAGAAGTATTCGTTTTCTAATTGGTAGCTTTGGAGCGCCGGACTATTTTTATAGCGGTCAATGACTTTGCCCATGAAGGCTGTTAAGTAGACTTCCCATTCCTTATCGGGTAGTTTTTCGGCCCATGAGGGTATGTGGCACTCTGGCCAGCGTGGTTGTCGCAGGCCTATAGCTAAAGAAATCTTGGTGTTAGTTTCTTCGGCCATCTTAAATTGCCAATCCATCTCCGAGAAATCATATTGGCCAGGATTTTTTTCAATTCGCTCCCAGTAGCTCACTAACCTAAAATGACGGAAGCCGGCATCGTATATTAGTGCTCGCATGGTTTCCTGTGGACTTAAGCCGAAGTATTCCGCGTAGCTCGGAATAAACGTTACTCCAAGCTGCGTTTGTTCTTTTGAGTGCTTCCAAATATACCACTGGGCAATCCCGTACATACTTCCGACGGAAAAAATAACTAGCGATATAATAATTACGGAAAGTTTTTGCAGAATGCTTCTTTCTTTCCACCAAAAACTCGGCTTTTCAATACGAAACTTTTGCCAATGATGCAGTAGACGTGTCCGGTAGCGGGCTTCGTTTGTGCCCCAGTGGCGTCGTAGGAACGGTAAGCTTCTCAACTTTTTTTGTTTGCGCTTCTTTTTTTGCATCCTATACTACTTCTTAGTCAGATTTGTCATTATGAACCAACCATTAACATTTTCAATAATTATACCAGTTTACAACGAGCAAGGATATTTAGATCACTGCTTACGTTCACTAGCGCTACAGACCGTCAAGCCGGATGAAGTAATTGTGATAGACAATAATTCAACGGATGATACGGCCGCTATCGCAGCGAGTTTTGATTTTGTTACGTTGCTCCGTGAACCCCGTCAAGGCCGTATTTATGCACAAGACACCGGTGTACGGAACGCCAAAGGAAAGATTATTGTCCGGCTAGATGGCGACACGCGGTTACCCCCGGAATGGATGGCGAGGGCAAAAGAATATTTCACCACGCACCCTACGGTTGATGCTGTAACCGGAAAAGGAAGTTTTTACGATGTACACCATTTAGGTAATGTCGTAAGCGTGCTGCACGGATTTTTTTATTTTTCGGTGCAACGATTTCTAACAGGAACGTATATCTTATGGGGTTCAAATATGGCTATCAAAAAAGAAGTCTATGAATCTATGCAACGGCCGGACAGTGCTATGGTCCATGAAGACATAGATCTTAGTCTGAAACTTAAGAAAGCAGATAAGATCATAGCACTTGTTCCAGAACTGAAGGCTGAAATGTCCATGCGGCACGGTAGGTATAAACCCAAAGAAACGCTTCTCTATCTGGCAGGAGCGCCACAGACTGATTTTAAAAACGGCTTTTATCTGGCCGGGGTGCTCTATGGCTTAATTTTGGGAATTGTCTATGTCTCGTTGCTGCCGGTGATGCTGGTGCTCAGTATTGGAAGCTCACTGTTTGGCGCCTGAGAAGTGTGCTCTTTGTTTAAGATATGAGTAGGCATGAACGCATCGCCTGGTTTTTTCTTAGTGAATCGCTTTCCTACCTTGCTTTCTTTGATAAGTGATAGATAGACGTTGTAGTGAACGCTCAAGTACAGTACCGTTCCAAACACTCCTGCAATAACTAGCCAGCCGATTACTGCTGCTGCAGCTGATTCGCGGTAATTCGGAAATACTGCCGCAAGCCCTAAGAATTCCATGGGGTTGATGTAGGTAATGTCACGTTTGATAAACGCGGTGATAAATATTGCCGACAGATGGAATACGACCGCAATCGTCATGGTTACAACAAAAGCCTGGAGAATCTTATGGGCTTGAAACAATTGTTTTGCGCGCTGTTTCATTGGTGGTGCTATTATAACCGCTTATGGCGCGTTATTGGAAGTGTAGCCACCGTATTGATTTTTTGTTGGATTGCAGTCTTTCCATAGTCCTCTTTCTGCTTCTCTTGCTTCTGTCTGATAGCGCACAAACTCATCTGCTTTTGAAAAAGGAAACCCAGTATATGCAAACCCATACCCTTGCTTGATTATTTCAGCATTTACCAGTGTTCCGTTTGGCAAGTACACGTATCGCAGCAATCTATTATAACGATCTCTGTTAGTATTGAGAGGATCAGCTTCCAGCCGAACCGATTGAACGCCAATAATATTCTGGGTGAAGTTAGAAGCAGCCTTTCCGTAGCACTGGACAGCTTTACGAGGATCATGCGTTTCAGGGGTATCGACCCCAATAAAGCGGACCTTTTCCTGGGTGCCGTTCATGTATACAGAAATAGTGTCGCCATCATAGAACTGAGCAACCGCATATAGCCCTGGCTGGTTCGCTTGAAGTGCCGGGATTGCTGGCCCGTATTTGGAAATGAGCGGTGCAAGAAGTACGAGAACTAGGCTCACTATGAGTGTTATGGTCTTCTTTTTTATGTGTCGCGGCATGATGTAAGCTTATGCGAGCAAGAGCGCTTCTGCAACGTATTGCAGGCTGGCTTTCGTTCCGTCAAGTATAATAGGTCTTTCCGTATCGGTCGGCTGCTCAATAACTCCAGAAATTCGATCGAACATGTCGCCCAGGTTTTCGTTATGGGTGGCGAACCGTAGACGATCTTCATGCATGGCTCGTTGTTTAGCGAGATGCTTTGGCGTCTGCACCCACAGCAGTACTGCTTTTGCCCCGGTTGCAATGGCGATGTCGTATTTCTCTTGGCGATGTTGGAATCGGTTGAGATTTGCATCATAGATGACTGAAGTGCCTTTGCTCAGCAACCGTTTGGTTTCAGTATTGAGAAATGAATACAGTTCATCATGTTCCTGCTGGCTGAAAGTAGGCTGATTATAGTGTGAAAATCGGATTTCGTCAGAAGAAAGCCGTACGGCGTCGGTGAGTTTTTCTATCGCTTTAGCAACAGTCGTCTTCCCTGCACCCGGATAGCCAAATAGCAAATATAGTGCCGGCTGGGCCGCCATTTTTAGTAATCTATCCCCTTATTAGCAAGGTATTTATCATCAAAATGATGGCGTAGTTTCGTCATATTCGTCGCTATATCGGTAAAGGGCAAGAATTCTTCAGGAAAATTGCGGCCGGTTAAGCATAGTGACGTGTTGCTGGTTCTGACTTCAATAAGCTCTTTGAGCTTTGATTTGTCCAGGAGGCCGTTGTTTACCGCGTTGTTTATTTCATCGCAGATTACTACATCAAATTTTCCACTCTTAACGGCCTTTAATGCCTCCTGATAGGTTTCTTCAGCGGCTTGCTTGTGCTCTGATTCGGATATTCCTTTGGCGCTCAATTCACCTGCGTTATAAAACCCCTTCCCGCCTTTGTAGAAATATATTTTATCCTTGAATAGAGGTGTTATCTTATGAATAAAATCATGTTCGCCCACGTTCCAATGCTTAATAAATTGAATAAATGCCACGCTCCACCCGGTTCCCAAAGCTCTGGCCATAAGACCCATGCTGGCGCTGGTTTTACCTTTGCCTTCTCCGGTGTACACAATTACAACTGATTTTTTTTGTTTGTAGTCCTCAAAAGCCATACATGTAGTGTATCGCAATTTTGCGATTACGCTACGGCGTCTTTGTTGTCATTTTGTGTGGGGATAGTGAAATTCTCGAGATCATTCAAAAGCATTCGCATCAGGACGGTCCGTCTTATTCTGATTGCCGTAGAAAGTTCTTCGCTGTTACGGTTAGTTTCCACCTGGTCATACAGTTCTGATAGTAGTGGATCGGAGTCGAGCACTGCTTCAATTTCGTCATCGTAAAAACTAGTGTTGTACCACAGCGTGTTAGCAGCATCGGGGTTTTGTTCAGCAAACTTAGGAAACCAGCTGTTTGTCGGTGCTGTTGCTTGCTGGACATCGCGAAGTTGCTGTATGTCAGCTTCTTGAGCTTGGGCAAGATCAATCGTAGTCACGATTTCATCAAGTGTGAATTCGTGTAGTTGGGCGACATGTTCACGGTACTGATTTGCCGTGTTGCCTTCTCGGTAGCTGGGTGTTCCTCCTAACATACTTCAGATTATACCACTGATAGTACCCTGAAGAATAGAAGAAACGCTACATATAGTGTTATTTTTTTAGCGCGGCGTCAATTTTTGGTCTGTCAAAGCCAACTATTATCGTTCCGTCAATGTCTAGGACCGGTATACCCATCTGTCCGGATTTATCGATTGCCTCATTTGCGTTGGCTATATCTTTCTCCACGTCTTTTTCTGTGTAACTAACCCCGAGCTTATCTAAGTATTCCTTAGCGGCATGGCAAAATGCACACCAGTTAGCGGTGTAAACGGTGATGGCCATTATTTTTTGATCTCCTCCTTTACGATTACCGCTTGTTTTGAGCCTTTCCGAATCAGTCTATACCCTCCATACAGAGCGACTGCACAGAGAACTAAGATTCCGAGCACAAGCACGGTATCGTTTAAAAAATGTAGTCCCTCTAGATGATTTGCGAAATTATCCATGCCTTTAGTATATCACCGGTCAGTTAGTGCTAATATGACTTTTCGCACAATAACTATAGTCATCTGGCAAAAATCTGTTGCAGCTACGTCTCTACTACTGTTACAATATACAAAGATGAATAAAGCCGCCGCCAAACAGACGACGACTGTGGAGCCACGTGAGGATACATACGGAGGTGTAGACTGATGCTAACCTCGGTAATTGCCTCAGATATCCATGTGACGCTTAAAGCTTCACCTATTTTTACAGTGGGCGGATTCCATATAACCAATTCAATGATTTACGGCGTGTTGTGCTCTATCTTAATCGCATCCCTTATGGTGATTGCAGCAAGGAAAATTACGGTTAAAGCCCAAAAAGGCCTGTTTATGGGTACGGTTGAGAGCTTGGTGGAGTTTATTATTAGATTGCTAGAGTCACCGTTTGGTTCAAGAGAAACCGCGGCCCGATTTACACCATATTTTGGGGTGTATTTTATTTTCATAATGTTTACGAACTTACTGGAGCTTGTGCCATGGGTCGGAGAAGCGATATTCCATGAGAATGCCGGTGTGAAAGAAACATTATTCCGGCCTTTCACCGCTGATCTTAATGGAACCATTGCCATGGCGGTGATAGCGATTATTATGGTCCAGATCCTCAGTATTAGAGAGCAAGGTGGAAAGAAGCACCTACAACACTACTTTAGTGATAAGCCGCTTAACCCAATAAACATGTTCATTGGGTTGCTCGAAGTATTTGGAGAGTTTACCCGAATCTTGAGCCTCAGCCTTCGTCTGTTTCTTAATACTGCCGTAGGTGAAATTCTTATAACTGTATTTATGTCTCTGATTTTAGCCGAAGGCCGAACGCCGTTTGCTGTTATTCCTATCCTGTTATTTGAAGGCCTGGTAGCATTTATCCAGGCATACGTTTTTACGGTGCTTGCGGGCACCTATTTGGGCTTGGCGATTGCGCATGCCAGCCATGACGAAGACCATCATCCTGCTGAAATTCCAGACGATCTGGAGACGAGAGGCATGGCTGGTGGTTAATCGAACCATCTCGTGCTTGATTGTAAGCATGAGTTACCAAGGGATAAACTAAAGGAGGAAAAAACATGGTTCAAGTTCTAGCAGAAGCAGCAAGTAGTACGCCGATTATGGCAAAAAGTATTATGCTTGC
>JAKOXV010000009.1 GCA_029780855.1 bacterium
TAAGCAACTTTATGCAAATGTGGAGTAATAATTTTCTGCAGTTTATTTTTAGCACTTTTCTAGCGCTCATCATTATCGCCTACTACAGCTGGCCAATAGCCGTGCTACTGTTTGCGCTATATCCCATATACATCTTTATGACGGTAAGGACGAGCGGAAAGTGGATGCAGTACCAAAAGCAATATAACGAAGATCTTGACATTGCTTCAGGCCGCTTTGCCGAAGCGATCGGACAGATAAAGGTGGTAAAAAGCTTCATTCAAGAGCGACAAGAACTACGGTATTTGCAGAAATACTACAAAAAAGCCGTCGCTATAACACAGCCCCAATCGAAACTGTGGCACAAGCGTGACATACAGCGGCGGTTAATCCTGAATACCATCTTCTTAGGGGTTTATCTATTGATCTTTGTGCAGGCGGTCCATGGTCACTTTAGCCCAGGACAAGCAGTTGCCTTGATTTTGTATGCGATGCAAATTCGCATTCCTATCTTTACGATCAGTTTCTTGGTAGAAAACACCCAGCGTGCCATTGCTGATAGTCGGGATTATTTTGATGTCATGAACATAGAGCCTGATATTGCTGACCACAAGGGAGCGAAACGGATAGAGGTACCAAAGGGTAAGATTGTGTTTGATGGTATTTCGTTTGCATACGATGAAATGCGAGTACTTAATGCTATTTCTTTTAGTATCGAGCCGGACTCTAAGGTTGCCTTAGTCGGTGAGAGTGGTGAAGGAAAAACTACCATAACCAACCTCCTTATGCGTCTCTATGAACCTCAAGAAGGAGTCATTTCCATAGACGATCAAAACATCAACGCTGTAACCCAAAGTAGTCTCAGAAAAAATATTGGGGTAGTTTTTCAGGACCCGTCGTTATTTAGCGGCACCATTAAGGAAAACATTGGGTATGCTAACGGAAATGCTACGGAGACTGAGATCGTAGCGGCTGCAAAGGCGGCAAACGCCGACGAATTCATACGCAAATTAGATAAGGGATATGATACGGAAATTGGTGAGCGGGGGCTAAAGCTCAGTGGTGGTCAAAAGCAGCGAATCGCTATTGCTCGGGCACTCCTTAAGGACGCGCCGATATTGATACTGGATGAGGCTACCAGCAGCCTCGATAGTCGTAGTGAACATATGGTGCAAGAAGCACTCGAACGTCTCATGAAGGGTAGGACAACCTTAATCATTGCACACCGGTTAAGTACCATACAGAACGTAGATCAAATTATCACTTTGAGAAACGGTAAGGTCGACGAAACGGGTTCTCCGAAACAACTTGCCCGTACGGGTGGTATCTATGCTCAGCTTCTTAAGTTGCAACAGGGCCATACGGATACCTCAAAGAAAAAACTTAAAGCATACGAAATTGCCAGCTAAGCTTCTTCGTCTGATAGTAATTCTTGGGTAGCTAACACTACGCTACTACCACTCATAAGTAGGGCAGCTGCCCCTAGTACTGTATAGCCATACGCTATGCCATACTCACCAAACGGTAACGTGCTGCGAAAAACTCTATCTTCTACACTTTCCGCATGGGCTTGCTGTTTGACAACCTGTTCCATGGCCTGAGTTTCGGCATAGAAACCTAATCCTGCCAGAGTCATGCCGGCACCAAGCAAGCTTCCTGCTATAAGTCTTCTCATGTAGCTACCGTACGACGCAGCTAATATTTAGTCAATCAAATTGGTGCGGTATACTAATGACATGAGAAAAGCCGCCCGGGCGATTATCGTCCATAACCAAAACGTTCTACTGATGAAACGCAATAAATTTGGACAGGAATTCTATACGCTCGTTGGTGGTGGAATAAATCCGGGTGAAACAGCAGATGACGCAGTTCTGAGAGAAGTTAAAGAAGAGACTACCATTACTGCCAAAAACCCTAAGCTGGTGTTCATTGAGGAGGCCGGCAATCCCTTTGGTGCGCAGTACATCTTTGTATGCGAGTACGAGTCAGGAGAGGCTAAATTAGACCCGCACAGTATAGAGACCGAAATATCTAAGTTAGGAAAAAACTTGTACCAGCCTGTTTGGGTGCCGGTTAGTAAGTTTGCTAAGCTTCCCTTCCGCTCTAAGGAACTGCAACAAGAAATACTCACTGCTTTGCGTGACGGATTTCCTCGTGAACCAAAAACTTTTACATCCGATGCATCCATAAGTTATACTGGCTCTATACGCAGCACCGAATAAAGGAGGAGTAATGGCTAAAAAACGCGAACGCGTTGCGGCACTATTGATTGCAGTGTTTTTCTTGGTAACATCAGTGGGATTTTCAGTCCTGGTAATCTGGTCTATGGCTAAGGGCAATAAAGACAAAACTGCCTCAGAACAAACAACAACACAAGTAAGTAATACGCAGAAACAGGAGAATATTTTGGAAGGAACCAAGTTGTCGGGATTCACTCCCGTGGAAAAAGTAGATTCTCTACAGATCATTGACACTAAAGTAGGGACTGGGGCGGAGGCCAAAGCGGATTCCACGGTTACCGCACACTATACCGGTGCGCTTGCTAAGGATGGAACTATTTTTCAGAGCTCGCATGATAGTGGACAACCGGCTACTTTTAGCCTGAGCCAAGTTATTAAAGGTTGGCAAGAAGGTGTACCCGGAATGAAAGTTGGTGGCGTACGAAGACTCATTATCCCAGCTGAGCAAGCCTATGGGAGCGCCTCCCCGGCTGCGAATATACCACCCAATTCTGATCTGGTATTCGACATTGAGCTCGTAAACGTACAATAGAAAAAGGTATAAAAAACACAACATATAGCGCTATTGCATTCAATGCTTACGCTATATATACTAAAACGTACGAAATACATAACTAACAAAAACCTATAAGAGAGGGTAATCTTATGGCAAAGAACATCACAATTTTTACTACCAACACGTGCGCCTACTGCGGCATGGTGAAGAAATGGCTTTCTGCCAAAGGAATGCACTACGAAGAGGTCAATCTTGACCAACACCCTGAGCGCCAGGCTGAGGCGCTTGAGATTAGTGGGGCTCTAACCGTTCCGGTGACAGTTGTTACCAAAGAGGATGATAGTAAAGAAGTTGTCGTCGGCTATAACTTGGCTAAACTAGCCCCCGCCGTAGCGTAAGGTTTTTAAACACAGTACTAGGCTACTTTGGTGCTTAAAAGTTCAGAACTTATACCTTGCACTGAACAAGCAAAAACCGTTACCATACGGTTTAGTATCGGAGAAATTTTAAGAGAGACGTGAGGGATACATGGCAGAAGAACAGAAGCATCAAGTAGTAATGATAGGCGCAGGCCCAGCGTCGTTAGCGGCTGCGGTGTATACCACTCGTGAAGATATTGAAACGCTCCTTTTTGAGAAAGGAGTCATTGGCGGTTTGGCTGCTATAACCGATTGGGTTGATAATTACCCAGGCTTTCCCAAAGGTCTGGCAGGACTTGATCTCGCTGAGAGCTTGAGGCAGCAGGCCGAGCGATTTGGGGCGAAAATTGAGTTAGGTGAGGTGATGAGTATTAAAGACGAGGGTACGTATAAGCGATTAGCTACAACCAGTGGCGATATCCTTGCCGAAGCGGTCTTAATAGCAACCGGAAGTGATTATAAAAAGCTTGGCATCCCGGGCGAACAGGAATACTACGGACGTGGCGTCCACTACTGTGCTACCTGTGACGGGGCCTTTTACCGAGACAAGCACTTAGTGGTAGTGGGTGGTGGAAACTCTGCAGTACAAGAATCTCTATTTTTAACAAAATTTGCCAGTAAGATTGATCTGTTGGTCCGGAGCGAACTTCGTGCCTCAGAAGTCCTTATCCATGAATTAGAAAAACACAAAGACAAGATTACCGTTCATACGAACGTCACGACCGATGAAATCGTCGGTAAAGATTCCAAAGTAGAGAAAGTTGTAGGAACCGATACTAAAACTGGGAAAAAGCGCGAATTTCCTACCGATGGAGTCTTTGTTTTCATAGGGCTCGATCCTAATACCGGATTTCTAGCGGATTCTGGTGTTGAACTCGATGAACTTCGGCTTGTAAAGACCGATGTAAACCTGCAGACAAGCATGCCAGGAGTATTTGCAGCTGGTGATGTCCGTTCTGGAGCAACTATGCAGATTGCCAGTGCGGTTGGCGAGGGCGCGACCGCTGCCTTGATGATCCGTAAGTATCTTGAGGATGCGCACCAGACCCACGAAATGCCTGCGGTTCCTGCTACGGTAAATGCCGAGTAGCTTAAATATCTGAATAATTTGGAAAGTAGTCTGATTTTATGGCATTTGCTTCAATGCCGGCAGCTTGAAATTCTTTAGTGAGGGTTTCAACCATTGGCTCTGGGCCAGATATATAGATAAGCTGTTCTTGTACGTTCTTGATCTGTGAAAGGAGCAGTTCGCTCGTTAGCCGTTTGCCCACAAGGGGTGTGAAGCTAAGGTGCGACAGTTGAATCAACGTACGAAAAGCCAATTCATCTTCCTTTTTAACACCGTAGATTAATTGGATAGTACGCTGTGATTTTGTATCTTTCAGCCACTGCAGCATGCTACGGTACGGAGTTATGCCAATGCCTCCTGCTATAAAGACGAGCGGTTGTTTATCGTTTTTGGGGAGCGTAAAATCACCTTCCGGAGCTGTTATTTGAACATCGTCACCCGGTTTGAGACCAAATAAGGTCTTTTTGAAGGTACTAGCTTTTTCTCCAAAAAACTTTGTGGTTATCGATATGTTCTCCTCAGTGGGAGATGACGAAAGTGTGAACCAGTGCTTGATGCCACGCTCATCAGGATTTTCATGAGGGATAGTCATTTCAATAAACTGGCCAGCAACGTAAGAAAGTGGATATTCCGTAGAGAACGTAAAGGTCTGAATGTTCTTAGCTATCTCTGTTGTGGTGAGTAATGTGGCTTGCATACTTATCCTTTCTTTTGATGAATAAACTTGTTGGGGTAATCGGTACAAATATGTATCTGTGGGTAGAGAAGATTCAAAAACCAGGCAAAGAACCTATTGTTTACAGTATAAACACAGATGGTTAGATTTGCTCGCCGAGCCAACCAGTAAATTACGGGATTAACAATCCAAAAGTTAAGCATTAGGCCGTTTAACTTTAATCTGCGCGCGAACTGGAGAGCTTCCAAGGCCTTGGTCTGCTCAGATAAATATATTGGAAGCTTAGGGCGGAGCTCGTGCAAAACGACAAGCTGAGACCAGATAAATGAAATAACCACCACCTTTTGTTTGGGAAACTTATCTAGTACGGATAAAAGTGCGTACTCGCTCTCTTTATTTTTAAGTTCAACCAGAACGGTTGTCTGATTCGGTATTTTTTTCAGCACGTCCTCTAATAGCAACAGTCTTGAGCCGTCCTTAAGTTCCAGATCTTTGAGTTCTGCCCAGTTATGATGGCTTATCTTACGGCTGTCATTAGCCATATCTTTTAGATCATCGTCGTGACAAACAACCAGCTTTTTGTCATACGTTAACCGAACGTCAAGCTCAATACTACTGAGATTGAGTTCCTGTGCCTGCCTAAAGGCGGCTTCGGTATTTTCAAGTGCAAGGCCAGCCGCCCCACGATGTCCAATAATATTCATAATTAGCTTGCTACTAGTGTACAATACCTGTGAAGAAGAAAGGAAGGATTTTACACTATGGCAGATTTTAATGTAGTGCTTGATACAGGTGATGTCGAAAATGGAAAAGTAAACACAGTGGTCGAAATACCAAAGCATTCAACTCTCAAGATTGAATGGGATCGAAAACGAGCTGCGTTCATGCTTGACCGTGTAGAACCGGCAATTTTTGCAAAACCCTGCAATTATGGATTTATTCCCAAGACGTTAGATGAAGACGGAGATGAACTAGACACGCTTATCGTAACGGATGAACCGGTTCCCACCGGCGTATGGTTTGAGGCTAACATAATCGGAGTTCTCAACTTTGAAGATGATGGTGAAATGGATCATAAAGTTGTCGTTGTGCCGGCTGATGATCGACATACGGGCGATGCTATTCGTACTCTTGATGACCTCGGAGAACGATGGAAGCAACAGGTGGCGCATCACTTCACACACTATAAGGACCTTAAAAAACCTGGCAGCACTAAAGTACTGGGCTGGGGAAATATCGAAGACGCCAAAAAAATCGTCAATGAATGTATTGACCGCTATACGAAGTAATCACTACTTTAAAGCACAAGCGTTTATGCTACAATACCCTTAAGAAAAGCAATTTACGGGGGTATTTCCATGAAGACACGGGTGGCAATTAATGGTTTTGGGCGTATCGGCCGCAATGCATTCAAGGTCGCTTTTGAAAGAACCGATCTGGAGATCGTTGCAATTAACGATCTCACTGACACCAAGACACTAGCCCACTTGCTTAAACACGACAGTAACTACGGTGCCTATGAACATTCGGTAGACTATGATGAAACACACATTACGGTGAAGGGTCATAAGATTCCAATCTACGCAGAGAAAGATCCAACTGCTTTACCGTGGAAAAAACAAGAAGTTGATGTCGTGATTGAATCAACGGGCTTTTTTGTGAAGCCAGAACTTGCAAAAGCCCATATTGCCGCCGGAGCAAAGCGTGTAGTAATTTCTGCTCCCGCTAAAGGTGACGGTGCGACTACGGTAGTGTTGGGTGTGAATGATGATGCGTTAGAAGGTGCGGGCGATATTATAAGTAATGCTTCTTGTACGACCAACTGCATAACGCCGGTTGCTGCGGTGATTGAAAGCAATTTTGGTATTGAGAAAGCCATGATGACCACCGTACACAGCTATACTGCGAGCCAGAGATTGCAAGACGCACCCGCTAAAGATTTGCGTGAAGCCCGCAGCGCTGCAGAAAACATCGTACCAACAACTACCGGAGCATCGATTGCCGCCGCTAAAGCACTGCCTGCTTTAGAAGGTATTTTTGGCGGCATGAGTGTACGGGTTCCTACCCCCGTGGTTTCGCTCAGCGACTTTGTCATAATTACCAAACGGGATGTAACTGTAGAGGAGGTTAACGAGGCCTTTAAGAAGGCTGCAAAGGAGCCGTATTACCAGGGCATCTTAGCTGTTACCGAAGAAGAACTGGTAAGCAGTGACTATATAGGCAATAGTCATTCGTGTACGGTTGATCTGAAGCTAACCGCAGTGATTGACGGAAATATGCTCAAAGTTGTAGCTTGGTATGACAATGAATGGGGCTATAGCAACCGACTGGTAGAAGTTGTGGCCGACACGGGAAGAATATTGCATAAAACCAGCAGTAAGAGCGGAGATCATAAATAGAGGGCGTAGACCATGAAGCTATTTATTGGCGCTGATCATAACGGATTTGAACTCAAAAATAAGCTCAAAGATTACCTGGGTACCCAAGGATATGAAGTAGTCGACCAAGGTGATCAACAGCTACATCCTGACGATGATTTTCCAGAGTACGCCGGAAGGGTGGCGGCGGCCATGCTTTCCAGCGAAGAATCTGAACCAAGGGGAATATTAATCTGTGGCAGCGGACAGGGTATGGTAATGGCAGCAAACCGATTTAAGGGTATACGGGCTAGTTTGGTGTGGGATGAGGCTGAAGCACGATTGGCAAGAAGCGACGATGACAGTAACGTACTCTGTCTTGCCGCTAGGGAGTTATCCGACTTTGATGATGCGGTTACACTGGTGAATATCTGGCTCAAAACACCATTTACGGGTGCGGAGCGGTTCAATCGCCGAATTAAACAGCTAGATGAGCTTACCTGATGTCTATGGCTACGATTTGTCCAACCGTACTTGCTCGTGATCCTCATGAGTATCGCATACAGATGGAACGTATCCAATCTTTTGCTAAGCGAGTACAAATCGATCTGACTGATGGGCATTTTGCAAAAGTTAAGACGGTAACCATACCACAGGTATGGTGGCCCGCAAAAGTTACTGCAGATCTGCATCTGATGTTTCGGCGTCCTGGCTTTCATCTTAAGGAAATCTTAAACCTTCACCCTTCCATGGTGATCGTGCATGCTGAAGCGGAGGGAAGTTTTGTTGATTTTGCGCAAAGACTCAGGGATGCAGCCATAAAAGTTGGTGTCGCACTCCTTCCAGAAACTCCGGTAGCACAAATTAAACCGGCCCTTGAGTATATTGATCATGTTCTCATTTTTAGCGGTGATCTTGGACATTTCGGGGGGCGAGTAGATACACACTTACTGGTTAAGGCGCAGGAATGTAAGGCTTTAAAGCCGGAACTAGAAATCGGATGGGACGGTGGCGTCAACGACACAAACGTACACCTGCTAGCGGCCGGGGGAATAGATGTGCTTAATGTAGGAGGTTTCATCCAAAAGGCTTCCGATGCCCAACACGCTTATGATACACTGGTAGCAAAGCTGTAGTAACACCGTACAGAACAAGAGACAAACAAGATGACAAAAATGAGCCTCGAAGAACTGGAACTAAAAGCTAATGATATAAGGAAAGATATCATTACGATGCTTGAGCACGCCGGGAGTGGGCATAGCGCAGGGCCATTAGGGTTAGCCGATATCTTTACGGCGTTATATTTTGATATCTTAAAACATGATCCATCAAAGCCGAATTGGAACCAGCGGGACATACTATTACTAAGTAATGGTCACTGTGTCCCTGTCCGCTATGCGGCAATGGCAGAATCTGGCTACTTTGAAAAGAGCGAACTTTTAACGCTACGTAAGCTTGGTAGTCGGCTACAGGGACACCCAGAGCGAACCAAGCTACCGGGGCTAGAAAATACTAGCGGTCCTTTGGGCTCGGGACTAAGTCAGGCCGCGGGAATGTCGCTGGCAATGCGTATGAATAAGGACTTGCACCGCTGGGTATATGTCGTTATGGGAGACGGAGAGCTGGACGAAGGGAATATCTGGGAAGCAGCGATGCTAGCTGGCAAATACAAGCTGAACAACATCATAGGAATAGTTGATAGGAATAATATTCAGATTGACGGTCCGACTGAATCCGTTATGCCGCTAGAGGATCTTAAAGGTAAGTGGGAAGCATTTGGCTGGCACGTTATAGAAATTGACGGTAACAACATCGAGGCAGTGATTGACGCATGCGCGATGGGACGGGCGATCGTTGAAAAACCCGTAGTAATAATTGCGCACACTATACCGGGTAAGGGTGTTGATTTTATGGAATCTGATTTTCACTGGCACGGGTCCCCACCGAATCATGAACAAGCGGTAAAGGCTCTCAAGGAGCTTCGTACATTACAAGGAAAGATCAAGAGTGAAGCCCATGACTAATATGCATCTTGTGGATAAGGATATACTCAAGGACACACTAGAATCAGAGCCAATCCGGGCTGGGTTTGGACGGGGATTACTCGAGGCTGGTAAGAAAGACGAGAACGTAGTTGCTGCTTGTGCAGATTTGACCGGCTCTACCAAGATGGATCTTTTTGCGGAAGCTTTTCCGGAGCGATTCGTAGAAATCGGGGTGGCAGAACAGAACCTCGTTACCGTTGGGGCAGGTCTCGCTGCTATGGGAAAAGTACCATTTGTAAGTAGCTATGCTGCGTTTAGTCCGGGCAGAAACTGGGAACAGATCAGAACCACCATATGCTTGAATGATTTGCCCGTTAAAATCGTTGGCTCACATGCCGGCGTTTCCGTAGGTCCTGATGGGGCAACTCACCAGATGCTTGAAGATATTACTCTGATGCGCGTACTACCTAACATGGTAGTAATAGCGCCAGCAGACAGTGTGGAAGCCGAGAAAGCGACACTTGCTCTCGCTGAAGACAAGCGTCCTGGCTATTTACGGTTAGCTCGAGAAGCGACCCCGATTATTACTACTCAAAAAACACCGTTTGAAATCGGAAAAGCATATATTCTGACACCGGGAAAAGATGTAACTATCATTTGTACGGGCACCATGACCTACCAAGCCTTAGCGGCTGCTGAAATGCTCTATAAAGATGGTATTGATGCTGAAGTCGTCCACTGTCCAACGATAAAACCCCTGGATGCCGCCACAATACTGTCTAGCGTACAGAAAACAAAGGCGGTTATTACCGCTGAGGAGGCGCAAATAAATGGCGGTTTGGGTGGAGCGGTGGCAGAACTTCTTGCAGAACAGTGTCCGCGACCAATGCGCCGAGTCGGCATGAAAGATCGTTTTGGGGAGTCCGGTAACCCAGAGGAGCTACTTGAGCATTTTGGTCTGACCGCGAAACACATCGCTTTAGTCGCACATGAACTTAAAGATTATCTGGAGGACTAGAATGTCGCTAACACTCAAGCAAATACGCAAAAACTGTGAAGCTGCACGAAACCTAATGGAACGGTCGCGGAAAGAGCATTTTGCAGTGGGCGCTTTCAATTTGGATAACCAGGAAACACTTAAAGCTGTTGCTAACGCGGCAAAGAAAAAGAATGCTCCGGTCCTCGTAGAGGTGAGTCACGGAGAAGTTGAAGCATTAGGTATAGATAATGTCCGCGATATGGTCGATAACTACAAAGCCGATTATGGTATAGAGATATATGTCAATTTAGATCATTCACCTTCGGTAGAGGCAGCAATAGAGGGCATTGAAGCGGGTTTTGAGTTTATACATATTGATGTCTCTCAAGCAAACCATGACGCTACCGAAGCGCAGATTATTGATGCCACAAAGCGGGTTGTTGCGTGCGCCAAATTAACCGGAGCACTGGTGGAGAGCGAACCGCATTATTTTGGCGGCGGCTCTAATGTATTTGATAAAAAGTTTGACTATGATGAAATTAAAAAAACTTTCAGTACTCCAGAGAGTGCCAAACATTTTGTTGATGCCACCGGTATTGATACATTTGCTGCCGCAATTGGAAATCTTCACGGTCATTACCCTGTGCCAAAGAAACTCGACCTAGAACTCCTTAAGCGTATTCGGAAAGCTATTGACTGCAACATAAGCTTGCATGGAGGTAGCGATACGCCACTTCATTATTTTGAAGAAGCAGCAAGAATTGGGGTTAGTAAAATCAATATTAACACCGATATGCGGATGGCATATCGAGCAACTTTAGAACGCGTGCTGAAAGAAAATCCTAGTGAAGTAGCGGTCGTAAAACTTATGGATGAAGTTATAGCTGCGGTACAAAAAGTAGTCGAAGCCAAAATTGATAGTTTTGGATCGTCTGGAAAGGCCAAGATTACCCGTGGGTAAGCCGCACATTGTGGCAATCGGAGCTGCAGTACAAGACGTATTTTTGCAGGGCAAAATATTTAAGCCCCATAAGGATGGTAGTGACTTAGTGCAGGAGTTTGAGCTTGGTACAAAAAACGATATAGACGGTGTCGTATTTAGTAGTGGCGGCGGGGCAACAAATGCGGCGGTCACGTTTGCCCGGCTCGGTTTCCATAGCCAATTTATGGGCAGAGTAGGCAAGGACATTGCAGGCAAGGCGGTGATAGATAGTTTGCATGCGGAGGGAGTTGATACCGCGCTTGTGGACTATAGCAGCAAGTACAGCACCGGATATTCAACCTTGCTGTTAGCACCAAGTGGCGAACGAACTATTTTAACGTATCGGGGTGCGTCTGAGGTTATGGGCTTTCGCGAGACCGACTTCCACCATATTGTCCCGGAATGGATATACGTGAGTTCCCTTGCTGGAGATTTTGTAGCTCTCGAACACATCATTGCTTATGCCCGGAAACATGACATCAAAGTAGCAATCAATCCCGGTAAGGGAGAGCTCAAGCATTCTCATGATTTTAAAGCGCTCCTGCCGCAAATCAGCATTTTGAGTGTAAACAAAGAAGAGATGCAAAAATTGTTCCACGGGGATACAAGCGAAGAGCTAATTAAAAAAGCGATCGAACATGTGCCGGTGGTAATCATCACCGATGGTC
This sequence comes from bacterium, assembly GCA_029780855.1. Lineage (GTDB taxonomy): Bacteria > Patescibacteriota > Saccharimonadia > Saccharimonadales > JAUPVS01 > JAKOXV01. Next base: position 11,851 of record JAKOXV010000009.1, read on the forward strand.
CAAAAGGGTCAGTCGCGAGTGACGGAAAGCGTCTCTATAAAGCTGGAATGTATGAAGATGTACCGGTTATTGATCGTACTGGTGCAGGAGACGCATTTAGTAGCGGTTTTACTGCGGTAATTGCCGCCGGTGAATCCATGGAGACGGCAATCACTTATGCAAGTGCTAATTCCACGAGTGTGGTAGGAAAAATCGGCGCAAAAGAGGGGATTTTGCACGAACACGTTCGACTGCATCGGATGCCAATAACAGTTCAAGAAATCTAATGGAGCAATAGTTTTTGCGCAGCTATTCCGCTCATGGTAATCTTAAGATAACTATGTCAAAAACAATATCGGAACTTTTGGGTGCTACTGAACCAATGTTTTCTCTAGCAATACGACAATTAGAGGAGGCTAGCGGGAATCCAAGTGCTGATGTACGGTTGACAGCTGAGATAGTCGGAAAGGTGCGGCTTAAGACAAAAGAATTAGGACTTGATCCTGATGATACAACCGGTAAGGAGCTCTATCACGCCCTACTTGGTATGGTAGAGAAGCAAGAAAAGCACCTTGCGAAGCAGATTGGCGCCAATGACCCGGACAATGTAGCCGAACTAATGCCGCTCATGAGAAAAGCTTGGGAAGGCGTAAAAACACCTAAAACTTGTTGGGCGCTGAAGCACAGTGTCGCCAAGCGAATGCTCAAAAAAACTCCTCCCAAAGCTGTAATGAAGCACCTCGGCTACCGCTCAATTGATTCAATGCTGAAACGCGAGAATATTGATGAAATCTATGGTGCCTTAAGGTTTGTAGAAAAACCAGATTGGCTAAATGCCTTTAACGAAAACTATAAAAAGCTCAAACCGAGTGACTTTGAAACACGTAAAATCGTAATTGTAGAAATGCCAGCAGATCGCTGGGAGAAAGTATCGGTGCCTTTTATTCATAAAAAGCGGCATAACATTACGCACCTAAAAGAGTTGGGAGTGATATTGATGCTGCCCGTAAGCCAGGATTCAGGCTTACGGGGAATCACCATATTTACGATGCCACTGCTATTTCACTACCTGAACGAAATACGGCTGTATTCTGCTTTCTTTAAATTACAGCAGGTGAAGCCCAATTTCGGTGAAATTCTTTCTGATACACTCATAGCCGATCCCCCACAGGCAGCCATTATGGCAGGTCAGCAGATTCACTGGCGTGTCATACAGCGGTATTTCGGCAAGCTAGAAAACGAATACCATCCAGAAATTTTTGAACCGCACGTCCAGCCAGAGGATCTTCACTGGCGTCGAGCTGAAGAACTTTTGTATCGGATTGACCCAGAACTCGGTTTTTGGCGAGACCTAGATTACGTTGGGGTGGTACATGCCGGACGGCCGGTTACGTTCAACCTACTTGATGTTGCCGCTAGTTATGTTAATCAGTCGCCCTATGCCGAACGGGCTATATACCACTTTAGGGAAAGTCTTTGGAATGAGGTGTTTGTGCGGTACATGGGCCAGAAAAACCTCGAAAAGGAAGTACTTGAGCAGCTCGACAATAATATGATTGCACCGGAGGATCTGGCGGTATGAAATACTCGATATGCGTATCCGGAGCTGCTGCTGGCGATACGGTCAAAGCGTCTAAGAACCTCGCTGAACGGCTCGGTACGGCGATTGCTAAAGAGGGGCATATACTTACTACGGGTGCGACTGTTGGGTTGCCGTATTATGCTGCCCGCGCTGCAAAGAAAGCGGATGGTACGAGTATTGGATTCTCGCCGGCTTCCAGTTTGCGTGAACATTTACATAAGTATCGGTTGCCGATAGGCGTGTTCGACTTTGTAAACTTTACGGGCATGCATTATGTAGGGAGGGATATTCATCTAGTTCAGTCTAGTGATGCGATCATTACGGTTGGCGGACGGTTCGGAAGCTTACATGAATTTACCACAGCAGTTGAATCAAGAATGCCCTGTGGCGTGTTACTTGAGAGTGGCGGAACCGCTGATGTAATACCGTATTTAATGAACACACTGGAACCACCAAACAAAGACATGGTGGTGTTTGACGATGATCCGGAACGATTAGTAAAAAAGATTGTTAGCATGTTAGATAAAGAATATGCTGACATCGACACCAAAGATGAACTCGCCAAGTGGTTTTTACATGACCCAGAAGACACCGAACGCAACCCGGACGTAAGGAAGGGCTAGATTTCTTCCGCTAGCATATAAAACTCAAAACTTGGTACAATGAAATGATGTCCAAGTTCAATCTCAAGGCCAATTACAAACCCATGGGCGACCAGCCAACGGCTATTGCTCAGTTGACTGATGGCATTAAGCGTAACATAAAGGAGCAGACGCTTTTGGGGGTTACCGGTTCCGGTAAAACCTTCTCCATGGCAAATATCATTCAGGAAATACAAAAACCAACACTAATATTGAGCCATAACAAAACGCTTGCAGCACAGCTGTACACCGAGTTCAAGAATTTCTTCCCCGAAAACGCAGTTCATTACTTTGTGAGTTACTTTGATTACTATCAGCCAGAAGCTTATATACCTCGTTCAGATACCTACATTGAAAAAGATTCACAAATAAACGAAGAGATCGACCGTCTGCGTCATGCTGCTACCGATTCTCTACTATCGCGACGCGACGTAATAATTGTGGCTAGCGTCAGTTGTATATACGGCATCGGCTCAGTTGAGGATTATGATGGGCTTTCTATACACGTCAAGAGAGGTGAACGACGGCTAAGAGATAAGTTCCTACGGCAGCTAACCGATATACAATACCAACGAAATGATATTGATTTTCATCGGAGTACTTTTAGGGTTCGAGGGGATGTTGTCGATGTATTTCCCTCAGGTGAAGAACTCGCGTATCGGATTGAGTTCTTTGGCGACGAAGTTGAGAGAATTACAAAAATCGACCCCTTGACTGGTGAAATCCTTGCTAACCTAGAATCGTACAAGATTTTTCCCGGTAGCCACTATGTTACTCCCTACGACAAGCTGAAGATCGCCCTTGGGAGTATAGAACAGGAACTCGAACAGCGCTTAAAATACTTTAAGTCACAAGGACAGTTACTGGAGGCACAACGTCTGGAGCAGCGGACCAGATTTGATCTAGAAATGCTCGAGGAAACGGGTTTTGTAAAAGGTATCGAAAACTACAGCCGCTACCTAACTAACAGAGAACCTGGCGAGCAACCGGCAACGCTCATGGATTATTTTCCGGATGATTTTCTGATGTTTATCGATGAGTCGCATATGACTATTCCGCAAGTCCGCGGCATGTATAACGGTGATCGTGCCCGGAAAGAAGTTCTGGTAGAGCACGGTTTTCGGCTTCCTAGCGCACTTGACAACCGCCCGCTTACCTTCAGCGAATTTGAGCGGCACGTCAACAAGGTCGTGTATGTCA
>JAKOXV010000007.1 GCA_029780855.1 bacterium
GCCGAATGCGCCGACTTTGAGTGGGATCGTATCCTGGGACTACTGCTAGTAGCTGTCTCCAAACCGCTGTTTTTACAGGAAGAATTTGAAGCCGAATTTGGCAATGTCCGCGAAGAACTAACGGCCCGTTCAAACAGTCATTTCCGCCACTTGAGCCTGGCACTTCGTCAAGCCTATGGGTTTAGGGTGATGACCGACCAAGAGCGTCTGCAGCTCATGAAGAACGTGACCACGGACGATGTTCGTAAGCACTATAAAAGAACCCACACCAGCAGTAACCTACGTTTTGTCATTGCCGGTAATGTGACAGCGGAACGCAAAAAAGTAATCAGGTCACTCATGGAAAATATTGAGCTTCCTGAAGGTACCGGCAGGGAAGTGCTACCAGTAGAACAACCCTCATTGCTACATAAACCCCTCCATATTGTTAACGACAGCGTTGACAACGTCTATTTTTATCTTGATACCTTCAAACAGCGCCGTCTTACCGACCCAGAATCAGACGCCTTGTCGCTACTCAACACAATGCTCACCGAGACACTCTATTCCAGAATACTTGGCACTGCCCGTGAAAAAGGTCTGGTGTACAGCATGAGTTCTGGCTATTCCCAAACACGCGAGAATGGCAACTGGTGGTTTGGCGCACAGGTAATGCCGCGAAATTCCCAAGCTTTGTTTGACATCATTATTAAAGAACTAAACAGGATCTTTACTGGTGACTTGGCGGATGAAGACGTGCAAGCTGCCAAACAATACGCAATCGGTCGTTACCAGCGAAGTGCTCAGACGGTAGGCGGAACGGCAAGCGGCTATGCGTACCGCTACTTTTTTGATGAAAAAGTAGAAGACTACTATTTGCAGCCAAACCGCGTTAAGACAATTACCAAACAGCGTATTATCAAGGTGGCGAACACGATGTTTGAAGACGGCGTTTGGGGACTCGGCTGCCTGACCAACGCAGGGAATGAATATGTGGACGGTCTTTACGACCAAATACAAACACTTTGGAAATAGTCTCCAGCGCTTCCCAAAGTGCTTATGGTATGGTAAAAATAAGGGGATAGTTTAAATACAGGGACATATAAGTACGATGCCGCCACAAAATCAAAATCCTCAACCAAATCCAGATCCACAACAAATGCCAGCGAATGCCGGGATGCCTCCTGAGCAACCGGTTACCCCAATCGAAACTTTCGGACCAGCACCGACAGTACAGCCTACGGCTATGCCTCAAGATCCTTCTCCATCAATGGGTATGAACGAGCCTCCCGTACCACCGCCTTCCGCCGGGATGCCCCCTATGGGACAGGCTCCGATGCCAGGCCCACAACCTATGGGTGGCGGGCAAATGCCACTACCGCCAACTCCTCCGGCGCCCACCACGCCAAATAAAAACAGTAATAAAGGTTTGGTGATCGCTGTTATCGTTGCGGTGGTGATTGTGGCAATTATGCTTATTTCCGTGCTCGTGTTCGTAAAGCCGGTCAAAAAATCGTCAGATGCGACTACCTCAACTTCTAGTAGCTCATCTATATCATCTCCGGTGGACA
>JAKOXV010000012.1 GCA_029780855.1 bacterium
AAAGACGGTGATTACCGAAGATAAAAAAGCTATTACCGGCCACGATACTGCCGCCTAGCACGTTTCAGTAGCAGTCTGGTATAGTGCTACCAAAGGAGTAGTGTCATGACAGAACTGTTACGAGTACGCAATAGTAAGAGTGAAGAGGAGTTTGAAGTTGCTGATGTCGAGCCAACGGCGACTGCGCAACGATTCAAAAAAATCTCTGACAAGATTTGGTCACAAAAACCTACACATAACATCTTGGCTTCTCATGGCTTAGAAACTGTCGTAGATCCTCTGGTGGCGCGCGATTTGCTTAATGGTGCTCTCGCAGAAATCGACACTGCGTTGGTACTGTCAGGAGCAGATAAGCAGGTTCCATTACCAGGGAGATGGAGAGGTGATGAGCTGACTGTGCTCGCGAGTGAGCTAGATCGCCCCCAGAATGTGGGTGTCATTACCTATAATTGGGATGAACGGAACAAGTGGCGATCCATTGAACGCGACGGCGAAGCGATGATTGTGGAGGTATTGGATGGAAACTACTATCGGGCCTTAGATGTGAGCCTGTACTTTAGGGATGCGGCTGCTGCACCATTTGTGCTGACCTATGAAATCGGTAGGGTACAAGAACGTCAGGATCAGCCTACCTGGATCAGTATGAATCTTTGGCATAGTAACTACGCCGAGACGGGCTACGAAGGTAGTCAGTTGGCTTACGAATCATTAACACTTGCTCAAGAAGACGGCATCCTTGATGTTATCCAGACAATTGGTGGCATCGCAATCGATTCTAAAAAAAGCTAATTCACGGAGGGTTACACTTGTTTTTGGACGACGTAATCCATCCATACCTTACCGAAATCATCGGTGAGATCTTCGTGGTAGGTAATGTCAAAGCCGCTGCCTTGTATTGCTTCCTCAAATTCCGGCTGGGTCCAACGCTTGCGGAATCTATGCGCAGTGGCGGTGTAATCAATTTTTTGCTCAAAACCCTCGCTTGATGTGAGTGACTTTGTGGTGCTTAGGAATGCAAACCCTCCAGGGCGTAAGATTCGAGCAGTCTTTGTGAGACCTTGCAGCGCCACATCCTTAGGAAACAAGTGTATAAAGGCGTAGAGGCAGACGGCGTCAAAAGATTGTTCAGGGTAGGGCTCTGTAAAAAAATCACCCTGTGTTATTGGAGTGGCCGGATTTCTCTGTTGCGCATAGGCAATCATGGCGGGGGAAAGTTCTATGCCTTCTGGGTTCATCCCGTGGTCTCTGAAAATCTCAAGGGTGTAGCCCACTGCACAACCAACGTCTAATATCCTAGATCCTGGTTCAAGCTCTCTAGTGAGTAACGACAGGGCGTACTCTGTCACTGGTCGTAGTGCCTGTACGCGCTGTTCGTACTCGTCCGCTAAAAGGTCATAAGTCTTGGTGTGTACCTCCGGTAGAGTCTCGTGCATACACAGAGTATAACACCTTAGAGCTTGTGGAATGCGCGGTAGGAGACGGCAGCAACGGAATCAAAATTATTCAGCACCTCAGCGGTAACAACAATAAGTTGTTCGCGCTCGATTGTTGCGTGGGATATGCCTTTGAGTAATTTGTTCAATACGGTGCCGGTCAGTGCGCTCGCATCGTTTAGTGCCGTATCTCGGTGCCTGAGGGCATCGTACAGGCTGATAAACAGCTTTTCTTGTACAAACGGCTGTATGTGCCCGTTTTTATCTAAAAATGCCCAGGAGCCGCTAAAATCGGCTAATTCATGAGTCGTAAATATATTTCCGCAGTTCTTACAGAGGCGGCGGCGCCATATAGCGTTGGTGCGCTTTTGGGGACGAGAGTTAGTTACTTCGGTGTCGCCACCACAATAGATGCATTTCATGGCTCTATTGTCGCGTATGTGTAAAACCATGTCAACATGTTGACATTACCCTGTATAAATCTGCAGTGGAAAACCCCTGGGAAAAGTGGGGAAAACAAAAGAACCACCGCTTTAACAGGGGTGGTTCTTGCTGTGTATCTACCTTATTTTGCTAAAACAGGTCGATTGCGTCGTATGCGCCCAGCGGGTTTTGTAACCATTTCTTCGTAAAATAGTGTAAACCCTTCGAGTGAACTCGATTTTTGGCTACTCACACAGTTGCCTCGTTTAACGGAACTACGTTATCAGCGCAGAGTTTATGTGTCAAGTTTCTGTTACAATAGAGCGCATATGTCGACCCCTGTATTTCAAGTAATTCGTAGTAAAAATTATAAGCGGAGCGGTTTGCTGCATACTAGAGCTGGTTCTGTACAGACTCCAACTTTTATGCCGGATGGTACCAGGGGCGCCGTTAAAAGCCTTACCCCGGATCAAGTTGTTTCAACAGGGGTAGAAGTAGTGTTGAGCAACACGTATCATTTACACCTGCAGCCAGGTGAGCAAACCATTAAAAAACTCGGTGGATTACATACATTCGCCAATAGAAAAGGTCCTATTCTTACTGATTCGGGTGGATTCCAGGTATTTTCTCTTGCCCATATAAATAAGATTACCGAGGAAGGGGTAACGTTTAAGGATCCACGAACGGGCGATATCGTTACGTTGACCCCTGAAAAATCCATTCAGATCCAGTTTGATCTTGGGTCGGATATGATGGTGGCTTTTGATGACGTAACGGCGTTGGATGAAACAGGTAGGATGCGCACCCTCGAAGCGTTTGAGCGAACACATCGCTGGCTGGAGCGCAGCCTGGCTGAGTTCCAAAGGTTAACAAAAGGAATGAAAGAACGTGAACGACCCCTGTTGTTTGGCGTTGTTCAGGGAGGTCTGGATAAAGATTTACGGAAGAAAAGCTTGGGGATAGTACAGTCATTACCGGTAGATGGCATAGCCATAGGAGGATTATCTGTAGGTGAGTCACGTAAAGAAATGCACGAAATGTTAGAGTATTTGGCGCCCCTGTATGACGATTCTACTCGACCACGATTTTTGCTTGGGGTTGGCGATCCGATAGATCTTCGTTTTGCTGTTGAGCATGGGATAGACATGTTGGACTGTGTGCTTCCTACCCGTAACGCTCGTCATGCAACCGCTTGGATAACGGGGGACAAAAAGGTCCACCTTACAAACGAAAAATTTAAAGAAGATACAGAGGTGATTGATCCCGCTTGTGATTGTACGACGTGCGAATCGGGATACAGCAGAGGGTTTCTGCGTCATCAATTTAAGGTAGGCGAACCGCTTGCCGGTACTCTGGTAAGTATTCATAACATCCGATACTTACAGCGGATTTGCGAAGAATATCGAAGTTAAATTTCGGTGTATCTATTCGGAATCAGGAAGGCCTTCGTCTGGCTGCGTATCAGTTGCGGGATGTTGTTTTCGGGGAGTGGCCGAAGAAATCCCTCGTATAGCAATCGTCTTCCATACTCCATCAGGGGTCTCTACTTCACTATATTGATCTGGGTACTCTGGATACTTATCCATATTACACTCCTAGATTACTGGTGGGCGGTATAGGATTCGAACCTATCACCTCAACAACGTCAATGTTGCGCTCTAGCCAAATGAGCTAACCGCCCTCGAACAGAGAAATAATAGCAGAAAAAGGGCGTATATAAAACTATGTCATATATGATATAAAACTGTGAAGTTGAGATATCCCCAGGTAGTGGTGTAGGAATAACAATACTAAAGTACTAGCCTTATAATACTATTACTACTATAATCTCTGATTACGAGGTGAGTTTTGCCGGGTGCTTTGCCAGACAAAACAGGGAACGAATCGAGTGTTATGCGAGAACACTCGATTCTTTTTTTGCCCTGGTATAACAGAGGTGGTATGATACTAGCAAATGGGAGCACACATGACAGAAAAAACAGATCAGTTACACGCTATGAGACATAGTCTGGCGCATATATTAGCGTTATCCGTAAAGCGTATCTGGCCGCATGCAAAGTTTGGCGTTGGTCCGGTAGTTGAGAATGGGTTTTATTATGATATAGACCTCGGCGATACGAAGCTGTCAGAGGAAGATTTTCCCAAGATTGAGGCCGAGATGAGGAAGATTATTAAGGAGGATCAACCCTTTGAAAAAAGCACAAAACCTCTTAATGAAGCTATAAAATGGACTGAAGCATGGGAGCAGCCTTACAAAAAAGAACTATTAAACGATCTCGCGAGAGCTGGTACCACAGTTGCCAAGGATTTAGACAAAAACGAATTAGGTACCATTACTGAAGGTGATAGCAAGGTGGACAGCGTGTCGTTCTATACCAACGGCGACTTTACTGACCTGTGCCGGGGTCCACACGTTGCCTCTACCGGCAAAGTTGGTGCCTTTAAACTGCTGCGCGTATCTGGTGCGTACTGGCGTGGCAAAGAGGATAATCCACAGATGCAGCGAGTCTACGGGGTTGCGTTCGCATCAGAGCAAGAACTTGAGGCCTACCTAAAGATGCTTGAAGAGGCCAAAGCTCGTGACCACCGCAAGATTGGCCAAGAAATGGATCTCTTTACGTTTTCTGACCTAGTGGGGCCAGGATTGCCACTTTGGACACCTCGCGGAACGGTTATGCGTGAGGCGCTTGATGGCTTTGTGCAAGAAATGCGCAAAGAATATGGGTATGAAGCGGTCGCTATTCCGCATATCACCAAAAAAGACCTGTATGAAAAGAGTGGGCACTGGGCCAAGTTTGCCGATGAACTCTTCCGGATCAAGACGCGGGAGGGTCATGAATTTGCTATGAAGCCCATGAACTGCCCGCATCACACCCAAATCTATGCTTCACACCAGCGAAGTTATCGCGACTTGCCCATTCGTTACCGAGAAACAACCATGGTCTACCGTGATGAACAGACCGGTGAACTGGGCGGTTTGAGTAGGGTACGGAGCATTACGCAGGATGATGCGCATGTATTTTGCCGTTATCCGCAGATTAAACAAGAAGCGCTAAAGATATGGGATATGATTGAGCGATTCTATACGACGCTCGGGATGGATTTACGCTTGCGCTTGAGCGTTCACGACCCTGAAGCTCAAGACGCCTATATGGGTGATCCGAAGACATGGGATAAGGTAGAGAACCAGCTCAAAGAACTGGCCGAAGAAAAAGTAGGCAAGGATTACGAGTACGGTGTGGGAGAGGCAGCTTTTTATGGGCCCAAGCTCGATTTTATGGCTAAGGACGCACTGGGCCGTGAACACCAGGTAGCAACAATCCAGCTAGATTTTAACCAGCCCGAAGGGTTTGACCTGACTTGTGTGAATGAAAAGGGCGAGCACGAACGAATTGTGATGATTCACTGCGCAATTACTGGCTCTTTGGAGCGTTCTTTGAGCATTATAATCGAGCACTATGGCGGCAAATTCCCAGTGTGGCTTGCTCCAGAACAGATACGCATCGCAACCTTGAACCAAGAAGATGCTATTGTTGCGTTTGCTGAAAATCTGGCCAAACAGGCTAAAGAAATGGGTTTGCGGGTAACCGTTGATAATGCGCAAGAATCGGTTGGTAAGAAAATCCGCGAAGCAGAAGTGATGAAGGTTCCGTACACAGTTGTTATTGGCGGCAAAGAGGTAGAGACCAAGGAAGTAAATCCGCGAATCCGTCAGGATATGGAAGTGCCTCATGAACGGCAACCTATCGGGACAGAAGAATTTCTCAAGAGTGTGGCAAACGAAGCTAGGTCTCGCGTTAGCAAATCATCACTGTAGGAAGTACATGAAGACATTTAACGAACTGGTGTCCGAAACGGTTCGGGTTATCCCGTACGGTAAGGTAATGACCTACGGCCAGATTGCTGCAATTTGCGGACAGCCGCGAGCGGCAAGGATAGTGGGCGGGATAGCGCACTGGGGGAACCCCGAACTTCCATGGCAAAGAGTGGTTAAAAAGGATGGTAGCTTGGCCGAAGGATATCCGGGAGGCGTTAGAGCCCATCAAGCTCATCTAGAAGCGGAAGGCGTGAAGTTCACTGGCAACAAAGTTACGATGGAGCAGTTTCAATGGCGACCGTAGAACCGCTCGTTGTCATTGTGGGCGAGACTGGTTCGGGTAAATCAGCTCTAGCACTCAAGGTGGCCGAGCGCTGGAATGGTGAAATTATTGCAGCAGATTCAAGAACGCTATACAGAGGTATGGACATTGGTACTGCTAAGCCCAGCCTAGCAGAGCGCAGAAAAGTGCCACATCATCTGATAGACGCGGTGAATCCTGATGAATCGTTTAGTGTTGCGGACTTTCAGTGGATGGCCAATCAAACTATAGAACAGGTTATCGAACGTGGGCATTTGCCGATTATTGTTGGCGGTACAGGTCTGTATGTAGATGCGTTGCTATATAACTATACCTTTAGGGAAAAGCCCGACCCGGCGCATAGGGAAGTACTAAGCGCTATGACTGTACAGGAGTTGCAGGAGGCAGTAATGGACAGGGGTTTGCCTATGCCGCAGAACGCCAATAATCCACGGAACCTCATACGGACTATAGAGTCGGAAGGGAAGGCTGGTATGCGCCAAAAATTGCGAGATAATACGATCGTAATCGGTCTACGTCTTGAGCAACACGTTTTACGCAAGAAAATCGAAACAAGAGTTGACCAGATGTTTGCTCAAGGATTGAAGGAAGAGGTAAAAAAAGTAGTCGATACGTACGGGTGGGGCTGCGAAGCACTTAAGGGAATTGGGTATCGCGAATTTGAGGGATATTTTACAGGTGATAAAACGCTTCCAGACGTCCGTAAGGAAATAGTAAAAGATACGCTGGGCTACGCCAAAAGACAGCGTACATGGTTCAAGCGTAATGCAGATATTATCTGGTGTGATAGTCCTGAACAATGTTTGCAAACGATCGAAAGCTTTTTGAACAAGCATCTGCTACAATAGGTTTGTGATAGAGCAATTATTTGGGAGTAAAACAAGAGTAAAGTTGCTGCAACTGTTCTACAGCAACCCCAACCGTTCATTTTATGTGCGTGAAATTACTCGTAAAATCGACGAACAAATTAACTCAGTTCGTCGAGAACTAGCTAATCTTTTGAGTATTGGCATTATTTCTTCTGACAATACCAATAACCGACTCTACTATGAAGTCAACCAGAAGTATGAGTACTACAAGCCTCTAGCAGCCATATTTGGCAACGAAAAACTAGCCGCTAGTACGGACACCGCCGTATCGGTTGATGGAGATGCAAAAGCCATAAAGAGCCTGGGGAATGTGGAGGTTGCGATTTTAACTGGCCAGTTTACGCGTGATGAACGCCCCGGTGTAGATTTCATTTTGGTAGGTGATGTCAATCAGACCAAACTCAATAAGTTTATTGAAGAATGGGAATCGAGAGAAGGGAAGGATATTCGATACGCTGTTATGCCGGCCGGAGAATTTGAGTATCGTCGCCAGGTAAATGACCGATTTTTGACCACCGTGCTAGAGTCAAAAATACAAGTGATGATTGATAAGCACGACACTTTGACAGAGAAAAAACCGGAAAAAGTAAGTAAGGAGAAATAATGGATATCCAGTTCTTTGGTGCCAATTGTATTAGATTGGCTGGGAAAAAAGCCAGCATCATAATTGACGACAACCTCGGTGACGTGGGTCTAAAATCGGTGACTAAGCCGGGGGAAATTGCGCTGTTTACCAATGGTCATGGTGAACCGGACGTGGACGTCAAAATCGTCATAGACTATCCAGGCGAGTACGAAGTATCTGACGTATCTGTTAGGGGTATTGCTGCTCGCGGTCATATTGATGAAGAAGGCAAGAAATCGTCTGTAATTTACCGGATTATAACCGACGATATCAGGATCGCGGTTGTGGGGCACATCTATCCGGATCTTACCGAAAAGCAACTGGAGGCGATTGGTACGGTAGACGTTTTAATCATACCGGTTGGTGGTAATGGTTATACGCTTGATGGGATCGGAGCACTTAAGCTCATCCGAAAGATTGAGCCCAAGCTGATCATTCCAACTCACTATGCAGACAGTAAGATTAACTATGCGGTGCCACAAACTGACCTTGAGACTGTTCTCAAGAACATGTCTATGGAGCCAAAGGAGCGAGTAGAGAAGTTAAAACTTAAGCCTGCGGATATAGCTGATACAACACAGTTGATTGTACTCGAGCGCTCATAGTAGGCTGCTACATCTCAGTAATAAAATACCTCGCATTATATGTGCGAGGTATTTTATTACGTAGCGTATAGAAAGATTATTTAGCGATAACGCCGTTTTTCTTAAGAGTGCGAATAGCTTGGGTACTGACTTTCATCTTAACCTTCTTGCCATCAACAACAACAGTCTTAGTCTGGAGATTAGGTTTCCAAACCTTCTTAGTGTGGCGCTGTGAAAAGCTCACGTTGCTGCCAAACTGCTTGCCTTTACCGGTTATTTCACATTTCTGCATAGGGGTACATTGTACCGTGTTTCATCTGTTAGGTCAATACACAGATTGGACTGCTATAATGAAGCGGTATGTTAGGAAATCTTGACGCTTCAGCAATCGTAGTCGTGTTTGTGACTCTGGTTATTTCAATTACTATTCACGAAGCGATGCATGCGTTTGCTGGATACTGGCTAGGTGACGATACCGCTAAGCTGGAGGGTAGGCTGTCGCTGAATCCTCTTAGGCACATCGACCCCTATACCACGTTAATTTTGCCAATTGTTACGCTTGTCGTTTTCAAGGTGCCACTGTTGGCTGCAAAACCAGTTCCATTCAATCCTAACAGGGTAAAATACGAAGAGTACGGCGCTGCACTCGTAGGATTGGCGGGGCCATTTAGTAACTTGGTGATGGCAGTAGTAGGTGCTGGTTTGGTGCAAATGCTTAATGGGAATGTGGCATTAGGCATCGTCAACGCGCTTGTCATTTTTGTACAAGTGAACGTAGCACTGTTTGTATTTAATATGATCCCAATTCCACCGCTCGATGGTTCGCGTGCTTTGTATGCAGTGGCACCCGAACCGGTACAAGATTTCATGGCTTCTTTGGAGCGGTACGGTGTACTCCTGATTTTTGGGCTCGTACTATTGATTCCAGGCTTTGGTGTGCTCTTGGTTAACCTCAACACTAAATTATTAAACATTCTCTTGTAAGCTGCTTGCACAAGACGATATAATAGAGGTGGCTGGGGAAGGCGAAAGCCGAAGGCCAACCATATGATTATCTGAATAACTAATCATAGGGAGCTCAACATTTGGGTCGGCCGGGGGTCGACACGTGAGAGCACCCACTTGCGTACACGCAGGTGATCATGTTGGCTCCAGCTACGTAAAAACTCGAGCGAGAAGCTCGAGTTTTTGCTTTGGTCGGGGTGACAGGACTTGAACCTGCGACCTCACGGCCCCCAGCCGTACGCGCTACCAACTGCGCTACACCCCGATAACAGGGGTATTTTAGCGTAAATTAGTAAATTAGCATAGAGTCGCCGTAAGAGAGGAAGTTATATTCTTTGGCGATAGCTTCTTCATATGCATGCCTGAGGTTTTCCCAGCCGGCAAAGGCCGCAGCGAGCATGAGGACAGTTGTGCGGGGGGCGTGGAAATTCGTGAGTAGCATATCAACGACCTTGAACTGATAGCCTGGGTACATAAAAATGTCTGCTTCACCGGAAAGGGCGGATGGATCGTGCTGAAGTATTTCTTGAGCGGCATATTCGAGAGTCCGGGTGACAGTAGTGCCAACTGCGCAGATACGATGGCCGGAGTGCCGGGCTTCTTTTATGGCAACTACGGTAGTTTGCGGAATCTCATAGTACTCACTGTGCATTTCATGATCCTCGACTTTATCAGAGCGGATGGGTAGGAAAGTGCCAAGTCCGACGTGCAGGGTTAGATACACAACTTTTACGCCCTTGGCCTTGAGCTTATCTTGCAGCTGATCGGTAAAGTTGAGTGATGCTGTCGGAGCGGCCACCGAACCAGCCTTTTTAGCGAATACCGTTTGGTATCGTTCTATGTCTTTTTCGGTTGCTTGCCGTTTCATATATGGAGGCAGAGGAACGGTACCGGTGTGATCGGCGAGCGCAAGAAGATCTTCGCCAGACTCAATTTCGGCAATGCCGTTTGATAGTATCTTGCGTATGTACACTTTCGTTCCCTTAACATCTAGGGTCTCGCCCTCATGAAGCTTTCCGCGGTACAAGCAGTTTCTAATATTGTGCGACGGAGCATGTCCGTGGGTTTCGATGAGTAGAAGTTCGCGTTGTCTGCCGGCAGAATTTGTGCCGATCAGCCTTGCCTTGATAACTTTGGTGTTATTGAGAACAACTACGTCGCCGGCATCGAGATATTCAGCCACGCCTTGATAGCTTCGGTGCTGGATGGTGCCGGATTGTTTATGTAAAACCAGTAGTCGAGATTGCCCGCGCACTTCTGGAGGGAATTGCGCTATTCGCTCCTCGGGCAGGGAGTAGTCGTAGTCACTTATCTTCATCAAAACCATTCTATAGGATGGCGTTCCTTAGTCCAAATGGTAGAATAGGATAGATGAAGCAATTGAGACTAAAACAAAAACACATCCAGGATATTAGTCGTGGTAAAGTTTCTGCTTTATTACTAGCTGATGAGGGGCAGAGTATAACGGTACATGACAAACTCGAGCTCATAAACGATGACACAAATGAAGCGGTGGGTACTTTGGAAGTAAAGGAAGTAGTTATTCGCCAACTGAAGGACTTTGAGAAACAGGATGACGTGCTGGTGCACTTTGTTACTCAACAAGGTTTTAATCCTACGGTAGCCACAAAGCGTATCAATTTTGCGTTTCATCCTCACGCTAAGACAACGCCGGTGGAACGAAATGATGTTAATTTGTATACAAATCTATCAGAGGTAAAGATGTATGCCGATGGTGGATCACGGGGAAATCCGGGACCGTCAGCTTCAGGATGGGTGCTGTTTGATATAGACGGAAGCGTGCTTAAAGAGGGCGGGAAGTACCTAGGCATCACCACCAACAACCAGGCGGAATACCAGGCACTTAAATTCGGTTTGGAAGACGCCAAAAAAATGCAGGTAAAACGTGTACAGGTTTATATGGATAGCCTACTAGTGATCAATCAAATGAAGGGTATCTTTAAGGTCAAAAACCGAGATTTGTGGCCAATTTATGAAGCAATCAGAGAGTTGGCTAAGAGTTTCCAGAAGGTGACATTCACGCATGTGCCCAGGGAGCTCAATAAGGAAGCCGACCGTATGGTCAACGAGACGCTCGACGCTAATCAGTAGCGTTTTAACAACTATGATGATATAATTTGTTGGCCAGATTATCGGCTAATCGCTCTGATGTTCAGGGAGGAAAGTCCGGGCAGCGTAGGGAAAGACAGTTGCTAACGGCAACCAGGGGAAACCCTAGGGAAAGTGCCACAGAAACGAAACTGCCCCCTATGGGGTAAAGGTGAAACGAGTGGGGTAAGAGCCCACAGTCTTGGCCGGCGACGGTCGAGAGAGGTAAACCCTGTCTGCTGCAAGGAGATGGATCCCCTCCGCCAATTGGTGGATGGTTTCCCGCCAGGATTCGTCATATAAAACCGCTTGATTCCGCTGGCAACGGTGGAACTAGATAGATGATTAGCTAAAACAGAACCCGGCTTACGGATAGTCTGACACTAAAAATATGAAAACACCGCCCTATTCGGACGGTGTTTTCTTTTTGATGGTAAACAATTATTTGGCTTTTTGAGCAGTCTCGACTACTGATTTGAACGCAGCTGGTTCGTTGACGGCTAACTCACTCAATACCTTTCGGTCCAAGCTGATGTTGGCCTTCTTTAGCGCGGCAATTAGGCGACTATAGGTAGTGCCGTTCTGACGTGCACCGGCGTTAATTCGAGCATTCCAAAGTGCCCGCATGGTTCGCTTGCGGTTTCGTCGGTCACGGTAGGAATATACCAGTGACTTAGTAATTGCTTGCTTACCGCGCTTAATGCTAGAGCGGTGTGACCGCTGCATACCTTTGGTTGCTTTGCGGATTTTCTGGTGTTTGCGATGACTTGCAACGCCTCTTTTAACTCGCATTCTCTTAGACTCCTAGATTTCTCTTAATGCTCTTGGTGGCTCGGCCGGTGAAGGTCTCGAGACCGCTGATCCGGCGTTTGCGCGCAGCAGACTTCTTCTCTAGAAGGTGGCTACCATGCGTGTGGCCGCGACGGACTTTACCGTTCTTGGTGATACGTATACGGTCTTTAGTGCCGCTATGCGTCTTTAGTTTTGGCATGAGGATTGCTCCTTATTACAAAGTTTAATTGTTTACCTGATAACTGTGGTTGTTGATCTACGACGATTACATCTCCGAATCCGGCGATGACTTTATCGGCAAGGGTGAACCCGATGTCCTTGTGGGCGAGTTCTCGACCGCGGAAAAAGATGGTGATTTTGACCTTATTGCCAGCTTCTAGGAAACTGGTGACTTTCTTGAGTTTCACTCCGAGATCATGATCACTGATCTTTAGCCCAAAGCGAATCTGCTTAACCTCCATGCTTTTAGCGTTACGCTTGCTCTTTTGTAGCTGCTTCGTTCGCTGGTAGTTGAATTTACCCCAGTCGATGATTTTTGCTACAGGCGGTTCGGCATTCGGTGAGATTTCTACAAGATCAAGATCTTGTTCACGTGCCATGTCCAGAGCTTCATTACGCGATAAAACACCAAGCTGTTGGCCGTTTTGGTCAATCACGCGTAAGCGCGGGGCCCGAATACGTTCATTCAGGCGAGTCTGCTTGTCGATATTATCGTTCTCCTTAACCTTAGTATTTGGCTTGCAGCATTGTAACAGATTAGCCAACAGGGGTCAATAAACTTACGATTTTCTATTCTAAAACGTAAGCAAAAACAGGGGTGATGGAAGTGTGTGCTAGACGTTCACCGGCTGCCTGCGGTACTGTAGCGCCTCTGAAATATGTGCTGTATCAATTACATCACTGTTATCCAAATCAGCGATGGTGCGGGCAACCTTTATTGTTCTCATGTAGCTTCTCGCCGATATGCCGAGTCTTTCGGCTGCAGTATTAAGTAGCGCTTGGGCTGGTTCGGTGAGGCCGGCTTTAGCTTTTATGTCACGGTTGTTCATGTCCCCGTTCAGTTTGCGCTGCTTGCCAAAGCGGGCTGCTTGGCTGGTTCTGGCCTTAGAAACACGTGTTCTAATGACAGTGCTCGGTTCTTCTGATTGCTTGTCGGAAAGTAGGCGTGCATGTTCAATTTCTTCGACTTCAACGTATAGGTCAATCCTGTCAAGAATAGGACCAGACAGTTTCCGTTGATATCGAATGATCTGATATGGAAGGCATTGGCAGGTACGGCTGGTTCCGTAGTAGCCACAAGGGCAGGGGTTAGCCGTGGCAACGAGCAAGAAGTTTGCTGGGTATTCGATGCTTTCTTTGGCTCGGGCAACGGTGATTATACGGTCTTCAAGAGGCTGCCGGAGAGCTTCAATTGCTGAACGGTTAAACTCTGGGAATTCATCAAAAAATAAGATCCCCCGATGGGCCAAGCTAATTTCTCCCGGCCTGGGTGATTGCCCACCCCCGATAATTGCTATATCGCTTGCGCTATGGTGTGGTGAACGGAAAGGACGCTCCTCTACAATTTTCTCAAACTGTCTACTCGCTAGGCTATGTAAATGGGTAACTTCTAATATTTCTTCATGCGTAAGTAGTGGCAGGATTGAGGGAAGGGCACGGGCGAGCATGCTCTTACCGGTACCCGGAGCGCCATTCAGTAAGATATTGTGACCTCCCGCAGCTGCAATCTCCATGGCTCGCTTAGCCCGTTTCTGACCCACGATGTCTCTAAAATCAGAGTATTCCTTAAGGGATGTATCTACCTTGAATGATCCAACGTTCGTTTTGGTACCGTGGATTGGAGCACTGTTCGTAAGGTGTAGGTATATACTCCTAAGGTCTTTTACGGGGTAAATCATTAACCCGGGTACAAGTTTCGCTTGATCAAGGTTTGCCTCTGGAATGTAGAAGGTAGAAATACCGAGCTCACGTGCAGCAAGGAGCTTGCCTATGATCCCTCGGACAGGTCTTACGCCGCCATCCAATCCTAGTTCGCCCACAAACACACTTTTGGGTGTGGGCGAGATGTTGCACTGCCCATCAGCAAGCAGTATGGCTGTTGCGATAGCTAGGTCAAAGCCGGTTCCGTCTTTTGGTATGTCGCCTGGTGCTAAGTTTACGGTAATCCGTTTTTTGGGCATCTGTAGCTTTGAATTTGAAAAAGCGCCACGCAGGCGCTCTTTTGCTTCATCAACTGCTTTGCTAGCAAACCCGACGATTACTATTGCCGGGAGTCCGTTACTAATATGACACTCTATATCAACCAAAGTGCCCTTCAGGCCCGTTTCAATAATGCTCGCAACTGTTGCTCCCATTTGATCTTATTGTACCGTTAAGCACAACCGATTACTATCCCAGAAAACTAAAAAGCCCGCGGTTGATGCACGAGCTTTTTAATAGGAGTTTTAGTGTATTGGTTTTTTGGTTTTAGTCGTTTATTTTTCTATGGAACAACGGCTTGCGAGAAGCCGTTGTTTTTGATGCTTTTTGTTTTTGAGCACTTTTTTTATTCAAGTGCTACGCATATCTTATAAATTACCAAATAGACTGTCAACACGTTTATGATTATTTTTTTATCAAACCTGTGTATAACTTTTCGCTGAAGGGTTGATTTTGATTGCGTTTAGGCTACTATCGGGCTGCTATGAGCTAGTCCTGGGATCTTACTTTCGTAAAATGACGGACTTTGTACGGGATGCGGGATACAATGGAGGGTATGGATGTGTTCTTCGTCAGACATGGGCAGACCGATGCAAATATACATCGAACCCACCTTGGTGGTAATGATCCAATCAATGCTACCGGCCATTTTCAGGCCAAAAAAACTGCAGAGTACCTCAAAAGCCTAGAAAAACCCGATATTTTGGCTAGTTCAGAGTTTTTACGGGCTCAGCAGACCGCCAATATCATAAGTCAGGCCCTTAAAATGCCAATTACCACGTTTCCGGACCTTTACGAAACAAAGTTTGGCGTCTGGGACGGGAAGCCTCTGACAGAGGTGTTGCCTCTGTGACAACGTATAGAAACATCAGAAATTATGGACTTCTGCCCACCGGGTGGTGAGTCTTGGCGTGACATGGGAGAACGTATAGCGAGCGTTGTAGAGAGTCTGCGGGATGGCGGTAGTAAACGTGCCATTCTGGTTTCCCACGGAGCGCCAATTCGCTTTGGGATTGCCCAATTGATGGACGCTTCGGGGCAAAATTGGGGTAGCTTTCAGGCGCAATTTGATAATGCTTCAGTATCATTGCTGCGGTATGATGCCGGTGCCTGGGAAGCGGTGTTCACGAACTATCTTCCATACCTAAATGCACGCCAAAAAACTTCGTAGTAAAAATATTTGTTACATTTATAACAACAGATATTTATGTGTTCATAAGACGTAAAATAAAATATTAACAGATGTACGTTGTGTAAGTTACATTAATATTTATTGACAAAAATAGAAATCTGTAGTAGCTTAGTACGTGTAAGTTAGCAGAACAAAAACTTACAAAACTCTTAAAAACTTGGGGGGAAATCGGCGCTCTTTGTTTGCCTAAAGCAAGCAAGAGCGGTCAGTCAAGCCGTAGACGGTAAGCGCTATAATAGTCTATTTTAATGAGCGCATTTACCGTCTTGGCTCTATGTTTATGCATAACACTATGTTGCCAACATAGTGTTTTTTTATGCTACTGTTTATCCATGAACACACATAAGGTTCGCTCGCTAGTTTTGTTGGTTATTGTGTATATCGCACTACTCGCTATGGTGTTTATGACTAACCCGCGCAAATTACCTATCATTATCCTTATCGTGCCCTTTATCCTCGTGTTTGCTGCGGTTTTCCTTTCTGTTAACTTGGCTGTTCGCCGGTTCTTTCCAAGAGTGGTGCGTCCCCGACGACTATTCATAGCTGGCTGTAGTGCCGGTCTTCCAACGCTTCTTTTAATACTAAGTTCTATCAACCAGTTAACGTGGCGAGATGCTTTTTTGCTTATCGTACTGGCCGTATTTCTGTTGTTTTATAGCTCGCGCTTAGAGTTCCTGAAAAAGTAAGCATAAAAAGAATCTCTCCTCTGTTGTTGGTAGGGTGCATCTGCTATAATTCAAACTAATGGATCCAAACACACTTCCTACTCCCAATTTTAATTTGCCGCCGACCCCTAACCATGAGTCAGGCGGTGTGAACCCAAATATTGGTAATGAGAATGTTCCTTATAAGGCTGAAAATCAGAATATAGAACGATCGGCGAGCGAGGTAGCACCGTTACCACCCCCACTTTCTGCCGTGCCACCAGTTCCGTCCATAGCGGCTCCTAGTCCAGCCGTGCCAGCGCCAGCTCTGCCGACGCAGGCGCAGTTGGATGATCTTGCAGCCGATGATAATGACCTGATAGAGAAAGAGTGGGTAACTAAAGCTAAGGCGATAGTTGATAGCACTCGTACTAATCCACATGAACAAAACAAACAGATCAATAAAGTAAAGGCCGACTACATTAAGAAACGGTATAACAAGGACATTAAAGTAAGCGAAGAGTAACGAAAAGTGACGACATTCCTGATTATCCTGTTTGTGCTCATTACCCTGGCTATCGTCGTGGGTCTTATCTTGTATTTTCACTCTCGCAAGCTACTAAGGGAGCAAAAGAATTACGAGCGTGGACTTAAGATGGTGCCGATGTTAATACATCTGCCTCCTATGAGTGATGACGTTCAGGCTGGCGGTAGGGACTACCGTGAAATCATGGACGAGAACATCTCCCGGGCTCAGGTGCTCTACAACATTATTGCCAGTACTATAGAGAAGAGTTTTCGGCGTAAGTTTTATGGCCAGCGACATTTTGCATTTGAGATTGTGGGCAGTAAGGGATTTGTGGATTTTTATGCAGCCGTTCCGGTATCGATGGTTGATATCGTGCAGCAGGCTATCGTAAGTGCATACCCATCGGCGCGGTTAGAAGAAGTGACAGAGCACAATATCTTTAGTCCGGTAGGCAAATTGAGCGGAACTATAGGTGGGGAACTGACGTTAAAAGAGAATTTTGCGTATCCCATAGAAACCTTTCAGGATCTCAAGCGTGATGCCATGCAATCGTTACTCAACGCACTTTCAACGCTTGAAAAAGAAGACGGTGCCGGTATCCAAATCCTACTGCGGCCTGCAGAATCGGGTTGGACCAAAAAAGCTCAGAGTACAGCCAGTAAAAAGCGAAAAGGTAAAGAGAATAAAAAAGGTACCGTCGCCATGGGTGACTGGGGCCGCCAGATTGCTACGGCTCTCGTGAAACCTCCGGAACAGAAAGAGGGACAGAAGGATGATAAGCCTCAGCTTTCTTCACACGAACAGACTGTACTTGATGCCATTGACCAAAAAACCGCCTATCCAGGTTTTGAGGTGCTCATTCGGGTGGTTGCATCATCAAACATTTCCCAGCGGTCACAGACGATCCTGCGTAATATCGTTGCTGCGTTTTCGCTGTTTGACGCACCGGGAAGAAACGGCTTTAAGTACACGCCAGCTAAGGATATAGAAAGCTTTGTGACGGCTTATATCCTGAGATTTTTCCCACCAGAGCACAACCAGAATATTCTTAATTCTGTTGAGTTGGCGACAATCTTCCACTTTCCGGATCAAAAGAACATACCCACCACCCAGCTTGAACGCCAGGCTTCTAAGCAGGTAGATGGCCCACGAAACATATCTGAAGACGGCACGTTCCTTGGCTATAACGTCTTTCGTGGTGTAAAGAAACCGATTCGTTTGGATGAAAATGACAGGCGCCGACACATGTATCTTGTCGGCCAGACCGGTACTGGTAAATCTACCATGCTTGAAAATCTTGCGCTTCAGGACATGTTGAGCGGTAAGGGGTTTGCGTTTATTGATCCTCACGGTGACACCGCAGAAAAGCTGCTTGCGATGGTTCCTAAAGAGCGCACTGAAGATGTTATTTACTTTAGTCCGGCAGACATGGAATTTCCACTCGGCCTAAACCTATTTGAGTATGATTCTCCAGATCAAAAAGACTTTTTGATCCAGGAGGCTATCAACATGCTTCAAAAACTGTACGATCCCAACAACCAGGGTATCGTGGGACCGCGTTACGAACACCTGTTCCGCAATGCGGCACTCACCGTCATGGCCGATCCGGACGGCGGTACGTTTGTAGACATTCCAAAACTCTTTAGTGACCGGGCGTACGTTAACGAGCGGTTGAAACATGTCACTGATCAAAACGTTATTGATTTCTGGACCAAGGAAATGCCTGGCTCAGAGCGGTCAAATGAATTTGGTGAAGTAAAGAGTTGGTTTGTAAGTAAGTTCGGGGCATTTTTGAGCAATGAGATGATGCGAAATATCATCGGCCAAAGTAAAAGCTCGTTTAACCTCCGGCAGGTAATGGATGAGGGCAAGATTTTACTCGTAAACCTAAGTAAAGGACGTACCGGTGATCTAAACTCTAAGCTGCTCGGTATGATATTTGTTATGAAGTTCCAGGCCGCTGCGATGAGCCGCGCTAATATAAAGAATGAAGATGATCGGAGAGACTTCTCTTTGTACGTCGATGAGTTCCAGAACTTCTCTACAGAGTCCTTTGCCACCATACTTTCGGAGGCTCGAAAGTATCGACTTAACCTTATCGTTGCAAACCAGTTCACTACACAGCTGACCGACGAGGTCAGGGAGGCCGTGTTTGGAAATATTGGCACGGTAATTTCGTTCCGAGTCGGAACAAACGATGCAGAGTTTTTGGCAAAACAGTTTGCGCCGGTTTTTGATTCTGACGACCTACAAAGAATACCAAATGGTAATACGGTTGTGAGGATGTTAATTGGCGGTGTGCCGGCTCAGCCATTTAGCATGGCTACGTTGCCTCCGTTTGGTAAACCTAACCAAAGACTCGCAGATGCTCTGAAACAGCTCTCAGCGGCCAAGTATGGACGTCCTAGGGCCAAGGTGGAAGCAGACATCTTTGAACGCATGCGTACCACCACACCACCACCGGGGCCGGCGATGGGGACTCAGCCTCAGTTTGGTGGTCAGCGAATGCCGTCATCAATGCCTCCTGGCTATGGTCAGGCGCCCGCAGCACCTTTTGGACCAAATCCCTCTTCGCAACGCCCTCTACCACCTAAGCCAGGAACGGGTTCGTTTTTGGATGAATGGCTTGCGAAACGCAAGGGTAATGTCGTGCCACCGCGTCCGGTCACAGGCCCCCAAACACCAGCCGCAACCTTTGGGGGTGCTCAGCCGACCTCAAGTCAACCTTTGACCCCTAAACCGGCAGCCGGAAATGTGACATTTACCCCATCGGCTCCAGTCCAAAATAAGCCACCCCAGCCGCCTACTACCGGACCAGAGAAATCCAAAGAAGCTGATGTAGGACACAACATATCTAGTGACGAACTACAAAGAGACGAAGTAAAAGATATTGCGAAGGGTCTGAAGGAGAACCTAAAGGTCCCCCAGAAGAGAGAAAAGATTATTCAGCCGCCTAAAGAGCCCCATGAAACTCCAGTAGCTCAGCTACCGCAAAAACACGAGGGTGAGATTCACCTAACACCCAAGCAAGAGCCCAAAGCAAGTACGCCTGTAACGGATCCAGACGACACGATCTACATAGACCAAGACGGTACACTCCATCTCAGAAAATCTGAAGAAGATAAGTAGCGATTATTCAGCGCGCTTGCGTCTGAGGGAAAACCACACGAGCTCGATGGTCATGCCAATGGCAAAGCCGCCAATAAACAGCAAGAAAAAGAGTAGGTAATTGTATGCAAATCCATACCGTTTGGCAGCCCACAAAAAGGCGCTACTCCCAATAAAGGCAACGATGCTTCCCCCCAGAAGGCCAGACGGGCGGGCGACGGTTTTGGCTCCGGCACGGCTAACAGCATCAACTACCGGTTGGTGAATGACCCTGCTAAGTGTGCGTTCGTGTAGCGGTAGGGCCTTTCGAATGCGGGTCATGGTACGTTGGAAAGTCTGCGCCTTTAACTCACGGCTTACATATAGGCTTGATGGTTCCTGTGGGGCTTTTTCACCTACGGTGTAGTCCTCACTTGCTACCGCTTCTTGTTCGGCGGTTTGTTCGAGTTCCGGGATCTGTTCCTGGTTATCGGCGGCACGCTCCGCTTTCTCTCGTAGTTCTTTCAGTTTTTCGGCTGCTTCGTGCGATTCATGAGCAGACGTTAGGTGTTCGTGGCTCTTTGGTAGGGGGTCTTTTTCACTCATAATTTCTAAGCTCCTGAGGCGTAATCAGCCTTTACGATTTCTAATTCCTTGGCCATTAGGCGGGATCGTGCAAAGAAGTACCCAACTACCGCCGTTAGAGCAAAGGCGATAAGCATGTTGGTTCCGGGACCGGTGTTTGGCAGGGCAGTAGCAACTTGCTCGGTTGTTTTAATGACTGTGGGAGGCAGTTTTATCGTCACCTTGTTTCCGTATACGTTTGTGAGGGTCATATCGTATGAACCGGGGTTGCTCGCTGATGCCGGCGTGTTCGGTATGGGGTTTTTGGTCTTTACGGTGAGGTGCTGGGTTAGCGTAGCCTTTGCATCAATATCTTTGGCCGGCCAACGAACTATATTGTTATCGTCTTTTTTACCGCCATGGTAATCAATCACGTCGGCGTATTCTAGTATGTCTCCGATACTTTCTTCTACCACGAATTTCTTTACCTTTTCTTTACCGGTATTCTTAACCGAAAGGTCATAGGTTATGGTGTCGCCAGCATTGGCCGTAGTGCCATCAGCTTTAGAGATGTTTTGCGTTTCGTTCTTGGCGGTCTTGCTTAGTACCAGGCAAGCAGTGGTGTCGTTTTTGTCCTGTGATTCGGTGCAGGGCTTACATTCTGGGCTATCTGCAGGTAAGGCTGGATTGTACTCACATTTAGGTATGACTGGCGGAGCGGTCTCCACGTATACATCCCGTACGCAATCACCGCTAGCATTGCCGCTGGCTTCTTTTGAAGAGCCGTCATATTTGACGATCAGTCGGAATTTGTAGTGACCCGGTTGGTCCACCTTGAAGGTTCTGAGTGTGCTGTCGGTGGCAGTAGAGTTTCCTGCACTCCCAAAAGGTACCCCCAGAGCCTTTTGTTGGCCGAGTACCCAGCCGTTTACGCCGTTGACGAATTCATAGTACATATCTACAAGTTCGCCGGGTGGTAAGTTTGTACCATTGGCTTGGCCGCGGAGGCCTATGACGCTGTTGAGGGGTACTTTGGAACCCGACGTAACGTTCATAATAAGGCTGGAACAAGCGATTGCCTTAACGGCTGGCGGAGGCGTTGGTGCAGCGTTGATATAAACCAAATTACCGCAAGAAAATAGCACCATGAAAACGCCTCGACTGCTTTGACCGACCACAGCCATACAGCCTTTGCCGTCGTTGTAGCAATGGGCGCCCCACGAGGTCATTGGTCGGGAGTAGATTGTGCCTACTCCACCGATGTAATGGGATTGTTCACCTGAAAATCCGTAAGGATAACGGCCAACCGACCGCAGCTGGCCGCTATATTCCGAATAGTCCATGCGACGGACTGACCCGTTAGCAAGATCCTGACATGAGACGCCGAAGTAGTTTAGAACGGTTGCGTAGCCGTACGCATTGGTGTTACATCGTGATACTGCTTCGGCTTGGCTAGAGAATCCTCCGGGGATAATATCGTTTCCAGAAGCCGCCAGGCTAGGCTGAGGAGGAGCAACTACCGCAAAAACCTGTACGATAAGCGTTAGGGCCATGAATACAAAACCGAGCCGTCTAATCGAGCTTTCCTGGTGTAGGCGTTTGGCATAAAACGCTACCTGATGGATAAGGCTAGGGTTGAAGGGTAGGTTTTTTAGCAGCCGATTTAACATTTTTTACTTTTCGTTTGATATTACGTTTATGCTTGTACTTATTGAACCATAAAAGTATGTGTTCAAACAAGGGTCTTTACAGTAGTTGTGCAGAAAAGCCAAATACCCTATAATATTTGTAACGAGAGGTATTTCAAACAGAGACGTAAGTGAGGGTATATTAATAGTGAGTAAACAAAGTAATAAAGATTATTCAGCTGATCAGATTCAGGTGCTTGAAGGGCTGGAGCCCGTTCGTAAGCGCCCTGGAATGTATATTGGTGGTACCGGTATCGAGGGGCTTCATCACCTGGTGTGGGAAATTGTCGACAACGGTATCGACGAAGCCTTAGCGGGGCATGCAACAGAAGTATCCGTGAAAATGCTCGAAGACGGTGGCATAACCGTTGCTGATAATGGCCGTGGTATACCTACTGATATCCACCCAAAAACGGGCAAAAGTACTGTTGAAACGGTTCTGACCGTACTGCACGCCGGTGGTAAGTTTGGTGGCGGAGGCTATAAGGTTTCTGGTGGTCTGCACGGTGTTGGTGTCAGTGTCGTGAATGCACTGTCTACTAATCTGACCGTGACGGTTTATAACGGCGGTAAGATATTCCAGCAGGAATACGAACGAGGAGTACCAAAAGCGGATCTGAAAGTAATCGGTAAGACTGACCGTACAGGTACGGAGATTACATTCTATCCGGATAACACCATTTTTGAATCAACCAAGTTTTCTTATGAAACGATTCTTGATCGTCTGCGACACGCGGCGTACCTAACCAAGGGAATCAGAACTTCACTTACCGATGAAAAGGCTGGTAGTCGGTACGGATTTTACTTTGAAGGTGGAATCCAATCGTACGTTAAACATTTAAACCTTGGTAAAGACGTCGTAGATGACGATGTTTTCTATGTCGATAAACAAGTAAAGGACGTGCAGGTAGAGGTTGCTGTTCAGTATGCGGACGCATTTACAGAAACGATACGCGCCTTTGCAAACAACGTGTTTAACCCTGATGGCGGCACGCACATGACTGGTTTCCGTTCGGCTTTGACTCGTGTGATTAATGACTATGCTCGCAAAAACGGACTTATCAAGGAAAAAGAAGAAAATCTAAGTGGTGAAGATACCCGTGAAGGAATTACCGCGGTCATTTTGGTTAAGATTCCGGATCCGCAGTTTGAGGGTCAGACTAAGAATAAGCTCGGAAACCCTGAGGTTCGAGGTTATGTAGAAACGGTCATGACCGAACACTTCAACTACTATCTCGAGGAACATCCCGCGATTGCTAAGAAGATCGTCGGTAAAGCATTGCTTGCCGCTCGTGCTCGTAAAGCCGCTCGGGCTGCTCGTGAAAATATTATTAGAAAAGGTGTACTAGAAGGTTCTGGTCTGCCTGGTAAGCTAGCCGACTGCTCATCGCGAACACCAGAAAACTCTGAGATTTACCTTGTGGAAGGTGACTCGGCCGGTGGCTCCGCAAAGAGTGGGCGAGATAGTAAGACGCAAGCCATCTTGCCACTGCGCGGTAAAGTCCTTAACGTTGAACGAGCTCGTCTGGATAAAATGCTTGCCAATAATGAGATAGTGACACTTATTAAAGCGCTGGGAGTTGGTATAGAAGAGCAGTTTGATATCAATGGACTCCGCTACCATCGGATCGTAATTATGACCGACGCCGATGTAGACGGTAGCCACATCAGCACCTTGTTACTGACATTCTTCTTCCGGCACATGAAGCCGATTATTGATGGCGGGTATCTCTATTTGGCAAAACCACCCCTATACCTTATTAAGAGTGGCAGTAATAAACGACAGTACGCATACTCCGACAATGAGCGAGATCAGATTGTTGACAAACTGATTGCTGAGCGTAAGGCTCGAGGTACGGCGATCAACGAAAAAGACGACCGCAAAAAACAAGCCGGACTTTCTGATATTCAGCGGTATAAGGGTCTAGGTGAAATGGATGCTGAACAGCTATGGGAAACTACCATGAATCCGGAAAACAGGGTACTGATCCAGGTGAAATTAGAAGACGCCGAAAAGGCTGACGCAATCTTCAATAAGTTGATGGGCTCAGAGGTAGAGTTGCGTAAAAACTTTATTCAAACGCATGCAAAATTTGTAAAGGATTTGGACGTTTAAGATGGCAGACGAAAATACACCAATGGACAACTCTCAAGACAATACTCCAGAGGAATCGGTACTGGAACAGCAAACAGGTAATTCATTTGAGCAGGCCGGACAAATGGTTGATAGTGATCATTCCCGGCAAGTAGAATTACGCACCGTAGAAGATGTAATGGAAGATAGTTATCTGCGGTACTCGATGAGCGTCATCGTGGCTCGTGCATTACCTGATGTGCGCGATGGAATGAAGCCGGTACACCGCCGTATTTTGTATTCCATGGAGAAAAACGGCTGGAAACCGGGTAGTAAGTTTGTAAAAAGCGCTCGTATTACCGGTGATGTGATGGGTAAGTATCACCCGCATGGCGACGTAGCAATCTATGATGCAATGGTTCGTTTGGCGCAGGATTGGTCCACTCGCTACCTGTTGGTTGATGGACAAGGTAACTTTGGTTCCATGGACGGTGATCCTCCAGCTGCACAGCGTTATACCGAAGCCCGTATGGCCAAAGCTGGTTCTGCGCTACTCGAAGACATCGATAAAGATACCGTTCCATTCCGTGACAACTATGACGGTAGCGAACAGGAACCAGAAGTTCTACCTGCAAAACTTCCAAACTTACTTTTGAATGGCCAGATGGGTATTGCGGTAGGTATGGCTACCAATATTCCGCCACACAACCTTAATGAAATCGTAGATGCAATTGTACATATGATTGATCATCCAGAAGCGAGCATCGATGATCTCATGGAATTCGTCAAAGGCCCAGATTTCCCGACGGGCGGTGTTATTTTTGGTAAAGATTCTATTCGCAACGCCTTCGCTACCGGTAAAGGTGGTGTAGTAGTGCGGGGTGTGGCAGATGTTCAGGAAACCAAAAAAGGCCGACACCAGATTATCATTACGGAAATTCCCTACGCCGTAAACAAGGAAACGGGTATCATTCTGAAGATCGCTGATCTGGTACACGATAAAAAAATATCAGGAATTAGCGATATTCGCGACGAGAGTGCTCGTGGTAGCGTACGAATCGTAATCGACCTTAAGAAAGACGCCTATCCTAAGAAGCTCCTCAATCAGCTCTACAAGTTGACACCGCTCCAGACGACCTTCCACTACAACATGCTAGCCCTAATTGACGGTATACAGCCGCGCGTGCTGGGCTTGCAGGACATTCTGCAGGAGTACATCAAGCATCGTCAGACGGTGATTCGGCGACGCACCGAATACGAGCTCCGGAAGGCCAAGGATCGCGCACACATTCTAGAGGGGCTAAAGATTGCCCTCGATCATATTGATGAAGTGATTGCGACAATTCGCGCCAGTCAAACAACCGACGAAGCGCAAGCAAACTTAATGGAGAAGTTTGCGCTCACTGAGATCCAGGCAAAAGCTATCCTCGCCATGCAGCTTCGTACGCTTGCCGGGTTGGAGCGCAAGAAGATTGAAGATGAATTGGCCGAACTCCTGAAGCTCATCGGCGAGCTAGAAGCAATCCTTGCTGACGAGAAGAAAATCCTTAAGATTATCAAGGATGAACTCAAAGAATTGCAAAAGCAGTTTGGTGACGAGCGTCGAACTAAAGTTATTCCACAAGAACTTGGCAAGATGAGCGACGAAGATCTTGTACCGGACGAGCAAGTAGTTGTAACGCTGACTTCAGCAAACTACGTAAAGCGCAGCTCAATTGCCGAGTATCGACGACAGGGACGGGGCGGTAAAGGTAAGCGCGGAATGGCTACCCGAGAAGAAGACGTTATTGAGCACGTTGTAAACGCCAGCACGCATGATTTCTTGCTGTTCTTTACCAATAAGGGGCGTGTCTTTAGATTGAAGACGTATGAAGTTCCTGCAGCTTCTCTGAGCGCCAAGGGAATTGCGATTGTAAACCTGCTTCAACTACAACCAGAAGAAAAGGTTAGTGCGGTAATTAATATTAGTAAGCAGGCTACCTCTAACTCCAAACACATGATGATGTGTACGGTAAGGGGTGTGGTCAAGAAGACGCCTTTTGAGCAGTACCAGAACGTCAGAAGCAGCGGTCTGATTGCCATTAATTTGGATGACGGGGATGAACTACGCTGGATTCGTATGACCAGTGGCGAAGATGAGGTGATTATCTCTACTTCTCTTGGTCAAGCTATCCGGTTCCACGAAAAGGACGCCCGTCCGATGGGCCGAGCCTCGAGAGGTGTGCGTGGTATTCGTTTGCGAGCCGGTGACCAGGTGATAGGTATGGACATTGTCCGTGAAGACACTAATATCTTTGTGATTAGTCAGTTCGGGTATGGTAAACGTACGAAGGTTTCTCAGTTCACTGCACATGCTCGCGGTGGGGTTGGTATCCGTTCTGCGGTTGTCAATAAAAAGACTGGAAATCTGGTAGGTGTTAAGGCACTTTCGACGGAGAGCGATGAAGAGGTGATTATCATCTCTAAGAACGGCCAAACGATTCGTCTAGGTCTTAAGGATATACCAGCACTTGGACGAGCAACCCAAGGTGTAAGAATTATGCGCCTCAACGACAGTGATGAGGTGGTGTCTCTAGCACTCGTTAAAAAGAATGCTGAAGGCGAAGAAGAAGTTGTAGACGAAGCCACCGAAGGCTAATGCGAACAAAAATGCTTAAGCAAATCGTTGCGTAAGTTACTACAAAAATATCCGCTTACCTCTTGACACTAAAGAGGTAAGCGAGTAGGATTAGTAAAGCTTTTTGAGGTCCTTGCTATAAGTGTCTCTGAAAAAAGTACGTTAAAAATTGGTTTGTGCAAATCAACGTCAATTGATTTTGAATTGTTTTTTTAATCTGTTTTCGAACAGATTTAGTAAGTCAGTAATTTCTGATTCGTAAGAGTCAGATGTTCGACTGATACAGAGACAAATTCTTTTTTTGGAGAGTTTGATCCTGGCTCAGGATGAACGCTGGCGGCGTGCCTAATACATGCAAGTCGAGCGGTAAGGCTCTGCACTTAGTATTTGATCGTAAAAGCTTTTTAGCTTTTTAAGCGAATGAACCCGACCCCAGGCTAGGGAACGGAACAGGAGTGGAGATCGAATAATGGGTGTAGAGTACACGAGCGGCGGACGGCTGAGTAACGCGTAGGAATGTACCCCAAAGTGAGGGATAAGCACCAGAAATGGTGTCTAATACCACATGTGATCCACGGATTAAAGCTACGGCGCTTTGGGAACGGCCTGCGTAAGATTAGCTTGTTGGTGAGGTAATGGCTCACCAAGGCGACGATCTTTAGCTGGTCTGAGAGGATGATCAGCCAGACTGGGACTGAGACACGGCCCAGACTCCTACGGGAGGCAGCAGTAGGGAATTTTCCACAATGGACGAAAGTCTGATGGAGCAACGCCGCGTGCAGGATGAAGGCCTTCGGGTTGTAAACTGCTTTTATATGTGACGATTATGACGGTAGCATATGAATAAGGATCGGCTAACTCCGTGCCAGCAGCCGCGGTCATACGGAGGATCCAAGCGTTATCCGGAATTACTGGGCGTAAAGAGTTGCGTAGGCGGCATAGTAAGTAGGTAGTGAAAGCGTCCCGCTCAACGGGATATACATTATCTAAACTGCTAAGCTAGAGCATGATAGAGGTAACTGGAATTTCTAGTGTAGGAGTGAAATCCGTAGATATTAGAAGGAACACCGATGGCGTAGGCAGGTTACTGGATCATTGCTGACGCTCAGGCACGAAAGCGTGGGGAGCGACCGGGATTAGATACCCCGTTAGTCCACGCCGTAAACGATGGATGCTAGCTGTTGGACGTATCGACCCGTTCAGTAGCGAAGCTAACGCGTTAAGCATCCCGCCTGTGGAGTACGGCCGCAAGGCTAAAACATAAAGGAATTGACGGGGACCCGCACAAGCGGTGGAGCGTGTTGTTTAATTCGATGATAAGCGAAGAACCTTACCCAGGCTTGACATCCTTGGAAGCACTGCGAAAGCAGAGTGTGCCTTTTGGAACCAAGTGACAGGTGATGCATGGCCGTCGTCAGCTCGTGTCGTGAGATGTTTGGTTAAGTCCATCAACGAGCGCAACCCCTGTGATTAGTTGAATTTCTCTAATCAGACTGCCTCGGTAACGGGGAGGAAGGAGGGGATGATGTCAGGTCAGTATTTCCCTTACGTCTGGG
Organism: bacterium; assembly: GCA_029780855.1. Taxonomy (GTDB): domain Bacteria; phylum Patescibacteriota; class Saccharimonadia; order Saccharimonadales; family JAUPVS01; genus JAKOXV01. The sequence continues at coordinate 28,130 of JAKOXV010000012.1, forward strand.
GCTACAAACACGCTACAATGGCCGGTACAAAGGGCTGCCAAGTCGCGAGACGGAGCAAATCCCATCAAAGCCGGTCTCAGTTCGGATTGGAGGCTGAAACTCGCCTCCATGAAGTCGGAATCGCTAGTAACGGTAGGTCAGAACACTACCGTGAATACGTTCCCGGGTCTTGTACACACCGCCCGTCAAACCACGAAAGTCACCAATACCTGACGTCCTAGCTTGCCTAGGCCTAAGGTAGGGGGGATGATTGGGGTTAAGTCGTAACAAGGTATCCGTACCGGAAGGTGCGGATGGATTACCTCCTTTCTAGGGAGATTTACCAAGCCGTGTAGCTCTATAGACTACATGAGCTATGGTCGATCCTCGGACATCTGGGGTTTTGAAGCGTACCAGATATCCCATGAGGAAATAGCTTCTACCTTATATCGATTGACCGTTTGATTTGCACGAACCAGTTTTTTAACGATAAAAGAGCCCATTTGCGAGAGGGCTCTTTTTAGTTTTAGGATGGATTATTGACGGTGCGTTGATAGAGAACTGCGTTATTTCGGATGCCCATTCTTTTAAAGCCCAGCTTCTCATAGTATGAACAGAGGCCGACATTTGTATCGGGGCAGTCCAGACGTACATATTTCCGACCATTTTCTCGTATTTGGTCGGCAGCCCAACCTATAATTTTGGGTCCTAGCTGCTGACCCCTAAAATCACTGTGCACAATCAACCCATGTATATAGCCCGCCAAACCATCGTTCCCTTTGTCGCCCCACGCTGGTTTATCCTCCCATCGCAATACCACGCTGCCGGCGGGTATATCATTAACTTCAACCAGGTAACAACTACCACTCTCTACGCGTAGGGTTACCTCCTCAGGGGTATATGGTTCGTCGCCCCATGCGTTATCACCAAGTGAAAGCTTAAACTTTCTTGCGTCTTCTAAAAGAGATAGTAGAGTATCTGCGTCTGATTTTTTAACATGTCTAATTTGTAGTCCCATACTTCAAATATAACAAAAAAACACCCGTGGGGGTGCTTTTCTTGGTGGGCGATGAGGGACTCGAACCTCCGACCTCGTCATTATCAGTGACGCGCTCTAACCAGCTGAGCTAATCGCCCGTAATTTTGGTGGAGCAACGGGGACTCGAACCCCGGACCCCCTGCTTGCAAAGCAGGTGCTCTAGCCAACTGAGCTATTGCCCCATAAAAACTAGGCCAAAATTACTCGGGGTATTCTACCGGAAACACTGGTGAATTACAAGAGTGGTGTATACTGCAGATAGCTAAATTTACAGGAGTGAGAGATGTTTCGAAGAGGTGAGCAACTTGAATCGCCAGTTGCATTGACCGATCAGGATACGGAATTGCTACATCAAGAGGTGTTGTTACGAATTGTAGTTGATGAGAACGGTGTGGAATATTTAGATGGGTTTCAGCTTCCTCCTGACAACGAAGAGGTATGGAATCCTCGAGTAATACGCGGTCAGGTGATGCGTGAAGAAACCGTTCGTGAACCGGAAACGGGGGCGCAAACGCAAGAATCTACTACAACCGATATATCGTTTGAGAGCCGCCTTACAAATAGCTTTGTGCGACACATTAACATCCGTTCAATTAGTCTCGGGCATCAACCGCTATTCATTACCTGGGAAGAAGCATCACAAGATGCTTCTCTGGCCAAAGAAGAAAGGGCAGAGCTTGAACGCTTGCGAACAAAGGAAGCCCGTGAACGCGTTGGGAGAGGTATGCGACTTGATGAAATGCTGGGTCCCGATGAAGCAATGCGAGTTGCAAAAGAGCTTGGTTCACCACCGCAGTTCCAACGAACCAGGCGGCGCAACAGAACGCGTCTAGCTTAGGTTAACCGGCGACGCTGCAAAAATTCGTAGGCCTGATTTCCACCGAGTAGTAGTGAGCCGATAATGAATCCGGCAATCGGCAGAACCCAAGGGTTAGCTGGAGAGTTGCTTGTGTTAACAGGTGAACTCAGGCCACCTCCAGGTCCGCTGCTACTAGCTAGGATTGCACCGGCACCCTTTCGTGTAGTTTCTCCGTTTGTGCTGTCCTGTGCTGCTTGCTGGACGTCTGATGCGGTTATTGGTTTGCTGTATACGTAGTAAGTGATTCGTTTTGATGCGCTAACCTCAGGAGCAGTACTAAAGGAAAATACCGGTGCAGGAGCGGAACTGCTAGATTGTGCCTGTGCTAGCGGTAGGTTCCCGGCTTCAGTGTTAATGCCAAAGCTGCCCACCCAATTACCGAACACGTTTATGAAAAGAACGCCAAACCAGTCGCTAAAGCTCAAGTTGCTGTTAATGATATTCAAAAGATTCACACTGGCTGTTGCATTTCCCGTGCTGGCATTACCAGCGCTGGTATTATTACGAACACTCGCATCACCGGTCTGCGCAGCAACGTTAATGTTGTTGTTGATCTGGCTGTTGCTGGCGTTGTTCAGGTTGACATCACCGACACCGGTCGTGGGTATGCCGTCATTGGTGGTTATTCCGCCCCCCAGTGCAGCGGCGGTCGCTCCCTGAGGAGCATCCATGATGACGCCTACCCAACGGCCGAGCACGTTCACAAACACCAGTAGGGAGTCCTTACCGATAACCTGACGTCCGGTCAGGTTAAGGATGGTCAGGTTAGTCAAAGAATCGCCAGTTGTAGCACTGCCTGCAGAAGTGTTGTGGTCAACGGTAGCCTGACCAGAGGTAGCGTTGGCGTTAACGTGGTTACTAATCGCCTGAGTATCGGTATTGGAGAGGTTGAGACTGCTGCCACCAGTAGTACTCCCGCCGTTACTGGCTAATAATGCGTTCAGTACGTCCTGTGGCAGGAGAATGTCACCGTCTAGGTTACCGTAGATGTTAATAACACCCATAAATGACTGGCCGCTACTGATCATCGAGTTGAGCATGTTGACGACATTAGCAACGGCATCTGCATTTCCTGTGGTAGCATTGCCACCGTTTGTATTGTTTTGAACGGTAGCGCTACCGCTCTGGGCAGCAAGGTCTATCGTGTTATCAATCAACCCATTAGCTTGATTGTTGATGGTTACGTCTCCGTTAGGATTGGGGTCGGATGGTGCTTGCTGCAGGACGCGCGGATCAATGTATAGGTCGCCGGTAACGTCGCCGGTGATATCACTGCTGAATGTCTGGAGGTTGCCGCCACCACTATTCCAATAGGATTGTAAAAGGTTTATCAGGTTAGCAATTGCTGCAGCATTACCGGTAGTTGAATCGCCGGCGTTAGTATTAGAGTCTACAGTAGTATCGCCACTTACGGCCTTTGAGGTGATACGCGTGCTGATTGAAGCGTCGTAGAAATTGTCGAACACCCCTGTACTTTTGCTAGCAGTAGAGGATTTGTTTTTGCTAGCAGGGACGCTATTTTGAATTATTGGATCCCCGGAGGTCGATGGATCTTCTGTGGCTGTTCCTAATCCGCTGAGCTTTGCGCCTGTTGTGGTTGTAGGTCCAGTCTTACTGATAGTACCGGTTGTTCCCTGAGTGCCGGTCGGGCTAGTTGGACCGGTTGGGCCAGTGGGTCCTTGGCTGGTAGTTTTGGGGTTGGGAACGTATGTACCAGTTGATTGATCATAGGCATATGCCTTGGTGTCCCACATTCCCGTATCTGGATTGTAGCTGTAATCTTGCTTTTGGAGTGGGGTAGTCTGGCCAGTGTTCGGATCCCAGCTGTACGTTCCATTCTCCCAGAGTCCCGTAGCTTCGTTGTAATGGTACGTTGAGTCGGGAGCCGAATTAGCAGAAGAAGTGCTGGTGTTAGTGGTTGCTGTTTGAGCGTGGACGGCGCCTTGCGAGAGAGCCACTATTGAAATTGTAATGATAAGCATCGTAAGACTGGCTGGTATAGACTGATTTTTTCTCATACACACTCCCTCCGTAGGATTATTTGTGGATAACGAGTTGGGGAAAAGGAGGGAATGGGCGGACAGACCCTCCGATGTACTACCCCTAAGGAACTAATGCAGTATAGGTGCTAGTTCGTAACGTTAAGTGTTACTTGTGACGTGTTGACGTTCTGGGCGTCACCACTGGCAGCGCCGCCTGCAGTCGTGTTATTCGTAACGACAGCTGAACCGGTAGTAGCTGTTTGGTCTGAGGTATTACAAACTTGTAGGTTGGTATTATTACGAATATTGGTAACGTCTGAGTTACGAGTCACTACGGCATTGTAAGAGCTTGGGCCGGTGGTGCTGATTGTAGCGCTGTTGGCAGAATTGTTGGCAGCAGAGTTATTTCCAGCAGTTGCAGCAACGGAGTTATTGACGCTAGCAGCTACGGACGTCAGGTTGTCGTTGTAGGACATACCAGTTGTTGCCGAACCAGCAGTCGTGTTGTTGGCTACCGTAACGTTACCGCTATGAGCCGCCTGTGAAGAATCGTTATTCACACGGGCAGTGGTGTTATTGTGTACATTTCGACGGGTCATGTTATGGAACGTTGCACGGTTGGTAGAGTTAGGACCAGTAGTATTGATACTACCGCTCTCGGCTGCAGCCAAACCGCCTGTCAATCCCATGACCATGACGATCGCTGATGTTAGTTGAATTATTCTTTTTCGCATAAGACCCTCCCTTCGGATTGCTTGCTTAATATCAGTACCTGTTAGTTGTCCGACCCCACAAAGTAGTCCGCCCTACTATATGAAGCCAGTTAGCCAACGGTACTATGAGAAATAAAAACATCCCCGAGTAGCCTGGGGATTTTGAAGATTGGAATAGCTCGAAGAAGGGAGACTGCATGTGCAACTACCGGAATATCAGAATTTAATGCATACTCAAAAATAACCTGTTGCATAGGCCCCTCCCTTCTTGACCAAACACGCAGCTCAGTCGAATGAAAGTGTAAGCACAAAAAGCATTAGCGTCTGCAATATATTTCACAATATTTCTAGCAAATTGAACTTTACAGAGGTGGGGGTGTAGCAATTTTCGCATCAACATAGGGTTGACTACCTCTGTTTTGGGTGCTAAAATGGTCAGGCTGCTTGAGTTTAGGCACGAGGAATCGCGCGATAAACCGCCAAGCTTCTAGCGTAAGCTCAAGCAAACAGCAATATCCGAAGGGTTTTTTGTGGGATTGCTTAGAGTTTTGAAACTTAACAATTGAATGTAAAGAAGAGAGATGTATAGATTATGTAATATGGACATAATCGAATGCAGAACAAACGGCATTAGTTATTGGTACCCACCAATAACTAGTCAAATGTACGAAATATCGTAAAAAGTTACTCAAGCGCACATAAAGGATGCCTTGACGCAAGATACCGATGAAGGACGTGGTAGGCTGCGATAAGCTTCGGGGAGCTGCCTAGCTAGCTATGAACCGAAGATGTCCGAATGGGGAAACCTAATCAGAGTAATGTCTGGTTGCACTTATCTGAATATATAGGATAGGGAGCGGGTACCGGGGGAACTGAAACATCTTAGTACCTCGAGGAAGAGAAAGTAAACAACGATTCCGTTAGTAGTGGCGAGCGAATGCGGAAGAGCCCAAACCTTTTTAACTTTCATCTGGCAATTTGTCAGGTGAATAAGTTGGTAGACGAATGTTAACAAGGGGTTGTGACACTACAAACAACCAAGACGGAGCACTAGACCTTGTCTAGAATTCCGTTTTGGAAGCACGTGCTACCATCAGCGTGCATAAGGTCAGAAATTTGCGATGCGAGCAGAAGCAGTTGGAAAGCTGCGCCAAAGACAGTGATAGCCTGGTATGTTAAGTTTCGCAAACCTTATATTTGTAGGGGACTGTTAAAGGTCTCAAGCAGATTATTCAACTTCGGTTGAATGATGTGCTTTTGTCGAGTAGGTCGGGACACGTGAAACCCTGACTGAAGCTGGAGGGACCACCCTCCAAGGCTAAATATATCTTGCGATCGATAGAGAACTAGTACCGTGAGGGAAAGGCGAAAAGAACCCCGGGAGGGGAGTGAAATAGAACCTGAAATTATGTGCGTACAAGGAGTCGGAGCCCGTTCGCGGGTGACGGCGTGCTTTTTGTAGAACGATCCAGCGAGTTACTCGGCGTCGCGAGCCTAAGCCATTTGGCGGAGGCGCAGTGAAAGCGAGCCTGAATAGGGCGACTAGTGTCGCCGAGTAGACCCGAAACCAAGTGACCTAACCATGGGCAGGCTGAAGCGTGGGTAAAACCACGTGGAGGGCCGAACCGTAGCACGTTGCAACATGCCCGGATGACCTGTGGTTAGCGGTGAAATGCCAATCGAACTTGGAGATAGCTGGTTCTCCTCGAAATAGCTTTAGGGCTAGCGTCGTACGGTAGCTGTCTGGGGTAGAGCTCTGATTCGGACTGGGGGTCGCAAGATTACCCACCCTTGTCAAACTACGAATACGGACAGTGGAACTACGGCAGTTAGAACGTGGGGGCTAAGCTCCACGCTCAAAAGGGAAACAGCCCAGACCTCCAGCTAAGGTCCCTAAGTCTATGCTAAGTGGGAAACGAGGTGAGATTTCTTAAACAACGAGGATGTTGGCTTAGAAGCAGCCATTCATTTAAAGAGTGCGTAACAGCTCACTCGTCAAGAGATCTCGCGCGGAAAATGTAACGGGGCTAAGCATAGCACCGAAGCTGAGGACTTGTGCAGTAATGCATGAGTGGTAGAGGAGCGTTGATATCAGCGTTGAAGTCGAACTGCGAGGTTCGGTGGAGCGGTATCAAGTGAGAATGCTGGAATGAGTAACCATAAGGCAGGTGAGAATCCTGCCCGCCGAAAGAGCAAGGTTTCCTGGGCCACGGTAATCGCCCCAGGGTTAGTCGGTCCTAAGTCGAGGCGCGTAGCGTAGACGATGGACAACGGGTTAATATTCCCGTACCGGCTTTAGATTTGTTTGGAGTGCACGGCATGTTAGCAGGAGCGGATTCATGGTTATATCCGTCTAAGTAGTTTAACGGCTACGAATGCGAGATCCTTTTGGATCGAGTCCTGTGAGGGTGCTGGCCAGAAAAGCGTCCAAACGTGTGTCTATAGCCGTCCGTACCGCAAACCGACACAGGTGCTCAGGTCGAGAAGACCAAGGCGTACGAGTGAATCTTCGTTAAGGAACTCGGCAATACAGCGACCGTAACTTCGGGATAAGGTCTGCCCCGTCACAATGTCTATAATGACTAGTGACTTGCCAGTTTTCTTTTGAAAGAACGAGAAATTTGAAGAGATAAAATTTACATATCGAGAAAGAAAGCTGACCTCTAGCAATCCTATTTGTAGGTATTGTGACGGGGCCGCAGCTAAGGAGCCCATGCGACTGTTTACCAAAAACACAGGTCTCTGCTAACACGAAAGTGGATGTATAGGGGCTGACTCCTGCCCGGTGCCGGAAGGTTAAGGGAATTTGTTTACGCAATGAACTGAAGCCCCGGTGAACGGCGGCGGTAACTATAACCGTCCTAAGGTAGCGAAATTCCTTGTCAGGTAAGTTCTGACCCGCACGAATGGAGTAACGATA
>JAKOXV010000023.1 GCA_029780855.1 bacterium
TGAATCGCTCCCACCACCAGCTGCACTCACGATTACACCGAGGATGATGAATCCGAGGATCACTGTTAATATTTTGTGTCTTTTGAACCAACTTCCTTCTTTTGGTTGTTTCATATAACCTCCTTGGTTATTAAGTTGTTTTAATAATCCAGGAGACTATACAAAAATGGACAGCCACGCTGGACTGTCTAGGACCCAAACAAGCAGTTATGCCTATTCTTTTTTACGTAGCTGCCCATTTTTGAGCATAACTACGCTGATCGCGTTACCGATTGTTTGAAGTCCTAGACATCTTGAAGTATACCGCATCCCAGAGGTGCTAGCTAGCCCATAAGCCTTGTCCAGCCGCCTCCTGAACCAAAGCCACTACCAGAGCCCCAAAAGCTCCTTCGGGTTCGTCCTGTCATCCGATCCCATTCTTTTCGTGGTAAGAACTGAATTGATGGCTGGTTATCAGAAGATGTGCTCTTGAAGGCCAGGAGTGCCATCGTAAAAGCATCAACTAGGTCGTCATGCTTTTCGACACCAAAGCCTACCAGCTGTTCAATAAGCCGTTCGCATCCCGTTTCGGGGAATACTACTTCTCCAGAAGTTATCATATGAGCAACCATACTCAGTCGAGCTCGCTTATCCCCATTTGGTGTAATCCCGCTCACATCGAGCCCTTCGATTTCAAGTTGTTGAACAACCGCAGCCTGGTAGCCGACCTGTTCAACATATAGCTTCGGATTACAGCCATATGAATTATGAAGATCCTTCAAGGTTGCAATAGTACTAGGAAAACTCATCCGCTTATTGATTGGATTAGGCAGGACATAGATCCTTCGTTTGCTGCCAGTCCCTCGAGCCCGAAATGTCACAATGGCTGTGTAGTCTGCTTTATCTCGCTCGGAAATAGCAAGATCCACACCAACAAATGTTCGCTGGAACTCATCACGTAACCGCATCGGTATTTCAGGATAGTGGTGAAGCATCTTTCGAGTAATGATCTGCTCGTCATCAGCCACGAGATGTAACATATACTCTCGTTCCCAGGTGATCGGATTAGCGACACGCTTCTTTAACCGCTCGACAGCAGCTTTGTCAGGGAAGCGATCTAGCCAGAGAGGGGTGCCATTCTTATTAACTAATGGATATTCTACAAATGTACCACTGCGAACTCCTTCTTCGATGCCGGCTTTAAGTCGCATTATGAGCGAGTCTTCGTGTAGAAGGTTACCAACGGTGATGAACTTTGTTTTCTCGCTCCCGAGTGGTAGCAGCTCACCAGTAAACCAATCAAAGGTTTTATGGCGAGCTTCCCGAGTTTTTACGGAATTAGTATCTTCCACGTCATCAGCGATGATTAAATCTGGTCGGTGCTGGCCAGAGCGTAGGCCACGCACACCTTGCTCGCGTGAAACGGCAATGATACGAGCGTTAAACTTCGGCAGGTTAATTGCACTGATGCCAGTTTCGTTTGTTTCTTCTTGGTATGGGAAGAAATCCTTAGCAATCAGCTCGTTTGTTTCAATTTCGTTTGCGATGTTTTTTAGATGTTGCTGTGCTTGGTTCTGCGTTTGGCTGACAATTACCACGTACTTCTTTTGCATCGATCCCATGACCGCCCAGAGTGGCAGGGCGGTGGTAATGATTGTTGATTTACCAGATGAGCGGAAGGCAAGTACTATGAGGTGCTCAACCTCGTCGTCACTAGCTAGCTGAAACATTTCTTTTTGAAAGTCTGCTGTGGCAAATTCAATGTAGTGGCTAAAGTATAAGTGGAAGAACCAGTAAAAACTGTTGCCTCCAATTGTCTGACGCACGGCACTATCTTTGCGAATTTTATCCCACTCTAAATCACTTAATTTATTTTCCATCATGGTTCTCCTCATTATCTTTAAGCCCAGCCAGAGTAAGCGCTCGGCTAATTAATTGTTCTTGCTCAGGTGTGAGTTCCTGCATCTCGTGTTCGACACGGGCATCTACTTTCACTCGAGTTTCGTACGATTTGTGGTGATGCTTCAGCCAAAAGGTAATGGCGGACATGTTCCGGTCTTTAATGGCATTAATCAACTGAGATTCGGCAAGGTCGTTAATCCTACCAACACTGAGTTCAATTGTTTCATCACAGGCTTCGGCAAAAGCTTCATCTTCTTTTCGCCATCGATAGTAGGTCGAGCGAGGTAAGCCGATCTGCTTACATGCTGCTTCAACGATTGGCGTTTTAGCTAGCTGGGCAAGTAGCTTCTTTTTATCTTGTTGCTGATTTCTGCTCATAGCTTCACTCGTTTCTCGCCAGTTAGTTTTTCCCAGCGTTTCAAGGCCACCTCAGCGTAGACTGGAGATTTCTCCATAATGAAGCAGCGTCGTTTTAGTTTCGTAGAAGCCATCAGCGTGGATCCCGATCCGCAGAATGGTTCTACCACAAGGGCACCTCGTTTGGTTAGTACTTTGATGTAGGGGATAAGAATTGGCAGAGGTTTAGTGCCGAAGATTACCCCTTGGCCAGAATGTTTTTCATCTTCAGCTGTATGCTCGATGAAATCAGTCGGGATGAACTTCTTCCCCTTTTCATGCGACTCCCACTGAGGTTTGCCGGATATAGCATAGAGTGCTGTTTCGTACTCTTCTTGCAAGCCATCAGGCTCTTCATCTTGGTTTAGTGTCACTGTGCCGCTTGCTCCAACCATGGCGATATCGTGCTTTGAGAAGAACTTATATTTAGAAGCAAAGTTTTGGTGACGGTTCGGCAGATGCCAAACGATCATGTTTTTGACCTTCCAATACTTTTCCATTTCTCCCCAAATAACCCGGAGGTTCTTCCAATTCTCATACACAATAATCGAGAAGTCTGGTTTAGCGTGTTTGGCTACATTGGCCATCCAGAGTTCGGTAAAGTCATCGGGCAGTTCTTCAGTTTCAAGGTAGCGACGATTCTTCTTGGCTCCGAAGCCCGTTACTGGCTTACCGCCGCGTTTGGCGTGAAGGTAGTCTAGAATGTATGGTGGATCGGTCATGCACATGTCAGCTTGCTCGCCGTTCATGAGCTTATCAAAGTCAGCTTCGACAGTTGAGTCTCCGCACATAAGACGAGATTCACCGAGTTGGTACACGTCACCTTTTCTGACAGTAATCTTGGTGATATCAAGCTTCTTAAGCTCTTTTTCTAGATCAAATGAATCTGGTTCATCCACATCGATGTCGAAAATCGAATCAAGTTCTTCACTATCAAAACCAACATCGGCCAGCAGCGATTCATCAAACTCTGCTAGCAGCTCATAATCCCAGTCGCCCTGATTTTTGTTGAGTCGCAGATTGAGCTCACGTTCTTTAGCTTCATCTGGAATATCCAGATATATTACAGGCACTTCTTTAAACCCGAGATCTTTTGCCACCTTCAATCGAAAATGACCACCAATCACAATGTTTTTACGATCTTTTGAGCCGTTTACTAGCAGGGGATCGATCAGACCAAAGCGTTTAATGCTCTCGGTTAGGCCATCGATTGCCGATTGATCCCATTTTCTCGGGTTGTATGTACTGGCTTTGAGCGAACTCGCCTTAGCCATCACAATAGTTTGTTTGTTGTTTGAAGCTTCCATGGCTTCACCTCCTTGTAGTTAAAAACCACAAATTCTTTGGTGAAGCTCGTTAGAATATAAAAAGCCGATCACAAAGAATTAACTACATGACGCATATAGCGTCTGTAATCAATTCCTCACGATCGGCCTGATGTTGTGCCACTGTCGAGTCCCAGCTAAAACGCTTTATTGACTCCTAAGCTTACAGTGACGGCCTTTTTCTGATCCCGATTTGGAACTGTGCGGTCAGATTATTAATTTGCAGACATTACTGTCTAAGGACAATTTATATTATCAGCTTAGTAAGTGTCAATAGCTGACGGACTGCTATTACTGTAGAATATAAGATAACAACAGAGAAAAAGAAGGTTTTTGCTGTGCGTATAACACTTAAAGATGTTGAAGAAAATATTGCACCACTCGGTGGGCGGCTGAGTTACGACAAAGATTTTATTTTTGAGCTACTCTCAGTATATGGCCGGTCGCCTGCCAATATAACCCGGCTAAAAAATGGCCAGCTAAACGTCGCTGATGATAAAGAGAATGAAGTAGCGCAGAAGGGTGTTGTTTACTTTAAGCCCGCCGATGTATCTGATGATGAACTATATGCGATAGTTGACGATTTAAAATCAAGTCAAACGGCAGTTCGTTATGCTACACGTTTTGTCATCGTGACTAACTATAGGAAGCTCCTTGCTATAGATACTAAGACTGGTGAACCGCTTGGTATTAGTATTAAAGACATCAATAAGCATTACGCTTACTTCTTGCCTTGGGCCGGAATGGAGAAAGCCCAATTCTTAGCGGAGAATCATGCTGATGTTAAAGCAGCTGAGAAGATGGCGAGACTTTTTGATATATTGGTTGCTCATAACGGCTACACTACTGCAAATGACTGGCACAACTTGGCAACATTTTTTACTCGACTGCTGTTCTGTTTCTTTGCAGAAGATACTAATATCTTCAAAAAGAACCAGTTTATTAATGCAGTAAGCTCATACACACAAAAAGACGGCTCAGATCTACATGATTTTCTACTAATGCTCTTTGAGGCGCTTGATGATGAGGGCAAAAGGGATGAATACCCAGCCCACCTAGCAGAATTTCCCTATGTAAACGGTAATTTATTTTCAAAGGATTCATCAACCATCCCATTATTTAACAAAGAGGCACGGGATATCCTTATTGAATCTTCAAGTAAGCTTGACTGGAGTAACATTAATCCAGATATCTTTGGGAGCATGTTCCAGGCTGTTGTCCGACCAAGCGAACGAACTGGTCTCGGCCAGCACTACACTAGTGTGCCAAACATAATGAAGACCATCGAGCCTTTATTTCTAGATGAACTACGGGACGAGTACAACAAAGTATGTGATGACTCGAAGAAGCTCGACAAGCTGTTGACGAGAATTAGTAAAATAAAGGTTTTCGATCCTGCCTGTGGTTCGGGCAACTTTCTGATTATTGCCTATAAAGAACTCCGCAAGCTCGAACATCTAATTTTAGAGCGCCAGGGTGAATTGGCTGGTTCTGTTCAACGAGTTATGTTCGGCTCAAGTATTAATATCGAGAACTTCTACGGTATCGAAATTGATGATTTTGCACACGAGGTCGCTATTCTTTCCTTGTGGCTCGCAAAACACCAAATGAACATGGAGTTCACAGAAAAGTTTGGTCTCGATTTGCCTCTCATTCCACTTAAAGAGTCTGGCAATATCGTACAGGGTAATGCCGCA